>CAYILA010000018.1:0-4555 GCA_964364265.1 uncultured Candidatus Saccharibacteria bacterium | reverse complement strand
CGAGTCAGGATGCCTTTTTTAACTGGTTTGTTTAACTTCGAACCGGAACTTAAAATCCGTCGATTGACATTATTAGTAAATAATGGTATAAGTAATGCAGATTTTCGGCTGCTATCATTCATGTAGCCGGAGGGAGGAAAGATATGTTCCGCTTTTTTTGTTTTTTCGCTGTCGTCTGTTGGTTCTCCGGCTGCGGCGGAGGCGACAAGGGTGGCGGGGCGACAGGCACCAATGCGGAGAAATATGGTTTGGTTTCTCCGCTCGATATGGCAGTATCAAACCCCGATAACGGGCAAGATATGCCACTGGTGACTTGGCGCGATGTCGCTGAACCCGGGACGACTCAGTTGAAGGAAGTCCCGGAATCGGTTCCGATGGTTCTGATGCACCAACCATTTGAGTGCGTCGTAACCAACCGGACCGGCGAAGTCACCGACATGGGAACTCCCGGGGTTCAGGTGACAGAACTCACCAAAAACCCCGTTGTTGACTGGTGTTACACCAGAGGATACGAGGGCCGGGCTGTAATCCAAATCTGGAAGCCAGGACCGAAAATCGTCTGGTATGGACTGCAAGATGAGACCGGAAAATTTTCACTCATCTTGAGTTCGCGGGTCGTATATGTTGACTGGGCATACTTCCCGGATTTCCCGGCACCCCAATAACCTAGACCGGTGTGGCGCAAAGGACTGTGAGTCCCATCGCCGCTCCGGTCTTTTGCGTTATTATGGACTAATAAACATGCGAATCAAAACCAACCCCCCCGAAGTGATATAGGGTTATATAAAAAGTATAGCACTATAGGCGAAAATGTGGTACTATTCACGCACGGGCAAATCGCCCAGAGGAAAAAGCAATGTCAACGACTGACAGTTGGGTTGATTCACTGTCATCGGGCAATCCGGTGCTTCAGCCATTTGCCGACCTGAATGTCAGGCCGAAAATGTTCGGCCTGACCAGGGAAAGATTGGATAATCTTAAGAGGACGATCTGGAGCAACATCTTGGCTCTCCAACTTAAGATGCACGAAAGACATGAAGGCCACACCGAGTTGGCTAGGTTCTTTCTTGCAAACCGGAATGTACTTGAGAATCTGGCTAATACCGATTCGCAAGATCTTGAACGACTAGGCAAAGGGTTGATGCCTGTTGGTCTCCAGTTGATTCAGCTATTGGCTAAGATCGACGATCCGGATCTTAATCAGTACCTAAGCCGATTCTCCCTCTTGCTGGTCAAGGACTTGGCTGAAAGCGGCTTCAATCTGAATGTTACCGGCGAGGATAACATTCCCCTAACCGGACCGGTTATCATCGCCCCTAATCATCTTAGCCATTTCGATCACTGGCCAGTAATAGCCGCGATCAAATGGATTAACGCCGAGCGAATATTCATCGCCGGCGCGGCTGAACTTTGGCTAGCGAATGACGACCTGCGCTTCCTTTTTGGGGAGATATTGCATGTCATCCCGATTCATCGGGAAGGCACGAAAGAGGGAATGGAAAGCTTCCGCCGTTGCGTTGAAATCCTCCGCAACGGCAACCTCTTGCTCTGCTACCCGAGTGGCGGCAGATCAGAAACACTTGATGTTGCGCCTTTCAAGGAAGGCGTCGCCCTTATGGCGAAAAAGGTCAAGTGCAACTGTCCGATCGTTCCCGCCTACATCGGTGGAACATACGAACTTTGGCCCAAGTCCTCAAAATATCCTTTGGGAATCGGGCCGGTTACAGTCGACTTCGGCAAACCGATTTTTGCCGACGGACGACACGCCAATGATGTAACCCGCGAACTCGAAGAGGCCGTAGCGGCGCTTCGCGACGACAATCACCGGAAGTAGGGCCCCCTTGGGGGGTCTGCTTCCATCGCTTTTATGGCAATCTGTACTAATTGAAAAGTAATCCCTTATTGGTCTATATTGAAAGGTATGGAAAGTAATTTAATAAAACCGATTGATCAAAAAACCTCCGTCTTTTTGGTACAATTCCTCGGCACTCCCGAAAACAAAAAACGAAAAGGAGAATCCGGATCGAACGACAACTCCTCTCAATCGGCGATGTTGTATGAAAAAATCCGGACCGCTCTCGAATACCAGGAGGAACATTCGATTTTTAAAAATGCCATCGCCCGGATTATCAACCGCAAATACACTCTAAATCCGACTATCACTCCGAAAAATTTGGCGCTCGATCTCATTTCCGAGCTGGAATGGGCCAATTATCTAAACAATGAAACACTCTCAAAAGAAGATTATGCCGGCATTGAAAAAATCTTTACGCGGTATCTAACTATTTTGAAATACACCAAATCCTGGCATTTCAATACCTTAAAAGTTAAGAGAAATATCGTAAACTGGCTCGCCTGCGAGATCGATGAATTCTTGAACCCGGATTCAAAGAAAGAACTCCTGATAAAATTCGCCTATTCGATTCTGAAGGATAACATCAATCTGAAAGGAACCAGAATTACAGATGAGGACAACGAAATCCAGATCAAACTAACCATTTTCTCTCTCCTCTTCAAACCGGATCTGGCCTCTATCCAATACTGGATTATCAAAAAGACAACCCCGAATTGGTCCGATTTTAGTCCCGAGGAGGCGAAACATTTTGGCAGCTGTGTTGATATTAATTTGAATAAAATCAATAAGGTCGTCCGTTACCGGTACAAAAACAACTACCAAAAAGTGATCAAGAGAAATATCGCCCCCTTTATCCTCATCCGCGAACTACTCCAAAACAACGAATCAAACGGCACCTACTACCAAAACAAGCCCGATTCCCTTCACGACACTTTGATGGAAATCTACGACAAAATGCTTCTTTCAGCCAAAGAAAAAATCTGGCGCGGAACCTTCCGGGCTCTGATTTTTATTTTTATAACTAAAATATCCCTTGCTTTCATTCTGGAAATTCCGATTGACCGTTTCTTTTCGGTCGAGATCCGTTACCTATCCCTCGTTGTAAATATCTCTTTTCCACCGCTTCTGATGTTAATCGCCGGTACATTTATCCGCACGCCGGCAATCAAAAACAAGAGAATCGTCTCCGAATCGGTCGACAGTTTGATCTTTGAGGGTAAAATCTCCGACAAATCTTATCCACTGGTTCAAAAAACCGAGGGTTCTCTGACCTCTATTTTCAATTTTCTCTACGGCGTTTTTTCGATTTTGATTTTGGCCGGCACGGTCCGGCTCTTGGTCTATCTTCATTTTAGTATCATCAGCATCGTCTTATTTTTCTTCTTTGTTTCGGCCGTTTCCTTCTTCTCTTTCCGAATCAGGAATATCGCCCTGGAACTGGTTATGAAGCCGGGTCGGGACGACAATCTGACTTTTATCTTGGAATTTCTGTTCATTCCCTTCGTCCGAATCGGCAAATTCATCTCCGATAAGTTCGCCGACACCAATCCGTTCATCCTGGCCCTCGATTTTCTGATTGAAGCGCCGCTTAAAATCATAATGAAGATTCTAGACTCGTGGTTTAAGTTCCTGCGTACCAAAAGAGAAGAGATTGATATATAATAGCACTGTAGTGCTGGAGGATAAATGAACAAAGAAAATCTTGTAGAATTAATAAATTATCAGGACGGGGCGGTTGTCAGCAAGGAATTGATGAAAAGCAGCGGCGGTACGGTTACCCTGTTCGCTTTTGGCGAAGGACAGAATTTGAGCGAACACTCCACTCCTTATGAAGCTTTATTGAATGTTGTCGACGGCAAAGCGGAAATAACAATCGACGGCGTTTTGCATCAGTTAACCGCCGGCCAGTTTATTCTCTTGCCGGCCGGCCATCCTCATGCCGTCAAAGCAATTACAAAATTTAAAATGGTCCTGATAATGATTAAAAGAGAGGCAAGATGAGCAAGACAAGCGAAAATTTATTGAAGGCGATTGCCGGCGAGTCGCTGGCCAGAAATAAGTACACCTATTTTGCCGAAATTGCCGAAAAAGAGGGTTTGATCTGGATTAAGGAGGTCTTTTTGGAGACAGCCGATAACGAGAGAGCACATGCCCAAGAAGAGTTGGAGCAAATCAAGGATTTTACCGAGATGACCAACACTTACGGCATCGATCCGCTTGCCAAAACCCTTCTGAACCTCCGCCGCGCCGCTGCCGGTGAAAAATTCGAACATACCGAAATGTATCCCGGCTTCGCTAAAATCGCCGAAGAGGAGGGCGACAAAGAGGCCGCCAAATTATTCACCGAAATCAAGGAGGTTGAGGAAAAACACGAGGAACGCTACAACAAACTGGCCGACCGCTTAGAAGCAGGCAAACTTTTTGAAAGCGACGAAGAAGTTGAGTGGAAATGCTTAAACTGCGGCTATATTCACAAGGGAAAATCAGCCCCTGATGCCTGTCCTTTATGCACAAAACCCCAAGGTTGGTATATGCAGATTGGGTTTGTTAGATAATTTTGATTCATTCATGGAGAAAAGATGAACTTAGTCACCGGTGGGACCGGGCATATTGGTAATGTAGTTGTTAGAAAACTTCTTGAGAAAGGCGAAAAGGTTCGCGTTTTGGTTTTAAAGGGTTCGAATGTCGATGCCCTGAAAG
>CAYILA010000017.1:0-6069 GCA_964364265.1 uncultured Candidatus Saccharibacteria bacterium | reverse complement strand
GATAGGTCAATCTGTCTGAACTCATCCCAGCCGGTCACGATCGCCAAAGCATCGGCATCTTTGCATGCTTCGACAGCATTCTTGGCAAATTTAATATCCGGCATTATCTGCAAGAGATTCTCCTCCGCTACCGGATCAAAGGCAGTGATTTTGGCTCCCAAACTGCTAAGCGCCTCCAAAATGGTAATTGCCGGCGCCATCCGGATATCGTCGGTTTTGGGCTTGAAGGCAATTCCCCAAACGGCAATCTTTTTACCCTTTAGGTTTCCTAGTTTCTTATTGATCTTGGCCACAAATCTCTGGCGCTGTTCTTTGTTAACCACCTCTGTTTCCTCCAAAATCCCAAACCGAACCGAATAATCCTTGGCAATCTGTATTAAAGCCTCAACATCTTTTGGGAAACAGGAGCCGCCGTAACCCAAACCGGCGGAAAGGAAGGCGTGCTGGCCGATCCTTTTATCCTGTTTCATTCCGTCGGCGACCTCATCGACATCAGCCCCCACTTTTTCACAGATGCAAGATAGCGAATTAATAAAGGATATCTGCGTCGCTAGATATGAGTTCGAAGCATATTTGATCATCTCCGCCGTTTCTAGGTTGGTAATCAAGATGGGCGCACCCAAAACCTTATAAAGTTTGGCCACCTTAGCGGCTACCTTTTTGCCATTTGAGTCGCCTATGACAATGCGGTCAGGATGAACCCAGTCGTCAATGGCTGATCCTTCACGCAAAAACTCCGGGTTGGAGACAACATCAAAATCGCCTTTGTAATACTTCACAATCGTTTCGCGAACCAGTTTTCCTGTTCCGATCGGCACCGTGCTTTTATTAACGATAATTTGATAGTGTTTTAAATTCTTACCGATCTGCTCGGCGGCGGTCACGACATATTTCAAATCGGCACGGCCGTCTTCAGCCGGAGGCGTCCCGACAGCAATAAATATTATCTCGCTCTCCGAAAGACTACTTTTCAGGTCGGTTGTAAATTTGATACGGCCGGCTTTGATATTTTTAGCGATCAGCTCTTCGATTCCCGGCTCATAGATCGGCGAAATACCTTGCTTTAATTTCTTAATCTTTCTTTCATCAATATCAACACAAACAACATCATTTCCCAAATCCGCCAAACAGACGCCCTGGACTAGCCCGACATAACCGGTACCGATGACTGCAATTTTCATAATCTTTCTCCGATAAAAGTCACTTATCTGATCAATACCCCGACCGCCTGAACCAGGCAATTGTTTTCTTCAAACCTTCATCCAATTTGACTTCCGGTTTCCATCCGAGTTTTTCCATTGCCAAGGAAATGTCGGGGCGGCGCTGGGCCGGATCGTCTTTCGGCAACGGTTTATAAATAACTCCCGATTTTGATCCTGTTAATTTGAGAACTTTCTTGGCCAGCTCAAGCATTGTAAACTCGCCCGAATTGCCGATATTAATCGGTCCCTCAAGCTTGGAATGAATCATCTTCAAATGGGCTTCAATCTGATCATCAACATAACAAAAAGACCTGGTCTGTTTTCCCTCTCCATAAATCGTCAGATCCTCTCCGGACAAAGCCTGCCGGATGAAATTCGAGACGACCCGGCCGTCAAAGGGTTTCATCTTGGGGCCATAGGTATTAAAAATCCTAACGATTCCGGTCTCGACTCCGTAATCCTTGCGGTAAATATAGATCAGAGCTTCAGCAAAGCGCTTTGCTTCGTCATAGCAAGCTCTTTCTCCGTAAGGATTTACATGCCCAAAGTAGCTCTCTTTCTGGGGATGTTCCAAGGGGTCGCCGTAAACCTCCGAAGTAGAAGTATGGAAGAAACGGACCTTTTTCTTTTTTGCCAGCTCCAGCATATTTTTAACACCGATTGAGCTGACTTCCAGAGTCTCAATGGGATATTTCCTATAATCAATCGGAGAGGCCGGACAGGCGTAATTTAAAATGTAATCAATTTTTCCCGGGAGAGACAGGGGTTTAATAATATCGTGCTTGATAAATTTAAAGTCCGGATCACTCTTGAACTGGGCAATATTTTCCAAAACTCCGGTTAAGAGATTATCTAGGCAAATGACTTTGTTCCCCTCCGATAAAAGGCGCTCAATCATATTTGCGCCCAAAAATCCGGCCCCGCCGACAACAAGATAGGTTTTCTTCATTTTATATCCATGGTTTTAATAGGGTGAGTTTTTGTGATCGGCTCGATATTCCAATGTCTTTTTGAACTTTTTTTCCGGTAATAATTTAAAATTCTGGCGCGATATAGAATCGCCAAGGTATCGATAAACATTTTTTTTACTGCTGAAATATTTGCGGCGCTGCTGCCGGCATCATTGAAATGCATCTCAACCGGCGCTTCGAAGATTCTGTTATAGCCAAATTGATGAGCAATCACCAACATCTCAAGATCAAAAGCGTACCTTTTGACCAGCATTCTTGGCATTATATCCCTTGCCACCTTTCGGCGCAAAAACTTTAGTCCCGTCTGGGTGTCGGTAACATTTATGCCGAATAAGACCCTGACTAATTTATGGTAGCACCAGGAATAAATTTGTCTTAAGAACGGATAGTTGACCTTGGAAGCGGGATGCCGTTTCGAACCGATCACAAAATCGGCGTCAAAGATCTCCATCAACTTTACACACTTGTCGAATTGCCGGGGGTCAAAATCACCGCCGGCATCAGTGAAGGTAATAATCTCGCCCAGAGCTTTCTTGGTGCCGAATTTTAGAGCATATCCTTTGCCCTGATTTTTCCCGTATTCGAACACCTTAACCTTTTTTGAACGGTGTTTTCTGGCCTCAACCGCAGTCCGGTCGGGAGAACCGTCGACAACCACAATGACTTCATAGTTATATTCCAAAATATCATGGGCCTGCAAAATGTTATCTATGGTTGAATAGATAGACGCTTCCTCGCAGTAAGCGGGAATAATTATTGAAAGTTTCGGTGTTTTCATACGACAACAATATTAACGACGACTTAAATATTCTTTTAACATCTCCCGCCACGACCGAACTTCCATTTTGAGCTCTGATTTAATTTTGGTCTTATCTAAATATGAGTAAGGCGGGCGCTTCGCTTTCTGCGGGTATCGCTCTGATTCGATTGGCTTTAAATCAATTGTGACACCTGATTGTTTAAATATCTCTTTGGCGAAATCGTACCATGAGCACTCGCCTTCGCCGGAGAAGTGATACAAGCCGTAGGGAGTCGGGGGTTGGGAGTCTGGAGTATTAATGATCTTATTAATAACTTCAACCAAATCACCTGTGTAAGTCGGCGATCCGACTTGATCGGATACCACAGCCAAAGAATCTCTCTCTGACGCCAACTTCAACATCGTTTCGACAAAGTTAGTGCCGGGATGTCCCTCCGGCAGTTCGCCGAACAACCAGGCTACCCTTAAGATATAATACTTATCGCAGAGTGATGCAATATCCTTTTCGCCGATATACTTGCTCTCGGCATAAACGGAGAGAGGATTTGGTTCATCTTCTTCCGTGTAGGGAACCTGTTTCGCCCCGTCGAAAACAAAGTCTGTTGAGATGTACAGCAAAGCGCAACCGTATTTATCAGCGATCTGCGCTACATTCTTCGTCCCCTCGGCGTTTATCTTCATACACAGCTCTTTATTCTCTTCAGCTTTGTCGACTTGGGTATAGGCGGCGGCATGGATGATGAAATCCGGTTTCTCCCGCCCGATAACTTCATCGACTTTATTCTTATCGGTGATATCCATATCATCCGAATCGGTCAGGACCAAGTCAAAATCCGACGATAATATCTCTTTCAGCTTCAAACCGAGCTGTCCCTTGGCACCGGTTATTAGAATCTTCATTCAATCTCCTACTAAATTACGAATTAATCCTGCCTACCGGCAGGCAGGCGAAAATACTAAAGTACGAAAATGCGAATAATTTTGTAATTTCGTATTTTTGTTAGATTTGTACTTTCGTAGGGTCATTCGCAGCGGCACGCTGCGAGTCAAGATACTCCCCTGATATTATTCGTTTCCACCAATCTTCGTGTTCCCTGTACCAGTCGATCGTTTCCTTCATACCCTCCTCGAATGTAACGCGCGGTTTCCACCCGAGTTCTTGTGTGATTTTCGAGTGATCCATGGCGTAGCGCATATCGTGGCCCTTACGATCCTCAACAAAGGTCTTCAATGTTTCCGGTTTATCTAATACTTTTAATATTGTATCGGCCACTTCGATTCCATTTTTCTCCGAATCACCGCCAATGCAATAGGTCTCGCCAATCTTGCCTTTGTGTAATATCAAATCAATCGCCGCGCAGTGATCCGTTACGAATAAATAATCCCGTACCGCCTTCCCCGCTCCATAAATCGGTAGCGGTTTGTCCTGCATCGCGTTGGTAATAAACAAAGGAATGACTTTTTCCGGAAAATGAAACGGGCCGTAATTGTTGGTACAATTTGATATCGTAATCGGCAAACCATAAGTTTCAAAGTAAGCCCGAACCAAGTGGTCGGAACCGGCCTTTGAGGCGGAATAGGGAGATCGCGGATTATAGGGCGTCTCTTCGGTGAATCTTATTTCGGAATTTTCCAACGGCAAAGCACCGAATACCTCGTCTGTCGAGACATGGTGGAATCTAATCCCTTTTTCCCGCGCTGCGTCTAGTAAAACCTGGGTTCCGATTACATTGGTCTCGACAAAGACAGCCGGACCGGTGATTGACCGGTCAACATGGGATTCGGCCGCAAAGTGGACGATCGCATCGACTCCCCCGACCGCTTTCTTGACAGTATCGGCGTCGCAGATATCGCCCTGGATGAATTCATAGTTCGGATTATCCTTGACCTCATCCAGATTCTCTAAATTTCCGGCGTATGTTAACTTATCCAGATTTTTAATCGAATAATCCGGATATTTTTTCATCGTATACAAGATAAAATTACTTCCTATGAAACCTGCACCCCCTGTGACCAAAATGGTTAGGGGTCGGGAGCTGGGGGTCGGGGGCGTATTAATCATGTTCACTGCATACTCCTTTTTAAGCCGTAGGTTAAACGAAGTGTTTCTTCTAGTTTATTTTCGATGATTGCCTTATCTTCTAAAACCAAGTACTTCCTTTCAAAAGCAATAACTAATAAATTTTCGAGCTCAAACGCAGAGCCGATAGATATTTCCAAGAAATGACAGTAATCTTTTTTGGAACTCCTAGAGCTACCTTCCGCAATGTTTGACGGAACCGAAACCGCTGCCCTATTCGTCTGACTAGTAATTCCAAACTGTTCCTTCCGGGGATATTTGTCAGTCGCATCATAAACAAGCAACACCATCTCCTTTGCCGATTGCCATGCTTGCAAGGTTTCAAATTTCTTTGACATCCCAACCTCCTTCCCCCTACCCCGTACTCCTGACTCCCTACTATATCGACTTCCAGTCGAAATTAATCTCTTTATCGAACGGGTCGATCCGCTCTTCGTCAGGGGTTTCGCGGTTGTAAGATTTGGTCACATGGTAAAACAGTCCGCACGGTTCTTTCGATACGACTTTGTATCCGTGCACCACACCGACCGGAATCAGAACGAGCTTCCAGTCCTCTTCGCCGCAAGGAATAGTTTGTGTCTCGCCGTAAGTCGGCGAGTTTTTGCGTTGGTCGTAAAGGACGATGATGGCCTTGCCGGTCGCCACAAACCACAAATCATCCTGGGACTTATGCCAGTGAAAAGCCTTGATTGTGCCCGATCCGGCGGTGGTGTAATTGCTCTGACCGAAATTTGAAAGCAAATTGTCATTGTCCCGTAAAACTTCCATAAAAATCCCCGGTTCGATGTCCTGCTCCAAGTCCGGTTTGTCTTTAAATATTTTTAGTTCTTTAATTTTTACGCCTTCAATCATACGTCTCCTAATCCCTACTAAATTACGAATTAATCCTGCCTACCGGCAGGCAGGCGAAAGTACTAAATTACGAAATTACGAATTATTTGTACTTTTCGTATTTTCGCTATATTCGTACTTTCGTAGGGGCTAAAGCGATTTCGCTTTAGCGGCCATTATATTGCTGATATGAAGCAAACTATCAAAGGTGCCGGCGTCCTCCCA
>CAYILA010000016.1:0-6989 GCA_964364265.1 uncultured Candidatus Saccharibacteria bacterium | reverse complement strand
GGCGAAAAGGTTCGCGTTTTGGTTTTAAAGGGTTCGAATGTCGATGCCCTGAAAGATTTGGATGTTGATATTTGTTACGGCGATATAATGTCATCGTCCGATTTGGACAAAGCAACCACGGGGATTGAAAATGTCTATCACCTGGCCGCTGTAATCTCCACCGTCAGTTACGATGTCCCAATCGTCACAAAAATTAACTTTCTTGGCACGAAAAATGTCATCGGGGCCTGCTTGGAAAACAAGATCAATCGATTGATTTATATCAGCTCTTTTCATGCTCTAAGGAGAACTCCGGAGGGGCAAGAGGCAGTAGAGGCAATCGGCTATGATCCTGATGCGAGGCAGGGAGTTTACGATCGATCGAAAGCGAGGGCATCCATTGCGGTTTTGGATGCCGTGCAAAATGACGGGCTTGATGCCGTTATCGTCTGCCCGACCGGTGTGCTCGGGCCATACGATTTTCTTCCCTCCGATTTTGGAAAATACATAAATGATTATATAAAAGGCAAACAGAAGGTAATTTTGAATGGCGGGTTCAACTTTGCCGATGTCCGAGATGTAGCCAGTGGTATCGTTGGCGCCGGAGAAAAAGGAAGAAAGGGGGAAACCTACATTTTGGGTGGCAATTGGATGACAATGCAGGAATTGAATATTATTCTTGAAAAATTCACCGGCGTACCGAAACCAAAAATTAGATTTCCCTTAGCGATCGCCTACGTATTGGGATGGACATTGGAAAATATCTCAAGATTCACGCACAAGAATCCGGTTTTGAGTGTTTATACTTTAAGAACCCTACAGGAAAACCCGATCATCACCTCAAAGAAAGCGAGGGACGAACTAGGTTACACAATCAGGGATACAGAGCAAGCGCTCATAGACCACACCAAATGGGTACAAGACAATCTCAATTAATAATGCCCCTTTGGGGCATTATTTCTTAACCACTCGCTGTGATTATAGATTGCTGTCATGCTGAACCTGTCTGCCGACAGGCAGGCTTGATTCAGCATCCAGATTATCATTATTCCTTATTGATAGATCCCGTATCAAGTACGGGATGACACATACGAGCGAACGGCATCCTTTTATCCATTTAGCTTTTCGAGTATTTAGTGCAGGTACTCTTCCAAAATATTGGAGCGTTCCAGCTTTCTTAATTTTTGTAGTGCTTTGGCCTCAATCTGTCGTATTCGTTCGCGGGTGACGCCGAATTCCTGACCGACCTCTTCCAAGGTGTGAGTCCGGCCGGTCTCCAAACCGAAACGCATCTTTAAAATTTTTTGTTCCCGCGGCGCCAGTTCCCCCAGGAATTCCGAGATTCGATCTTTCAATAATTGATGAACGGTTGATTCTTCCGGCGAGACATTTTTATCGTCTTCGATAAAGTCGCCAAGGCGGGAATCCTCCTCTTCCCCGACCGGCGCTTCCAATGAAACGGTGTCTTGGGAAATTTTAATGATATGTTCGACTTTCTCAACATCAAGCCCCATTTCCTGTGCAATCTCCTCCGGTGTCGGCTCTCGGCCCAAATCCTGGACCAACTGCCGCTGAACGCGGATTAGTTTGTTAATCGTTTCAATCATATGAACCGGAATTCGAATTGTTCTGGCCTGGTCGGCGATGGCTCGGGTGATTGCCTGCCGGATCCACCAGGTGGCGTAAGTCGAAAATTTAAAACCTTTGCGGTGGTCGAATTTTTCAACTGCCCGCATCAGACCGGTGTTGCCTTCCTGAATCAAATCGAGAAATGACAAACCGCGACCGATATATTTTTTGGCAAGCGAGACCACCAATCGCAAATTGGCTTCGGCCAAGCGTTTTTTGGCGGCGATATCCCCCCGTTCAATTCTCTTGGCCAGTTTAACCTCTTCTTCGGGAGTCAAAAGAGCGATCTTCCCGATTTCCCGCAGGTACATCCGAACCGAGTCGTCGGTCAATTCGTCTGATTCGGCCGGTCCCTTTTTGGCTCCTGTATTTGAAATGGTTTGAGCGATAATTCCAGTCTTGGCCTCTTCCTGTTCCTTGAATTCGATTCCCCGTTCAAACATAAAGAAAAATATCTCATCCAGTTCTTTGACATTTGTCTCCGGTTCCGGGACGGATTGGATCAGTTCTTGAGCCGAGATGTAACCGTGAGCCCGTCCTTTCACCAAAAGGGCGTTCACGGCCGGTGAAAACGGTAGCGGCTCTTCTTTTTTGGGTACAAATACTTTTTTAGACATGATAGTTACTCAATATTTATAATTTAAGACTATCATCCCAAACCCGCCTGCAAAAGCAGGTATGTTTCAGGATATAACCACAACAGGATCCCTTGGTTACTACCTCGGGATGATCATATCTGTCATTTCGACTCGCCGAAGGCGGCGGAGAAATCCCTTTATCGATAGGATCCCTCGACTGCGCTCGGGATGACTTGAAAATTATCGTTTTTCAATAATTATTGTATCATTTTCAAGTCATTTTATCAAGCTGGAGAATTCGTTCAAGAGGTCCCGGATTGCCTCCTTGTCGCCTCTTGTTTCGGCTTCTTTAATCTTTTTAGCGAAACTTTCCCGCAAATCCTCTTTTTGATCACTCTCAATCCTCTTTGACAGATACGAAATTTCGGCCGAAATTATTTCAGGGTCAGAAAGATCGATCTCTTCTCCCATAATCATTAGATTTCCGGATAGACGATTTACTTCACTTTCCGGCAATTTTTCCTTATTGATTTCATCTTTTTTTATCATCTCAATAAAATTTGGATAATTTTCATCTGATAATTCAGTCATTACTTTTTCGGATAATTTTTCAACTAAGTTTTGGTCGTGCCATAAGAGAGTCGCCAACCGATCGATGGTAGTCAGTTCTTTTTTGAGAAAATCGCTTTTTTTTGTTTCATTTTTTTCGATCTTGCTCTTGTCCAGGGCGTCAAGAAGGGATTTTTCCGAGATCGACAATTTTTCGGCCAGATATTTGATATAGGCCTCTTTTTCAATCGGGGAGTATGTCATTTTAATCACCGACAAGACTTCCTTGGCAATCTTCTTCTTGTCCGTGATCTCCAGCTCGGGATTTTTACGGATTAAAAGATCAATCCAGTACGGAACCGAGGGTTTAGCGTTTTGTATTGCCCGTTCCCAGTTTTTGGGGGAACTTTTTATCGCCTCGTCCGGATCTTTGAACGGCGGGGGAATGGCAACGATTTTCGTCGTCATATCATTTTTAACCGCCAATATTATTGCCCGCTTCATGGCCGTTTCGCCGGCGCTGTCGGTGTCAAAACAGAACGCCGTCTCCCCTCCGTAACGAGTTAGGATTTTTAGTTGCTGTTCGGTCAAGGCGGTTCCAGACGAGGCAACCACATTCCTAAATCCGGCTTGGTGGCAGGCAATCACATCCATATTCCCCTCCACCACCACCGCCATATCTTTTTCTTTAATGCTCATCCGCGCCTTGTCCAAGCCGTACAAGACATCACCCTTGGTGTAGATCGGCGAATCGGACGAATTTAGATATTTGGCTTCCTTGGCGTTATCGACCAGAACTCGTGAGGTAAAAGCTATTGTCTGACCCATAATATTAAAAATGGGAAACATTATCCGCCCCCGAAATCGGTCGTAATATTTCCCCTTCTCGCCCCGGACCACCAGACCGGCCTGCAGCATTTCTTCTTCAGAATATTTGTGTTTTTTCAAAAATCTTATCAGAAAATCCCAGGAATCTGGAGCGTAGCCGATTTTAAATTCCGAAATCGTTTCATCCGATATTCCCCTCTTTTCCATATACTTCCTGGCCGGCTCCGCTTTCTCGTGATCTTGGAATATTTTATGATAGACCCGCATCGCTAAATCGTTGATTTCGAATAAGGCCGTTTTTCTATCCGCCTTAAATTCACCGTTTCCGTATTTGATCGAGCGTTTTTTTAGTTCCACTCCGGCCCGGTCGGCTAACAGTTTCAAAGCATTATAAAAATCCAAACCTTCAATCTTTTCAACAAAAGTGAAGATGTCGCCGCCCTCGCCGCAGCCAAAACATTTAAATGTTTGACGCTCTGGAGAAACCATAAAAGAGGGTGTCTTTTCCTGATGGAAAGGACAATTCGCCTTCAGATTGGTCCCGGCCTTTTTCAAGGTCAGGTACGATGAGACGACTTCGGTGATGTCGAGCCGTCTTTTTATCTCTTCAATTTCATCGCTCATAAATTCGCGCCCTACTAAATTACAAATCAATCGAAATTACGAATATCTTAATTGGTTGAAATTAAAATAGTGATTGTACAGGTTTTTCAGCCTCCGATTCCTCGGCTTCAGATGTTTCAATATTGTCATCTCGAGCGAGCGTTATTTCCGAGTCGAGAGATCCCTCCACGGAGCCTGCCCTGAGCGAAACCGAAGGGGTCGGGATGACATCACTGTGTTGTCTATCTTTTTGGTTCTGGGGTCTAGGTTCTGGGTTTTCTTGTTCTATATTTTGGTTCTGGGGTCTCGGTTCTGGGTTTTCTTCTTCAATAATATCATCCAATATTTCCTCCCCTGACTCCAGCTCCAGATGTCCGCCGGATATTAAATCTTTGCCGGCGATTCCTTTGATTTCACCGCTTAATCCGGCCATACTCATTTCAATCCGGCCGATCAATTTCTCCCGCTCGGCCCAAATTTTGGTGTAGGCCCGCTTTTCCTGATCAAGCGATTTCTTCATCGCCACCACCGCCTCCAAGAATGAATTGATCCGGCCGCGAAACTCCGGCCCCATCAGATAATTCCAAATCATATCCTTCTTGTCCGCTTTGCCCTCCTCGAGTGACAAGACATCGGAAACCTCAACAATCTGATTGCGCAAAATTTTTCCAAGATTAAGGGCCATTTTGGGGGTGGCAACATAAATACCCTGATAATAACCGGCCTCGGCAATTCCGGAGGGCAGAATTTCCGATATCAAAACGGCAATTTCGGCTTTCACCCGTCTCTGGTCATCTTTTAATTTTTGAACCCAACCCTCGGTCCAATTCTTGGTCCTTTTCATCTCCCAAGCAATCGATCCGCAACGCCGACCCCGCTTGTTAAATACCGTTTGGATCACATCGGCGCCGTTTATACCCTTTGGTACCGGCGAGATCTCATCCATCGGAAATTCTTGCATCAGGGTCGCCTCTAGTTCCAATTCCAAGACCTCGCCCTGGGTTTGTTGCGAGCCCTGTTGAATCTTTCTTTGAGCATCTTCTAACGCTTTACTTAGATCGTTTATCTTTTTCTCTTTTTCGGCGTCTTTCAGCCGGTGTTCATCGGTAATCGTTTTAGCGGTTTCCTCCTTGATTCTGGCCCGTTCGGCATCCATCTGGCGTTGTTTTTCAATTTCAAATGATTTTTTGGCCTCTTCTAATTCCAACTTCTGTTTCCGAAGTTTCAATTCCTCTTCTTCCGCCTCAATCCGCTTTTTCTTCTGTAATTCCAATTCTTCCTTCAACAATGCCACTTCTTTTTCGGACTTAGAAGAGGCAGCGTTTTGAGCCTTCGCCCAATATTCCCGTTTTATCTTTTCCTCCCGCTCCGCCCACCTCTCTTCCTCTTCCTTTTTCGACTTGGCCAATATGTCTCCGGCGATTTGGGAAGTCAGAGCTTCATCGATATCGATTTCTGCCCGGCATTTGGGACAACTTATTTTGAATTTTTTATCGTTCTCCATTTTTCCTTTTGGCTGATTGGCCCCCAGGGGGACCCTTCGGGTCTGATCAGCTGATTAGCTAATTTGCTTGCGGTTTTGAGTATCCTCACTCTATCGCACTCTTAACTATTTTTCTACACTAGTAAAATTCCTGTTTTCTGCTATAATTTCGGGAATGGAGGAGGATACAGAAGATGCAATTGTTGTTGATTGTTGCGGCGTTCTGGTTTCTGATAGGCGCGAAAAGCGTCAACGACAACGGACCGAACTTTCTGCGAAATTGTCGCAATTTGTACGTCCGAGTCGTCTTCATCTTTCTGACCGTGGCGCTTGGTCCGATCGCTTACGGTCTCAACTGGCTCGGCTTTCCAAATGACGAAGATGAAAAGAAGGGGTAGGAATGGCGATCATTTATCTATCCGTGGCGACAGCGGGAATTCTCCTTTTTAACCTAATATTTGCAGGGATTTGGAGAAATAACCCTTTTCTAGCGGTGCTGATCAACGACCTGATCGTGCTCTGGCCGTTGGTCCTTATCGTCTATGTTGTGATGGTATTCGATTGCGAATGCCGTCCGATTGAAGGGAGGAGCTAAATGTGGCTTTTCCGAGCAACCGCCCCGATACGATGGCTCGGGTATCCCCTAACTAGTATGGGATACTTTTGTATCATCGTGTTCGGAGACACCAACCCAATCGGCTGGGTGCCGTTTCAACTCGGCCGCGCTTTGCGCGGCCTCGGCGATGCGCTCTCCGCTTTTGGCTCGGAGAGTCACATCAACGATGTCGAAAGCTGGTCCCAAGAGAGGACCGGTGCATGAACGATTCGCGCAGGCGCGGGAGGACCACCACTCCCCGCCTGCCCCGCTTCATTAATATTGATATAATAAATTGGTAATGAATCATTATGTTTACATTCTAGAGAACAATGCCAAAAACCGGCATTACATTGGCTACACTATCGATATCGAGAAAAGATTGACGGAACACAATAAAGGCATGACAAGGTCCACAATGCCTTTCGGCCCTTGGAAATGCATTTATTGGGAAGAATATCCGACTCGTTCGGAGGCATTGAAACGCGAATGGCACTTGAAACATTCTGCCGGGCGAAAAGAAAAGTTAGAGATTATCAAACAATATAAATGTAACAACTTAGATAAGTCATCCCAAACTTGATTTGGGATCCAGAAAACAAAAAACTGGATTCCGGATCTAGTCCGGAATGACAGACAATATGGAGAGATCGCATAGTTGGTCTAGTGCGCGCGCTTGGAAAGCGCGTATACCGCAAGGTATCGCGAGTTCGAATCTCGCTCTCTCCGCCAAAATTCGGAATTC
>CAYILA010000015.1:0-9765 GCA_964364265.1 uncultured Candidatus Saccharibacteria bacterium | reverse complement strand
AGTTAGCAAGTACAATACGGAAAGATGATTAAGATCACCAAACTCTCAAAATCATACGGCAAGGTAAAAATTGTCGATAAACTGTCCCTTGAAATCAAAAAGGGTGAGATTTTTGGTTTCTTGGGACCAAACGGCGCCGGCAAAACGACAGCGATGAAAGTCATTGTCGGATTAAATAAACCAGACAGTGGCAAGGTTGAGATTGAAAAACATAATCTTGATAAATTGGCGAACCGCCAGAAGATCGGCTATATGCCAGAGGATCCTTATTTTTATGATCACTTAAACGCGAAAGAATTCCTTAAATTTATGTCAGACCTTTTCGCTTGTCATTCCGACCGAAGCGGAGGAATCTTTCAAAAGATCTCTCGACAGGCTCGAGATGACAATAAAAATATTGTTCGAGCCTTGCCTACTGGCAGGCAGGCGAAGCGAGAACTCAACAACAATTCAACAATTCAACAATTGAACAATTTGCTTGCCGTGGTCGGACTTTCTGATGTCGGCAAGAAACCGATCGTGGAATTTTCCAAAGGGATGAAACAGCGCCTCGGTTTGGCCCAAGCATTGGTCAATGACCCTGAATATTTATTCCTAGATGAGCCACTGGACGGTCTGGATCCGATTGGACGGCTGGAGTTCAAAAAGATTTTCCTTAATCTTAAAAAAGAGGGCAAAACAATTTTCTTCAATTCCCATATCTTGTCAGACGTCGAGGAGATTTGCGACAACATCGGAATTATTAACCACGGCAAATTGGTGTACGAGGGTACTATTAAGGGTTTTTGTAAAGGCAAGACACTAGAAAAAAGATTTGTGGAAGTTATCACTAAATAAATGTCATCCCGAACGAAGTCGAGGGATCTTTTGAAAGATTCCCCTGCCTGCCGGCAGGCAGGTCCACTCCTTCGGTCGCTCGGAATGACAGCAATGGGAACCATGAGCAATATCATTACCATCGCAAAAAACACCTTCAAGGAAACGATCCGCGACCGGATTCTTTACGGCATCCTCGCTTTTGCATTACTTTTTTTGATGTCCACCGTTTTGTTCGGCTCGATTTCTCTGGGTGAAGATGTCAAAGTGGTCAAAGATTTCGGTCTGGCCGGCATTTATATTTTTTCAATTATCATCACAATCTTTCTCGGCACTTCCCTAATTTACAAAGAAATTGAAAAGCGGACACTTTATATTATTTTTTCCAAACCTGTTTCGGTCACCCAATTTATCATTGGAAAATTTCTGGGCTTGATGGCTAGCATCAAACTAACCGTAATTTTGATGACCATCGCCTATCTTTTGATTGTTTATTTTAAAGGGGGCGGCATCGATTGGCTTTCGCTCTGGTCAATAATACTTCTGCTCTTTGAGCTGGCAATATTCGTCGCCCTGACGATATTATTTTCAACTTTCACTGCTCCCCTTGCCGGCACAATTTATTCAATTATTATTCTGTACATCGGTCACTCTCTTGGACTAGTCCATCAATATGGCATAAAAGCCGGCGGAATTTCTAAATATCTTTCCGATTTTATTTATTATTTATTACCCAATTTAGAAAAATTTAATTTGCGTAATTCCGTCGTCCACGGTATCGCACCTCGTCCCTTGGAAATTGTCTATCCGGTCGTCTATGCCATTTTTTATACCGCCATTTTGCTTTATCTGGCAATTGTTTCTTTGAAGAAACAGGATTTATAGTATGTCATTCTGAACGTAGTGAAGAATCTAGACCCAAAGGGTCGCAAACGACTACGCCCCCAGGGGCACCCGGCTGGCGCCTAGATCCTTCGTTTCACTCAGGATGACATCACAAATGAAAATATCATTAAAAATATTTTTTCTATTAATTCTCTTTGCCGGTGTGATATTCTCACAACTATTTTTCGATGATGAAAAAAGCAAGGCGAAATATTTTGAACCGAATGTGATGGCGGCCGACAATATTAGAGTAATTGATTTGGGCTTGCATAACGCCGCCTCCGATTTAATGTGGTTGGCAGCGATCCAATATCTGGGTGGTGCCGGAACCAAAGATGCCCCAAAACTGGGTGATTATATGTTTGTCTCGGCCGAATTGGATCCGAAATTTTCTTACCCATACGCTTTCGGCGTTCTCATGATGCCAATGTTTGGGGCGACCGACCGGGCAATTGAATTGGCGAAAATCGGACTGGAGAAATCAGATCCCGATTGGAGAATTCCTTATTATCTGGCGACCACTTATCACTCCGAAAAAGATGATCCGGTAAACGCGGCCAAGTATTTTGATATTGCCACCAATACAAAAGGAGCACCAGAAAATATCAAATGGGTAGCCGCAAATTACGGCTCCAGGGCAGACAAAAGAGAACGAACCAAGAATATTTGGATCGGAATTATGGAAAGCACCAATGACGAGGTTGTCCGAGAACGGGCAAAAAATTATGTTTATCATTTTGAGATAATGGATTTATTGGAAAATGCCGCCAAGATTTTTTTTAATAAATATCAAAAATACCCCGACAATGTCGAGGCACTTGTTAGCGCAAATATTTTACGGGCCATTCCGCCAGACCCATTTGGTTTTTCGTTTAAGGTTGATGGTACTACCGGTAGGGTTTCGGCAGAATAATGCATGTCATTCCCGTGAAAACGGGAATCTTAAGATCCCGGGTCTCAAAACCGCAGCCCGGGATGACCTCGAGGTCATTTTTTCTCTTCATGATGGTCGGTTTTTTGATTCATGATTTGCTGAATTTGAAAAACTGATTTTCCAGAAACCGGCATCTCTTTTTTCTTGCGTTCCTCCAATTCTCTCTGCTTGATTTCGTCTTCCAATTCTTCGTATTTGTGATCTTCCATATTCCTCTATTCTGCTAATGCACAGAGATCAATTTGGCTTTTAATAATTTTCTCTTTATTTTCATCATACTCGAAAGTGGCAAAAACCGTGCCCTTTTCTTCGTCCAGTATATGTCTGATTACCGGCCGGACGGAAGGAAAAAGTTCTTTGCTTAAAATTTCTTCTTTGGTCAACCACATTAGTTCACCCTCTTCAGTTTTAATGACATCGCCTGAATCATAATCAGCTGAAAAGTGAAAAACGAGCCAATTATATGGTTCATCTCTAACTGGAGATATCTCCAACAGGACGGCTTCCAACCGCAGATCTTTTATCTTAATTCCAGCTTCTTCTGATACTTCGCGTTCGGCAGTGGTATAGGGATTTTCATTCGGATCAACTTTCCCACCGACCGGATGATAAACTCCCGGAGCATATTTTTTTTGCTCCGACCTTTTTAAGATTAGATACTTATTATCCTTCCTCACAAAAACATTAGTACAAATTATCTGCTGGTGAATATGAGGCTCATTATTAATTGCCATTTGGCTCCTTATGCTGGTGCCCGGGAGAGGACTCGAACCTCCAAGCTTTTTACAGCACTAGCTCCTAAGGCTAGCGAGTTTACCAATTTCTCCACCCGGGCTTAAATTAATTTTTTCGTATAGCGATTTTGCCATCTATTCTGATTAAAGCTTTTGTTTTTGGAAAGACAACTTCGTGCAATCTCGTATTTGCGGAGAAGGCATGGCAACCTATCAGAATGATACATCAGCTCCAGTAACTGTAGTGCATATCTCTTGGGATAGGTTAGTTCCCAAACTCTTGTGGCCAATCTAATTCTACCACCTTCGACCCCATTCAACATAATTTGCGCTCTGAGCCATTCGAGAAAACACTTACTAGCTGAAAATATTCTAATCTTCAGTTGTTCCTTTCGACTTTGCGGATGAGTGTAAACACATATATTTCCATCCCCATCGACCAATCCTCTTAAAAAATCGAAAAACAAATTTTGGGGCAGGATGATTTCTTGTATCTGTTTGCTTTTTTGTTGAGGTATATTGATTGCTTGAAGAAAACGGTACAATTCGACATCACTGAATGCAATATGAAAGTATTTTTTCTCTTCTTCGTTTGACCTTGATTTCCTTGTGATCGTGTTTGATAAACCTAGAACCTTGGAAAATGTCTCAACCAACTGACAATCCTTGGAAGTGAAATCAATATGTCTGCCATCAATTGAGAGATGGCCATCGGAAACGAACAATCCGACCGCATAAGCAAATTCTTTTGTCCAAACCAATTCCTTGGTTCTCACGAAAGCTCCCCATACTAATTTACCGTTATTTTATCTTTTAATTTGTTAAATGTCGCCTGTTTTATGCCGCTCACTTTCATAATATCTTCAATTTTCTTAAATCCTCCGCTACTTTGTCGATAACTGATAATTTTCTGAGCCGTTGCCGGACCGACACCCGGCAAGGTGTCTAATTCAGCGGCGGTTGCGGTATTAATGTTGACCTTACCAGTGATTGTGGGCGAACTTTGGCTACTTGTGCCGGCCACTGCTGGGGCTGTGGCTTGATTCTCTGCTTGCACCACGGTTGTGGTCGTATTTATTTTTGTTGACTGATCTATCCGATTTTCAAGATCAGAAATTCTGTTTTCAAGTGCCTCGACCTTTTTTTCAGTATCTTGTTTCTTGAAATTTTCCTTATAAACCAGGACACCAATGCTTACGAATAATAAAAGAGTCAAAAATCCCCCGATTAGAAAGCGGTATTTCTCAATCAATTCTCCGTAATTTATCTTTCTTTGTTCCATATTTTTGAACTTTGGACTTTGAGCTTTGAATTTGCTTGGAATTACTCCATATGTCTGCTGTTTTCGAATTCTTCCAACTTCAGAGCTAATTTAGGATATTTTGATAAGTCAGGGCTATTTTCAAGCAATTTTTTGGCTGAGGCAGTCGCTTTTTCTATCAGGATTCTATCAGAAAAGGTAGCCATTTTCAATTCAAGCTGACCCGACTGCATCACCCCGAAAAGATCGCCCGGCCCGCGGTTCTCCAAATCGATCTCGGCCAATTTAAAACCGTCTGAGACAATTTCCAGATTTTTTAAACGAGAAAGAGCTTTCGGATTGAAAGTATTTGAAAACAAGAAACAGAATGACTGATGTTCCGGCCGCCCCCCCCCCCCCCCCCAAACCGCCCGCGAAATTGATGGATCTGGGCCAAACCGAACCGGTCGGCATCCTCTATCATCATCACACTGGCGTTTGGCACATCAATCCCAACCTCAATCACCGAGGTGCTGACCAAAATATCGTTTTCCCCCTTGGCAAAAGATGACAATGTTTCATCTTTTTCCCGTGATTTCATCTTACCGTGCAACATCGCCACTTTCATCTCCGGAAATATCTCTTTTCTTAACTTTTCATACTCTTTCAGGACGGATTTCTTATCCTCGTTAAACAATTCTTGTGGTGTCATTGCGAGTGAGGCTTGCGAAGCAATCTGATCTGATAGATTGCCACGCCCCGAAATATTGGGGCTCGCAATGACATTACTGTCTTTCTCTTCAATGAGCGGACAAACTACAAAGGCCTGCCGTCCCGCTTTAATCTGACGACGGATAAAATCATACGCCTTCATCCGATTACATGGCTCAACATAGCGGGTTTTAATCTCTTTTCTATTTTTCGGTTTTTCTGAAATTACCGAAATATCCAAATCGCCGAACAATGAGAGATGAAGCGTTCGCGGAATCGGTGTCGCCGTCATGCTTAAGAAGTGGGGAGTTTGGGGTCTGGTGTTGGGAGTTTCCGCTCCCCCCTCCCCACCCCCTACTCCAAACTTTTGCAATGCTTGGCGTTGCTTTACCCCAAAACGGTGTTGTTCATCGATTATCACCATCGCGACATTTTCTAACTCGACTTTCTGCTGGATTAGAGCTTGTGTGCCGATGACGATATCACAATCTTGAGGACCAGTCTTTTTCTTGTTGTCATTCCGGACTGCGACTTGAGATCCGGAATCCAGTTTATTAAGTTCCTGGATTCCCGCTGGAGTTTTACCCCGCACTTGTTGCGGGGCGGGAATGACACTCTGAATTTTTTTAATATTCGATGTCATCAGCCCAATACTAATCTCTGGATGTTTTTCAAACAATTTACAAAATGTCTCGAAATGTTGTGTCGCTAAAACTTCCGTCGGTACCATCAAAGCGGCACGATACCCATTTTTAACGGTTGCAAATGCGGCGATTGCCGCCACCACCGTCTTGCCGCTGCCGACATCGCCATTTAAGAGACGGTTCATCGGCATCGGTTTTTTTAAATCTTTAATAATCTGCCATGTCGCCTTTTTTTGGTCCCCCGTCAGGGTAAAAGGCAGTGACTCGGTATATTCTCTTAATGTTTTCTCATCGATTTTCATCGCCGCTGCCGATTCTTTTTTCAAATCCTGTCTTGCGATTTTCGCCCGAAGCGAAATCATCAGCAATTCATCAAAAGCAATCCTTTTTCTTGATTCACCTAGAAGCTCGATGCTTTTGGGGAAATGTAACTCTGTTATTGCTTGTGTCAGACCATACATTTTGTATTGCTCTAATATCTGTCTTGGAAGATATTCATCAATTTTAGAAATTAGAAATTTGGAATCAGAAATTAATTTCCCGAGAAAATTACTATTTATCCCCCGCGTCTCGGGATAGATCGGGATGATGGCCGCATCGCGTCTTCGCATCGGGGATTCCATTGCAAAACCGCCGCCGAAATCATCATAAGAAACTTTTCCACGGAAAAACCATTCGCTTCCCGGTTTTAAGTAATTCTTTAGAAAGGGTTGGTTAAACCAAACTAATTTAATTGAACCACTGCCGTCTTCGGCAACCGCCTCGGTAATTTTGATATGCCGGCGGGGGGAATACTTGTTTGAAACACCGATGATTCTGGCTTTGATTGTTACAATAGATGTGTCATCCCGGACATGCCTACCGGACAGGCAGGCTTGATCCGGGATCCAACCCGAGATTCCCGCTTTCGCGGGAATGACAGTATTTTTTGTGTTAAATCTTCCCAACTCAGATATTTTAGTAATATTGGTGTAATCCTCATACCGTCTTGGCCAATGAAAAATCAGGTCGCGGGCGGTCTCAATACCGAGACGATGTAATTTTTCGGACAACTTTGGACCGACCCCCTTCAAATATTGGATCGGTTTTTCTAGTTCGGGCATGAATCTATTTAACCAGATTGGAGAGCAACATCGCAACCGTTACTGGACCGATTCCGCCTGGGACGGGCGTATAGTATGAGGATTTGTGATAAGCCGCCGAATCGACATCGCCTTTCAGTTCCCCGCCGACCTCGGAAGTTCCGGCGTCAATTAGAACGACACCGTCTTTAATCATTTCCGGTTTGACAATCTCCGGTTTGCCGACAGCCGAAATGATAATGTCTGCTTCTTTAATTAATTTGGTTGTCTTTTCTGTATTTGAATCCAAAACAGTTAATTTATTTATTTTACCTTCTAAATATCTAGCTAATGGTTTTCCCACCAAGAAACCATTGCCGACGATCACTGCATTTGAATTTTCAAGATCGATATTTGATTCTTTGATCGCTCTGTCGATTGCCGCAATTACCGGCGGCGGGAAATCTGAATCAAGACCGGCGCAATACCGCAAACCATCGACATCTTTTTTGGAATCGATTGTTTTGATAATTTCATCACGATTTAAGTCATTAGGGACCGGAATCTGGACCATTATACCAGTTATATTTTCGTCGTCATTCAATTTTTTAATAGTTTTTGTAACTTCGTCTTGCGAAATATTTTCATCAAAATAATTTAGATTAACATCGATTCCAATCTTGTTGGCCAATTTTTTCTTCAATCCGATATAAGCGACCGAAACGGGATCGCCGCCGATAAGGATTACGGCCAGGACCGGCTTTTTTTTCATTTTTTCAATCTTTGATTCTAGTTCCTCCAAGATTTCATCTCTGATTTTTCGGCCATCAAATGTTATCATTTCTTTTTGTCCCGATAGTTCTTAATCGCATTGTGTATCCCATCCGCTGAAAGGATTGAGCAGTGATATTTCTGCTTTGGCAAGATTCCCAGAGCTTTGTTGATGTCATCACGGGTAACTTTCAGAGCTTCGTCCAGAGTTTTGCCTTTGACTAATTCCGTCATCATAGAAGATGAAGCGATCGCCGCCGCACAACCCAAAGTTTTAAATTTGATATCTTTTATCACCTCTTTACCTGCCTTTTTTTCAACTTTGATATAGATATACATAATGTCGCCGCAACGGGCATTGCCAACCTCACCGATTCCATCGGCATTCTTAATCTCGCCCATATTGCGCGGGTTATAAAAATGGTCGTAAACTTTTTCTGAATAATCTTCCAAGCAATTCCTTTCAGGAATTAGATAAAAGTTAATAAGATAGAAGTTAATGTGCAAATTCTTATATCTTTTATCTCTTATCATCTATCTTCAATGAAACGGGCTCATTTTTCTTATTTTTTCAATAATTTCCGGCAGTATTTCCAAAACTTTATCGATATCCTGTTCCGATGTCTTGCGACCGAGCGAAAAACGGATCGAGCCGTGAGCTTTTTCGGGCGAAATTCCCATTGCTGAAAGTACATGGCTTGGTTCAAGCGTTCTGGAAGTGCAGGCCGATCCGGTCGAGACGGCGATTCCCTTGTTGTCCAGATAGAGCAGGATTGATTCGCCCTCGGCATTTATAAAACTGATGTTTACAATTGCCGGACTTAGATTTTTCTTCTCGCCGTTCAATCTCGATTTTGGGATGTTTTTTAAGATACCATCAATCAAACGGTCACGCAAGACCGAGAGCTTGCTATTTAAACCAGTCTTTTTTTCCGCCGAAATAAGCTCTATAGCTTTGGCAAAGCCGACAATTCCGCCCAGGTTTTCTGTCCCGGCCCGCATTCCCCATTCCTGACCACCTCCGGTGATTTCCGATTTGACCGGAGTCCCCGCTTTGATGTAAAGTGCCCCGACTCCCTTTGGACCATAGACTTTGTGGGCGGTAAATGTTAAGAAATCGACACCTAATTGATTAACATCAACATTGCAGTATTCAATTGCTTGCACCGCATCGGTGTGAAAATAAATCTTCTTATCTCCCTTTTTTAACATCTCACCGATTTCCCGTATCGGTTGGATCGTGCCGACTTCGTTGTTTATATACATAATTGAGACAAGGATCGTGTTTTCTTTTATCGCAGACCCAATATCTTCGACCGATATCTGTCCGTCTTTACTTGGCTTGATGTAAGTGGCTTCAATTTCGCCTGATTTTTCGAGATCTTCGACCGTATCAAGAACCGCCTTGTGCTCAAACGCCGAAGTTATGACATGCGGTTTGCCCCCTTCGTTAAGCGTTTTGCGTTGGGCGTTAATCGTTCCCCTAATCGCAAGATTGTCCGCTTCCGACCCACCGGAAGTGAAAATTAGTTCCTCCAGTTTGCATTTTAAGAAATCGCTGATTGTTTTGCGTGATTTAGTAACCGCTTCGGACGCTTCCCGGCCGAATGAATGGAGTGACCCGGGATTACCAAAAATATCCGTAAAGTACGGTTTCATCGCCTCCGCCACCCGCGGATCAACAGGCGTGGTGGCGGCATGGTCCAGATAGATTTTATTATTCAATTTATCCATATTAGCTTAATTACTATAGCATATAATAGGGTTTTTACCAGAGCTGGTGGCCTTAATTAGTACGCTTATTTAATCCCGAACAATTTCATCGCTTTTTTGGTTGTTTCTTCTTCAACTTGGGATAAAGGCAAATCCTTTAAATAGGCGATTTGTTTGGCTACCTCAATCACATAGGCCGGCTCATTTCTTTTCCCGCGACAAAACTCCGGCGCTAAGTAAGGTGAATCGGTCTCGA
>CAYILA010000014.1:0-14791 GCA_964364265.1 uncultured Candidatus Saccharibacteria bacterium | reverse complement strand
TCATTTCTTTTCCCGCGACAAAACTCCGGCGCTAAGTAAGGTGAATCGGTCTCGATCATAATCGAACCGATTGGAATCTTTTTTATCGCCTCCGAAACCGCTTCATTGCCTTTATATGTAATATTACCGGTGAAGGAAATCGCAAATCCGAGATCAAGAATTTTGTTTGCTATTTCAATATCACCTGAAAAACAGTGGACCACCCCAAAAACCGAGCCGGCGTAACTTTTCAAAATAGCAATCGTATCGGCATCGGCTTCACGGGTGTGGACGATCACTGGCAGTTTCGTTTCGAGTGCCAGGTCAAGCATCTGTTCGAAGCAAAATATTTGCTCTTCACGATCCGGAATATTTGAATATTGTGATGATCGTTTTAGGTAATAGTAATCAAGACCAATCTCACCGATTGCCACCACCTTTTCCTGATTGGTCAAGGACACCAAAAAACCCTGCGCCTCGATATTCAAATCCTTGGCTGAATGGGGGTGGATTCCGACCGCGGCGTAAACCTCCGGAAAACGGCGGGCAATATCGCAAGACCTTTTGGAGGAATCAATATCAACGCCGGCATTAATCATCCGTCCGACTCCGGCGTCCTTGGCTCGTCCGACAATAATCGGAATCTCATTTTTGAACTCCGGAAAATCCAAATGGCAGTGGGTATCTACAAACATAAATCTCCTAATCTCCTACGAAATTACGAATCCATCGAAAGTACGAATGTTTCTTGATCAGTAATTTCGTATTTTTGTTTATTTCGTATTTTCGTAGGGTTTTGGTCACCTGCCGAATTGGACATATAAAACACTCATTACTATTATCGCCATAGCCAGCAAGTCCCGCTTGTATAAACTTTCGTGGAAATAGAAGTAACTGATAATATATACCAAAACCGGACCCAAAAGAAGAATCATGGTCGTTTCAATAATGCCAAGATTTTGGAATCCGTAAAATTTTAAAACCATCTGCATCACGCCAAAAATTGCCGAGATAATTGTCAGTCCATAGGCGACTAAGGGCATTTCAAAAAGTTTCGGCCGGTACATTATCAAAAATATGACGGCAATCACTGTGGTTCGGACAAAGTACAAACTAACCGGCGAAAAGTAAGTAAGTAAATATTTGATTAATATCGATTCAAACGACATTAAAAGCATAGCCAGCATCGTCCTTTTGGCAATTAATGAGAGTTTGACATGGTGGCGTCGGAAACGGGAGGCAATCAGAGCGGACGAGGAGATGATTCCGGCCGCAAATACCCCGAGATTTCGCTCCGAGGGCACGAAAATCTCGGCCAAGATGACTGTTGCCAAGGGGGTGAAGAGCATAATCAATTCAAATTCAGCCAGATTTTCCTTCTGGATTCCCTGATAATAGAAAACATTCCAAGTTACGGCCACGCCGATCATAGCCGCAAATACCAAAATCGCTTTCCAATAATGAAATATCTCTAAATCAACTCTGCCAAAAATCGGTATAAATATGGCCGTAACCAGAGCCAGCCAGATGAAAAGGAGAGGAATAAAACGCATCACCGGAACGCGGCGTTTGTCCAATATAATTTTATCGAACGCCACTCCTCCGGCATAACCGATCGATGAAAATATTACTTCGAGCATAAATCCCCTCCGACCTTCGCCAAGGCTACGGCCGGCAGGCCGAGATTGGTGAAGTGTCGCCCCTCGTAGCTCCTGGT
This sequence comes from uncultured Candidatus Saccharibacteria bacterium, assembly GCA_964364265.1. Taxonomy (GTDB): domain Bacteria; phylum Patescibacteriota; class UBA1384; order XYA2-FULL-43-10; family 1-14-0-10-43-13; genus CAYILA01. The sequence goes on along the minus strand of CAYILA010000014.1, from coordinate 13,095 downwards.
TGCCAAGAGCGAAGTGGGGCAAACTTATTTAGTTTTCAATTTTTGGAAAAAGCGGTTTCGGTGCCAGAGTTTCCAACTGCTTCTTCATTTTCTCCGAAATCTCCGGCATAAAGGGTTCAATCATTTCCGAAATATTTTTAAGATTAAAAAATACTTTGTCCAAAACCTTGGCGATTTTTTCACTTTGATTGGTTTTTGCTAGTTCCCAAGGAGCGTTTTCGTTGATGTACTGATTCTGCTCCGCCGCCAAAGTCATCACCTTCTCCAGGGCCTTATTGAATTGCAAGTTTTCTATTTCCTTATCAACATCAAGTTCTCGCTTCGCCTGCCTGCCGGTAGGCAAGGCTCGAACAATACCTGTATCGAGACCTTTCGAGATATTGTTCGAGGTCAATGACCGAGAACTAGTTGATTCATCAATGTCAATCTCGTATTTAATTATCATACTTATTGTTCTCTGGACCAGATTGCCCAAAGTATTGGCCAGATCGGTATAATGTCCGGCGATTTTCTCTTTTGAAATATCGCCGTCCTCGCCGAAAGGGAACTCGCGAAACAGCGCGTATCGAAGAACATCGGCGCCGTAAATTTCTGCCATCTCGTTCGGGTCGATCACATTTCCGACCGATTTGCTCATTTTTGCGCCGTTAATGGTGAAAAATCCATGGGCAAAAACTTTTTTGGGCAGAGGCAATTCAAGGGCAATCAGCATTGCCGGCCAGATTACAGCGTGAAACCAGAGAATATCCTTGGCCATCAAATGCAGGTCAGCCGGCCACAAATCCGGCTTATCGTAAATCTTAGTTGCGGTGTAATAATTTAACAATGCGTCGATCCAGACATAGATCGTCTGGGCCTCGTCGCCGGGATACGGTATTCCCCACTCGACGGCGGCGCGCGAGATGGAAACATCCTCCAAACCCGATTTCACCTTGCTGATAACTTCGTTTTTTCGCGAATCGGGGCCGATTTGGAACTGACCCGACTCGATTTTTTCGAGTAACTTATCTGATAATTTTGAAAGCAGGAAAAAATAATTCTCCTCCGATTGTTTGATCGGCTCGGTTTTATGATCAGGACATTTTCCCTCGATTAATTCCGATTCTTTGTAATAACGCTCACAGGCAACGCAATACAAACCTTCATAACTTCTTTTCTCGACAAAACCTTTGTCCTGCAAATTTTTCACAAAATCGGCCACCAATTTTTCATGTTCCGGATTGGTGGTGCGGAAAAATTCAGAGTAATCGATATTTAATTTTTGCCAGGTGTCGGCAAATTTCGGCGCCAATTCGTCCGCAAATTCCTTTGGAGTCATGCCCGCCTTTTTGGCCGCTTCGGCAATCTTGGCGCCGTGTTCATCCGTGCCGGTTAGGAAAAATACATCGTCACCCTTGCCTTTATAATAACGCGCCAAAACATCGGCCGCGATAGTGGTGTATGCATGCCCGATATGCGGCACATCGTTAACATAGTAAATCGGAGTGGTTATATATTTCTTCATCGATTTAGCTCCAGTGATAACTCAAAATAAGCAATCCCGCGTAGCTTCAGCGAAGTGGGATGCGGCACATCGTTAACATAGTAGATCGGCGTGGTTATATATCTTTTCATCGATTTAGCTCCAGTGATAACTCAAAATAAGCAATCCCGCGTAGCTTCAGCGAAGTGGGATGCGGCACATCGTTAACGTAATAAATTGGAGAGGTGATGTCTCGTTTCATAAAAAGTCATTCCCGACCAATAGGGGAGCCATTGGGTCGAAGCGGAATCCAGTAATCAATGGTTTATCAATTCAAATACTATCAAATTCACGAGCCGGGTACAAGAAAGCGTCGGAGTAAAGAAAAAGGGGTACTGGCTGTCGACCCGCCTTGCGGCGTGAGGAACAAGAACCAATACCCCAAAGGAACGAGCCGCCTTGCGGCGGATCAGGCACCAATAGCCGTGTACTTCCGGGGAACGGCACCCAGATACCAGCGCTGCGCGTCGCGCTCGAAGCCGTAGACCCTGAGGCCACGGTCGGCATCCCAGCGAACGAACAGCGAGTAGCCAGAACCGGAGGCGTTCTTGCAGCGGATACTGCCGCCCATGTAGGTAATCCTACCGATGGCAATCCACATGTCGAGAATATACATAAGTGACTCTTCGGCTGTGGTAAAGCCCTTACCACCCTGCTGGTTGGACCACTCACATTGCTGGTCATAGTCGAGCATGAAGGGGCGATGCTCGCGGTCTGTCGGTACCATGACCGCACCGTAGTTGACCTCTAGCACCCCTGCCTTGGTTGGCAGGACATCGCCGTTGCAGTCTGCCGCCGCCACGCTGCTATTGTAGATCTTGATACCCGCCTTCTGGCAGGCTTCAAGAATCTGGACACGGCCGAGGTCGCCAGGGAGGAAGTGGTGGTGTTGGCCAAAGCCGTCACGCCAGGCGTTCTCAACCTGCCGCTTTTCGACAACCGGGAGACCACACTTGGCGCGCTCCTCGCACATCCCGAACTCGCGATTGATCCAATCCTGGGCACCAATCGACGCTTCGGCGATCTCGCCACGGAGCGCAGCTCCCACAGTCCGGCGCATGATCGGGTCGTTGATGACCCGCTGTTGCCAATCGTTGAGGTCGACACCCTCGTGCTCTTCGAGAAGAGCAACGCCTCGCGCAACCGATCCGAGTCCTGCGAACGAGGATCCCACGGATTCTTTCATCCGAACACCTCTTTCTGCGTTTATGCTCGCCAGCAGTACGGCTTTCAGAGCCGATTGTGTAATATAGTACATTACTATTTCGTATATGTCAAGACATTTTTGAGTGCTTGATGTGGCGGGCTATGTAGAGAGCGACGAAAACTATTATGATAATACCGATTAAGAGGTCAAAGTTGTGCATCTTGGCGCGAATCAAATCCCAATTGTTGCCCATCTTTACGCCGGCATAGGTCAGAGCGGCGCACCAGGGCAAAGCGCCGAGAAAAGTGTAGAGTGAAAATTTCTTGATATCCATTTTGGCGATACCGGCCGGGAAGGAGATGTAAGTACGGACGACGGGTAATATTCTACCGAAAAAAACGGTTGCGTTGCCGTAATTTTTAAACCATTTGTCAGCCAGATTTAAGTCGTGCTTCGAAATTAAGATATATTTGCCGTATTTTTCAATCAACGGCCGGCCGCCGGCATAACCAATCCAGTAGGCCAAGAGAGACCCGACAAGGTTTCCAAAGGCGCCAATAATAGTGACCGCCCAAAAGTTCAAATGTCCGTCGGCGACCAAAAAACCGGAAAACGGCATTATCACTTCGGATGGCATCGGTACCCCGGCCGATTCCACTAACATCAGAAGAAATATTCCCGTCATTCCGATTTTATCGATTGTGCTGACAACAAAGTTTGCCAAGACATCGATTATTGAAGTGACCATATTGTTACTCCACTAAAATTCCACGAAATAGTTGCCTAACGGACGAAAAATCCACAAAAATTATGTTCCATCCCTTCGAACTAAAACACTCTTCTTGTCGTTAGTATAGATAACTCGATGCGGGATAATTTTCTTTTCGGCAAAGTTTATAAGATAGCCTAGTTCGTATTCCGAATTATGAAGATAGTCATGTATCTGGTCATAAAAGAATTGGGCTAGTTTCGGTTGGGCTTTTATTTCAACAATTATCTTATCCTCAATGAGAAAATCAGGACGGTAGTTTGATCGGAGTTTCTCTTTAGTTATCGGATTAATGATGCTAATAATCGGTTCTCTTTTATAGGATATTCCCGATATACTCATTTCATTGGCAAGGGCCTCCTGATAGAGAGACTCTTTGTGCCCTGTTCCGTACAGTTTATGAACCTTAAAAGCACAGCCAACAATATTATAACTCAAATCCGGATATAAAACTTTAGAGACCTTCTCATTTTTCGTGGATTTTTCGTCATTCATTTTCGCGGACTTTTTGTGGTTCTTACAATCAGCACTAACTCTCCTCTTATTTTATGCGCATCAAGGTCGGCGATGACTTCACCAATCGAGCCGCTCCAATTCTCCTCAAAAACTTTTGATATTTCCCGAGCAATGAAAACTTCGGTATTTTCTCCAAAATACTCCAGGATATCGTTTAGCGTACGTGGCAAGCGAATTGCACTCTCATAAATAACAATTGGACAACCTGCCCGTCCGGCAGGCGGGTTTAACCCTTCGACTTCGCTCAGGGCAAGCAATCTTTTGAATTCCGTTTGGCGGCCTTTTTTCTTGGGCAGAAATCCTGCAAAATAGAATTCCTTATCGATCATCCCGGAAACCGATGCGGCCGCCGTCAGCGCCGATGGACCAGGTATAGGGATTATTTTTATAGAGTTGTCATCCCGAGCCCCGAAGGGGGCCCTTCGGGCCGAGTCGAGGGATCTTTTCAAAGATTCCTCCGCTCCCTCCGGTCGGTCGGAATGACAAGCGTGGCGGATCTTTGAAATGAGGTACTGTCCCGGATCGGAAATTCCGGGAGTACCGGCATCCGAAACCAAGGCAATATCTTTGCCAGAATTTAGTTCATCAATAATAAAATCAATTTTGGATAATTTTGAGTGCGCAAAATAAGAAACGGTAGGAGTTTTTATTCCAAAATGATCAAGCAATTTTTTTGTTACACGCGTATCCTCGCAAGCGATTAAATCCACCGATTTCAAAGTTTCAACTGCTCGAAAAGTAATGTCGGCCAGATTTCCGATCGGGGTCGCGATAATATATAAAGTTCCAGCCATAATAATCCTTTTTAACCCCAGTATCATAACATATTATTGGGATTTTTCAATCGGCCGGTTTTTTATTCTCCCGAATTACCCTTCGAAGAAACAGGAAACCCATGATTAGCGGAAACCAAAAAGTAATCCCGCGGAACATCAAAACAATTATCGCCGACATACTGCCCGAAATTCCGAGGGACCTGAAAAACAAAGCGGAGACACCCTCGACAACCCCGATTCCCTCCGGAGTCGGTGAGATGACTCTAAAGAGGGCGATTATTGAATAACCGACAATCACCATTTCTACTGATATGAAATGGTAAAAAGCCAAGAATGTGCACAGTAGTATTGTCGCCTGTATTAAATGGAGTAATAGGGCGATTCCCAATATCTCGACCAGATCTTTTCTTTTCTTGCTCACATTTTTTACGGCAGAAACAAATTCGTCCGTGCTTCTTTCGGCCCAATCGGAATCGAAGGGTTGTTTGATTCGGATGAAAGAAGCAATGAAATTAGCAAAATTGGAGAGCCAGAGTAAAAATTTATGAAGCAAGCGACTGTTTTTTGCAGCTAAAACGAAAAATCCAGCCAAAAATAATATTAAGGCCGACATTACAAAAGCCCCGACCATCTCATAGCGTTTCAATTCTCCAATCAGATGGAGATATGCAAAACCGATCAGGACGATCAGTGTCAGGACAGAGTAATTCGTAACCCAAGTCAGTATTATTGCCACGGCCGCTCTTCCAGCCGAGTGACCGCGCTGCCTGGCATCATTGACAAAAAGAGCGATACCGGCCAACCCGGCGGTCGGGGTTATGACATTGACCACTAACGAACTCAAAACGATTGGGAAAAGATGTCTCCAGCTTGTTTTGATACCGATAATATCGAAATTTTTTTGATAAAGTCGGGCATAAATTATGTAATAGATAAATTGCAGGATAAAAGCCAGAACTACCCACTGCCATTTTCCTTGAGACAAAATTACCCCGATTGATCCGACCTCGGCGATGCGCTGAAAAACAAAAACGACGAAAACCAAACTGACAATCCAAAGAATCCATTGTTTCTTCATTGATTTTACTTTGTCCTATTTTAGAAATATCAAAATAAATGTCAGAGCCACCGCCACCGCCATGGCAACCACTCCCAACCAACCGAAAAACTTAACCCAAGACGGATGTGTTTCCTCGCCCATTATTTTCTCCTGATTTCCCACAATCATGATGATTATCATCAGCGGCACGGCGATTACGCCATTCAAAAAAGCGGCGTAATAAAGGGCGGTTATCGGATTTAAGCCGATAAAGTTGAGAAGAAAGCCGATCAGAATAGAGACGGCTATTATAATATAGAAGCTTTTTGCTTGGGAAAATTTCTTTTCCAAACCCTCTCTCCAATTGAAAAGTTCAGAGAGAGCGTAAGCGGCCGATCCGGCCAAAATCGGAACGGCCAACAAGCCGACGCCGATAATGCCGGAGGCGAAGAGAAGATAAGCATAATCGCCGGCCAACGGCCGTAGCGCTTCGGCCGCCTGCTCGGCAGAACCGATATTGAAGATACCGTTTTTATATAACACCGAGGCGGTCGTCACGACGATAAAGAACGAGATCAGATTTGATAATATCATACCGGTCTTGACATCGGTCCGCATTGAGGCGATGCGCAAACCAACCTTGTAGGGTGTCATTTTACTCGCCTCGAAACCGTCTAATTTATTTTCCTCTACCTCCTCCGAGGTCTGCCAAAAAAATAAATAAGGGGTGATTGTGGTACCCAGAAAGGCGACAATGGCAAAGATGTAGGCGATATTAAATTGAAACTCGGGTCGAACCGTTCTTCCGATTACTTCCGCCCAATCGGGATGGATAATGATGCCGGTAACGGCATAGGCAAAAATAGAGATTGTCAGCCACTTTAGAACCTTGACATAGGTGTGGTAAGGGACAAAAATCTCCAGGAGTATAACTAGAATCGAAAAGAAAGCGGCGGCGGTTATGAAATTGATGTCGACTAACAGTTTTAATGACGCGGCCATCGCGCCGAGGTCGGCGCCGATGTTTACGGTGTTGGCGATCAAGAGCAGAAGAACTGCAACCGCGACAATTTTTCTTGAATAATACTTCTTGAGCACTCCGGCTAAACCCTTGTTGGTGATGACTCCGATTCGGGCGCAGGCCTCCTGAATCGCCATCATCATCGGCGTCGTCCAAAGCACCATCCAAAGAAGCCCCAGACCAAACTGGGCGCCGACCGAGGAGTAGGTGGCGATGCCGGAGGGGTCGTCGTCAGAAGCACCGGTGATCAGGCCCGGTCCAAGGGAACGAAAAAATAGCTTCGATTTTTTCCAGGGGTGTTTTAGTATCTCTCTAGTTTTGTGGATTTCACTTTCGGCGATACGCAAAGTGCCGTCGGCCGTGATATACGCCCCGACCAGTCCCCATTGGATCAATTTCTTGGTAAAAACCAGCGGCAAACCCAACTCTTTGCGAAATTCCGAAATTGTCAGATATTTTGGTACTTGCATCCCTGGTTTTATTAGATCTTCGCCACTCATAATCCCCTCACTTGGCTATTATTTTAGATAGCTTTTGCCATTGCATAAGAGACAATTCCTGCGCTCTGGTTTTGTCTGATAATCCAGCTTCTTTCAGTATATCAAGAACTGCGTCTTTATCTAAATGATAACCAGCCGATAAATTATTGAGTAATGTTTTTCGGCGCGAAGCAAAACCGATGTGGACACAGCGAAAAAACTGCCGCTCAAAGTCAGTACAATTATCAGCTTGAATACCCGCCTTCTTGTCATCCCGAGCATCGTCGAGGGATCTTATAAAAGATTCCTCCACTCCCTTCGGTCGGTCGGAATGACAGCTAAACGGATGGATATTCGATATTCGCAGGATCGCACTATCAACCTCCGGTGCAGGGAAGAAGGAATCCCGTTTCACGATATCGATAATTTCCGGCTCGCCATAGGCCTGAACTGATACCGATAGAACCGACATTTCACCCGGCTTGGCGCAGATTCGCTCTGCCACCTCTTTTTGGGTCAGAAGAACAATCGTCTCCGGCTTGTTTTCCTGTTCCAGGAAAAAGCGCAATATTTTTGAGGTGATATAGTACGGAATATTGGCTACTACTTTATATTTTTCGCCTTTAGTAATATTATCAATATTGACTTTCAAAATGTCGGAATTAATAATTTCAAGTTTCCCCATATTGTCATCCCGACCACCGTGGAGGGATCCCTTTTCGATAGAGGGATTTCTCGGCTCCCCTCGTCGGCCCAAATGGCCTTCTTCGGGGCTCGAAATGACAGCGGTGGCAAACCGCTCTCCCAATAAAACGGCCAGCTTCTTGTCCAGTTCCACCGCCACCACTTTTCCGGCATTTTTAATTAATTCCTCCGTCAATGTTCCCAAACCCGGCCCGACTTCAACGATTAGATCATCTTTTGAGATATCGGCCGCTTCTACAATTTTTTCTAATGCGACTCTATCAATTAAAAAATTCTGCCCCAGCTTTTTCTGGGTATACAGTCCGTGCGATTGGAGGTAATGAATCAATTCTGATTTATTTGTTAAATCCATAGTTGTAACTTTAGTTGTTAAAGGCCACTTCTTCAAGGGATATCTACGGATGCGACGAAGGAAATCCAGGGAAAGCAATCGTCGAAGGTTCGTTAAAGTTTAATTTTCCCTTCTTTAACGTCCTCTAGCCATTTGTCAAATTCTTCTTCTCGACGTTTTGATTCCGAAATAACCTTTGCTGTATACTGATTTGATGTCATCGAGCCATCGGTTCCTGACATTTCCGTCATTTTCTCAATCTGATTTTTCAGCATTGTCTTTTCTCCCATGCACAGTTTAATTGCCTGGCTGATAATCCCTTGTGCTCCGTTGTCATCCTTAGTTTTCCTTTGTCCTCCCTTAATGTCTTTCTCGAATTCCAGATAATCTTCCAATAATTCCAGCAAGGACCCGAAAGAAAATCCCATGAATTCGATATATTGTTTTGTGTTATTCCGGCCATATCCTTCGGCAATATTTCGTGGCACCGAACGAGCTGAATCATTAAAATGACCGATTAGGCGGGAATCTTTTATTGGATTAAGAAAATCGGCGGTGAATTTCTTCGTCAATTCGTAAATCTCTTCACCTTGGATATAAGTCCTCAATGTTTTATAACCTAATGGATTTCTCATTTTTCAATAGAAAATTAAGAAATGTTAAGGACAACCGGTGGGCTTGTCTTAATCCGGAGGGTAATATTTTTCGATTCTGACATTAATGATGCCGGCGCCAAGCGATGCGATGGTTGAAAACGCCTTAGGGGAAAGATCGATCGCCACATTGGCGCCGACCCGATCTAAAATGACGCATTTGACCCCTTTGCCGTTGGCGGTATTCACAACCCAAACTTCCGTACCTTTTGGCAAGGTTTTATGAGCTGCGAAATAGGGCTCTTTCGCCTCCATCACCTTTGAATCATACCAAGAGGCCTTGCCGACGCCATAAATCGAAACTTTCGTTCCGACTCTTACTATTTCATTAACCGGCGCCAGAGTCACTTCAGTCGATTTTAAAGTTTTGGAAATCTGGACACCATCTTCTCTGACTACATCATAGGTCAATTTCTTTTGTCCTGATTTTCCTTTTTGATCCGTAACTTTGTTGCCTTTTTCCATAGTTGGATCGTTCTTTTTGACCGTTTTGAAGGCGATCGTTTCAAATTCATCAATCGTTGTTCTGGCAACGCGAATAATCACGATCGTCGTTCCCGGTTCCAGGTTTGAATCCTCCGAAAAATTGATTTTATCATCTTTGCCAAGTTCGGTTTTGTTTTCCGCCAATAGTTCGCCGACTGTTGTTTTCCAGGATCTGATGGTCGATTTCTTTTTGCCGTCGACGAGATAGTAAGTGGGAGTCCGGTACATCGTAATCTTGCTTCCGATCCTCATCTGAATGTCCGGAAACGCTGAAAAAATATCTCTTTCATTCGGATTGGCACCTAATTCACGGGCAATTTTGAGTGGCGAGAGAGATTTGCTTGTCCCATTAATTTCACTCTCGATATTTCCATTTTCATCAATAATATCAACCAAATAAGGCCGTGAATAAGGATTTTCGGCCACACTTAAAGAATGAGTATTTGTCTGGGCAATGATCTTTAGGGGTAAAATCAGGATAAAAATAAAAAGAAAAACCTCAAGAATTTTTTTCATAACTTTGTATATTATAACAGAACTTTAGGGCCTGCGAACTCCGCAGGCCCTATCTGATAAACAGGCGCCTAGTCAGATAGACTATGACGCCACAAAAAAGTAACCACACCTGCCAGGCCATGCCCAGCCAGTCTCCGAGTACCGGGAAGTGATCGCTATCGACGAACCGACGGCCAAGATCTTTGATCTTGGTCCCCAGAAATAGGAGCATCAGGCACCTTCGTATTCGGGCGGCAAAGTGTAGGCCCGAAACCGAGCCCGATACTTTTCGACGAAAGCCGACGCGAGAAGCACGGCAGAAGTCGCGAAACAGAGGTACATGAGGATTTTCATGGCGTCCCTCCCTTAGTTCAAATAATAACAATCGTATTATATTTTATCAATAAGAAATTCGGGGATATGTTCAATGAAGCGGGATTTGGGATTGCTCTGAAATCGGCCGTAGATCATCCGCTCTCCCGCATAAATTAAGTATAATCTTTCGCGCGCCCGGGTGATACCGACGTAGCAAAGCCGCCGCTCCTCCTCCATCTCCGATTCATCCTGAAGAGCCCGGTTGTGCGGGAAAATTCCCTCTTCAACCCCGGCGATAAATACTACCTTGAACTCCAGCCCCTTGGCGGCGTGCAGTGTCATCAAAGTTACGACCGGAGCGTTCCGGTCGATCGTGTCGGTGTCCTGAACCAGTGCCACCCGTTCCAAAAAACGCTCCAGATCGCCCAAGTGATAATCCTCGTCGTCCACATCACGATTTTTCTGGACCGAATCAGCAACCGTCGAGAGCTCCAGGACATTTTCCCATCGGCCTTCCCCCTCCGGCGAGCCGTCGAGGAGATAATTCTTGTAACCGGTCTTTTCAGCAATGTGATTGATCAGATCGGCTAAATCCATGTCGGAAGCGGCCTGCTTTATCTCGTACATCATTGTGAAAAAATCCTGAACTTTTTTCGGCAGTTCTTCTGCTCGATCAATATTCGAATAATTAAGTCCGGCAATCTTGGCCAGCGTTTTCTCTCCGATACCTCTGGTCGGAGCCGAAATTGCTCTCTCTAGTGCGGAATAATCAAGCGGATTTTGAATTAGACGAAGATACGCGATAATGTCTTTGATCTCTTTGCGTTCATAGAAGCGAACACCGCCGACCACCCGGTACGGGATGTTGAATTTCAAGAAGGCCTCTTCAATTGCCCGGGACTGGGCATTTGTGCGATAGAGGACAGCAAAATCCGAATAGCTAACGGTAGGGAGTACGGAGTTGGGAGCATCTTCCCCCCAACCCCCACCCCCTAACCCCCTCCTTGCTAGTGATGAAATCTCTAAAGCGATAAACTCGGCCTCATCCTTTTCATTTAACGCCTCATACAGGGTGATCGGCACACCATCGCAATTCTCTGTCCATAATTTCTTATCGGTTTTGTTTCGATTGAATTTAATGACCTCGTTGGCGGCCGAAAGAATGGTCTTGGTCGAGCGGTAGTTCTGTTCCAGCTTTACTACCTTGGCTTTGGGATAGTGCTTTTCGAAATTTAATATATTGCGGAAATTAGCGCCGCGCCAACCATAAATTGATTGACTGTCGTCCCCCACCACCATAATGTTTTGATTTTTCTTGGCCAGCATTTTCACCCAGATATATTGGGCTTGGTTCGTGTCCTGATATTCATCAATCAAAATGTACTTAAACTGCTCCTGATACTTCTGCAAAACTTTCTCGTTTTCTTGGAAGAGTTTGACGCAATTTCCAATCAAATCGTCGAAGTCCATACCGTTATTTTCTCTAAGGTAGGACTCGTATTTTTCAAATACTCGGGAGGTCATTACCTCGAAGGGAGAGTTATTATACTTTTTATACTCCGTCGCATCGATCAATTCATTTTTCGCCCCCGAAATGAAGGATTTGATCGCCTGCGGAGCGTAAAACTTCGGATCAATGTCAATATCCCTCATTATTCTTTTAACGATTGAGAGCGAGTCGCCGTCGTCGTAGATAGTAAAATTCCTCTGATAGCCGATAAACTCCGCCTCGCGGCGCAATATCCGGACACAGATGGAGTGGAAAGTACCTAACCACGGAAGCCTAGTGCTTCCGTGGAAATCCGAAGCTCTAATATCTAAATCCGAAATAATTTTTGAATTTTCGAAATTCGAATTTTTAATTTCTTTAGGATTTAGGATTTGGGGTTTAGGATTTTGCAAGAGTGAGCTCACTCTTGCCGCCATCTCTTGCGATGCTTTATTGGTAAATGTCACGGCTAAAATATTGTAAGGTGAAATTTTCTTTTCTTTAATCAAATAAGCAACCCGATGAGTCAGCGCCCGTGTTTTGCCGCTCCCCGCTCCGGCGAGTACTAAAACCGGCCCTTCAGTGGTAAGGACCGCTTCCCTTTGCGGCGGATTAAGATCGGCTAATAGATCGTTCATACCTAAAGATTGTATCAACGAGATACAAAAATATCCATCTTTAAATGGATATTTTTGGCGGGGCGCAAATGATTTGGTGACTTATCGGGTTATAATTTTTTTAAATATGTCCCGGTCACATCAATTTACGCCCGTAAGAGGTGCAGCTTTTTTGTTGCATCCCTTACAGATTGTTCATCATGCAAGAGACACGTTTTTACTACTCCTCGTTTGTTTGCAAAGCGTTTGCTTTGCGAGGTTTGTACCTTTGGTACGATTTTGTTCCTACTATTTTGGTAGGAACGAGCTGGGAGGAAGAGAGTACTAATCACATATTTTAAGGATTAATATTTCTCTCTTCCTTCAAGAAGGTTGAGCAGACCTTCAGCCCCATCTCGCTCCCTCCAATATTGTCAAAGTCAGGCGTTACTGATTTTCAAATTACACTAGTTTATATTTTATAACACACTTTGTCAAGTATATTTTCCTGATTTATATTGTGTAATATATTTTTGTAATGCTGTACTACATATTTTCTTTATTTTCTTTCGGCTTCTTTCTCCTTTAATTTTTTGGCATTATGCTAAAGGAAGGAAGTAAATGGTGAAAGGTGAAAATTGAGATTGATTAATTCTAATTTCTCTTCTAAGTTCAACACAAACCTAAAATGCCACCCCAAAGGTGGCATTTTAGTGGTCAATCTTCTCTTCTTAGTTCAAATATTTGAGCGAAGAA
>CAYILA010000013.1:16455-18408 GCA_964364265.1 uncultured Candidatus Saccharibacteria bacterium | reverse complement strand
CCACCAAACTTTGCCTCAATAAATTCGGCTTCGCTTGGCGAGCCAATGATTAAAAGAAGTTTGTCCAGCAAAGCTTTAGCGAAGTTGGACAGGAAAATAAAATAAATTGATGGATTGAATATGAATAAAATAAAAGTCGGATTATTGTACGGGGGGGATTCGGCGGAGCATGATGTATCGATCATGACCGCCGATTCAATTTACGAAAATATCGATAAGGATAAGTTTGATGTAATAAAAATATTCATCGACAAATCCGGAAACATGGATGAAGGATTGCTGAAAAATATTGATATCGCTTTTTTGGCTGTACACGGCGCCAATGTGGAGGATGGCAAACTTCAGAAATTCCTGGAAAAAAAGGAGTTAAAATACACCGGTCCGCATATCGAAGCAAGCGCTCTGAATATGGACAAGATCAGAATGCACCAGTCGTTTGAAAAAGCCGGAATCCCTACGGTTGAATTTATCGGAATCAACCAGAATGATTCAACCGAAAAAATAGAGGAACAAATAAATCGATTAGGTTATCCGGTGTTCGTAAAACCCAACAACGCCGGTTCGTCACTCGGTATTACAAAAGTTGATAAAGAGGAGGATTTATCAACGGCAGTCGAGGAAGCGAAAAAGTATGACGATATCATAATTATAGAAAAAGGAATCAGGAATCCAAAAGAGTATGAGGTCGCTGTTTTGGGTAATGATGATTTAACCATCTCTGATCCGGGAGAGGTATTAGTAAACGGCCAGTTTTATTCTTACAACAAAAAATATTTTGATCCATTTGAGACAACAACAAAAGCCCTTGGCTTGTCCGACCAAGAAAAAGAGACCATCAAAAAAATGGTAGAAAAAGCATACAAAACGACCGGATGTGTCGGCTACTCAAGAATTGATTTCTTAATGGATGAGGAAAGAAAAATATACATTAATGAAATAAATACGCTTCCTGGTTTTACAAAGATCAGTATGTTTCCAAAACTTATGGCCGCAATGGGGATTTCATATAAAGAATTAATTGCCAAAATTATTAACCTAGGATTGGAATGCCGGCGATAAGTATTCCCGAAAATATTCCAGACATTAACCCGTTTTGGTATCTACTTGTATCGATACCATTTATGGCAATGGCGATTGATTTTTTATTATCACATTCAATATTCGGGTATCGTTATCGCTTGTTTGTCGCCCCGGGTATCATCATCCATGAAGTTGCCCATGCGGTCGCTTGTTTGGTAACCGGCGCGAAGATAAAAGCGCTGGATATGTTCAATAAAAACGGGGGGAGCGTTGAACACTTCAAGCCGAAGCTCCCGATTATCGGCCCGATACTGATTTCAACCGCTCCGATTATATTCGGGGTGATAATAATTTATTTCTTATCAAAATTAATCGGTCTAAAACCGGTTGATCTAACCGGTATGAATTATTCATACTCTGACGGATTGGAATTAATCAAAAGAATCATATTGAGTTTCAACGCTCACGGCATTAGAAACGGCATAGTTCTGTATTTATTGTTTTCGGTTGCTGTGACAATGAATCCTAGCATTCAAGATTTGAAAAATATATTCTTATCACTTTTAATCATCGGTGTTGGAATATTAGCGACATTTCGATATACCAGTTTGCGCCCAAGCATCTCGCAGTTTAATCCAACAGAGATGACAATAGTTCTGTCCACAGTGGTTGCCTTATTGATTTTATGCCTGATTTTAAGTATTATTATATTCACTTTAAGCAAATTTATTAAACCGAAATAAGGAGCATCATGGTTGATTTTTCAAAAATGAAGGATATGTATCAGCTGCAAAAAAAGGCGCGGCAGATCCAAAAAGAGCTGAAGGATACTGAAATTGAAGCGAAAAGTTCCGACGGTTGGGTTACGGTTTTAATGAACGGCGAACAACACTTAACCGACATTGAAATTGCCGATGAAGCCCTGACGCCGGA
>CAYILA010000013.1:3084-16355 GCA_964364265.1 uncultured Candidatus Saccharibacteria bacterium | reverse complement strand
ATCGTTGGACTTGGAAACCCGGGCAGGGAGTATGAAAATACACGACACAATGCCGGTTTTCTGTTTGTTGATAAGTTGATCCAATCAAAAGAATTTTCTGGTATCGGTGAAATCAATAAATTTGAAAAAAATAAAAAGCTTGATGCCGAAACGATTATCATAAAAAGAAACGGCGAGGATGTCCTAATTGCAAAACCGACTACATTTATGAATAATTCTGGTAAATCGGTCGCTAAAATATTGGAATACTACAAAACAGGAATTAAAAATCTCATTATCGCATCAGATGACAAGGATATACCGCTGGGACAAATTAGAATTCGGAACGAAGGCGGGAGCGCCGGCCATAAGGGATTACAAAGCATTATCGACGCCATTAAATCAGAACAAATTGTCAGGATACGAATCGGCATCGGAGTGAAAAAAGGGAACCAAAATAAAATTGAAAATATCGATAATCTAATCGAGACAGAGGACTATGTTCTTTCTCAATTCACAAAAAGAGAGACGCCGATATTAAATCGAGCGATTGACGAAGCGATTAAGGAAGTAGTTGAATCGATCAGTAAGAAAAACAACCGCTTGACCGCGCGCACCATCAATGTTGAATAGTATGAATAAGTATGATAAAATCATACTTTAATTATGTGGGAGGCCGAAAGCCGTTAACACCACGAATCCCGCACCCTTCAAATTATGTATTATGTCTATGTAATACAAAGTATTAAGTCAGGAGATTTATATTTTGGTTATACTCCGGATTTGAAACGGAGATTAGAGAATCATAATACAGGCAAATGCAAGTCAACGAAAACGAATATGCCCTGGAAAGTTATATATTATGAAGCCTATTCGAGTTCGGAACTTGCTAAAATTCGCGAAAAACGATTGAAACAATTTGGTCAATCTTATGCGATGCTGAAAAAACGAATAGGCTTGTAATTTGAAGAGTGCGGGAAAGGAAATCATATGGCACAGAGAAAAGTTACGGAGATCGCGTCCGAGGAAATAATTGATGAAAAATCAATTTTGAAACAGGCCGAAGAACGGGAAAAAGAACGAAAAGAGCAAGAGAAAGTTGAGAAGGAAGAAAACAAGCAGGAAGAAAAGAAAGTGACCCAGCATGGGTCATCCCGAGCGGAGTCGAGGGAACTCTCTAAAAAAGTCCAGATACGCAAAAAACCTCGACACGGAAAAAATCACAGAAAAGTTTCAGAACTGATTGAAAAAGATAAGGAATATCCGACGGACGAAGCGATAGAACTGGCGCTTAAAACCTCAACCGTCAAATTTGATGCGACGGTTGAAATTCATGTAAAGATAAACGGCAAAGAGAAAAACATCCGCGGCACGGTTACTCTGCCGGGTGGGGTGGCAAAGATGAAGAAGGCAGTAGGGATCACTGAAAAAAATGTTGATGAAATGATTGAGAAGATTAAAGCCAACAAGTTAGAGTTTGATATTTTAGTTGCAGATTTAAAAGTAATGCCTAAGTTAGCGGTATTGGCAAAATTACTCGGTCCAAAGGGTTTGATGCCCTCTCCAAAAGCCGGAACTGCCGTTGAGGATGTTGACAAGGCAATTGCCGAACTTGAAGGCGGAAAAGTTGAGTTTAGAGCCGATAAAGACAACATCGTTCACCTTGCAATCGGAAAAATATCATTCGGAGCGGAAAAGATCAGGGAGAATTACGACGCCCTTCTTGCCCACTTGCCGAAACGAATTGATTCCATCCACCTGGCCACAACGATGGGTCCAAGCATAAAGGTTCTAAAAAAATAAGTTTAGCACAAGAAGAAGAAATCCCCCCGACACAAATCGGAGGGATTTTTCTATTGCATTAAAATTATATCATTTATATAATAATATCAATTAAGCAAGAGCTTCGTTATTTTAATATAGAGAAGCAAACTAATGGAAAAAGAGGGGAATGACTTTACAATAGACGCGAAATCCAAGGGCAAGATCATTTTGGAAAAATCATTGTCTTTTTTGTCGTCGCCATTTAGAAATAAAAAGACAATCAAACCGCTGTTTGCCTCGCTTTTTACACTGTTCGTTTTGATTGCCGCAGCGGTTATTATCCGGCAAAATTTAATCGGAGCCGACGCAGTTCCCTATCAACCCGGTCCCAAAGTTTGGACCGGCGAAGGGCCAACCAATAATTGGAGCGATGACTTAAACTGGCGCGACATCAATACCAATCTGCAAACCGGAGTCCCGGCAGCAGGGGACTCTGTGACCTTTAACGGCGCTGCCGTCAACGGGAGCAAGAACTCCGTTTTGGACACCCCGATAACCATATCCGGACTTACAATCACCACGGGCTATACAGGAACCGTCAGCGGAACGGCGAATAATTTCACGACCACTACTTTTTTCCAATCCGGAGGAATTTTTGCGGCGCCCTCCGGTATCCTCACTATCGCAGACACGATGAATCGGACCGGAGGAACATTCAACCACAACAACGGCACGGTCAAATTCATCGCCAAAGCGGCCGATACCGATGAGTACAATATTACGACCGGTAATGCAACATTTAACAATGTTATATTTGACAACAACGCCAACTGTGCCTCCCTTTATTATTGCGCTGTTAAATTGATGGATAATTTTAGCGTTGTCGGGAATTTAACCGTTCAAAATACGGTTAGTGGTACTCCTTTTGATGTCGTGGGCAACACTTTACAGACGGTGACGGTGGCCGGTAATTTTAGCATTTCCAGCGGCACTGGCAGTGTGGATGTTGGAGGCACGGTGCAAAGAGGAGGCGATGAGTACGGCGGCGGTTGCGAACCGGGTGCGCACGAATGCCCCATTCAGGGTAACACCCCGACGATCGATTTTTATATTGCCGGAAATATCACGATCGGGGCAACCGGAGGGAGCGGAACATCAACCATTCACGGCAATGTTACTTTTAACGGCGCCGGCGGGCAAATCATTGCTTTAAATGCTGATGGCGTAATTTCTGCCGGCAACACCTGGACGAATAACAACATCCAAGGCGTCGTAAAGCAGGGTTCGGCTGTTTCGTACGGCGGTAGTCTTACTCTTGCCACCGGCAGCGTCTATTTTACGGACGGCGGCAGCTGTTCACAGTTCGCCGGCTACGGACTGGGTGTCGCCGGGAGTTATTCGAATAACGGAACATTACGGGTCAGGGGCGATGAAAATCTGTCATTCACTCAAGACAGCGACTCCGGCACAACCGAGTTCGTTGGCTGTGACAACAACTTAAAATACAATTATTTAATAAAAGATTTTACCGATTCCGGCTACGATTACAATAATCTGACTTTTAATTCGGCCGACGACGCGCCGGACCAATTTGTTCTAAAACGAACCCTTACCGTTCGCGGCGACTTCACCTTAAACAAAGGTAATTTCATTACCTACGATGTCCCGTCGAACAATTATCCGATCAGCATCGGCGGAGGGTTAATCAACCACGGCGGAACATTTTATTTCAAAGGAACCGAGTCCATAACTTATGGCTTTTTCGATTCAATCGGCGGCACCTTCGCTTACACCAACCGCGGGGCAAGCGAGATAATCCCGATCAGGAATTTCGGCGGCACCGGCTATTACAACCTGACTCTTATGAACGCCTGGGGCTGTTATAACCTGCCGGCCACTCCGGTTCTCTACAGCGTGATCGGGCCTTTGGTTGTCCATAACGATTTCAATGTTTTCGGCGGGATGTTATGGAATAACAGCAATTATCCTATTACCGTGGACGGTAAGACCACCGTCGGATGGTACTCCTATTGCGATTCAAGCGCCCCGAATCCGACTTATAATCCGAACCCTGAATTTTATTCGCCTTCTCCCGACGGTTCGCCGATTCCAATCGTCCTAAACGGCGGGCTCGATCTGATTGGCGGGCGTTTCACCGCTTCGCGGGGGAATCTGGACATCAACGCCAATTTGCATATCTTTTCAAACGGGATATTTGAAAACGCTCCTTCTATAATGACAATTTCCGGCGATTTCATTAAAGAAGGCGCATTCAACTCTGGAACCACCGGCTCGGTCACAATGGACGGCGGCGGCGGAACGACCCAGACATTAAGGGGTAATATTAACTTTAATAATTTCATCGCCGGCGCGACCGCCGCCCGAACACTGTCGTTTACTGAAGGTTACACATATTTTTTTATGAAAAGATTTGAGATCAACGGTTCAGCCGGGCAATTGATAACTTTGAAAGCGCCCGGCAATGCCACCTGGACGATTAATCCCGATGTCACAATATCAACCCCGCAGGTCTCATACGCCGATATATCATTTTCTTCTAATATCGGAAAATCATTCTGCGCCACTTACTCCATTGACAGCGGCAATAACCAGAATTGGAATATAAATGAATCGTACTCATGTAGCGTTCCAGATAAACCCTCAAATGTTGCGATTACTAACATTGACTCAACTAGGTTTGATGTTGCTTGGACCGATAACTCCGACAATGAAACCGGATTTCAGGTTTTCACCGCTCCGGCGGCCGATAATTGCGCCGACGCCGTTTACTCCGACCCGCCATTAATTACACCGGCAAACGCTACCAGCCAAAACATCATCGATAAACAGGTAAACACCAGGTACTGCGCCAAGGTGGTGGCATTCAATTCAGTGCCGAATGATACGATTTATTATTCCAATCCGGCCTTTTCGGCGCCAAAATACACTCTGGCGAACCGGCCAAACGCCCCGACATTGACCCAAGTTGTGCCCGGGACGACAAATGTCAAAGTGGATCAGAATAACAATCCTGCAACGACACAGTACGCTGTATTTGTTACGGATGGTGGTTTATTCAATAAATATATTGATCCATCGGGTACATTTTTAGATAGTATCGGTTGGTTTACTTACGATCAATTGGGCGGGGATGCCGGTTTGAACCGATCGGGATTTTTAGTTAATAAAAACTATACCTGGCGGGTCATTGCCAGAAACGGGGATTTAGTTGAAACGGCCTGGTCGCCGGATGCTTCGGCCTATACATTGGCCAATATTCCAAATGCCCCCACGCTTCAAAGAGATACTTCAAGTTCTATTAAAATTATTATTAATGGCAACGGAAATCCGAGCTATACCGAATATGCGATTTCTTGCGACAATGATGCCACTTTCATCAACTACTCGACGAACGCCTGCGAAGCAATCGGAAACGGAGTCGATTTTTGGAGAACCTATGCCGCCTGGGGCGGCGCCGGCGGATTTATTGATACCGGTCTCGGTGTAAACACGCTTCATATTTACAAGGTTAAGGCCAGAAACGGCGACAATATCGAAACAATTTTGTCACCGCCAGCTAGCCGTTACACTTTGGCGAATATACCCGGTCTAACGGTTGATGGAGATTATGATACCACCAACGGATACCATGTTGACGCAACGGTTTTGAACAATCTAAATCCGCCGGGCACGACACGCTACATCGAGTATTCGCTTCTTGAAACCGGTCCGTATTTATCGCCCGCCGGCATGTCGTGGCAAAGCGATCCGGCGTATATATTCAGTAAAGATTCGGCTAACGCCGATCTATTGCCGAATACTCAATATTGGCTTCGAATAAAAGCCAGAAATGTTGATGGCAATGAAACCGGATACTCTGATCCGGTCGCGACCGTAACTCCGCCGGCTGCGCCGGCAAATCCGGCTGTCTCAAACGCCTGCCAAAACTCGGCCCTGTTGTCTTGGACCGCTTCGGCTGGCGCTGACAGCTATAACATTTCATACGGCACCGATGCGGAGGCGAGCAACCTCGGTCTGATCACCAATATTGCGGATGCTTCTTATACATTCTCTAACCTTGAACTTGGAACGGCTTATAATTGGAAAGTTTCGGCAACAAACACGAACGGCGACGGCGCTTATTCGGCTATCTCCCAGATCATAACAGAGACCTGCAACGTCACCGCTCCGGTGGATTTTGCCGGAACCGCGCTTTCAACAACTTCAATTAACTGGTACTGGAGTGACAATTCAACCAATGAGGAGGCCTATTCGGTCAGGAGCAGCGTCGGAATCAACCTGTCCGGTTCCCTGCCGCCCGATACGGCTATCTGGGCGGAAAATTCGCTTTCGGTTAACACGGCTTACACAAGATATGTCAATGTCGTAAATCCGTACAGCAATCAGAATTCAAATCAGGATACCGTATTCACATTGGCGGAAACTCCCGACGCCCCAACTCTTGTTCCGGCCGGATCGACCGGTATCGGAATTATTATCAACAGAAATGGCAATCCGTTAGCCGAGACCAGATACGCGATTTTTAATGAAACTCTGAATCAATATCTTAAAACCGATGGGGGATTGCAGGCGACAGAGGACTGGCAGCTTTACGCTGATTTCGGCGGCTTGAACGGTGTTATTAATACCGGTTTAACACCAAACGTTGCCTATACCTATCGCGTCAAAGCGGAAAATGGCGATTTTATACCGACCGAATTATCACCTCCGGCTTCGACAACGACACTTGAATCGTTTACCGTGACTGTGAATGTAGTTGGAGACGGCACGGTGGATCAGGCGTCTCAAACGGTAAATTACGGTTCGAGTTTAACTGCCAATGCCTCCGCCGCAGTAACATCAAATTTTGTCAATTGGACCGGTTGCGATACGGCAACGACCACGGTTTGTGATTTGGTAAATATCAGGGCAAATAAAACCATTACGGCCACATTTTCACTTAAAACTTACACCGTAACCGCCACCGCCGCCGGCGGCGGATCGATCAACCCATCCGGCCTGACGACTTACAACTACGGCGAAAGCGGTCTTTATACAATTACAGCTGACGCCGCCTATATCCTATCGGAGATTATGGTTGACGGCGCGCCGATCAACACGACCGATAGCTATACTTTCCAAAATATCGTTGCCAATCACACTATTTCGGCGTCATTCGCAACTATACCCGCTCCAACAGAAGGAGATCTGACAATAACTTTGCCTGATCCCGATTTTGCTTATCGATTATTTGATGATCAAAGAGTGACCTGGGAGCAAACCGCCGGCACAAACCGAGACAACACGGATCATTACCGTCTTTCCTATTCAATCGGATCGGGACAATTAACCACGCTTGCAGACAATATCAGCCGCGATGCGAGGGAACAGAGCTTCAATTTAAACACTTCGGTTTGTCCGCTTAATCCGGTTTTTAGAATTCAAATCGATGCCTTAAATTCGGCTGGGACGGTGGTGGACGCCGATTATATCGTCGGGACGATCTCATTATCCGGTCTGAATCTGCAAATTCAGGGAGACGGCAACCCTGATGTTATAAACGGCGAGAACCATTATATTATTGCCATCTCGCCATCAGAATCGGTTGACCTTAGCGGACGCCTTCTGACTGAAAATCAAACCGACATCAGCGGATCGGCGCAATTGAATTGGAAGATAAACGGGGGAGCGGGCGCAATCAACTCAAACGGCCACTTTACGGCCGGAACCACGCTTGGTTTGTATGTTAACGCCGTACAGTTGACGGCATCGCTCTGCGGCTTGACCATCAATTCCTATGTAACGGTTCGAATCAGAGATGAGTTTCCGGTAATCAACGATGTGGCGACTCCGGTTGAAAAAGCGATTGAAAAAATCGGCATACCGGTTGATATCGTCTCTCCGGTCGTTACCACCGGTTCGGCGGTTGCGGTCGGCGCCCTGTTGTTCGCCGCGCCGCTCGCCAATCTGGCCAGTTTGTATTCAATATCGGAATTTCTCCGGTCGATATGGTACGCCCTGCTGGCTTTGTTTGGTTATCGTACCAAAAAGAAATGGGGCCGGGTTATTGAAGAGGAAAGCAAAATTCCGATTCCGATGGCAAAGGTAACCTTAATCCGCCTTGATTGGGATCCGCTCACGAAATCAACCGACAAGAAGGAATATATTTCGACCTATACCGATAAAAAGGGATATTATGGCTTGATTGCTCAACCGGGAAAATATACGATTCAAGTTGCAAAAAGGGGATACACTGTTTCGGGGAATCTGGTTAACGGCTATGTTCCGGGCAGTGTTGTTAATGTCCACAATAATAATGAAAGTTTGGTCGTTCCGGATATCGGTATGACTATGGCCGAGAAGTCGCTGGCCTCTAAGGCAGTATTGATTCGAACTATTGAGGAGTTGGAGCGGTCGTTTCGAGTCGTTGCGGTTGTTCTTCTGGCAATCGGCTCGCTGCTGATAATAAAGGATTTTCAGGATTATCCGGGCGCTGTCTCGATCATTATGATGGTGGTTTACGCCATTCTCTGGATAATCAACATTTACAATTGGCTGGATCGTTCGCCTTGGGGTATGATCATCGACAAAGGGAACAACGATCCGGTTCCGCTCGCCTTGATCAGAATCTATGACGGCGAGGATGACAATCTAATTAGGACCACTGTCAGTAATATGGGCGGCCGGTTTTCGGCCTTCGTGCCGAAGGGCTCTTATAAAATTATCGCTACCAAAACCGGATACCGCGAAGTCGGTCCGATCAACTTCACATCCAAAAAAGAGCTGATTAATATTGACAACAAGATTCTGATGGAAAAAATCTCTTGAATCTGTTGACGATTTCGAATTTATTTGTTATATTGAACACATCCGCAGACAGCAGGTGCCGGGTTAGTATCATGTATCAGGTATCGAGTATTTAGGTTTGTAAAGTGCCCTAATACTTAATACACACTACTTAATACTAGTTCCTGGCTTAATTACCTGCCGAGGAAGTGACCGAACCAAATAGGGATAACTAATGGTTCTAATAACGAATAAACAAATATTAGTTATTAGCCATTAGAGTAATTAGTTATCCATTTCTGGTTGGTATATTCTGCGGGTTTGCCCGCATTTTTATTTATCAAATAATTATAAATATTCGTAATTATGTAGGAGATTAGGAAACTTATGGCCAAAACTAGGACGCAAAAAGAGGAGCAGATCGCAAAGCTTGAAAGCCAGATAGAGACGATGAAATCAGCCGTTTTTGTCGATTACAAAGGATTGAAAGTCAAAGAGACCGAGGAACTTCGCAAGAAGCTAGCGCAGGAAAATGTTGATTTCAATGTAACCAAGAACACTTTGGCCAAGAAAGCTTTGTCGGAAAAGGGAATTGAAATCACGCCGGAGATTTTTGAAAAACCGGTCGCAATCGCTTTTGCCAAAGATGATGAAGTAACCGGTCCAAAAGGCGTCAACACTTTCGCAAAAGATCATGAATCGCTCGAGATTTTGGGTGGAATCTTGGAAGGCAAATTCATTGACGCCACCATGGTCAAAAAATTGGCGCTCTTGCCGTCACGCGAACAACTTTATGCAAAAGTAGTCGGCTCGATCGCATCGCCACTTTCCGGCATGGTCAATGTTTTATCCGGAAATTTGAGAGGGTTAGTTAATGTTTTAAATTCGTACAAAGAAACAATAAGTTAAAAAGTTAAGAAGATAAAAGATAAAGGTTGAGTGGCAATACTTATAACTCATATCTTATATCTTATAACTTATAACTCTAAATAAGAAAGGAATATTATGGCAGAAGAAGAGAATAAAGCTGAGGCGACGGAAGTTGCCGAAGTCCCGACCGTTGAAGGCGGGGAAGAAGCTCCTATGGAGGAAACCAAAACAGAAGAGGTTAAGATTGAGGAACCAAAGGCAGAGGAAGTCAAAGAGAAAAAGGAAGAGAAAGTCGCTCCAGCCTCCGCTAAAGCTACGGCCGGCAATCCTTCAGGTAAATTTGCCGGTCTTATCAAACAGATTGAGGAATTGAGCGTCTTGGATCTATCCGAATTGGTCAAAGAGCTCGAAGACAGATTCGGTGTTTCAGCCGCCGCTCCGGTAGCAGTTGCCGCCGCTGCCGCCGCTGGTGCTCCCGCCGAAGCGGTTGAAGAGAAAACCATCTTTGATGTTATTCTTGCCAACGCAGGTGCCCAGAAAATTCAGGTCATCAAAGCCGTTCGTGAGATTAAGCCTGACTTGGGTCTTAAAGAGGCCAAGGACTTGGTTGACGCAGCTCCAAAGGAAGTTTTGAAGGGCGCCAAGAAAGAAGATGCTGACGCCGCCAAAGCCAAACTTGAAGCCGCCGGCGCAACAGTTGAGTTAAAATAAGCTCGAATTCACCAGCTTGTTACGCTCTGTCGCCCTTCGGGCATCATCGTATCTTGTAATAATTCACCTAGAACAAAACATGTAGCATATAGCACATAACAAAGGCCCCGATTCGTTGGGGCGCTTTGGTAAAATGACAATAGGAATTTTCTATTGTCATCCCGACCGAAGCGGAGGGATCCCTTAATATGAAAACATATTATTTCTATATTATGGCAAGTGAATCAGGAACTCTTTATGTTGGTGTGACGGGTAACTTGTATAGGAGAGTTGCGGAACACAAAAACGGTCAGATAGATGGATTTACAACTAAATACCAATGCCATAAATTGGTTTATTTTGAAGAAACACCGGATGTTGTTTCTGCGATAGAACGTGAAAAACAAATTAAAAAATGGCGCAGAGAAAAGAAGGAATATTTAATAAGAACTATTAACCCAACTTGGGCAGATTTGAGCGAAGGGATTCCTCCGCTCGCGTAGGTTCAAAGGGCCCCCTTTGGGGCTCGGTCGGAATGACAGCTCACTAACTGTTATCTCGAGAGAGTCGTAGACGAACCGAGAGATCCCTTTGTGATTTGGTGTAAAAAATATGTACAAATTAAAGAAAAGATTAAAGTCAGGGGTTAGGGTCGGAGAATTACATACTCCTCACGGTATTATTAAGACACCGTTCTTTATGCCTGTGGGGACGGTTGGAAGCGTCAAGGGAGTGTCATCGGAAGAGCTGGAGGAGCTTGGTGCCGAAATTGTCCTATCAAACACCTACCATCTCTATCTTCGACCCGGTGAGAAACTTATCAAGAAAATGGGCGGACTTCACCGGTTTATGAATTGGCAAAAGCCGATCCTTACCGACTCGGGCGGCTATCAAGTCTTTAGTTTAGCTAAAAACGGTTCCAAGAGTGTCATCCCGACTGATGCTGTTATGAGAATGGAGGGATCCCTCGACTCCAAAAATCTCATCGCTCGGGATGACAATAGTGGGGGATTGGTTAGGATTACTGACGAGGGTGTCGAATTCTCCTCCCATCTTGACGGTTCGAAACACTTCTTTACTCCTGAAAAAGTGATTCAAATCCAACTTGATCTTGGTGTTGATATTCTAATGCCTCTCGATGTTTGTCCAAACGGCAAAGCAAGTTATCAGGAAGTGAAGAAAGCTTGTGATCTGACAGTAGAATGGGCGGAGAGATCAAAGAGGTACTTTGAATCTAGAATTTCGAAGTTAGATTATAGAATGAATAAAGAATCTAGAATAAAGAATCAAAATATTCTAGATTCTAAAATCGAAAATCCAAATTCTGCAAAAGTGGTTAAACCGCTTTTGCATGGTATTGTTCAGGGCGGACTTTTCCCTGATCTTCGTGTCGATTGCGCCGAAAAACTGATCGCCCTTGATTTTGACGGCTACTCGGTCGGTGGATTGGCGGTCGATCTGGAAACCCGCGATATGTGGGATATTGTTAAGCTGATGGGGGAAATATTGCCCAAGGATAAACAAAGATATCTGATGGGGGTCGGCACTCCGAATGACATTATCAAAGCCACCAAACTGGGCATGGATATGTTTGACTGTGTTCTGCCGACACGGATGGGGAGACACGGGTCGGTTTATCACAGAATAAATTCTAAACCCCAAATCCTAAATCCTAAAGAAGTTAAAAATTCTAATTTTGAAAATTCGAATATTATTTCAGATTTAGATATTAGAGATTCGGATTTCCGGTACGAGCTATTGAATTTACAAAATGCGAAGTATCTATCGGACGGGGAAGTGATTGACAAGAATTGCGGATGCCCGGCTTGTCGAGCACCTATTAATTCTAAAAACCGCGAGATCTCGCCGAAGTCCGGTGCTGTTCAGACGAAGGCGGATAGCGGGGGATACTCACGCGCCTACATTTCCCATCTTCTAAAGTCGAAAGAGATACTAGGGGTCCGCCTTACCACACTTCACAATCTGCATACATATTTAAATCTAATGCGAAACATTCAGAAATGACCCGCATATTTCCTGCTAATAATTCTTCGACTCAAAACTGTATCACTTTTCATACGTACGCGTGTTTTGTGATACAGTTTTGATGTGTGCTCGGGCAAGTTCTGTAGATGTACGGATGTGTACGGATGTTGACAGCTTTGAGCGTAAATGCTAGTATGAAATGTTAGAGCGATATCGCGCTGTGTAGTCACTCCGATTTATCGGAAATCACAAGTTCCCCCTCCGCTTGTGAGGCTACATAGCACAATGTCGCTCTTTTTTGGTTCTCCTCCTAATGTAGGAGGAGTTAGAGGAGGTATAAAATTTCGTACCTCACCTAACCTCTCCTATCCTAGGAGAGGAACCATACCCCCTTGTACTCCCCCTACTTTAGGGGGAGATCTCTTGACAACATTGATACGCTATGCTATAATGCGGCGTTAACCTAAGAGAGCGGGAAATTAGTACTCTCGGAGGGTAATATACCGGGTAGTGAACTTAGTTCTACTACCTGGGGAGGATTATATACACACAGTAATGCGGTAGCATGCTGTAGGGTTTTCACCTTCGGGTGAATGTTGGTTCCCCCTCCGCCAACACGAGTCTGGATTTATCCAGTCTCACCCTTCAGCATATTGCCGCATTTTTATTACCCAAACCAGAAATGGATAGCGAATTATTCCAATAGCGAATAACGAATCCAAAGGGTAAAAGCGCCAGAATGCAGTCTCGAATTGAGACTGACTGTCCGCCTTCGGCGAGATGTTCCAAATAACGGCTGTTCTTTAACAATAGGTGTCATTCTAAAAAGAATGTCATCCTCGCGAAAGCGGGGATCTATACCTTACATAAATTCTCTGCGTAATGTGGTTGCAAGTTTGGTTGTTTTAGCAATTTAACAATTGAACAATTGAGCAATTGTTGCAATTACATTACGCGGAGAATTCACAGATTTTCACTCCGCTCCACCCTTATGGTGGCTTTCACAGCCACCGGGAGGTGGCAAGGAGAGAGAAATGAAGAAGTTAGTAGTAGTGGCGGCACTCCTTGCCGTCACGATGGTTTCGGTCGTCGCTGTCTGGGCGACGACCGAGCAGGTGACGGTCACGGTGCCGGCGGAAACGCCGGCACAGACCCATCCGGCTCCCCAGCCGGATGGCCAGTACTTGGACGGGGCA
>CAYILA010000013.1:0-3074 GCA_964364265.1 uncultured Candidatus Saccharibacteria bacterium | reverse complement strand
CGTCACGATGGTTTCGGTCGTCGCTGTCTGGGCGACGACCGAGCAGGTGACGGTTAAAGTGCCGGCGACTGGAAAGCCGGCGCAGACCCATCCGGCTCCAAAGCCGGGCGGCCCCTATTTGGACGGGGCAACGGCGTTTGACGCCGTGGCCCGCGCTCGGGCCGCTTCCGCCGATCAAAAGGCGGAGCGAGCTCTGGCTCGACCGGCCACCGTGGTAAAGAAAACCACGGTAAAAAAATATTACCGGACCCGCATCGTGCGGGTACCGGATCCAGTTCAAAAGCCGGCAGTGTCGCCGGCGAGAAAGGAAAAAGAAATGAATAATTTCTTTTTTTCGACGCCGGCGCCGGTAGCGGCAGCCGCCACGGCTTGGCCGTGGTGGGCGTGGGTGTTGGTTGCGGTGGTAGCGGGGTTGGTGATATGGCAGGTAGTAGCTGCCATCGTCGCCGACCCGCGGTGGCGGCGGACGCCAAACCGCGAAGCAACGGCGGTCCTTGACCCGCATCAGGCGGGCCACTGGACTCTCCGCGAATTTTCAGGACCCCACGGGTCCTGGAGAAGCGCCACCCCGTCCGGGGTTGCGATCGTGGAGAGCGACAACCGCGCACGGGCTGAAGAAGCCCGAGCCGAAACCGAGGCGCACATCGCCATGGCGCGCAACGCGCGTCTGGCGAATGTCGCTGCTGCCTGCGCAGCAGCACCGGCTCAGCCGGCTTGCCGCCCTTGTGGCGGCGTAAACATCGGTGCCCTGTATCAGGGCACTGCGGAGCAAGCGCTTGCGGGCCGTGAGGCGGCGAAAGCCGCCGAGCCTGCCCAGAAGCAGGGTAAATAACTTGCGGGAGAACTGGGAGTCGTGGTGTTTACACCGCGGCTCCCTTTTCGTTATCAACAGAAAGCATTGTTTAATATTTGAGAGAAAGATATAATGATATTAAGTGTTAAATGTCCGCTATTTTTGTATGTATATTAATAAAATTTAATAAAAGGAAGAGGGGATATGGACTCAAATCAAGGAACTGATCCAACTACTGCCGATCAAAATAATACGGCAGGTGCTAACGATACGAACCTCAAAGATGGTGAGATACTGCCAGGTCTCTCTTACCAAGATTTGTTGAACAAAGATCTTATCGAACTGATGGGCTCGACCGATATGCCGGAAGCCCAGAAGAACGAGCAGTATGAAAAAATGCTGGCGACTATCAAATCGCGGGTTCTTGGTCAATTAGTCAAAAAGATGACAGAGGATCAGTTCAACCGGTTTCAAAAAGCCCTTCAAGAGAAGAATGAAGCAGAGGTTAATACCATCATCGAAGAAACGAAAATTGATGTTCCGAAGCTCTACGCCGAGGAAGCGATTCTTTATAAATTGCAGATGGTTAGTCTAATGAGACAAAAAGATCAGAACACAAAGGAGGAATAATGCCAGGACCTGAAAGTACTCCAACAGGTGCCGCTGAAGAAGCGGCTCAAGAAAACCAAGAGCAAGCTCCTGCTGTCGCGCCAGTTGAAACTCCTCTACCACCAGTAGCAGAAAACCCTGCTCCTACCGAAATAACTAAACAGACACCTCCAGTTAAGAAAGAGAAAGGCCAGCCCTATCACCAAGCGATTGTAGATTCTGTTAAAAGAAGATTTGGGCGGCCAGGTACAGAAAAAATTCTGGATCGGGAAGAAAATTATTCAAAAAGCGAATCTATTGACCAACTTATTAATGAAGTTTTAAGCGGTGAGCTTGAAAATCGTTTGCGTCAAGATCGTACTAAAGAATTACAAAAAAACGGTTATATCGGTCAGGCCGGTTCTTATCTTAGTGGAGAAGGGCGATGGGTATTAAATCGCGGAACCGGACAAATGGAATTGCAGGATAGTATTTTTGACTATAACCCAGACGATGGGACTCTTGTATATAATGCTGGAAGAGACATTACGAGAAGGGCTGCAAGTGTTGGAGCAAAAATAGGAGCAAAAGGAGCTATTACTGCAGGTATAGGAATTGCGGTTGGATTAGTAACTGGTGGAGTAGGTTTGGCTCCAATAGCTGCAATGACTGGGAAATCGATGTTGGGATCTGGTTTGGGACGGGGTGGTGTTGAAGCGTGGAGACATTTAGCCAGTCGGGAAAGAGAATATTTACAAAAGATTGAGAGTGCTGATATAAGATATTTTCAGAAAGCACGAGAGCTAGCTTCGCGCGTTTTGCTCTATATGCCACCATATGGAGAAGTAGGCGGATTCCAGGTACCGATTGATCCGGATATTCCGCTTGGTCAAGAAGATTCTGATTTAAGAACCCAACCTATTACAAATAACGGCCGTCAGAGTCCGCCATATCCTGACAAAAACCCGGATATCGGTGAAGCGGTCAGTAATCTCACTAAAACCGAATACGAACAAGCGAGATATCAAGCAATAACAGATTTGGTTAATTTTGTTCACTCATATGAACAATTATCGTTTATTGATGATAATGGAGCTAGAAAAATTGTACCAGGAGAAGAAACGAAAGAACCAAAGCTGGATGCTAATGTTAATCCAATTAATCCACCGGTTACCCCAGGTGGTCCTACAAGGATCGTTGGAGCGGATGGGGGGACAGTATTACCTCTTAATGACGCTACCTTTACGGCACCTCAAGTAAATCGTCCACCAGGACCAGAGAGCAATCTAACACTTGAAGTAAATCAAAATCCTTATGCCGGTCCGCCACTTCGGGGTGTAGAACTTCAACAAGCAAGTCCAGAATCAGTTGATTTTGAAAAAATTAGAGACCTGTGGGATAAATATCTTGCTGAAAAATCTATGTGGGAGCAGCGTTCCGAAAAAGGTGAACTGATTGGCGGTCTTTCATTCTTGGCTA
Organism: uncultured Candidatus Saccharibacteria bacterium; assembly: GCA_964364265.1. GTDB lineage: Bacteria > Patescibacteriota > UBA1384 > XYA2-FULL-43-10 > 1-14-0-10-43-13 > CAYILA01. The sequence goes on along the minus strand of CAYILA010000013.1, from coordinate 214 downwards.
TGAACTTGTTAAGTGGTGCATGGGAAAAAATGACCGGTAAACTATACCAAGAACTGGGAGACCGGTTACAAGCCGGCGATGTTGTCAACCGGATTAATACGGACAGCAGATGGTGGATTAGGCACCCAATAGAATTACTTAGAAATTCAGATCAATTGGTTTATCATTTCAAGAGTGTTGGTGAACAGCTTGCCTCACAGGCAGCTGGTGCGAC
>CAYILA010000012.1:0-20054 GCA_964364265.1 uncultured Candidatus Saccharibacteria bacterium | reverse complement strand
AAATGCCTTCAAAATTGCGGAAAAATACCATGCCGAGGCGCTTTGCGCCGAGGCTGTTTCTTACGATTTCACAAAAAGTGAAAATTGGCGGAGAGGGTGGGATTTGAACCCACGAGACCCTTGCGGGCCTGGCGGTTTTCGAAACCGCTGCACTAAACCGCTATGCGACCTCTCCTTATATTTTCTGGACTAGACCGCTACCCCAAAGGGAACCTTCGGGTTGCGACCCCTCCAATCCAATCAATTCTAACATATTTCACGATTTTTTCAACACTAACTTACCTGTTCTGTTATCAAAATATTTTCTGTGTTAAACTTATTGTATGACCGATATTAATCGGACAATTTATTCTTTGAATCGCGAGCAGGAGGAACGCCATACGCAGGAGCTGGCGAGTAAGTTTAATTTGCCCTATATCGGACTGGTCGGTTATCCCTTGACCAAAGAAGTTTTGGATATTTTGCCGCTCGAAGCGATTGTCCAATACAAAGCGGTTCCATACTTAAAAATTGGCAAGAGCGTCAAAGTCGGCTTGGTAAACCCCGGCGACAAGACAACCCTTGATTTTCTGGCCCAACACGCTAAAACAATCGGGATAACCTTTACTTATGCCGTCATCTCCGAGACCAGCGTTTTATACACTCTCGATTTTTATCAAAAAGCGGTTCAAAAAGAAGTTGAGGAGAAAAAAGGCACGGTCGTAGGCGAGGGCGAAGAGTCGTTTGAAGATGAAATCAAAGACTTAAAATCAGCAGCCGATGTGGCCAAGAAAGTTACAACCACAAAACTACTCGATGTAATCGTAACCGGCGCTATCAAGACCGGCGCCTCCGACATTCACTTGGAGCCGGAAGAGGGGGAGTTCCTAGTTCGCTACCGGGTAGACGGCATTTTGCAGGATGTTGTCAAACTGCCTCTGCCGAAATTCCACCAGCTGATTTCCCGAATCAAATTCTTGGCAAAATTGAGAATGGATATCTCAAATCAACCCCAAGACGGCCGGTTTACAGTCAAGGACATGCAGGGGGTAAACACCGATCTTAGAATTTCAATAATGCCTTCATCATTCGGCGAGGCGGTCGTTATCCGTCTCTTGGGGCAGGAAAAATCGGTCCTAAAAATCGACACTTTGGGCTTCCGCCCTGAAGCGCTGGCCGCTATTCACGAGGCGATTAGAAAACCGCACGGTATGATCTTAACCTCCGGCCCGACCGGGTCTGGCAAGACCTCGACAATGTATGCACTTTTGATTGAATTGAAAAAACCGGGTGTTAAAATTATCACTTTGGAGGACCCAATCGAATACCGGATTGAGGGGATTGAACAGAGCCAGGTAACTTCCGGCGCCACAGCGACCGGCTACGGTTTTGCACAGGGTCTTCGGGCTTCCCTGCGCCAAGATCCGGACATTTTAATGGTCGGCGAGATCCGCGATGCCGAAACGGCCGAAATTGCCGTCCAAGCCGCTCTGACGGGGCATTTGCTGATTTCAACCATCCACGCCAATTCGGCGCCGGCGGTTTATGTCCGCTTTATTGAAATGGGAATCAAACCGTTTCTGCTTTCCGGCTCGATTAACTTGGTGATGGCCCAAAGATTGATCAGAAAAATCTGCCCTCATTGCCGTGAACTCTACAAACCCCGGCCTGAAATATGGGAAGAAATGAAAGCGATTTTACTTCCGGTCAAATCTCGGCTCGATATGAAAGTGCAACAGCTTCTTGATGCGCCGGGTGTCAATTTGGTCCGGGGCAAGGGATGTATAAAATGCAACAACACCGGTTTTCTGGGACGCCAGGTTGTAATTGAAGTTTTGGTTCCAAATGAAACGATTGAAAGTTTGGTTGACCGAAAGGCCTCAATTGCTGAATTTGAGAAGGTGGCTCACGAGCAGGGGATGATCTCAATGGAGCAGGACGGACTTGAAAAAGTCCTTCAGGGCGTGACAACTGTCGAGGAAGTGTGGAGAGTTACGAAGGATTAAGAACAATTGCTCAACCCGCCTGCCGGCGAGGCAGGTTGCTCAATTGCCCGATTGTTCAATTGTTGAATCACAAATTATGGAAAAGAACTATTTAAAATTAAATGACCTTGATTGTTATAAGGTCGCTTTTAATTTATCAAACTATGTTTGGGATATTGTAATTAAGTGGGATTATTTTGCCAAGAAGTCTATTGGAATACAGTTTGTTAATGCAATCGATTCAATATCGGCTAATATAGCTGAAGGATTTGGAAGATACGGCAAAAAAGACAAGATAAATTTTTATAGGTATAGCTTTGGTTCTGTTAAAGAGTCATTTGATTGGAATGAAAAAGCAAAAATCAGGAAATTATTGACCGAGAAGGAATACACACACATATTTGAAGAATTAGATAAATTGCCAAAGGCAATAAATCAACTGATAAAATTTACTTCCTTGAGGCTGTTAACCTAACAATTGAACAGTTGAGCAATAGAACAATTGAAATAACACTGGACAAAGTGTTTTTTTTGTGGTATAGTGACGGGTTCCAATGCAATCATCAACGCAATTATGCGTTTGATTACTGTTCTCGAGAGGAGATTCCGATGAAGAGGAACATTGCGGGGTTGATTACCCTGCTAGCAGCAATATGCGCCGGTTGCGGCGCGCAGGGGCCTTGGAGCCCCAAAAACGCTTGGGAGAATTATCCTCCCAAGGTACGGTCAGTCGGCTGGGTTGTCCCGGCGTCTGTGGTCGTGGTGTCGTACCAGCCGTATGATGCTACCCGGGTTGATGTCGATGGTTGGGCGATCTATTCCAATCAAAACATTAACTCGGACGGCCCGCGTGTCCACCTCGCCTATAACTTACGCGAGGCCTTGGACACGACCAAGGGGAGAGGATTTTTCCTCTTGGTTCAATCCGACTGGAGCGGATGGAATGCCGACAGGCCGCTTCTGGCCTCGCTGGACCATTACCTGCTCATCTCGATCCACGATCCGGACGGGGTCAGAGTCGGAGTTGAGCTCTGGAAATTATCCGGCGGGACAGCCGAGAATCTCCAGCGAACCGCTACCAACCTGCCGACATTGGTCGGTAATACGATCCTGTCCGTCGCCGACTGGAAATCCGCCGACAGGGCGGAGCTGGCGAAACAAATTGCCAAAACGACCCCGTAAGGGGCAAGTGAATATTGAGGGAGAACAAAAAACCCGCCTGGCATCCGCCGGCGGGTTTTCCCATAAAAAAATCACCTCCAACCGTAAGGCAGTCGGTGATTTTTAAATCATTTCACCTGATTATAGCTGACCTACGACTGCTCTAACTATCGCATAAGCAAATACGATGATTACAATACCAATTATAGCATTCAAAATACCTTGTTGTGCTTTTTTGGCCTGTTCAGCATTTCCGCTTGCTGTGATATATAGAATTCCCGAATATAGGAGGTAGAAGAAAGCAAGCACTCCCGCTATCACAAAAACCCAGTTTGATACTTTTGTAACCAATCCCGACAGATCACTAACGGTGGTATTTGGAGTGAGGGTGAGATTACCGCTTGTAATCTGTGCGCTAGCTTTTTGTATTAAATCCATTTTTCTCCTTTGATTATTTTAAATATTTCTTGATAAGTTCTGTTAAAAAGTATCCCGATGCAACCACGGCTAGACCTACGATCGACCAATAGAGAGTTTTTTTAGCAGACTCTATTTTTCCCTCCTCACCGTAGGAAGTGGCAAAAAGGAATACACTATACAATATCATTATAAATGCAACTACCCCAGCCAAGTCAAGAGCCAGCCGAATAATCTGATTAACTATCACAATAATATTCGAAAATCCAATATTAGTTACGCTGTCGGCTCCGCCTCGCCCCTTCAAAATTTCTCCTAGAGTAGCGGCATAAGTTTTATCAACAGAAAAGTTCATAAGTTAACCAAAGATACTGTTAATCGCGTTAATTGTTATCGTCACGATTCCGTAAGACAGAACCATAACAACGAGTGCCACAACGGACCAAATCATAGTTTTCTTGGCCTTTTCTGCCTTTGCCGGATCACCGCCGGAAGTAATGTAGATTATACCAGCGACCAAGAAGGAAAGAAAGGCAAGGATTCCGACTGTATCCATTGCAAAGCTAGTAATCTTGCCGGCTAGAGTGTCGGTGTCGAAAGGATTGCCAAAGTTTAGTGGTCCTGGGCCGGCTAGACCGGTTTCAGGATCAAGCCCCTCAATCCCGCCATCAGCCGGCGCGTCCGGATTGACAACATTTACGATTCCCGACCAGTAGGCGTACAGAGGATTTGGTGGCGTGGCAACACCTTTATAAAAGACTTTGGCTACAATATTATGCTCTCCTGATATGCTCCCACCAGCCCCGGCTGTTCCTGTGTTTGTTTGCCATTCGCAAACCACCTCGGTATTATCATTGCGGATTGTAGCGTCGCATTTTTCTTCTTCAGCGATACCGCCGGCGGTGGCGCTAACCCACATTTTTAAATTATAATTAGGGGAAGTTGTGGTATTATCTCTATATTTAACTCGAAAAGTAACTTTCTCGCCAGCATTCAAATTTGTTTTGTCAGCGACAACACTTAATTGACATCCTTCTTGACAAGCCAATAAATCATCATTGCTATTTACCTGTAACTGACCCTCATTACTCTTTGAACCTTCAATATATACGCCGTTGGTAAAAAGTTTCGACATATACTTGTATGTGCCGGTCTCTGTGCCGATTGGAACGGTCCAAGGGTATGTATAGCCATCTGCTCGAATATCCCATATGTTACTTTCGTCAATTAACACGGAATTAATCTGTTTATAATCTCCGCCAGGCCCGTTTGATATATAGATAGCAATACTGTAGTTACGATCGTTAGTACTGATATTATGATCTAAATCATAATTAAGCTGATCATAAAAATCAGGTATTTCGACGGTAAAACGAACCGTGTTTGAACTATCGGTAGTGCTTGGAGTGGTTATCCCGGGTGTTGCCGATATCTGGCTGTAAAGATTGATTGTGTCCTCGGCGTTGACTTGATTATTAGATAACAACAAAAAAACGCTGGATATTAACCCAAAGAAAAAAAGCGACAACACGGTTAGAAATCTATGTTTGCTAAAATATTTTTTCATATTTAAATTTTAACTCAAGCTTCCGGTGCCAGGGATGCTTTCGGTAGGCAGGCCGATAAATTTTAATATTAATCTTATTAGCAAAAGTACTGCCAGGCCAAGCAGGGCGCCGGCGAATATGTCCTTTGCTTCGGAGATTGCCGAGCTGTCGCCCCGTGAGGTTAGGTACCTGTAACCGGCGTAAATAATCATCAGAACTGCGAGAAGAGAGCCGAGTTGGATTGAATAATTATAAATTGCTTGGATGTAGGTCTTATAATAAAAACTAGATGTTCCGTTCACCGGAACACCAACCTCAACCTTTCTAGCTGTGTCAGAAACAGTAGAAGTGCTTGTCGCGGCAATGACTTGCTCTGGAAAAATTAGCTCAATCTTCATCTACCAGCTCTCTTTTCTTAATAGTTCGGTAGCTCGGTTGGCGGCAGTGTCGATAATAGTTTGAGAATCGCTTGTCTTGGCATTCAAGCTGTCAATCATAGATTTGGTGATTGAGTCAAATTCAACGGGATATCTTCCCTTAATCAATGATTTTGCAGTCGCAAGAGTTAATTTTTCAGGATTTCCGGCGGTTCTGTTAGTGAAACTAATATCATAGCTGCTTGCCTTTTTGGAGGAAAATAGTCTTGAATTGGAGGCAAAACTTTCGGAGTAACTAGAATGGGCAATGTTAATCAGGTTCCATGCTTGTGTTGGCATTAAACTAATACTATTAACACCTAGAGCTGTAAAGCGAGCAAAATCAACTATCTTGCTGTTATCGGCATTAACCTGTGGCAAATAGGTCTTTTTATAAGTGAAAGATAGGCCGGGAAATCTTTGTAGGATTTGAGTTTGTAAACTGCTATAACCAACAATCATCGCCACTTTACCATCGGCAAATGCTTGTAATTCGTCCCCAAGAGAATCATTCCACGAGTAGTTTGGTGAACTGGGATCAGCAAAGGATGTGTAGAATTCCAAGGCCCTTTTGCCGGGAGTATCATTCGTCCCCGTGCTGGTGTTGGTTGGTAGATTAAAGGTAGCTAGTTTGTAGTCTTCTGAAGTAACTTTGGTTTCATTCTGCAACATCATTGCATAGATAATGTCTTGTGAATTGTAAATTTTTGTTGTTCCGAGAGCTATTCCAGAAAGTGTGATGTTATTGCCGCTTTTTTGGGTTATTAGATTTGAGGCAGCGATAATATCTGACCATATTTTTGGTGGTTCAGAGAGCAAGGAATTAGCTCTGCTTAATGCGGTCTTATCCTTAGTGGTGAGTGTAAAATTATCAAGGGCTTTGTTAAATAAATTAGGATTGTAATAAACGATTAATGGATCAGTAGTTGGTGCTAACGCATATATTTTATTATCAAACAACACAGATTGTGCTATCGATTGGACATAGGTATCAGATAATTTGGTTGTGGCAACCATTGTATCTGGCATTGGATAAAACTTGTCTTTGTGGCGGTAAACCCAATCATTCGGCATCGCCCAAACATCCGGTTTTCTGGTGGCGAGGATGGAGTTTAGTACACGATTTTCATAGGAGTCATCAAAGGTTTGTTTTTCATACACCATGGTATAACCTTTGTTCTGTTTTTCGAAATCTTTGATGATTGGTTTCCAAACATCTTCGTTTTCAAAACTCCAGACAACTAAATTTGTTGTTCTTGGATCGACAGTGGATTTTTTCTTTGGCAGGATGCTGCAGCCGGAGAGGGCGATTGAGAAAAGCACTGCGAAAGCAGTGTATTTGAGAATTATTGTACTATGTTTTATTAGAGACATTTTACCCCTCATTATTCAAATTGTTCAATTGTTTCATTGTTCGATTGTTTTGCTTCTCAACAATTGATCCATTGAGCAATCGAGCAATTTGCAAAACTTGCTTCACAAGTTCTGCGCTATCTTTTTAATATAATCTTTGAACTCACCGTTAATGTCTTCGCGCTTCAGGCCGAAATCAATATTGGCTTTTAAGTATTCCAGTTTATTGCCGGTATCGTAGTATTTCCCCCCCTGAACCTCGCAGGCGTAAAGTTTGTGATTTCTCTTCAATTTATTGATCCCGTCAACAAGCCAAAGCTCGTTGCCTTTGCCGACCTCGGTTTCTTTGAGAGCTTGGAAAATGTCCGGTGTCAGGATGTAGCCTCCATCGGAGACCAAATCGGAAGGAGCGTTTTCTTTGCCCGGTTTTTCTTTGATCTCAAGAATTTCATGGATACCGTTCTCGATCGTATTTACCTCCGGAATTCCGTAGCGGTCATAGTCGGCGTCTGACTTTGCTTTGACGAAAGAAAGGATTGGATCGTTGTATTTCTCAAAAGCGTCAACCATCTGTTTTAGCCGTGGGGTTTCAGCAACCGTGAATTGATCGGCCCAGAGGACGGCAAAGGGTTCGTCGCCGATCACGCTTTCGCAGTTTAAGATTGGTGTGCCATTACCGTATGAACCCTTTTGGCGGATGTAAATGAAATTGGCCATCCGGGCGATCCGGCGGATCTCCTCGAGCTGATCAAGTTTTCCGGCGGTTTCCAGATAACTTTCCAGCTCCGAATTGTGATCGAAGTGATCTTCGATTGCCCGTTTGTTTGAGCCGGTCACAATTACGATGTCTTCAATTCCGGAGGCGATTGCCTCCTCGACAACATATTGAATTATTGGTTTATCGATAATTGGCAGCATCTCCTTGGGTGAGGCCTTGGTCATAGGTAAAAACCGAGTGCCGTAGCCAGCCGCCGGCAGGACTGCTTTCCTAATTTTACTCATAAATTCCTTAAATAAATACGGATGACAGATGGTTAGGATGACGAATAACAGATATTCGTTATTAGTTATCCTTATGATTAGTTATCCATATTTGGTTTATTTACTATTACCGTTAATGGGTATGGTTTTGGTTTTAACCTTGGCATCTTTTGGGATTTCGATTCTCAACAGGCCGTCTTTCAGATTTGCCCGGGCTTTTTCCGATTCAACCGCCATCGGCAGGACATAGGAGCGGGAGAATGAGCCCCAATAACATTCCTTGGAGAAGAATTTATCCTCGGGGACATTTTCCTCGGGCTTGCGCTCGCCCTTGATTGTCACTACTTCATCGGTAATCGAGACATCGATTTGCGATGTCTTGACGCCGGCAATCGGGGCGAGAATATAAATATTATGCTCGTCTTGATATACATCAATAGCAAGCTCGCCATCGCCGCTTTCAGTCAGCCAATCATCGTGCAAAGAATTTTCTTGCACGTTCCCTCCTGCACTTCTAAATTTTCCGATCATTTAAAGTATAATTCATATTGACCCATGGGGTCAACAAAAAATTCCAAATCCTAATATCTAAATCCTAGATAATACCAAAATTACAAAATCAAAATGTTTGAAATTTGGGAATTAAAGATTAGAATTTCTTTAGTATTTAGTGCTTGGTGCTTAGGATTTATTATTAAGAATATGGTACCCCCAATGATTATCATTCAACAATTAATTTCTGATTTCTGGAATCTATTCCTAAACATTTTTTTCCCAAAATACTGTGTCGGTTGCGGCCAATACGGCAGCTTTTTGTGTTTTTCTTGTGCTAAAAATATTGAAAATGTCAGGACTGGTACATGTTATTATTGTGGTCGGATTACAAAAGATGGAAAAACCTGTCCCGCTTGTCGACAAAGGGAAAGATCGATTCTTGCCGGAATTATTCTCTCTGCCGGTTACGAAGGCGGTCCGGTCAAGGAGATGATTCACCATCTCAAATACAACGGCATCTTGGAATTCGCCGATATGCTGGGCGAATTGATGGTTGAACGGTTGCGCCGGAAAGTGCCAAAAGGCGAAATAGTCGTCGTGCCGGTACCGCTCCACCGCAACCGCCAAGGCCAGCGCGGTTTTAATCAATCCGAATTGTTAGCCCGTTATGTATCCAAAAAATTAAAACTGCCCGGCGGTCTGGCATTATCGAAAGTTGTAAATACCGACCCGCAGGTCGGCAAATCTGGGGTTTACCGCAAATCAAATATTCAGAGCGCCTTTAGGGTTGAAGATAAAGGATTGATTGAGGGCAAAACAGTGCTATTGATTGACGATGTGGCTACCACCGGCTCGACCTTGAACGAGTGCGCCAAAGTTCTAAAATCCGCCGGCGCCAAATCCGTCTGGGGCGTGGTTGCAGCGCGCGGCTGAACCACCACCTAGATTTTGTAGGTATTTTCATTCCTGCGGGCAATTGTTAGAATTATGATTTTCTCTTTCGGATCAGTTTGATAAATTATCCTTAGATTCCCAATCCGTAACCGGAATATATCGCTCCGGTCCTTGAGTTTTTTGATGTCTAAACCGCCAGTGTTACCGGTTAGCAACCTAGATAAAACCTTCTTAACTTTATGTCGTTCTTTTGGCGAGAGCTTTTGCAGCGCTTTTGTAATCTTATCCATTTTTGTCCCCCTAAAGTCGATTCAAAAGCTCTTTCACACTCACCCCGCCCTTTTTGATCTTAGTAAAATCAACCACATCTTCCCATAAGCTTTCATCTTCTTCGACAGGACAAATACGAAAAAGTGGCTTTGATTTTTTGACAACGACAAAACAATCACCGCGGCCTATTTTTTTTGCATAAGCCGGCAAGTTTTCCCTTAATTCTTTTAATCCAATGATTTTATCCATGGTACCAGTTTATCTTAAGATAAACTTGCTTGTCAAATAAAGAATGGGCGGTCTGAAGTTCGTAATGACAAAACAAGGAAGGCGACAACGAAGGGTATTACCCAGACTTAAAATCCATAAATGAATGCTAATTTTTTTGACTTCATTAATGGCTATTATACCAATCCTTAACCACGGCTTTGACCTTTGGCAGCTTGTTAAGCCCTTGCTTTTCGATATCCCAACCGTTGTAGATATAACCATCCACTGTCCGTTCTGCCAGTTCCAAAACCATCTGTACGGTTTTTGCCAATTCATCTTCTGTCAGGGGAATTTTAGCTCTTTCATCAACATCCTCCCAGCCGATATTTTCTTTTAGCGAGCCACCGTACTCGGCCAGGATGACATTGGGCACGCCGTCGGATTCCGCCTGATCATTGGCTTTTTGTATTACATAGCGAAGATACTCCACATACTCTTCTATGCTGACCACCTTACCGCGATGGAAGGTATCGATGGCAATATAGTCATAGCCGCTGTAATTAACGTCATGAATCAGTTTTACCTCGCCGTCAGCCGAGACAACCAGTTCTATTCCTTCTAGTGCCATCCCTCTTTGGGCACTAAAGCTATTTAGGTTGTTAAACATTTCTTTGTATAAAATCTGATTATTAGTATCGGTAATTTCTAATTTATTAATACGTGCCCATCCGTTTAGTGAATAACCACCCGAAGGACCGCTGTCGTCGGTTCTTTCAATCATTTTGTTATTATCGATTGAAACGACGATCAGTCTGCCCTTAATTTCAATTTTGAGTTCGTGCCACCCGTCTGAAAGGAGGTAATTTTTTGAATCCTTGTATTGCTGGTTGCCCTTGGCATACTTTTCCAGGCTAATTCCGACTGGACTGATATTTAATGAGGCGCTTTGCTCCATCTGCTCTTTCAGCTTTATCCTGAATTCGCGACCTGCGAGTTTAAAATTCATGGTAAAGATGTGATCCTGTTTCCACTCTTTTGGCTGTTCAAGATCAGTAGCCTGCTTTTTCCACATAATCTTGCCGTGATAAACCGCTCTTAGTTTGGGCAAAAGCTCCTGAAGCCATTTATCAGCTTCAGCAACACTCATATGGTGTCCTGGTTCAACTATTGGCGCAAAATACTCCACATTATAATCCTCAGCAATTCTGGCATATTTAAGGCTGATGTTCGTCATCTCGTTTTGAAAAAGATTGGGGTTGGTTACTTGGGGATCGACGGCGCCAGCATTCATCGGCGTAGTTTCAAGCATTACTCGCAAACCGTTTCCATGCGCTTGATTGATCGCTTTTTTGACATAGGTCTCTGTTTCGGTAATTTCCAGTACTTTGCCCTCTTGATTATGGGTTAGCATCGGCGAAAAGGTAACGGTATTTATTCCCATCTCCTTCATTTTTTTGGCATCGTCAAGCTCGGAAAGTACACGGCCACTTTCCGAGCTCCAATAACCTTTAATTTTATCGCTGACGGAAGGTGCGGGAACCGGCTTTAAGTTTTCTCCAGGAAGCTCGATCAGTCCTCTCAAATAACCGAGGATTAAAACAACTACGGTGATAACCGCTAGCAAAATCAATAATATCTTCCACCAGTTTTTTACAAAAAAACTCATATTTGTTTTTGCTTCTTTTAAAAAACGGCTGCCAATGACTTCATTTCCTAACTGGCGGAGAGGGTGGGATCTTGAGCGCTTCGCTTTTCAAAACCCACGGTTTTGAATTATTTCCTCCACGGGAAACTTCCGTTTCCCGACCCCTTCCCGTTCAAATCCCACGCGGATATTTTTATTGGCGGGACGCTTAGCGTCCCTATAGCCACGCTGAGCGTGGCGGAGAGGGTGGGATTTGAACCCACGAGACCCTTGCAGGCCTGGCGGTTTTCAAGACCGCTGCACTAGACCGCTATGCGACCTCTCCAGCGTTATTTAAGAAGAGAAGCCCTACTTTAGAGGGCGACCTCTCCGCGCTTCTGGTATTCTAACATTTTTGGAGTGTTTTTTCAACGCGGTTGCTGTTGCGCCGGTTGCGTTTATTGGTTACTATCGCCTTAGCCGGTTAAGGCCGGCTGGATGAAAGGGGGGAAGAGTGTGGTTTACGAACGCTTTCTGCGGCCGTTGCTCCTCCGGCTTGATCCGGAGGCAGCGCACGAACTGGCGCTTTTAGCGCTGGCCGTTATCGGCCGAAATCGGATTTTGAGGAATCTGGCCAGCCGGCGGTTTGTTTTAACCGACCCGCGGCTGGAACGGGAACTCTGGGGATTTCGCTTTCCCAACCCGATCGGTCTGGCGGCCGGTTTCGACAAGGGATGCCTGGCCGCCACCGCCTATCCCGCCATGGGATTCGGCTTTGCCGTGCTGGGTTCGGCGACTTTGCGGCCTTGGCCGGGGAATACCCGCCCGCGGCTGTTCCGCTTGTCCAAAGATGGAGCCCTGATCAATCGGATGGGGCTCCCCAACCCGGGCATCAGAAAGCTCCTGTTTCGAATTTGCCGTCAGCCGGAAAATGGCGAGGATCTGCCGATCTGGGTCAGCGTGACCAAGACGCCCGATCCGGAAATCTGCGGCGAGGCGGGGCTTTACGACTTCGTGGAAAGCGCGGCGTTGGCGGCGCGGATAGCCGATATTGTCGAACTTAATGTCAGCTGTCCCAACACGGCCGAGGGGCGGACTTTTCAGGAGCCGCAGTTGCTTGACCGCTTGCTTTGGCGGGCATTCTGTATCGAAGACCGCTACTGCAAAATTCTGGTCAAGTTCTCGCCCGACATCGACCGCGGCATGCTCAAAGAATCTCTCGCGATTTGCCGACATCGCGGTGTCGCCGGCATCGTCGCCGGCAGCAGCACCAACAGTCGCGAGGGATTGGCGACGGACAAGTGGAGGGTTGAGGCAATCGGCAAAGGCGGCCTGACCGGTCGGCCGTTAAAACGGCTCGGTCTCAAGCTGGTTCAAGATGTTGTCGAGTTGACCAACGGCGAGATGCCACTGGTCGGCTGCGGCGGCATTGAAACCGCCAACGATATCCTGGACTACACCCGAGCCGGCGCCCAACTCTTTCAACTCCTGACCGCTTGGCCCTACCACGGGCCGGGTCTGGTTCGCACAATCCTTTCCGATCTAATCTGGTGGATGGACGAGAATCGTATCTCTTCCATCGCTAACTGCGCCCAGTTCCCCTAGGGGAACTGGGCTTTGCCTATCTATTTGTGTTCTAATCGTCCTCGTCGCCGTCAACGGAGATAGCGCTGGTCGGGCAGGAGTTTTTGGCCTCGATGATATCGGGCAGATTTTTGGCGTTGACATTTTCTTCATTGACGGTCGCGATACCCTCTTCGTCCAGTTCGAAAACCAGAGGGCAAATCACAGTGCAGTTGCCGCAACCGGTACAGACACCGCGGTCGACTTCGACTGTTATTTTTTTATCATCAATTTTGGTAGCTTTTTTAGTTTCTTTTTTCGCCATTTTATTTCCTCTAGCTTATTTGTCGTTTGAAAATAGGTCGTCGGCTAAACTGGTGCCGGCGTTCGGGGTAGCGCCGATATCGGTCGAGTTTGGTGTTACGAACTCACCCGAGGTGGTTGGAGCGGAGAGCTGGCTTGCTTCAGCCGGCGTGGTCGGGGGTGTCGAGGTCATATCGGGGGCCGGAGCGGTGCTTGGCACGGTTGGCGTAACCGGAGAAACCGGAGGAGGGGTATAATCATTCAGCGGCGCCAGAGGAGGCGTCGATGGAACCACCGGAGCCGTCTCCACAATCGTTGGTTCGAAAGCCGGGGGTGTGATCGGCGTGACCGGAGCGACAGCCGGTGTTTCTGCGGGCGGGGTAATATTATTCAAACCGGTCGGCGGCGTGGCGGCATTTATTAATTCCTCTGTCGGCTTGCCGGTCAATTTCTCCAAGTGATGGACGCCGACAACCACGGCCGACGGCTTGCCGTTTACAGTGAGAACATACAGTTCGTCGCCAGCCGAGACATCATCGATAATCTTGTTTAAGGAATCCCGCGCCTCGGTCACCGGCAGAATTTTTCCAATATCAACTTCTAACATTTTCCCCTCCATATTAGTTTAATTTAACCTTTCCAAAATATCGTACTATGAACTAAATATTAGCGTCAACTGTCGGCAATAAATTGTTCAATTGCTCAATGGCTCAATTGTTACCGCTTCCCAACAATTTAACAATTAGCCGAAGGCGAAACAATTTAACAATTTGTTGTTAATATCGGTAGTGTTCCGCCTTATACGGTCCCTCGACAGGAACGCCTAGGTAGTCGGCCTGTTTTTTTGTCAATTTGGTTAATTTGACGCCAAGTTTCGGCAGATGAAGCCGCGCCACCTGTTCATCCAGCCCTTTCGGCAGGGTGTAGACCTTGCCTTTTTCATATTTTTCCGTCTCGGTAAAGAGGGAGATCTGGGCCAGACATTGGTTGGTAAACGAGGTGCTCATGACGAAGCTCGGGTGGCCGTGGGCGTTGCCGAGGTTGACCAAGCGGCCGCGTGAAAGCAATATCAGGCATTTGCCGTCCGGCCAGATGAACTTGTCGACTTGGTCTTTGATATTTTCTTCTTTGATGTTCTTCTGTTCTTCGAGCCATTTGACATCGATTTCGGAATCAAAATGGCCGATGTTGCAGACAATCGCCCCATCTTTCATTTTCTGCATATGTTTGCCGGTGATGACATCGGCGCAGCCGGTGGCGGTGACGAAGATGTCGCCAATCGGAGCCGCCTCTTCCATTGTCAGGACTTCGTATCCCTCCATCGCCGCCTGCAGGGCATTAATCGGATCAATCTCGGTCGTGATTACCCGAGCGCCGAATCCGCGCATACTTTGGGCGCAGCCCTTGCCGACATCGCCATAGCCGGCCACGACGACATTTTTGCCGGCTATCATTATGTCCGTCGCACGCTTAATACCGTCGGCTAGACTCTCGCGGCAACCGTATTTATTATCAAATTTTGATTTTGTAACAGAGTCATTGACATTGATCGCCCGCAATTTCAAGGTTCTTTTTTCCATCATCTGATAGAGCCGGTGTACTCCAGTAGTCGTCTCCTCGGAAACGCCGATCACTTCCTCGGCCAGCTTCGGGTATTTATCATTGACGACCAATGTCAGGTCGCCGCCGTCATCCAGGAGCATATTCGGCCCCTTCTTCCCGAATTTGAGGGATTCCTCAACGCACCACCAATACTCCTTTTCGGTTTCGCCCTTCCAGGCAAAGACGGGGATACCGGCTTTGGCGATGGCCGCCGCCGCATGGTCCTGTGTCGAGAAGATATTGCAGCTGCTCCAACGAACCTCGGCACCCAATTCGATCAAAGTTTCAATTAATACAGCCGTCTGGATCGTCATATGAAGGCAACCGGCAATTCTCGCCCCTTTCAGCGGCTTTTTCTTGCCATATTGTTTACGCAGAGACATTAAACCCGGCATTTCTTTCTCGGCCAGAGTTATCTCTTTTCGTCCCCAATCGGCAAGCGAGATATCTTTTACTTTGTAATCATGCTTCATATTTTCCTACCAAATTACGAATTAAGCGAAAATACTAAAGTACGAAAATACGAATAATTTAGTAATTTCGTATTTTGGTTAGATTCGAACTTTCGCAGGGTTTGTCAAAACTTCCTGATCTTTTTTATTAAATTATATCTTTCCTTAATATCTTTCAACTTTGTACTTGACAGGTAGTTTAGAGAAAAGCCCTCGGCGCAAAAGGAGGCGATGATGCTGCCGTAGACGATGCCTTTCCGTATATTTTTCTCACTAGTATCGCCGGTGATGGTCAGATATCCCATCAAACCGCCGGCAAAGGAGTCGCCGGCGCCGGTCGGGTCTTTCACTTCTTCCAGCGGATAGCTTGGGGCGGAGAAGAAGGCATTATGCGAGAAGAAAAGTGCCCCATGTTCGCCTTTTTTGATAACAGCGTAGTCGGGGCCGAGATTCAAAAGTTCCCGACCGGCCTTGATTAGATTAGGCGTATCAAATAACATTCGCGCTTCGCTCTCGTTCATCACCACTAATTGAATTTTCGAAATCACCCGCAGGAGCTTCTCTTTCTTTAACTCAATCCAATAGTCCATGGTGTCGATTGCCGCGAATGGTTTTCCTTTCATTTGTTTTAATACCTGAAGTTGAATGGTCGGATCGATGTTGCCCAAAAATAAAAACTTAGCTTCACGGAAATGAGGGGGCAGGGTCGGATCGAAATTGGCCAATGAGTTCAACTCCGTCTTTTTGGTTTTGACCTCGTTCATATCAAAGAGATATTTGCCGGACCAGCGGAAGGTCTTGCCAGTCTTCTCGACTCCGGCCGTATCAATTTTATTCTTTGAAAATAGCTGCCAATGTTTATCAGGCAGATCGGAGCCGGCCACGCTGACCAGACCCGGTCGGCAAAAGAATGAGGCGGCTAAAGAGGCGTAAGACCCGCTTCCGCCCAAACTTGATTTAACCTTGCCGAAAGGGGTCTCCACATCGTCTAATCCTATAGTTCCCACAATAATTAAATTTGTCATATATTCTTGGTATTAATCACTATTGAAGATAGTCAGTTAAGCTAATAAATCCTAAACTCTAAACACTAAACTCTAAAAAAATTAAAAACTTTAAGTCCAAATAATCAAAAAAACAAGTTTTGAAATTTCTATTATTTGAAAATTTGGATTTATTTAGGATTTAGATATTAGGATTTAGGATTTGTCTTGTGCCGACCTCTCAAATTGTATCGTTATTTGGTCAATGCTAATTTTTATCAGCTTTCGCAATATTACCACAGTATTTCATCAACTCACCAGCTTTATCAGTCCTCTCCCACGGCAAATCCAGTTCAGGTCGACCGAAGTGGCCGTAAGCTGCGACTTGACGATATAGCGGTCTGCGCAAATCCAACTGTTTGATAATTATACCCGGGCGGAGGTCAAATACATTTGTGATTGCATCGGCGATCTCTTTGTCGGTTAGGCCGACTTTGGAAGTTCCGAACGAATCGACCCGGACCGAAAGCGGTTCCGGCAGGCCGATGGCGTAAGCGATCTGGACCTCGACTTTTTCGGCCAAACCGCCCGCCACCACATTTTTGGCTACCCATCGGGCGGCGTAAGCGCCGGAGCGGTCAACCTTGGAGGGGTCTTTGCCGGAGAAGGCGCCGCCGCCGTGGCGGGCCACGCCGCCGTAAGTATCAACGATTATTTTCCGGCCGGTGAGCCCGGTATCTCCCTGCGGTCCGCCGATAACGAATCGGCCGGTGGTATTGATATGGTAAATAGTTTTTTTGTCAAGCAGGTTAGCCGGAATCACATTTTGAATTACTTTTTCAATCAGTTCTTTTCGCAGCTTCGTCGATTTAACATTGGGGTCGTGCTGGGCGGCTAAAAGAACGGTGTGGACGCGGACCGGTTTGTCGCCGTCGTATTCAACCGTAACCTGGCTCTTGCCGTCCGGGCGCAAGCCCAAGACGATATTTTTTTTCCGGACATCGGCCAAGCGTTTACAAAGTTTCTGGGCAAGGACGATCGGCAGAGGCATTAGCTCTTTCGTTTCGTTGCAGGCGTAGCCGAACATCAGACCCTGGTCGCCGGCGCCCAAATGTTCCAAATCTTCAGCCACAATCTCGCCGGTTGAATCATTTTTCTCGTAAGAATCGACGCCGCGGGCGATATCTGATGACTGCTCTTTAATCGCTACCATCACGCCCGAGGTTTCCCACTGGAATCCGTATTCGGAGTCGGTATAACCGATCTCTTTTATTACGTTTCTGGCAATGGTTGGAATATCGACATAAGCATTGGTCGTAATCTCGCCGGCCACAATACAGACACCATTGGTCAACAATGTTTCACAGCCGACCCGTCCTTTCGGATCTTTCTCTAGGATCGCGTCGAGAACCGCATCAGAGATCTGATCGGCCATCTTGTCCGGATGTCCCTCTGTCACGGACTCGGAGGTAAACAGTTTCATGCTCATTTTCTCTCCTTATTAATCATTCTTATTTCCGCCTCGGTTGCTTCGGGGCAAGAGTCGCTTGGATTTTACGCTTGCGAATCGTAAAAATCAATATTTTACTAAAATATGCGATATCGGTTATAATCAAACAGTTATTATCAGACAAGGAGAAGTATGGCCGAAGCAAAAAAACAGTCGATAGTTGTTGAGATGGTTAAATACGGCCTCGT
This sequence comes from uncultured Candidatus Saccharibacteria bacterium, assembly GCA_964364265.1. Lineage (GTDB taxonomy): Bacteria > Patescibacteriota > UBA1384 > XYA2-FULL-43-10 > 1-14-0-10-43-13 > CAYILA01. The sequence goes on along the minus strand of CAYILA010000012.1, from coordinate 2,121 downwards.
CGGGGCGGTCAGCACGGTAATTGATATCGCGCTTTTAAATGTCATAAAAACTTTGCTCGGCTGGCCTCTCTGGTTGGCGGTGGCGATCGGCTTTGCCGGCGGCACTGTTAACGGTTACTATATGAATTCGCGCTGGACCTTCCATTATGATACCGAGGGGCAGGAGGGCAAGAAATTCTCCCAATTTGCCATCATCTCAATCATCGGTTTGGGTTTGACAGAATTGATAGTACATGGTTATGTCGGTTACATCGATTTGGGTATGAATATATTAGGCAGAGAGATTTCAGCCATGAACACCGGCAAACTGGTAGCTGTCGTCCTGGTTTTCTTCTGGAATTACGGCGGAAACAAGATCTGGACATTTAATCAGAAGGGGACGGCCCAAAAAGCAGAGTCCTTACCTTAAATTAAAATTAAAATAATGTCAAAGTTTGAGCAAAGCCAGACCTTTTTTCAAAATTGCTCTCGCTAAGTTGGAAAGTAGCTATGGGCACTAACTTAAAAAAACTGCTTTCGGGTAGCTCGATTGTCTTTGTTGGAACGATTATTGCCAGTTTCTTTTCCTATCTTTTTAATATGTTAATGGGAAGAATGCTTGGCCCGTCGCAGTATGGCGAGATGGCGGCAATCCTCTCGCTTTTGACGATGCTATCGGTTGGGGGCGGCGCCATTCTGACTGTAGTGATGCGTTATTCTAGTGAACTCAACGCCTTAGGGAAAAATGAAGCAATAAAAAAACTTTTTCTTGTTTTTTCCCGTTATCTGATAATAGCGGCTCTAGTGATTTTTTTGGTCGGCTCGATTTTCTCCGGTGGAATCGCTTATTTTTTCTCCATTGAACGCCCTGTTTCGATTGTAATCGGGTTGGCCGGGTTCTTTTTCGGTTTTCCAATTTTGGTAAGCCGAGGCATCCTTCAGGGCCTGCAGAAGTTCCTGCCTTTGTCGATCCTTAACATCACGGAAATGTCGTTGCGTCTTGTATTAGGTATCCTTTTTGTAAAGATTGGTTTTGCAGTCAACGGCGCGATTGGGGCGACGATCATAGCTACCGGCATCGTTTATCTCCTGACTCTATTGCCGCTCAAAAAATTACTTTGGCAAACATCCTCCCGTTCCAAGGGGGAAAATTATCGGTTTGATAAGAAAGAACTTCTTAATTATTCATTGCCTGCCTTGATCTCCTCGGTTTTGCTGGCGGTCAGTTTGAATATGGATGTCTTACTTGTCAAACATTATTTTTCGGCGGAACAAGCCGGACTTTACGCCGCTGTCTCTACGATCGCCAAGATTATTCTCTATGTTACCGCCCCGATTATCTCGGTTATGTTCCCAATGATCTCCGAGCACCAGACAAAGGGCAGTAAACATTACCAAGTATTTCTTTTCTCCCTTCTTTTGACGATGATCGGATCATTTATTATTCTTGGCGCCTATATGGTTGCGCCGGCTAAGATTATCGCTTTACTTTACGGAACGGGCTATATAGGTCTATACTCACTTCTACCGGAGATTGGGATAGCAATATTATTTTACTCGTTGGTTAATCTGCTGGTGAATTACTACCTTGCAATCAAGGATTTTGTTTTCATCTGGGCATTTATTTTGGTGATTATCGGTCAGGTAATAGCGATTTCCTTGTGGCATCCTTCACTTGTCGCCGTTGTCAGAGTTTTGATTTCGGCGCAGGCTCTTTTATTTATCCTGATGTTAGGATATTATTTTTATACAAAAAAGAATCAATTAACCTCTTATTTTCGCGGTGAATATTCGGATAATGATGACTAAGCGGCCACTCATAATTAAGAAAGGAGAAGAATGAAAGGCATAGTATTGGCTGGAGGCAAAGCGACGCGGCTTCGACCTTTGACTAAAATTACTTCAAAACAACTTCTACCGGTTTATGACAAACCGATGATTTATTATCCGATTCAGACTCTGATCTCGGCCGGCATCTCCGAAATACTGGTAGTCGTCGGCGGCCCCCATGCGGGTGATTTCATCAGGGTTCTGCAAAACGGTAAACAATTCGGTATAAAGCATCTGGAATATGCCTATCAGAATAGCGGGGACGGCGGTATCGCGGACGCCCTTAGTCTTGCTCAGGAATTTGCCGGATTG
>CAYILA010000011.1:0-24716 GCA_964364265.1 uncultured Candidatus Saccharibacteria bacterium | reverse complement strand
ACTGGCCGCCAAAATCTTAAACACAATGTAGGGGAACTATGGAGGGGACAATTAAAGCTAATAGCAAATCGGAAATTACAGGTTCAAGACGCTCTTCTTGGCTGAATTTTTTGCTGTCGGTTTTACTGCTCTTTTCAATTCTTGGACCACTTTTATCTGCTCCGCCCAACGCATTAGCCGCAGATGTTTGGGAGAATCTAAAAACTGACCAATGCTCGCTAAACATAACAGATAATTCAGCAAGAAACTTTACCGGAGCATCGGGCAGAGTATACCAATTCACCAATTTCACAAGAGCGGACCGTATAATAACCCTAAATTTCAAAGTCAAAGCAAATGCGTCGGCCAATTTACAAGACGATAGCTATATCTTTACATATAGTTCAGTGGCAAAGTTTGTCGCAAACCACAATAGCCACCGTGCCGTACTTACAGTGTTTTACGACTCCGGCTATACCGGTGCTTTCGTTTCAACGGCAGACAACGATCCAAACAAGGAGTGGTTCGAGAGAATCAACAGGGGCGGTATCACCTTAACTTGTCAAAGCAATGGAAGCAATCCGCCAGGAACGCCAAATCCGGGAACAACTACGACATATACAGAGATCAGTTCATGTCGCATACAAGCGCCGGTAGATATAGTTAGAAAAGAAATCGCCTCTAATGGGCGGGTCATAAACATTGGTTTGATTACGGGTCAAAACCCAACCGTTGATTATGTGTTCGAATATAGTGGCAATAGCTCTGCACCTGCAATTAATCAAGGACCCTTGCTTTTATATAAAATCCAGACAGTTGATGGTGACCCCAAAAGCAATCAGGTGATAGTTGGAGGCACAACTATTGACACGTATCTGATGGTCCGAACCGTTGGTAACACTAATATGTATTTTGTGAACGGTACATCAACTTTGTCGCCAATAAGTGTAAATCCCGACAATCCAAACGAGTACACACATTTAATAAAGTACTTTTATGACAATAGCGCTTCTATTAAATTAAATTGTAAGATATTCGACGGCGCGATAGCCGCTTCGACCGTTCAGTTCGAAGCAGGCAATAACACAACTCCTCCGACCATCACTCTGCCTGCAAATTTGGGACCGGATTTACACCGACCTAAATCAAAGTTTAAGCTTGGTTATGTCATCACCAAGGGCGGGGTTGGAACAATCAATGAAAATCTTTTCTATTTCATTTTTGATACAGCATTAGACAATGCCGGAGATCCGACATCATCCCCCGACGACACCTATACCAAACTGGCTGTCAGGGTAAGTCCCATAGAAGGAAAAGTTTATGCCGTGCACTATGGAGCATTGCCTGAATATATCGATGATTCAGACAATATATCAACGCCGAACCGCGAAATTTACGGATTCTCTGAAATTACCGGGGTCAATAAAGGCGATTTGTACTCGAAACTAGTCAATTGGACATATAAAGAAAAAACTGGCAGCGGCGGAGAATGCGCTAAAACGACAGGCCCTCAAGACGCGGCGCCGAAAGCTGATCTGGAAAAGGCTACTTGGGCCACAAGCGAAACCCCAAATGATGATTGCATAATGTTAAACGGTGTAGAAGGATTCTCCAATGTTCCTGCCACACCAATAGGTTGGCTTGCTAGATGGGGGGTTAAAGGTAATAAGGCAGGTCTTCTTGGTCCCACCACAGTCGACACAGGTCTTTGCGGCGGTATGCTTCCCCAAGGCGGAGGAATATTAAATATTACTGCAATTTTGAAATATGCGGTATGTTGGATTATCTCCCAAGTTTATGAACTTGGAGATGCGTTATTCATTGGAGGAGCGAAGTGGCTTGAAAGTTCAATCGGTCTACAATTTTCAGGGTAATTTTATCTATGAGCAAGAACAACAAAATATTATTAGCCAAATATTTACCTCTTTCAATCGCGGTTGTTTTGTTGGTACTAATATTCTTGCCCGAGAAAGCCCACGCCGAACCGGTGTATCAGGTACTAAAGGACAATACCGGGATTGGGAAGTCAATAAAAAATATTTGGAAAAATGTCAAGGATCTCGTCAACTATCTGGTAGTGGCAGTTCTGATCGCCGTCGCTTTCGCCCAGATCCTTCATGTCAATATCAATACATACGGAATTAAAAAAGTTCTACCCGCGCTCGTGCTCGCTGTAATTGGAGCTAACCTTAGCTTCTTTGTCTGCCGGATATTGGTTGATCTGGGTAATGTCGTCCTAACCCTTATGTTAAATCCAACAACAAGCATCGTTAGTTCTTCGACTACGCCCGGAACAACATTAGCCGATGCCTTCCGTCCACTCAAAAGAGAGGAATTTCAGAATTTGGCAAAACCGGAAAACTGGTCGCCGACTATTTTGTTTATTAAAAGTTTAATGATGCTAGTCGGCGCAATTATGCTCTACATCCTCGCTTTCCTGCTCTTCATCCGTAACTGGATGATCTACTTCCTGATCGTTTTGGGGCCGCTGGCTTTTATGGCCACTATTTTGCCCCAAACCAAAGCTCTCTTCACCCAATGGTGGAACCAGTTCCTTAAATGGACCTTTATGCCGCTTGTCTCCATCTTCTGGCTCTGGCTCGGCGCCAAGTGGTCAAACACCGCTATTGTCGCTGGCATTTCCGATACCGGAGAAGGTTTAACCTCCGGTTGGTTTATGAAATCGGTTTTTGCAATGGTTTGTTTCTACCTTGCCATTGCCACCCCGATGAAAATGGGCGGCCCGATCATGCAGCAATGGGCCGGCTTGGGTAAGAAGGCGTGGAAGGGTACCGGGGGGAAGGTTGGAGATTATTGGGGTTTGCGAGCCAGAAATTTTGGTATGCGACGAGTCAATGAGTACAAACAATACGGCCTAAACCTCCAAAGAATGGGCAAAAATCCAATTTCCAGATTTGCAGGAAAGCATTGGTTAGGCACAGGAATGGATAAAGCCCAGGCCGACCGTGCTCACGAAGAAGCCAGAGCCAAAGGCATCACCGAAGGTCTCCAAGCAAGACATTATTACAGACAGGGAGAAAAACTTCAAAGGGAACGCAAATATATCGAAACACGCCAAGGAGAAATTGGTGAATTCGAAAAATATATGAAATTAGACATCTATGCCGCAGGCGAGAGAATGATGTTAACTAATGGACCCAAAAAACCTGCTCTGGGAGCGGGCATAGCAGAAATCGCACAATATCGCAAAGATAAGAGACTCTGGGACGCTTACCAGTACATGACTCGCTTAGAAGCCAAATCGTCCGTCGCTAAAACAAAAATGGAGTCGGCTGATTCCATGGAAGCAGCCAGCAAAAACTGGATGACCGAAGCGGTAATACGAGGGAATTTTCCCACACCAGAATATATAACTAATCAAGAGCTTGGTCTTAAGGAATCTGATATGACTGACGAAGCACTTGGGATAGATCCCTCTCTTAGTGGTGACCAGAAAAAGGCAGCGAGAGAGAAAGCAATCAATGCTTCGAAAGATAAGAAATTTAAAGAAACATCTAGGACTTCGCTATTAGCGATAGCCGATATGACCCCCGAGGAGCATTCTGAGTTTAGACAGTTATATGGTCAACGTATGCAAAACAAGGAAGTATCCGATCTCGCATCAAAAAAAGCTACAGGCGACTTACTACGGGAAATACTTCTCGAAAAGAACAATGTCGGTAACATTACCGAGTTGCAGGCAACCACAAAAGATCTTGACAATGTACTACGACGCGCCGGCAAAAAACTTTCTACTATTTTCGAAAAACAAATCCTAAACCCAACAGGATTAACTGATTTCGAAAGAAAACAGTTAGCAGCAGAGGAAAAACTTTTTAATGAGTACAAGTCTGCTCGATCGAAATTTGTCGTAACGGGATCAAGGATGGGTGTGGTTGAAAAAGAAGACGATATGTCTACTGACTGGGACGGAATCAAAGGAAGTAGTGATAAACTAGTTACTGATGAAATATTACAACTTAACAAAAAGCTTACTACGGAAGATGGCGCTCTAAATGTTCCCATGCACCTCCAACCCCAATTAATCATCAAGGATGGCAAAGTGGAAGGATTTGTAGCAACCCCAAGAATTGTTAAAACAAGAATTAAGAAAAAACTAGGCGAGATGCTTAAGGCAGGCGTTCAAGGCAATATTGATGAGTTCTCGGTTGATGAAATGAATAACACCTTATTAATGGGTGACCCGACAGAAGGAATCTCACAAGACGATTTAAAAAAATATTACATGGGGGGAATCGGGAATAGCAGTCGCAATGAACGAAAAATAATTGAGTTCGTTGCCGGTCGCCGTGGATTGATGCGTTCCGTAAATGACCCCCGGGCTCGTGTTGCCGCCTTCGGAGAATTGGAATCGCTCGCAGAGTATAACCCGAAAGCCCTTCAAAAAGTCACGAGAAAAATACAAGACATGATGCCAGCAAGCGATTTAACAAAATTCCAAAGCAATATTACTGACAAAGATATCACGAACTCGACGACTACAGCAGGTGCAAAAGCACTATTACAAAAATTACAATTGTCTTATAAGGACATCCAGGCTGGTGGTCAAAGACAGTATCTTTCGGCAATTACGGAAAGTTTACCCCGACTTCCAGATCAAACAAAAACATATTAAATATAATCAATAACCAATCATCATTATGGAACAAGAAGAATTTATAGATTGTCTTCGGACAATAGTTAATTCAGGCAAACAACCATCTACCGATAAATCAATCACCGGTTTAGTTAGTGATTTTACAAACATTGATCCGAAGTTTATAGGAAAAATCTTAGCCAATTTTGACGATTTCGAAAACTTTTTTAAAGCAGAAAAGACGGAACTCATGGCCTTATTGGGAGTTAAACCAGGCGAAAAAGCCACCGTCGCTGAACTGCTCTCTCGTTTGAGAATAGACAAAATCCTCAATAATGGAATTATTGAAAACACCGGGATTAAGAGAATAAATATTGCCTTTCAGCAAAGTGGTTTAACATTTCAATTACAATCTCAATATGCGCCCCAACTCCCTTCTATCGTTAGTAAATTGAACGCTATTAACAGAGGTTTGTATAATCTTGACCTATTGGAATGTTTGGAAGAAAGTCGTCGAATTGCCATTTTCGGAAAAAGATATGTTAATATGCCCGTGCAGAAAATACAACAGGACAACACTGCTCTTCAAAATGCTCTAAAAGAAGTGGAGGCGAGTCTTCCTGATAATGATAAAATGGCATCTGTAATCATAACAACACTACGAGAATTTGGTTATCCTGAAATTGCTTTAATCGATAAGGATCTTGGGAGATTGGATACTATGCTTTATCAGTCCAGTTTATCGGCAAAGGGAGCGTTAGACGCTATTAAAAAAAGGGGTACTGTTCGCATCAACGAAAATGATATCATAGACGGTATAGCCCGAATGCTCGTTACCGAAAAGAGAGAGCAACAATTGATTCAAAGTTAGGTTGATATCTTGACTTCAATTCTTACAAAACAAGAAGGAGCAAATATGGCGGAAGGAGTACCAATGAGTGAAAAGGACTTGGGAATAATTGAGACTGATGAATCGGGTGGCGGGGAAGTGACCGAAACACCGGCTATAAAAAGACAAGAAGAGGTGAAACCTGTTGAGGTTTTGGAAACACCAGCTGAAATGCCTGTCGCCCCGGAAATCGCATCGGGTGATAGTGGTAGTATCAGCCAGCCAAGCGGTGGGATTGAAAGAAGCGGTGTTAGCGGTGCAGTCGGGGGATCAAGCCAGAGGTCAGGATCCGAAGGTGCTGGGATAGGAAAACAGGCAGTTGAAACCGGCAAGGCATTTGCTGATGAAGTCGACATATTCAAATCAGTCGAATAGCAAAGCATCGCAACCACACATTCACATTGTCATCCCGAGCAAAGCGTAGCGAAGCCGAGGGATCTTCGGATAGTGATTTCTGATTTGTTCGTAAGATTTCTCCACCCTTGGACAAAGCCAAGGAGTCGAAATGACAGCGAGAGGTTACAAGATATCACCATTATAAAAGCCTTGAATGTTGTGATAGAATAAAAAAGAAGGATTGTTTCCCGCTTTTTGGGTATACGGCATATCGCCGCATACCTCCTACGAAACTACGAATAGCCGCACGAAAATACGAAAATACAAATATTCGTAATTTAGTACTTTCGTTAGATTCGTAATTTTGTAGGGAATTTGGCAACTAGGAGGGTTTTTGCGCTACAAGGTGCCACAGAATATCGATATGCAGGACAGAATCATCGGTTCGCTTACAATGGTTCAGTTTATCTATGCCATCATCGGCTTCGGTCTCTGTTACTCGATCTTCATGACCATCCCAAAACCTTATTCCTACTTCCTATTGATTCCGACCGCCGCTTTGACCGTGGCGATCGTCTTTATCAAGGTCAACGAACGGCCGTTTCTCAACTTCATGCTATCGGCGATTGATTTCCTTTCCAGACCGAAAAAGCGCGTCTGGCATCATCAACAGACAGACAATTTGAAAGTAATAATTTACAAAGCGGCAAAGAATCAGCAGTATCGGCAAAAACAGGTTTCCCGCGAACAGATGGAGGAACTTGCCAGCCGACTTGACACAGGAGAAAAAAACAGAACACGATAATAAATTCTAATTCCTAAATCCTAAGCTCTAAAAAAGTTCAAATGATAAAATTCAAATACCGGAAAGTTTAAGATTTATAATTTAGAGTTTGGTATTTATTTAGGATTTAGATATTAGGGTTTAGGATTTTTCTAGGAGTTCAAAGTGGCTCAGTTTTCAACCCAACAATACATTGAGATTGCCGGGATCAAAGACGGCATTGTCATCTTAAAAAACGGCGGTTACCGGCTGATTTTGTCGGTCTCGACCACCAACTTCGCCTTAAAAAGCGAGCAGGAGCAAAATTCGATCGTTTTCCAATATCAGAGCTTTCTAAACTCCCTTCACTTTCCGATTGAGATTGTGATGCGCTCCAAACAGCTCGACCTTTCTCCCTACCTGGCAAAGATTGAGGGTTTGATTTCCAAGCAGGACAATGAACTTCTTCAGATTCAAACCTCCGACTATGTCGACTTTGTGGCCAAGTTGATTAATGTCGCCAACATTATGAAAAAGACCTTCTATGTCGTAATCCCTTATCAACCGATCACGGTTCAAAACGCCAATTTCCTCTCCAAGTTATTCAATCGCCAAAGCTCGGTTGTCTCGGAGCTTCGTATCTCCGAAGATGAGTTCAAGAAAAACACCGATCAACTTCGCCAATACGGCCAGATCGTGGCCGCCGGCTTGGGCGGGATTGGTTTGCATTGCGTTCAGCTCACAACCGAAGAAATCATCGAGCTTTTCTACCAGATTTATAACCCCGAGATTGCCGGCAAGGAGAGAATCGGCGACACCAAAAATCTTACTTCTGATGTAATAATGTCAACGAGTGAAAAAAGGGAAACCGAGGAGCCCGCCAATCAGCAAAAAGAACAACCGACGATCGATAACTCAACGGAGGTAAGCGAAGTCCAGAAACAGCAATCGGCTCAAAAACATCAAGAGATGATGAAACAGGGTGAGAGGCAGGTCGGAATGACAAAGGCTGAAGACGCAGGACCCAGGACCCAGGACTCGGAAAATAACACATCGGCAAGCACCTCAACAACATCAGAATCAACCACAACTGCACCCGGAGAGCAAACGCAAGCACCGGCTGAAGTCCACGCCACAAATCAACCGGCTACAGCATCGGCGCCTCCGTCAGGAACCACTCCAACTCCGCAAAACCCGGCGCAACCGCAACAAAATCTTGCCTACCACCTTCAGAATCCAACTGGGGAAAAGACACAACAGCAATGACAATAAATCCTAAGCACAAAATCCTAAATCCTAAATAAATTCAAATAGTTGAAATTCAAAAATTAAAAAGTTTAGAGTTTGGATATTAGAGTTTGGAAATTTCATTAGGATTTAGATATTAGAATTTAGAGTTTGTTTAAAGGGAATCTTATGCCTGATCAAAATCAAAACAATACCCCCAACTTCCAGCCCAAGGCGACCGACCCGAACGAAACGGCGGCGGCGCGGGCGATGGCAAAGGAGAATATTAAGCAGAGAGAAAACTCCAAGCTTTCCGATTTCTGGGCGCGCGGCGGAGAACAGGAGCTGGAGACCGGCGCCACCTCAATCCGAGACATCATCGCGCCGGCCGCTTTTGTGATCAACCCAAATTACCTTCAGCTTGGACCGTATTTTATAAAAACTCTTTTCGTTTTCACTTACCCGAGATATCTGGAGACCAACTGGCTTTCGCCGATTATCAGCTACGATGTTTCGGTTGATATGGGAATGTATGTCCACCCCTTGGAATCGAAAGATGTGATGCGGGAACTTCGAACCCAAGTTGGGAAAATCGAATCAACCATGTCGATTGAACAGGAAAAGGGCGCGCCGCGCGATCCTGAACTTGAAACCGCCATCGGCGATATCGAGTCCCTGCGCGATGTCCTGCAAAGAGGCGAGGTCCGTCTCTTCCAGTTCGGACTTTACTTCACCGTTTACGCCAATTCACTCGAAGAGTTAAAAACGGTTACCGATCAATTGGAGTCGACACTCGGCGGAATGTTGATATTCACCAAGCAATCGGTCTTCCAGATGGAACAGGGTTTCACCACCACTCTGCCTCTGATGAATGACCAGTTAAATATTCTAAGAAACCTTGACACCGGCTCCCTTTCCTCCACCTTCCCATTCGTCTCAACCGAGCTGACACAGGATGACGGGATTCTCTATGGCATCAACCGCCACAACAACTCACTCATAATTTTTGACCGGTTCAAACTGGAAAACGCCAACACGGTTGTCTTCGCCAAATCCGGTTCGGGTAAATCTTACTTCGTGAAACTCGAGTGTCTGCGATATCTAATGCTTGGCACCGATGTGATCGTGATCGACCCCGAGCGGGAGTACAAAATGCTCTGCGACGCCGTCGGCGGATCCTATCTTGATATTTCGCTCAATTCAGACAAGAGAATAAATCCCTTTGACCTGCCGGTAAATGCCAAAGAGCCGGGCGAGGATGTTCTGCGCTCCAATATCGCTTCGCTTCACGGACTGGTCAATCTGATGGTCGGCGGGCTCAATCCGGAGGAGGACGCCATCGTTGACAAAGCCCTCTACGAAACATACGCCCTAAAAGACATCACCATGGATCCGGAGAGCCAGAAGAATGAACCGCCGATCATGTCAGACCTTTATAACATTTTGTCCAATATGCAGGGGACTGATTCCCTCCGCGCCCGGTTGTCAAAATACATCGAGGGCACATTCGCCTCGCTCTACAACCAGCGGACCAACTTTGAATTGAAGCCCGGTTTCGTCGTCTTCTCGGTTCGCGATCTGGAAGACCAGCTCCGGCCGCTGGCAATGTATATGATTCTAAATTATATCTGGACCAAGATCAGACAGGATATGAGGCGCCGGATTATGGTTCTGGACGAGGCCTGGTGGATGATGCAATACGAAGACTCGGCCAAATTCCTGCACGGTCTGGCAAAACGAGCCCGTAAATACTACCTTGGTCTGACCATCATCAGCCAAGATGTAGAGGACTTTCTGGGCAGCCGCTACGGCAAGGCGGTCGTCGCCAACTCCTCGATGCAGGTTCTTATGAAACAATCGACTTCATCTGTCAATGTCGTTGCCGAAACATTTAATTTAACCGAGGGTGAAAAATATCTTTTGCTCGAGTCCGATGTCGGCGAGGGTTTGTTCTTTGCCGGCCTCAATCATGTGGCTATCAAAGTTGTCGCCTCATATGCTGAAGATAAGATTATTACAACCGATCCGAAACAGCTTCTCGGAGGAGTCTAGAAGCCGGCTAACGGTAATCGGTATACGGTAATCTGCCTACCGCAGGCAGGCGAGACCCGACCCGAAGTGTCCCCTTTGGGGTTTGGTCATACGGTATTCGGCTATGTCATCCTGAACGAAGTGAAGGATCCAGACCTGAAGGGTCGCATGCGGCTGACGCCCCCCAGGGGCACCCGGCTGGCGCCTAGATTCTTCGCTCTGCTCAGAATGACAATTCGTAATCTGCCTACCGCAGGCAGGCCTGTCTGCCGACAGGCAGGCCGAAAAACGACAACCGAGAGGTTTAAGCTTATGAGGCGGGATTTAAAAGGAGCAATGCCAATCCAGAAAATCACTTCAATTGGTGGTTATTCCTTTGGTGTGATTGCGATTATGGCTGCCATAATTATCGGCGTCGCGCTGTATGCCGTTTTTGCCGATGAAGATGGCGAGCCCTCCGCCGCCATGGCCGGCAGAACATCCGGGGGCGGCTGTTTTCTGAAGGATGATGCTTTCACCGATACCGATACGGTCGGAACCGCCGAAAATGTAGTCGAAAAATTGGAGGGTCAAAATCAAAGCAGGGCAAAAGATCAGATTGATAAGGTCCGGGAAATTATCAGTGAAGCGAAAAGTTATTCCTATAATGATAATTCAGGCAACCCGCAAGTCGGCGTCAATCCGGCAATCCTAGTATCGTTCTGGGCCGGTGAACAGAGTTTTGATCCCGCTGCCGATTCAAAAGCTTTTGGCTGCGGAGACTTTAACGGTAGCGACAAAGGATTTGACAAGCAAATCGCCTGCGCCCTTCCCAGAATCAGAGATACGATTCTCGTAAAAGGCGAATATACCGATCCGACAGGAGCAAACCGCTGGAACAGATTGCTGTATAGCTATGTCGCCGCCGCCAGAAAAGCATCTTATGATAAATACGGATATGTCTCCGATGCCAATGAGCCGCGTATTGTCATCTTGAAACAAATCGTGCCGGATCAAGTTGAGTGTATCACTTCAACAGGAGGCATCGGTGGTGACAAACCGGCAGATTTCTTTATCAATAAAAAACAAAACGAATGGCTTACGACTAAAAACAGTAGGGGCGATAGTGTGGTCACTGGAACTATTAACCCTTCTGGAGTCGTATTGCACTACACCGCAGGTAGTAGTGTTGATGGAGCAATAAGTGGTATGAGAAATCGTCCAGATCCTGCATTCGTCCACTTAATCATCGATTATGATGGCAAGGTATATCAGCTGCTTCCACTAAATACAAAGGTCAGAAGTGGATCAGGTGATGGAAATTCGTTTGCGATAGGTATAGAAATAGTTGGAACTGATGAAAATGATCTCTTAGCATCTTCACACCAAGCTCAATTTGATTCAGTAATCAAAACAATAAAATATCTAGAAGGTGTATATGATATTCCAAATGAAATCGGAAATAAAATTGAGCTAAGAGCTCATCGTGGTATCTTTGGACATCTGCAAACTCAAAGTTGGGATGGGGATTGGAGCCCTGGAGCTGAAGGGTGTGTGGGGGCGAAATCTGATCCTGGTCGCGAGTACATGATTAAAGTATGGAGCATTCTTAATGCTGAGAGAGTCGGCCAAGTCTGCTCTTGGGTAAAATAATATGATAAAAAAAATCAAATACGATTTGGATTCGAAGATTTACCTCTCAATTGTGGTATTGCTTCTTTCTATTCTCGGGCTTTATTGGTTGTTGTCCAACTCCTTCCTGGCCCTGCAGATCGCGCCTAAAAACTCTACTGTCTATATCGACAATGTCACCTACAAAGTGAGCCAAAACGGCAGAGTCAAGGCCACCCTCTCGCCCGGAACGCACAATATCGAGGTCAATGCCGAAGGTTATATCTCCTTCGTCTCGAATTTAAAGTTTGTTAGAAGCCAAAAAAAATCGTTCAGAGTTTCATTGGTTCAGATTCCGGCATCCACCAAGATAATCGAGAGCGGCAAGTTTTTGAGCAAAGGGCCGGATTTCAACTATCTCTATTATCTGGATGAAGCCGGCAAGACAATTTATAAGGATCACTTAATCTTGGAAAATGACGCTATTAAGGTAAACGAGCATTTGCCTTTGACCAATCCCAAAATCTCGGGCGTGAATGAGATCGTCTGGTCGCCGAACAAGGAGTTGGCACTATTTCGAAAAACAAACGGGGTTTATCTCTTTGATTTCAAGAAATACGATTTCGTTAATCAAACCGAGACACTCTGGGGCAAGGATATCGGCAGTATCGCCTGGTCGCCGGATAACTCTAAAATCGCTTATTATTCCACAACTGAAAAAACTTTGATTTTCTCAAACATTCCCAACACCGACCTGACCCGAGTCGCCAATCTAAGCCAGATGGGCATTGAAAATCCGATCTTGCGCTGGTCGCCCGACTCGCAGTGGCTCCTCGTCATCCCCAGGAACACAAGTTTCGACCAGAATAAAATCTACCTTTTCAACACTTACAGCCGGAGTTTTTCGGAGGGGACCGACACCGGCTCCCAGCTTGACGCTGGTTTCTCGCCCGACAGCAACACCGTCATTTACGGAACATACTCAAAAGACCCCAACAATCCGGTTTCCTCGCTGGTCTCGCTAATGAAGAAAGACGGCTCAAACAAACAAGCGATGAACCTTCGAGCTGAAATATCAAAAACCGCCTGGAAAAAGGATAGCAAGAACTTAATCGTTGCCACTTACAACGATAAAACGAGCAAAGAATCACTTTTTGGATTCAACACCGAGAACAAACAAAAGACCGGCTTTTCGGTCAATGACATCTCGGGATACATTACGAGCGTGATAATCTCCGATGATGAAAATATGCTTATTTATCAAACCGGTTCTGGGATATATGGACTGAAAATCAACTAACACTCCCTACGAAATTACGAATCCATCAAAAGTACGAAAATACGAAATATATGACTGAAATTATCTACAAAGATGAATGTTACAAGATCATGGGATGTTGTTTCGAGGTTTTTAACGATTTAGGCTATGGATTGAGAGAAAAGGCCTATCAAAAGGCATTGGAAGAGGTGATGTTAAAACAAGGGATCAATTTTAAAAGTCAACTGTGTGTGCCAATTAAAGTTGGAGAGAAGACTATCGGAAGATATTATTTGGACATTCTTGTGGAAGGGAAAATAGCCCTCGAGTTAAAGGTTGGGAATCATTTCCATAAGCGGGATATCGCTCAATTGTATTCTTATCTGAAATCAAAAAATATATTATTAGGCATCTTGGTTAATGTTACTAGCAGTGGTATGGAATCAAAACGAGTTCTTAATATCCAATAGTTTTCGTAATTTAGTATTTTAGTTTAATTCGTAATTTCGTAGGGTGATTAGTTACCGGAGGGGTTTTGGCCACAGAAACTGATCCAAAATTAAGGGGTAATCGGGTTGACGGCGTCAGACCCGGCTATTCTGGCGAGGCACTGCCGGAGAATGAACAGATTCCGGATTCAGTAATGCCGCAAGTTCCCGATTCGGGAGTTCCTTTTGGTTATGATGTCAATCCTCAAGCCATGCCCGGACAAGGACCTTCTACCGGTTTGAATGAAGCTCCCGTTGAGATGCCTCCGCCAGAGGAGGAAGCGGGAGAAAATGACGAAACGGAGACACCTGAATCAGAAACAACTCAAAGCACACAGGATCAGGACAAAGAAGCGATTAAACAGGAAGCTAAAGCTGCCGTAATGAATGCCGCAAAATCAGCGGCAAAAAAAGGAATTGCCCGATTGATTGCCGTTTACGGCTGGCCGATTCTGATCGGCTTAGCGGTAATAATTTTAATCGTTATCATCGCCATCGTAGTGGCGACTTCGGGCAACAGTCCCTCTGAATCGGGCAAATCAGCCCACGCCGAAAGTAATCCGATTGCGGATAGAGATTGGGTCAAGAAATTATTAGTTCTCTCTGGAGACAAGGATATTCTTAACAATGAGTTTAGCAATTTTTCAACAAATCTAACCAAAGCTCTTGATAATATTGATCTCGATCTGGCCAAACCGGAGAATCAAAGTTTGCCCCGCATTGCCGAAATCAGAACAGCTATTTCAGAGATAAGAGTTCAGGCACAAATTGTTACCAATTCAAGCGAATCTAATCCAAAACGCCTAGAAGCCGCTAAAAAAATTCAATCTCTAGTGGAAGATATAATGAGCCATTTATCTGCCGGCATATCTCCCTACTCCGGTCCCGGGGAGAAATCGTTGCCTTTGCGTCTCCAAGACGGCGATATACAGTTTGGCAGCGGCAATTCACTGCACTTCTGCACCTTAAGATTGCAAAAACAGACCGATAATCCCAAAGCAAATGGGGGAGGACACCAAACTTATCTTTTTAATTGCCGCGTCAATGGCACAATTGATTTGGATAGGGCGATCGGCGACGCCGGCGACATCTATCCCAAGAGCGGCAATGGAACGAAAGTTTACGCCGTTTACTCCGGAACATTGTCTTTTAGAGCCGGCGCCCCTATTTTAACGAGCCGGGACGACCGATATATTACGGTTTATGGACATACCGGCAGTGGAAAACTTGGCCAAGTAATCGCCGATAGAAGTAAAAAGATACCGGTTGAGGCCGGCGAAGAAATTGGAATCGTCGCTGAAGCGCAACATCTTCATTTGGAAATAATCATTGACGGAATGCCTGTCAATTTTACCAGTTCCGATATTCAAAAATGCAACATGGTTAATAAACCGATGAGTGGCAACGGCTGGAGCGGCACCTCAAAAATGTGTACCGTTGGCACATTTTCCCAGTATTACTGGGGCTATGTTAAAACAATTTTTGGACCATAATGAAACATTTTGTCGGCAAATTGATTATATGTTTACTTCTTTTCTCGCTGTTACTGCAAGATTTTGTTCCTTATTTGGGCAGTTCGGTCGCGAAAGCCGAAGATAGCGGCGGGACGACAAGCGATACAACGGTTGAGGATATCGGTGATGACGGACCCGATGAAGTTTACGACGATTCCCTGCCAATAAGCGAAACGCGACTTTCGCTTCTTAGTAGTACATCGGCGCTCCGATCAACAATGTCCAATCCCTTCAGCAACTCCGACAACGCTATTGGTCTTAATTTTGGTGATCTTGCCGACAATAACAATGCAAAGATCATCTTAAAACAAAGCGATTATTTGGCGGTCAAATCACTCTATTGTCTCTCAACCTTCGTGCAGGACTACCCTAACTACTACGACGACCTTGACGCGCTCGCCAAGGCCACTGGTAAAAAGAAAGCCGATCTCGAGACATTAAAAAACAGCGAAAGCGCCACCGATAACGCCAACCTTCGAGACATTATCCACAAGGCATATGTCGACTGGATGTCCGGCTCCCAAATTATTAAAAAAGTTCAAGAGGAGGGGGATCCGACCACACTTGAATGCATAACCGGTTTAACACCAAACACCATTGTCAACTACCGTAGCGACCCTAAAAAACGCGACGCCCTCAACATACTAATCGAGGACGGTTTTAATAACGCAATCTCAATTGATATCAGAATCATCAAAACTCTGGTTTACCTGGTTACTCCGCAGTCGGAGGGGGGGGCCGGCCACTATCGGGTCAGGGTTAGTAAGATTTTCCAAAGCAAACAGTACTCCTCTGAATCAAATGTAATTTTAGGCAAGGTCAACACCAGAATCGAGGGAGAGACGGCGGCCGACATCGGCCAAAGTATAAACGGGTCAGGGGATGCCACAATTGAGGACGCCAACGGCCAAACTAAAGCCGATGTCTATCTCGCCGAACAAACCAATAATGAACTAAAACTGGAGAAAAATGTTTCAGCACACCACAACGGACAGGCGGTCGACATCTCGGAAATTGACGACATCCGCTGTACTGTCATCGGCCGGAAAAGGTTGCATTGGTTCGGAGGCGACAAAAAAGAAAAGAAACCGGCGCAACCAACAAAATTAGCCTATCAGACTACCTCCGGATACGACAAATCAGGCGGAGTCAACTCTTACGATCTGATGGAGCTATTTAGAAATGAGGCCAAGGCAAGTTACCGCGATTTTGTCGATTCTGTTGGAGGAGATATCGACGGGTATGAGGGTGATTTGACTAATGCCAGCATCGGCGATCTCACTACCTTAATCGGAAAATCGCTCTTCTCCCAAGTAATCAATTCTGATGGAACATTTATTGATGGATCGGATGTCGCCGATACGATGCATAAATTGGGCTCGATGTATCTGGCGGACTATCTTGAACTGCCAAGGTCGACCTTTATTAACCGTAAATATGACTCGATCGACGACATATCCGCCATTATCGGAGAGGCCTCGGTCGAGAAGAAATCGAGTATTCCTGTTGGTCTTCTTGAGCCGGCTGCGCCGTCTCTGAAACCAAATAGTAAAAAGTCACTCGAGCAAACCCTGATCAACATCGGCAAAAGAAAACTGGCTATTGAGATGAATCTCAAAATCGACGACCTTTTAGAATACAAAGAGAGCGAGGCAAACAATCGTTTAATCGGCCAGAAAGCGATCGAGAAAACCCTCTCCCTCCAGCCGGGCGCTTTTTCAGGTACAACTTTTGATGAAATCAAATCTAAAATCGGCCCGCTAAAAACCGGGGTTATAACCAGTGACCCGACCTATGTCGATAAAGCTCTCCACATCCCGCTCGGTTCGACAAAAAAGATTGTCGATAAACACAAGGGTAACGATGGCCAGAAAGCTTTAAGTGAATATATTAATCTGGTCGGCGAGACCAGAACCGTTGACACCGCCGCCGGTTTTGAATATCTTTCGACTCATGATAACGCCTATAATATGCCGGATGGAACTTGGCGCGACGCCCTGTCGGGCAAAGAAACCGCCTTCAGCGAAATCGGCCTCGGCATTCTGTCCCGAACTTTTGCCATCACAAATAGCGACGACCAGAGGGAAGCGATGAAACAATGGATAAGAAATACCCTTGCCGGTCTCGGAGATAATTGCGCCAGTACCGACAACAATGTAGTAGAGCTGACCAGGATAAGACAGATCCCAAATCCTGACTATAATTCAAATTACAACTCGAGTGTTCCCCAAACTATTCCTGAAGAATACAAAGTCAGCGTTACTATCTCCGACGATCAGGCAAGAAGACTGGGACTTGAAGAAAGAGACCTCTGTCTTTTACTCGGACAGCAAAACGGCAATTTGGCCTGGGTTTATCAAAAATTAGGATCCAAATATCTTTTCTACGCTTTGGTCAACGCTTTTGCCAATGAAGGGAAAAAGGCCAAGATAAGTCTTGAGGAGAGCCCTGAATCAGCAATCACCTCGCCGGAATTGCTCTTCTATGTCACGCGAGCTCAAAGATCATATTCACTATCTAATAAAATCAAAAAGGATTGGGAAACGCTTGCCAACGATGAAAATTTCGCCGAGGACAACGATTTGAAGAACATTCTCGAAAGCGTCGTATCCGTCGTCGGCAAAATTAATGTCAATGATATTGATAGCGCCAAAAGAACCGCTACTGCCAGCGCCGCTGAAACGGCGAAACTTAATGCCTATATTAAAGAAAAAAGAGCGGCCTACAACAGAGTCGCCGACAAGATAAACTCTATTGTAATAGATGTGAATGAACTTAATCACACTCTGGCTGAATTAGTCGCCGGGAGGACACTGCCCACTTCCTACCAATTAACCGAGGCGCAGGTTCAAAATGTGACTATCGGTGGAAACGGAGAAAGCGGAGGGAATGGCTCGATCAGCGCTAAGGGCGGCAGTACAACAGTAAGCCCGCAATTAATAATCTTGTTTATTTCCGGAAAAATCAAACCGGAGGAATTTTTCAAGCAAATCGCCATTATGAAAGTGGAAAACGAGCTCAATCTACCTCAAAACTCCCTGACTTATTTCGTCCGTGATCTGGAGATCCGAGGAATCAATACACAGGATTCTTTCTATCAATCAATCGGACAAGCAAAAGTTGAGGAAACTCTTCAGCTCCCCGCCAATTATTTCCAGGGACCAGTTTATAAAGACCTCTATGACTACGATAAAATTTCATTCATCTATTACTTGGGTAAGCCCGATGTCGACATCGATGATAAATCAAAAGACCTCTTCGACAAATTGAAAAATTACTACAAACTCTCGAAAGAAAGGGTTTTTGATGTTTATAATCCGGGCGCAAGGATTGAGTTTGGTGAAGATCAGGCAAAAAATCAGGCGAACAATCAAGCTCTGATTAATCTGATAGTGACTGCTAAAATGAAGGATGCGAATAAATACAATGAAGCCAAAACTGAGTGGAAAAAATTAAAACAGATCGCCGCCAATGCCCAGCTCCTAGAACTTAAAAATCAGAACAAAAACAATGATAATACAATACACGATGTCGCCACCAACATTGACTACCGAAATCTTGGCGACAGTCTCCGGACCGGCGCGAATGATGTAATGTTCCGCTTCGGTCTCTCGGGAGCATTTGCATCCGCCACACAACAGGGCAGCTGGTCTATTAACTCCGGAAACCGCAAACGGGCTGAAACGATTGACAACGAACTGGGAATTACCGGATACGGGGACAATACCATTTCTTCGACTCAAGCCCTTTTCACCGGCGAAACTGTCAAACTAGCTGACGGAACAACCTTACTCGATCAAAACCAGAAGAAATTAATTGAGGCCGGAGTAACAATCAACGAAGTGGTTGGGGGCCAAGCTACCGAAACGCCATACGCTATTTCCAAGGTTGTCCTAAACCGCTACCTTCAAGTCCTAAACCGCGAGGTAAGCGTCGACGGTTTCAAGAATCAAAAAACGACTGGGATTTATTATAACAATTTAAACAGCAACACAGTAACTCGTCTCAAAGATTCAAATAATGAGTGTAAAATAACTTACACCTCAAAAGACGGCTTCCAGGTTGCCGACTCGATTCAAGACGATGCCTATGTCTATGTGGATTCAAACGGCGCGCCACACTCTTTCAAAACCAAGGAAGCGGCCGAGATTTATGCCAGCAATCAATCAATAGAGGAGCAGTATTATCTCGACCTTTTTGCCGTCTATCTCTTTGGTCTGACCCAGCATTTACAAAAAGTGATTGGCGATTTTCCGAATGACCATAAGAACCGGTTTAAAGATGTATCCTCGACAAAATCAACCCTCGAGTCGTATCTGCGGGACAAAAACTTTGATTTATTGCCGATCAGTTGGCTGCGCGCCCGGGCGATGGAGGAGCAGTTTGGGGGCGAATTCGGCCAAACCGAAACTGATGCCGGTTGGGACGAATTCCTCTCCGTTGACAAATACCCTCTTGAAACTTTAATTTCCCTCTTCGGTTCAAAGACAACGGAGATTAAACCTCTTCAAGATTACCGCAAGGCAGTCGGTATCGCAGAAGCGAAAAGAGTCCTGACCTGGACACTTTTCAGAAACCTTGGTATTAATATCAATCCCGACGACTTTGACTCCGGCGACATTTACGCGGTATTAAACGGTGATTATCGTCCGCTCCTGCGTCTCGGTTCGAATATGATCGACAACGCCTTTAATCTGCCTAAAAATTCCGTTTACGCCGCCCTTAATGTCAAATCGCTTGATGATGTCACCTGTGTTTTAGGATCTATCGGCGGATCGATATTGGGTCACGCTCTCGGCGTTCGGAGCGTTGATCTTTCGGATGGTCTGGTCAATTTACCCCGCAAGATCGCCCAAGCTAAGATTGAGGAAACTCTCCAGATTCAAAAGGGTAGTTTTACCGGCGACAATCTCTTCAATACCGGCGAAAGCGAACTTGTCAATAACGGCCTTGTCGGCAATGTCGGCCAGATTAACTTCATTTTAGCGTTCAAAATACCACTTAACGGAACTGTCTCGAGCGTCAATGCCACTCTTGGCGATCTTGCAACAATGGCAATCAATCAGTTGTTCCCGACCAACCTGGCATCGCGATATAAAGATGCCGACACCGAAACGAAATTAAGGTATATTCGCGATAATATTTCATATATTACGAATCCAAAGAGTTACTCTGCCTATGCTAAACTGCTCGCCGCCATAAATCTTCGCATAACCGATATTTCCCAAGTTTCAGATAATAATTCCCAATTCAATACCAATGTCGATCTCCAAAAAGAAACCACCGTCTTTAAAACCCGGCTCGCATATCTGGATAACACATTCGGTCTTACCCCGCCGGCTCTCAACTCCTTTGCTTCGAGTACAACCTATCAGATGCTGACCAAAACCCTGACACCAAATGCCTATCTTGACAAGGCGGTGGTCAACATTTTAACCAGAATGGTCGGAGTAAAAGTTTTTGATGCGTTCGGTCTCAATGAGACGGAGGCACAAGCTGTCTACGATCTTGTTTCAAATATTGATAATATTTTTCGCTGTCCCGCCCAGTCGCAATATAATCAAAACGACTGTGTCGGCTGGTCAATTCGATCCGCTTCCGGTCGAACCCGCCTCTACAACGGCCTCTCAACCATCTTCCATGCCGATCTGGATAAAAAGGCCGGCCTTCTGCCGGGCAGTATCAACGCCGTCCTTTTGGACCCGAGCGCCGCCGGCAGTGTCTTTATCTACAACATCGCCGACGATCTCGACAAACGGTTCAATCTCACGGCTGAAAACTCAACCCTCGCAGAGTATGCGGAATTTTTATCCATTGCTTCAAACGCGGTGGCCGGCCAGTCCGTTGACTTCCAAAAAGGGTTGGTTAAGGGAATATACGGCACTTATACGGCTTGGGATTCGAGGCGGGAGGACAGGGAGAACCGGCGAGCGGTTTGTTCCCAAAACGACCCGGCCAACAACTATCTGGCTTATTTATCTCCGGAGGAGAGAACCCAGTTGAGCCAGGCCGAAGCGATAGTCTACTCCGAGGACGACCTTCTTGACGACGTTCCTGCATACGAAACACAGGAAAAATTGATCAGTACCGGAATCAACCGCTGCATTCAGGGCAAACACTCCGACGCTGCCGGTCAAGGATCGTCTAGCGCAAGGATTCAGACGGCCCTAAAGGAATATGTCTCTCTTCGAATTTCAAAGGCGATTTATAGGGCGACCGCCGGCACGGTTAATATGCCCTACGGCGATGTCAAGAAGCTGATTTTCGATGGCGATATGCGCTATTTGGAAATCGGTTTGGCCGCTTATGTCGCAAATAGATGGTTGAACAAAGACAATGATAATGCCGAGGAGACGCTCCCGGCCGGACTGCGAATCAGTTATGCTGATATTTCATTCGCTCTCGCCGGCGATCCTGCGACGGAAGGCGCCGGTTCCACTAACGCCCAATTCGACACCGTCCGGCAACTTGAAGGCGAAATTGTTGTCAGGCCGGAGGGCCAAAGCCGGCCGTACGGCGCCAACGCTCTGGATTCAAATGTCGATCCGGTTACCCAAGTGATTAGAACTTCTGACCAAAGCAACACTCTGCCGAGAGACGAAGTTTCAATTCGGAACGCGGCTCTTGACGCCCAAGCCAGAGAACTGGGGCAGGACCCGAATATGACCCAAGCCCAAAAACAGGCGCGCATCGACGCCGCCAGAGCCAATTGGTTGACAACCGAAGGAACGGGGGAGGGTCAATATGGTTCAGCAGAGTGCCAGGATTATTATCGCAGTACCAATAAAAGCGAAAACCCCTCCCCAAAGGAAAGTGCTTGTCTAGATGCCTTGAGTAACCATCTAAGTTTGGGTGAATTGGGCGATGCCCAAAAAGACGGCGCGCAGACTATTCGCGATAAATTCAAAGACGCCCTCCTTTACGGCTCGATTGACGCAATGCTCTGGAAACTTGACCACAATGTCTATCGCGGTTTCGCTTGGGATTTGATCAAAGGCGACGGCGCCACCAAACTGAAAGCGCTTGGCACATATGTTCTAAACGGTGTTGAGAACGGTCATCTCTTTGGTTTTCAATTCAATAGCATTGCCGACGCTGGAGAATGGCTCTCTTCAATTAACTACCTAACTCGCATTGCTTTAAATCAGGCGAATGCTGTCGATAATTTCTTAGCCGACAAAACTGTATTTAACTTCTTTGAGAGTAAATTCAATGAGTTCATTAATAATGCTTTGAATTTTTCACTTCCAAACGGAACTCTGGCCGCCATTTTTATCGGAATCAAGACCGGCTATTGGGGATTAAATGGAAACGGGGCGGCGTTTAATGACGGCGGCTATATCGGCGGTAACGGACAATTCAAATCCTCTCCTTACCAGACACTTGGAAAAGTTGCGCTCGATGCGACCCTGAAAGTGGTCTTCAAGTGGGCCGACAAAACCCTCGGTATGCCGGCCGGAACCGCTTATGAAGTCTATAAAATGTATAAGGATATTCAAACCGCCGCCACCCTTGCTAAGAATTATCAGGTATTTAGTCTTCTCCTAGATGCCAATCCGGCCTGGACCGCCCAGCAGTTTATCGACGCCGGACAGGGTATCGCTTACGCCGCCTATGCCGCTAATCTGGCTAAACTTAAAGAAATCGCCGACACAGGCAACGGAAGTGTTCATGCCCTTGGATATACCTGGTCGGCTGAACAAATTAAAGGCCTTAACCCGGAGGAACTAAACATTTTGGCGGATGGAATGCAGCAAGAAAAAAATATACAAGCGCTCAATGCCGCCAAGGCCGCCATCGTCACATATGTGGTGATGGCTATAATCAACAAGGTCTTTGGCGAGTCAATGGCCAATCTGGACAAATCCCTCGGATTAGTGCCCGGCACTACCGCCATGGTTGTCGGCGTCGCTGTCGGCGTCGGAGTCGGTTTGGCATTCGGTGTTGCGCCGAACCCGTACCTGATCGCCGTCCAGCTTCTTATTATTATCGGCATGAACCTGTTCGGCGTCTATAAATTCGATGTTTACTGCGACGCTGATGGTTTCTATCCCGAGGGAGACATATCGAGAGTCCAGTGGAGATCGCCTTATGGTCCCACCGGTCTATTTGGATTATCTATATCGCCATCTTCAACCAGTTCAAATCCGGCAGATGAGGCCGCTTTGGCAAATGCTCCCAATGCTACCGGTTTGGGCATCTGGGACGGAACCAATATTGATACTCATCGCCAAAAAACAATTGAGGCGGCGCGTACTAGAGCCCGCCAATTGGTTGGAGATATTTTGCTGATGCACAACAGCCCTCGGTATAGAGATGTAATTCCAAGCCAGATTATGACCGGCCGGCAGGAGGATGTAAACTTCTGGGCGACTGCCGCTGACGAGAACATCTGTAAATTGATCGGTGATAATTATTACTTTGATAAAGCCGGCGGCTGCCGGACCGGAACCGTCGAAAATCCCGGAACTGCCGTCCGCGCCGGACTCTGGGCCAATCCGCAGGTAACGGCGTTTACACACATCGGGTTCTAGCTTCAATTGTTCAACCCGCCTGCCGGCGAGGCAGGTTGCTCAATTGCCCGATTGTTCAATTGTTAAACCACCGGTTGTTACCCTAAATCACAAATTATGGAAAAGAACTATTTAAAATTAGGCGACCTAGACTGTTACAAAATCGCTTTTACTTTATCAAACTATGTTTGGGATATTGTAATTAAGTGGGATTATTTTGCCAAGAAGTCGATTGGAATACAATTTGTAAATGCGATAGATTCCATATCAGCCAATATCTCCGAAGGATTTGGTAGATATGGCAAAAAGGATAAAATTAACTTTTATAGATACAGCTTTGGTTCGGTTAAAGAGTCTTTCGATTGGAATGAAAAAGCAAAAGTAAGAGGATTAGTTACCGACGAACACTATAATCATATTTTTGGGGAGCTCGACAAACTGCCTAAAGCAATAAATCAATTGATAAAATTCACCTCTATGCGTTTGGAACGGTAACAATTGAGCAATTGAACAATTGAGCAATTAGCTCTTATCCCCGATTGACTATCCGTATACTTTTCACCGTCTCTTTCTTCATCTCGCGATTAAGGTGGGTGATTATATTCTCTTCATCCATTTGGACCATCTGGGCGGCGGCGGAAGAGCTGACAGAAACCTTCAAAACGCCTCGAGAGAAAGAAATTGACTTGAAACGACCATCGGCATATTTGTCGGCCAAAAAACAAATTAGAGCGCTTTTGGTCTCCTTGCCGAGCCCTTTGCGGTTTAGGGCCGTCATCATAAAATCACCTAGTTTCTTCATCGCTTCCTTCTTTATGGTTTGTTCAAAATGGATTCAATATTCGTTTATTGTCATTCCGAGCGCAACGCAGTGAAGCCGAGGAATCTCTTAAAAGATCCCTCCGCTTCCGCCTCGGCTTCGCCGCAGCGAGACGGGTCGGTCGGGATGACAACAGTGGTAGTTGGAAATTATGCTAAGTCTATAATTTTGGCATCACCCAACATCTTTTCATCCAATATACTATTGTCTGCAGAGGTAATGATGGTTTGATATTCAATCAGTAATTTTGATAAATGTTTTTTATGATCGGCGTCGAACTCCGAATAAACATCGTCGAGCAGAAGAATCGGCTCTCTTTTATCCAGATTCTTCTTTTTAAGTTCCTTCTCCAAATACTTTAACTCCGCAATTTTCAGGGCCAAAAGGGCCGATTTAATCTCTCCTCGGGAGGAGAAGCGGGCCATATTCCGCCCGTTAAACAGGAAGAGCAGGTCGTCTCGGTGGGGACCGAAGTTGCTTCGTTCGGTTACAATGTCTTTTTGGCGGAAATGAACCAAATCCTCGGCTAAGTTTGGACTCGATTTTTGATAGACAACCTCTAGCTTACTGTTTTTCTGCCCCGAGATCTCCTCATACAACCCCGAAATTATCGGATTGATAAAATCAATAGCCGATATCCGTTCTTTAATTATCAGATTTCCCAATCCGGCCAGCTCTTTGTCCCAATAATCAAGTTCTGACGGCTTGCTT
>CAYILA010000010.1:16416-30006 GCA_964364265.1 uncultured Candidatus Saccharibacteria bacterium | reverse complement strand
ACCGATCACCTTATGAGGTTTTTAACAATGTTCAACTTCGAATGCTAATCTAGGGTTATGTTTCAATAGCTTGGAAACACCCTGATACAATTTCAGGTATGTATACAAAGAATCCGTTCATGCCCAAAGCCAGGATGAATGCAGTCAAAAAGGTTCGTTCCGGTTGGGGTATTAGAAAAACAGCCAGGTACTTCGGTACAAGTCCCGGCACAATTTCAAAATGGTGCAGGAAAGCTCCAAGTGATCTCCGGCAAGGGATTCCCACAGAGAGCTCCAGACCGCACCATTCACCTAAGATGATAGCAGATGACATTAGATCTGCAATCATCAAGAAGAGATTATCAGAGTACCCGCGCTGCGGTGCTGTGATTCAGAAAGAACTAGAAAATGAGGGCATTAAGGTCAGTATCAGCACATGCAATAGAGTTCTTGACCACCATGGGTTACTCAAGAAGAAAAGCAAATGGAAAAGGTTCTGGCGCAACACACAGAGACCGGTTCCAGAGAGTCCTGGAGATCTAGTTGAACTGGATACAATACATTTCCGACCCTTCTGGCACAAGAATGATCCGACCACTTGGTATATATACACCGGAATAGATGTAAATTCACGGAGCGGATTTGCCGAAGCTGTGGATCGGATATCTCCAGGACCGTCATTGCATTTTGCCAGGAGAATACGGTTAAGTGCATCTTTCATTACCCAATGTTTCCAAACAGATAACGGACAGGAGTTTGGCCGGTACTTCAGCCTCAATTTAGGAACAAGACACCGAAAGATCCGGAAGAGAAAACCAAATGACAATGCTCACATTGAGAAGTTCAACAGGACTATCCAAGAGGAGTGTATTAAGAGAAGGTCGTTTAACAATATTGAGGAGTTAAACCAATGTCTAAAAGAGTATCTAAACCATTACAACAACAGAAGGCTTCACATGGGGATCAACTTCCAAACACCGCTTCAGAAATTACAGTTACAAACAGCCTAAGTGTTTCCAAGGTCTTGAAAAGTGAACGTGATTAACATATTGCAATTGCAAACCAAGAGATTTTGAATTTAACCATAAGTCCTCTCCGGGGGTGGACTTATAAATATTTTTGTGGCTGAATGTTATTACAAAGTAGCAATATATGCGTTCACCAATCCCCAACCATAGAGAATATCAA
Source organism: uncultured Candidatus Saccharibacteria bacterium (assembly GCA_964364265.1). Lineage (GTDB taxonomy): Bacteria > Patescibacteriota > UBA1384 > XYA2-FULL-43-10 > 1-14-0-10-43-13 > CAYILA01. The sequence goes on along the minus strand of CAYILA010000010.1, from coordinate 28,839 downwards.
ATCCGGCATTACCAAGATCGGTCGCGGCGACCTGAAGCTTTGTCTGAACTTCATCCGGATCCCATGCACCATTAGCGTTCGCATCATAGGAACCAACAGGAGTGTTTAATACCAACGCGGCAGACCCCGCCACATGCGGAGCGGCCATTGAAGTACCGGAAAGAGTGGCGTAGCCCGTCCCCTTATAGGTGGAATAAATACTCACGCCGGGAGCGGACAAATCCACTTCGGGACCGCGGCTGGACCAAGAAGCAAGAACATTATTCTGATCAGTAGCCGAAACTGCAATTGCCTCCGGATACGCCGCCGGAAAGATAACCGAACCGCCATTATTTCCCGCGGCTGCCGTTACCACAACGCCGGCTCCTTTGACGGCAATGACAGCATCATGGAGTGACTGGATATCGGCCGATGTTCCCAAGCTCATATTAATCACTTGCATATTATTGGCGATTGCCCATTGGATTCCTTCAATTACATCTGACAAGTATCCTGAACCGCTCGCGCTCAACACTTTAATAGCATAGAGATCAACCGCCGGGCCGACGCCAATTACCCCAATATTATTATCAAGGGCGGCCACAATGCCGGCGACATGCGAACCATGACCGTTATCGTCATTCCAATTTTTGCGCGGGTTTATGGTATTAACACCGCCTTTAATATTAGATAAAAGGTCGGGGTGTTTGGCGGAAATACCCGTGTCAATAATGCCGACTTTAATCGGGTTGGCGGTGTTGCCCGAGGGCCAAACCAGTTCTGCATCAATGCGGTCAATTCCCCATGGAACCGATTCTGCTAGTTGAGTTACTCCCTGCGTTTCTACCACAACATCATCATCTAAACGCACCACACCGGGAGAGGCAGCCAATTTCGCGGCCGCCGAACGATCCGGCACCCAGACGGCTTTGGCGCCTATAAAATCAAGATTCTTTAATTTGGCTCCGCCGGCGCGGACAATCAATTCGTCTTTCGCCGCTTCATTCAGCGCGCCTGAAAAAACCACAATTTTCCGACTACCGCCGTCATTGGCTTTCGTGGTGGCAACCTGCCAGGGCGAGAAGAAAGCCAGGACTGAAAATCCCAAAAGCACAAAAACAAACTTCTTCATCTTTCTCCTTAATTTATTATTACTCTATATACTCAGATTATATCACATCATTGCAAACCATGAGATATTGAATTTAACCATAAGTCCACTCCGGATGTGGACTTAAATCACCCCTATTCCACTGATTTCTATACTTCCACACCGGGGGTGGCAGTATGCTGGTTAATCTGATATTTATTCCCAGTTGGTGATGATGATGGGGATGCGGATTGTTTTTCCAGCATAGAAGGAAAATATTTCTGCGCTAATCGATGTGCCAAAGGAAGGCAGAACCGTGTCAATGTCATCCCATTGTAATGTCTGGACCGTCGCATCATAGGTGGCGGAATATACATCGCCACTCGGCAGATGCAAGACGCCCCAAACCGTCTCTACAGCCGGAAAGACGTTGCTATTGATTGTCTTTGGAATCGCGCGACCGCCGATTGTCGATGATATGCCGACCTGAATTTGCCGCGCGCCATAGTTCGTTGTCACAACCGATGATGTGACGGTCGCGCTATATGGCGGCACGTTTGATGTCCTTGGTGGTTTACCCGCAAAAACCAAGTCATCCGACAAAAATGACTTTACCGCCAACGAACCAACTGTCAACAATATCACAATACATATGACAACATATGCTTTCTTCATACATTCCTTTCGTTAATTACTCAATTATTAAATTAGTTTCTCGTTCCAATAATATCACCTTTATTGGACGGCCGTACACATTCGGTGATTACCAAATAATAATATTTTTAACTTGCCTTAAGAACTCTTGCGATATGGCGGTCTATATTAGATGCGTCTGCTATAAAATAAGATACATAACTGCTTACTTTATATTCCTTCGCAGCTGCATCCACAAGGTCACCGATGTTTTTATCGGATACCCATAAACTTTGTTGCACCTGCCGAAACCCCATCCTTTTAATGGTTCTGCGGAAATGATTTCTTTCTACTCGCATTATCTCTGGAATGTCGAACGAAATCAACCGATACTTGCCATCTTTTCTATTATTATTTACGATCGCATCAATCACTTTTATCTTTGCTTTATTCGTTAAAACGACCGAATCATTAGTTGAGATCGCGATGTATTCGCGGCGCTTTAGATCATAAATCATCCTGTAAGCTTTTTTCTTGGAAACTCCCAATTTCTTTGCATGTTCATATATCCGGTTTTCCAGATCCTCTCTTCCTATTGCCGATTGATAACCTCGGTAAATCAATGTAAGGATTGAATCAACACACCAAGCCATTACCCTTTGTGAATCCCTAGGATTTCTTACCATTGCATACCTTCTTATAAAAATCTATATAGAATATATATTATCACTATTATTGTACGGCCGTACACATTCAGTGATTATTTTTGGATTAAATAATTTAGAAAAGGGATAATTTCAGGTACGAAAAGTGATGTTTCGGTTTTCGCGAACTTCCGTTTTTAGTTTGCGGATTGACATTGATTGAACGTCAGCGAGATTGATCTTTTGGCCGTCATATAAAATGACACATCCCGATTTGTGATCCCGGAATTTCCCCTCGATCACCCGCCCGTCCTTCAGCTTTATGCGTAGCGGCGTCCCTTTGTCAAAATGTGTGTGCATTTAGTAATTCTTTCACCAATGTACACCTTGGAAGTGTACATCGAGGGTTAATCGTTTTGGTGCCGGGTGAACTTTACCGCAATGTTAACTATGGGGTGGTAGCAGAGCGATGTCTGGGATAAAATGAAGATTTTGAGCCCGCCAAAAAAATTCCCTATCAACGTGGGAGATGCAAACTAGCCTCATAGATATCAAAAATTATCGCCGGCAGTGCTGCCTGAATTGCCAAAAATATAAAATAACCGTGATACATACGAATATTTGAGAGCAAGAAGATGGGGATGATAATTCCATATGCTGAAGCAACTAACGAGAACAATAAATACATAACCGCATAAAATGCCAACAGGCTTCCATTTCCCGTATCTCTATTAACAAGCACAAGAATTGACCCGAATATTGAAATTGCCGATAGTATTAGATGCGGTAATAATCCCAAAAATACCCAACACCCATTTTTTTTGGGCGCATGGTCTGACTTATGCGAAACTACATAGTAAGAAATCAGATTTATTAGGCATGCGGGCATTGTTAAATAGAAGTACACTTATCTCCTTATGACCTAATTACTCTAAATAGTTTTTGCCAAACAGAAATACTTAATCAAATGCTGAGAGATTGCAAATAATCTGCGGGCGTACAGCATCTGTCACAAAGTATCCGTAAACGTCTAATTATTTTCTATGTACTTCAGCAAAGGCTCCTCCCAGCCAAAACAAGTTGTTTTATTAGATAAAACAACGAAGGCAGATTTGCACTCCGGCTTGGCATCAACAAACTGTAGTAAAAGATCGACAGTACTTACAATAAAATCGCCGACCACACCATCGGAATCGTCAACTCCGCCAGAAGTCAGCTTTTTATCTAATTTTAGTAAAGTTTCCACTATTAATTCTGCCGGATGCTCGCTAGCCGGCAAACCGGAAAATATTTTAGCTAAGCGGTTGCAACCTTCCGAAAGATAATCCTGATACTGAAACCAAATTTTTGACGGTCCAGTATAAGCTTTAATATATTTAAGAGCTGTTGATATTTCTGTTTTAACCTGTTCGGTTTCACTATCGCTTGGTTCATCTACCTTGCCACTAAATTTAATCTGATGGTTAATCTCTCTTTCGCCTTCCGATAATTTCTGGTCACCGGTAACGGCCCAAACGGCAACGGCAGTCATATGTTTGCAAAGGATTTCTTTTTGACCAAGATAACAATCGCAGCTACCGCGATCATGATGTTTGGCCGAGACGAAAACATGATAAGGAGAAGTACCCAAAACAGTGGCAGAGTAGCCATCGAGAAGTTCTTCGAATTGAGATATTTTGCCCTTCTCAAATAGGCCGACAGCTTTGTTCCACGTCTGCTCATCAATCGAAAATTTAATTTTATCCAGATCGAAACTAGGTTTCATATTGTCTCAAATGCCTCGCATATAAACTGTTTATCGTCTTTAATTTCCTCCTGCTGGTCAAACCGGTTTAGATTGCAATCAATTTCCTCTCCTACCAGATTCTTCTGCCGACACTTTTTACATAGTTGTGGCACCTCGATCGAATCCATATCGATGAGAGTTCCGTCATCGTCATAGTATCCGCTTTTCATAAAACCTCCAGATCACTTATTTTTAATAATAGCGCAGACAGACCCCAACTTCCACCTCGTGAATGGCAGTTGGGGGTTGGACTAGTTGTGATACAAAACAACAAACCCGCCTTTGTGGTCTTTATATGTCCCCTCGATGATCTGGCCGTTCTTTAGTTTGATAAACGACGGTGTCCCCTTGTTATAGTGCGTGTGCATCTTCCTTCCCTATTATCAATTATTACTTATCATATATCACTTTTTTGGACGGCCGTACAGAATCGGTGATTATTTTTCAATGCGCACCCATTCGGCTGGGCTCAGGGCAAGCTCTACGAGGTGTAACATTGAGGGTTAAGCGTTTTAAAATTGTTATTTACAATATCTAGTAGACTTCACGGGGGGGTGCGCCACAGGCCGGGCCAATTATACCTTCATCTTCAAGTATATCTAACAAACGGGCAGCACGGGCATAGCCAATGCTTAGCCGCCATTGTAATAATGATGCGCCGGCTTTTCCTATCTCTTTTACAATTTTCACCGCTTCATCGTACAGTTCGTCTTGCGCTTGCGGTTCGTTGCTTTCGTCATATTTAAATATCCGCAATTTCTTGCAGATCATATTTACTTTAATGTCTATTGAACGGATCATCCGTTCCAACTCTTACATCTTTTGATCTTCTTTTTTCATTATTTTTAATAAGTAAACTGCCGCACAGAACCGGTGATTATTTACATCATATGTTCAGTGTCAGAGAAAAATGACCGATATTGTTTTCGGATCTCCAACATCTTGTCTGGAGTGAATTTGATATTTTCATAAAAAGTTCTCAAGGTATAATTCCCTACATCGCCGATATCATAAACCCAAGCAACAAACAGTTTGTCCGGTTTATCCACGAATATTATTTGAATTGTTTGGCCTCCGACAATAGCTCTATTTTTATAATATACTATAAATTTGCTTTTATAATAGCTTTTATCGAACGAATCCAACCCGCTCACCGCAGCATCCTCATCTTTAGATGATTCGATGGCTAGATCTTCAAGATAATCATCTTTGCCACTCAGGTAAGAGTCGAGAGCTTTTCGAATCGCAATCACATAGGGAGATTTATAGGATTCATAATAACCAGCTTTCTCTTGATCAGTAAATTGCAGTTCCTCTACATCCGCTTGATCAGGCGTTTCGTCGGTGACAGAAACAGTTGATGCAATTGGTTTTTCGTCTTTTGGGAAATATAAATCATATAATATGCTTGCGCTAATATAGATTAGAAGTCCCAATACCAACAACAATACGTTAAGTCGAGTAATTCTTATTTTTTTCATTTACCTGCTTGATTAATTAGTTCCGTTATAGCACTATTTTGTAATACCGTACAATAAATTATTCTTTTTGTAGTCGTCTATAGAATCTCGCTATTGCTTCATCTAGTGCTTTCTCTACAGGATGTTGTTCGCTTTCTTCATCCTGATCCTTGGACAGCATTTCAATCTCCTCCATGGAGTCTTGAAATGCTTTCTCGATTGGGTATTGTTTGTCCCGATCCAACATCTGCCTGACTTGGTTGTAAATTTCTTCCGAAGTTATCTCTTTTGTCGAAACTACTCCTAAAAACTTCTTGCCCGCCTATTTCTGCCTCAATTTGTGACATCTACCTCCTCGCTCATTCCTAGTATAATGTGGCATTGAACAATCTTAAAATGTATAAGCGAGATTTTCGGCTTGGATCCTTTTTACGATCTCTTGCCGCCTGGGATCATCCCGTTTTTCGAAACCATTAGTAAACCAGATAATCAAACCGCGATATTTGTCATTTGAACAGCGAATTCCGTCCAAACCCTCGCTGGCAATTGGAAAACCAATCCAGGCCATATTCGAACGAGGATCCAAGAATTCGGCTTTGATATTTTCTTCATAAAGAGAATAACCCATTTCTTTTAAAATTTCACAAATCCGTTGCAACTTTCTAAGCGCATTTTCTATCGGTTCCTCTTCTTGTCGAAAAGTATTTTCCTCTATCATATTATTCCTCCTCTCTCAACTCAAAACCATTTTTTTTATTTCACCGATTCTTTAATGATTATTATTTTAATTGAAATTTTCTAATATCTCTCGGAGAATATTCCGTAACTTTACCTTTATCGTCAACAGAAAAAATATACAAACATAAGTGTTTTGCGTGAGCGATTTGCCAAGGAATTCTTTTCAGTGCCTTTCGGGCGCTCACTTCCGACAAACCCAAACCGTATTTATATGCATGCGGAGCAATAACCTTCATCCTTGTCACCAACTGCCCCAAAGCAAAAAGCCAAATAGTTTCGTTAACCGATCTTGCCGATTTAGCATAGGATTTACCTTTACATTCTATCAAAAATCGTCTTGCTTTGTTTTTATTAAATTCGTCTCTCAAGACGAGGTCGCAACCTTTTTCGTGTAAATCTTTTTCGGTAACAACACTCCATTTGGGCGAAAGGTGGTCTTTTATTTTGTTTACAACAAATTTTTCATTGATTATTAATTTTGTCATCCGATTCTCTTTTCATTGATTTTTGCAAAAATTTATTAATTTCGCTGATTTGGAAAATCGCTAAAAAAATTTCTTGTACCTTCAATAAATTCGTTTAGTTTTAAAAGTGGTTCAAAATAATAAACATCTTCACATGGATAATACTTACTGATATTCGGGCTTTGCATAAGATCTACACCTGTAAGTTTTTTTAAGTCTCTAATATATTCATCATCAATTAAGCCCGTATTATGGGCATATAAATGTCTATGTAACATTAATTCCTGCATAAGTTTTAGATTGGAATTAGTTGTAATGTCATAGTTCAACCCTTCATTAAACAGTTGAATCAGTCCGTTTTTTTGCCAATCTTGAATTCTTTGAAAAATACCTTTTTTATATTTAGAATCTTTTTTTAAATCCAACAAATTTCGGTAGCCTTTATTTTCCATATAATATTCTTTTAAAATTCTCTCGAGTGCAGATCCTAATCTAATAAATGTTCCCATATCGAAAAATTTATCACTAAAAATTTTTACCCAATAATCATAATACGTCTCGGAGTTATGAAAAAGATGTTTTACTTGTGGATTTAGGGGAAATTTTAACGACTGTATAATCCGGTGTCTTATATGAAAATGTGTTTCTGCAATATGATTTATTAATCCTATGTTTATCATTATTCTTTTTCAATCATTTCTTCTACTTTTCTTTTAGCTTCGTCCAAAAGTTCTTTGGATTTTTGTCGAGCAGTATGTGACTGACGAACAAGATCGGCAATTTTTTGTTGGGTTTCGGTTTTCAAAATCGGAATATGCATTTTATTTAACGTTTCACATGGGACAGCAGTCAAAATCGTCCCTGCACAATTTTGTTTTAACTGCCATTGCATGACAATACTTTTCATTAAAACCAATAAAGCTTCTGGCAAAATTTTATCGCTGCGAAATTGGAAAAATCCGGTTGAAGCTAAATAATCTCCTTGCTCTTCTTTGACTAAGGCAACTTTATTCAATGAACCTTCGACGCTCGAAACAATAACATCGCCAACCTTTATAATCCGCCTCGCTCGACTTGGTGCCACTTTGCCTAAAACAATTGCATAATCATCGATTAAACCATTTGATGAATTAATGTTTGCGAGCTCAACATATTTAAATTCTTTATTCGGTTCTTTGGTTGGCTCAAACTTGGCCGGAATATTTTCAATTAATTTAAAGAGTGGCTGACTTATATTTTCTAATTTTGCTTGTAATTGCAAATATTTTGGCAAAAAGTATTCAGCATCTATTCGGCCGAATTTTTGAACCTCCGATAAATTTACAATCGAAAATAATTTATTTTCTTCATTAAAATCTTTCAGCCCCAATTCCTTCAACAACAAATCTTCAGCTTGATGATAAAATTTTTTAGAATTTTGAATTTCATTCCATGAGTCGTTAGATAATTTTCTAATCAATTCTTGATCTTGAATGGGAATTAGAGCTATTTTAAACTTCTTCAGTTCTTCCGCATTAATATTGGCTTGATTAACTGCTCGTCGACTATATCTTTTAATTTGCTTAAGGCCAAATTGTGAATTTAGAAAACTATTTAAATAATCTGGTAATATTTTTGAATCCGGTTTAGAGGTAAGCCTTATCAAATAGGAAGCAAAAATGCCATCGATGTCGTTTTTAAAAATTCCTGTCCTACCGACAAATTCTTCAGAGTTTACTCTGTTAAATAAAACGTCGTTTTCATTTAATTTAAAAGTTTTGTATTCGGCTTCAGTGACCCGAGCGAATCGAACTTCGTCTGACATCAAAAAGCATCCATTAATATCATCCATTTTATACATTGGATAGCCCGTCTTTTCATCATTCATGGCTAATGATAAGCCATACTGACAATTAAAATTATCTGCAACACTTTCCCATTTACTTTTAGTGAAATCGATAAAATATTCGGCTTGATAAAATTCTGCATCAAGTCTAAAATTTTCAAGCTGTGATTTTTGAATAATTGAAAAAGTCATCTTGTAAGAATTATTATAAGGTTGACGATCACTGCTAATACATTAATAAATGTTAGAAAAAGATATATCTTATAAAGTTTCGATGATTCAGAATTAAATCGGTCAATACTTAGTCTCAAATTCGCTATAGTTAATACTAGTTTTTTGTTCGATCTGACTTTTGATGATTCCGTCTTAGTAGAGACCCCACTTTCTGAATCATTAATTATAGACTCCCAATCTTGAGGATTTAATTCATCGGAAATATCCATTTTCACCTCCAATAATTCTAATTATTCTCTTTACTAAACTTTATAAACTCATCGGCGATTTGGTCGAGATCATCATCGATCAGTTTGTGGCCTCGACTGTCGCGGATATAATCGCCGTTTTCGTCTTTTTTATAAACTAAATCGCCGGAATTATCTTTACCAGATTTTTGCGAAACGGCCAAAAAAATTGGATAATCTTTGAGCGGTTCTTCGTCTTCTTTCCATTTTCTCAAAAACAAAACCGAAGTTTTCGTGCCGGTGTGCGGTTTGAAAGTATTACCGTGTAAACCGACTACCGCCAAAAGTTGAGCTTTATCAAAAAGATATTGGCGAATATATTGCATTTGAGTATTGTTTAAAACTCCCTGTGGCAAAACAATGGCCATACGACCGCCTGGTTTAAGCATTTGTAAACATCGTTCAATAAAAAGGATGTGACGCTCGACTTTATTTTGCAGTTTGCCTTTTAAGTTTTTGCCAAGATCATAGCTTCGCAAAAGAACTTGATCTTTGATTTCGCCGGCAAAAGGCGGATTAGTCAGTAAGCAATCGAATTTGAGATTATGAAAGTCTGAATCTTCAGTTAAGTATTGCAACTCGGCTCTGGCTCTAACTTTTTCACTTTCTTCGCCTTGCCATTCTCTCGTATCAAGCGAATTAAGTTTTAGAATGTGTGATTTACCGTCGCCGGCAATGAGCATTAAAGCGCGCGCAATTTTGGCCGATTTCTCGTCAAAATCAATACCAAAAACATAACGTCTGGCATATTCGATTTGCGCTTCTCTGTCGGCATCTTTTAAAGTATTTTGCCAAACCCACCACATTGAATGAATTAAAAAACCACCTGAACCGCAAGCCGGATCAATAATATATTCATCATTTTTCGGATTAATCATTTTTACTGCCATATCGACAACATTGCGAGGGGTAAAATACTGTCCGCGTTCGCCCTTGGCGATTGATGTGAGCAAATATTCAAAAGCCATATCCATAACCTCAAGTTTAGCGCCCAAAAGCTTAATTTCCTCAAAACCGGCAATACAGATTGAAAGGTGATGCGGTGAAAGTTCTATTTTTTCATGAGGGTTAAAAATACCCGGCCATTCGTGGATTGCGTTTGTAAAAAGATCGTTGATATTTTGATAAGTAATTTGATTATCTTTTGACTTTCTAAAAAATAATTCTTGATCCGGCCGCGATTTAGCCGTTTTTTCATCGTAAAGTTTGGCATAAATTATTTTAAAAATTTCTGTAAATGAGTCGGCACCGGAACCGGCTAAAACCAATTCTTCAAGCGCAAGAATAATCTTTTTTAAATCATATTCGGAAGTCAAATCTTTAATGGTTAATTTTTGCTCAATAACATCGTCAATCGTTTGATCGACACGCGGAATGTCGCGTAAAGTTTCATATTCTCGCGGATATGGACGATAAAGGACTAACGAAGTTTCACCGTTTGACCAAACGCCGATTGGTGCGCCTTCGGCTGAAAGATAGGATTTTAATTGTTCAATTCCCTGATCTTCTTTCGGTTTTTTAAGTTCAATTATAATATGCGGCGTGACCTTGTCTTTATGATAAATCACAATATCAATGCCTTTGGCGTGAATTTCGCGACCAAAGTAAACGTCTTTTTCGACTTCAATTCGGTCTTTTGGATATTTGTAATTATTTAAGAGTTTATAGAGCCAAAGTTGACGAACAATTTCTTCCGGATTACCGATATTATTTTCGGGATTATAAACTTGGATATCTTTATCTCTTACAAAACATTTAAGAAAATATTTACCATCTTTTGCAAATATATTGATGCTCTCATTGATATTAATATCGCTAAATTTTTTAAGTCCATAAAGTGTTTCCGAATCTCGAAAGATTTTATTAATAATTTCGGTTGTAGATAGTTCACTCATTTTACCTCTTTCCTAAATTAGCGATCATTTTACCTAAAAAATAAGTGTCTTCAGTAATCGCAATAATGCGGCAAGCAGGGTTTTCCGGTTTTAAGTGAATTTTTCCATCCTTGGCAATAAATGTTTTAAGAGTCACGTCGTCGCCGATTCGGGCTAAAACTATATCGCCAGATTTATATTCGCGTTGTTCTTTAATCAAAACCGCATCACCATCATAAATATTGGCTTCGATCATCGAACTACCGTTTACCTTAACCATAAAGACATTTTCAAATTTCTCGTAGCCCGATGGCAAGGGTAACCATTCATTCTGTTCAATTGCTTGAATTGGCGGCCCTGCTGCGGTGGCACCAAGAACTCGCACTAATGGCGTCTTTCCGATTACAGCATAACCCTGAGGTAATATTTGAAGCCCCCTAGCTTCACCTTCATCTCGTTTTATGAGCTTTTTATTTTCAAGTGATTTCAATAAGTCCAGAACAGCCTGATTTGAAGAAACCTTGAGTCTTTCCCCCATTTCAACCAAAGTGGGGGGATAACCGGTTGACTGAATAAACTTATAAACTATCTCTACTAGCTCTTTTTGCCTTTTTGTAACCCCTCGTTGCATTTTGTCCTCCGCACACATTATACTGACTCTTTGGTCAGTACACAATAATCAGCGCTGTGGATAAGTTCGGGGTTTGTTTGGTCTTCTATTTATTTTAGATTAAATTTAAGAAATGAGAATAGAAAGGATAAAGGAATACTGGAAAAAGATCGGGGAAGACAAGGGGGGAGACCAAATAATACATAAAGAATAGAAGGGGGATATGGGGATATGGGATAAGAAGGGAGAACAACGGATAGCAAGGGAGGACAAAGACAAAAGTCTGCCTCAAAGGAAACCCTTCCCAAAGAGCCAAGGGCTTGAGGCGTGTAAACAGGAAAAGCGGAAACAGTATTGTAAATATTTGCGATATTTGGTATAACATTTTCATTGCAACTAGCAAAGGTAAGGGGGGTGAGGAAATGATTTATTACTGTCCAGTTTGCCTAACATGCGAACTTTCGAACTTCTGCGGCAAGTGCGGCACACAGGTCGTGGAGGCAACGATGGAGTGTATCTCTTGTGGTATCAACATCATGGGCGGGTTCTGCCCTAAGTGCAAACAGCGAGGGACACCGCTGGAAAAGTGTACCAATGGGCACACTTTCTACATTCCGTCTGCCGACTACTGCCGACACTGCGGTGAACCGCGGCCCAGCCTATCCGGTCAACCACAAAGGAGAGCCCACAAGGGCTTGATCCGACGCTTAATCGGTATGTAACCGGTTAGCCACGACTACTGTTAGATTGGCAGGATGAAAAAGGAGACGAAAGGGGGGGCTCCTGCCATGACACGAAAAGGAGGACGAAAACACCGGGGCGATTACTCATTTGTAATCGCCCTTTTCTTATTCAAAAA
>CAYILA010000010.1:14170-16316 GCA_964364265.1 uncultured Candidatus Saccharibacteria bacterium | reverse complement strand
AAAAATCTCCGGCTTATGGGCTGGAGATTTTTTGATTTGTTACTCTTTAGTTGTTTTTGTAATCTTTTTAACCTGAGGGGTCCCCTTCGGGGCATTGACATCAGGGGAAGTTTCTATTTTAAGATCCCTCGGCTCACTTACGCTCGCTCGGGATGACACAGGGGAGACAGAATGGGATGACACTTCACTTTTTTCTGGATCCCGTGTCGTGGCACGGGATGACTTTTCACTCTTCTCTTCCATTACATGAGAGTCCGTAAATAAACTTTCAACCGACTTTGATGCCTTAACGGTTGGATCCAAAGTAACCTTCACTGTCAATTTTCCGGTGTTTAGGACCTTCGCAACATCCAATTTGTTGATCATTTTCTTTTCGATCAGTTTTTCTTTTGAGACAACTTCACCGTCTTTGAAATTTCTTGAAATATCGTCAAGGGTGATCACAATTGCCTTTTTGCCTTTGGATTTGAAACCGGGAAGTTTTGGAAGACGCATCGACAAAACTGTCTGACCGCCCTCAAAGCGGTTAGGAATATTGTGTCCGGCTCTGGACTTCTGACCTTTGGTACCACGGCCAGCGGTCTTGCCGCCACCGGCAGAGATGCCACGGCCTGGGCGTTTGATGCTCTTACCTTTAATTGATTTTAATTTGATCATTTTGTACCTTTTATCGTTCGAGCTTGTCGAGAACTTCTCGATTCGGTCGCCGAGGCGACCTCTCTCGAAGGATAATTATTTTTTAGCTACTTTCTTGGTTATCTTCTTCACGGCTTTCTTAACCGGTTTTTCCCCGCCTTCAACGATTGGCGTTTCACCTATTTTAAGATCCCTCGACTTCGCTCGGGATGACACTTTAGGTGTCACTTTTTCTTTCCCGCCTTCAAGGGTCGGGATTTCTGTCTCGCCTGCGGACGGGACTTCGGCAACTTCCGTTGCCTCAGCTTTTTCTATTGTGGTCAGCTTATCAGCTTTCTTGCTTACTAGCTTATCAGCTTGCTTCGCGTATTCTTGTACTCTTGTAACAACTTCCGGTTTAAAGGAGGTCAAAGCTTTAATAGTAGCGGTTACATTGTTAATCTTATTGGCACTACCCATAATTTTGGAAAGCATATCGGTGATTCCGGCTAGTTCGGCAACAACACGGACTGATCCGCCGGCCACGATGGTGGTACCCGGAGTTGCCGGTTTTAGCATAACAACGGCGGAGCCGAATTTCATTGTAATTTCATGCGGAATCGAGCCATTGATAACAGGGACGGTAACGATGTGTTTTTTGGCAAAGCTGGTCGCCTTCTGTACGGCGGCGCTAACCTCGGTTGCCTTTGCCACGCCCATCCCCACTCTTCCCTTGCGGTCGCCAATCACAACCAGAGCGCGGAAACGGATTCTTCGTCCACCTTTGGCGACACGAGAAACTCTAGCCACTTCGATTACTCTCTCATCGAATTCCTTTGGCTCTCGTTTTTGTCCCGCACCCTTTGATCTCATATAATTTTTTTCAACCATATTTTTCCTTATTGTCGTCTAACGTTGCTCGTTTATCGGTTACGAGGCCCGTATCGGTTATCGTTGTTCGTTAGTCGGCCGTTACCGCTTACCCTTTGACGATACCGGCTTCGTTACCGTACACCGCTTAACGAAAACCTGCTTAGAATTTTAATCCCCCTTCACGCATTCCCTCGGCGAGAGCTTTCACCCGGCCATGGTAGCGGTATCCGTTTCGATCAAATTTAACGCTTTCAATCTTTTTTGATTTTGCCAATTTCGCCAACTCAATTCCGGTCTCTTTGGCTTTTTCGATCGGGGTCTTACCGGTTTTGACATTTTTCGGGTTTGCCGAAACGATTGTCTTGCCGGTAGCATCATCGATCAATTGAACATAAACACCTAGATTTGAACGAAAAACAGAAGCGCGGGGGGTTGTCGCACTTCCCTCGATCATCTTATTAATTTTTTTTCTTTTATCTTGCATATATATTCTTTATCCCGATCCGAATCTACTAATTTTTATCCGAATGTTCCGAATATTAGTATCATTAGGATGCATTCGCAGATTAGGATCGCCTATTAGGTTACTTGCTGGCGGCTGTCTTGCCGGCTTTCCGTTTGATAAATTCACCTTTATATTTAATCCCCTTGCCTTTGT
>CAYILA010000010.1:0-14070 GCA_964364265.1 uncultured Candidatus Saccharibacteria bacterium | reverse complement strand
TTGCCGGCTTTCCGTTTGATAAATTCACCTTTATATTTAATCCCCTTGCCTTTGTAAACCTCCGGTCCTCTGACTTCTCTGGTCTTGGCTGCAAAATTGCCGACCAATTCTCTGCTCGTGCCGATGATTACAATTGTGTTTTTAACTACCGTAACTTTTAATTCTTTTGGTATTTCTAATTTTACATCATGGGAATATCCCATATTCAAAACCAATTCCTCGCCGACAATCGCAGCCCGATAACCGGTTCCGTTGAATTCCAAAACTTTGGTAAATCCGTCTTTGGCGCCGATAATCATATTCTTGATTAATCTGGCATAAAGACCGTGAAGTGAACGGGTGCTTTTTTCCTGATCTTTTCGTGTCACAAAGACTTTCCCATCTTCAATCTTCACTGACAAAACAGCGGGAATATTTTTTTCCAGTTTATTTTCGCCAGCCGAAACGACTATTTTATCTCCGGTCATATCAACGCTGACACCTTCTTCAATTTTGATTGGTCTAATACCTATTCTACTCATAAATCTCCTAATCAGGAATGGATAACTAATTTTACTAATGACTAATGAACTAATATTCGTTTATTCGTTATTGGTATAATTCGCCATCCGTTCTTGGTTGGTTTACTACCATATTTCACAAATCAACTCTCCCCCAATTCCTTTCTTAATTGCCTCATTACCGGTAATTACGCCGGAAGGGGTTGAGATAATGATCAAACCCATGCCGCGCAAAGGTCGAGGGATTTCTGTGCTTTTAACATAAATCCTCTGACCGGATTTGCTGATCTGTCGTAAATGCGTCGGATGCTTTGATGCGGACATTGAAATCTGGATCTGTTTTTGATCTTTAATGGTATCAAACTTGAAATCGCTAATGTAGCCCTCTTTTTTTAAGATCTCCAAAATCAGGACCTTCATTTTTGAAGAGGGTAATGTGATCTCAAATTTGCCTATTACACTTACATTTCTGATTCGTGTTAATAAATCTGCGATTTGATCCATGGGTTTCCTAACTACTACTAAATTACGAATTTTTCTAAATTACGAATCTTACGAATTTTTATTTGTAATTTTGTACTTTCGATTAATTCGTACATTCGTAGTCTTTTGGTTATTCTACCAGCTTGATTTGCTGATTCCGGGGATTTCTCCCTTTGAGGCGTATTCCCTAAAACAAATCCGACAAAGCCCGAATTTTCTGATGTATGCACGAGGTCGACCACACATCTTGCATCGTCTATTAAGTCTGGTCGAAAACTTCGGTTTTCTGATTGATTTTGCGATCTGTGATTTCTTGGCCATAAATTTCCTAAATAAATACGGATAACGGATTGTTGGGATAACGGATAACTAATATTCGTTATTAGTCATCCTTATGATTTGTCATCCGTTTTTGTTTTGGTTACTTTCCTTTCTCAAATGGGAAACCCAGTGCCGTAAGAAGAGCAAGCGCTTCCTCTTTATTTTTGGCGCTGGTTTTTAAGCTAATACCAAGACCGAACATGGTCGAGATATTTTCATATCTGACTTCCGGAAATATGGAGTATTCTCTAATTCCGATTGAATAATTTCCGTTACCATCAAAAGCGTTCTTTGAAATTCCGCGGAAATCTCGGACGCGGGGAAGGGAAAGATTGATCAATCTATCGATAAAATCAAACATCCTGGCACCTCGAAGGGTAACAGTTAATCCGACCGGTTGGCCGATACGAAGTTTGAAAGCCGAAACCGCTTTCTTGCTCATATTGGTCTTTGGCTTTTGGCCGGTTATCCGGGTCAATTCGGCGGCAATTTTTTCAATCACTTCTTTTTGTTCCTTATAATCGCCGATACCGACCGAAACCACTACTTTTTCGAGACGAGGAATATCAAAAACATTCTTCTTATTCAGTTCACGCATAAGATTCTGTTTGATTTCCTTATTATATTTTTCTACCAATTTTTCCATACGTTTCCTAATATCCTACCAAATTACGAATTTATCTAAATTACTAAATTACGAATATTTTAATTTGTACTTTCGTACTTTCGTGTGACGATTCGTACTTTCGTAGGGGGATGATTACTTGGTTACTGCCTCAACGCTTTGTCCGCACTTGCGGCAAATTCTTGATTTTACTTTGTCTTTGATGGCGTAACCAACTCGGGTTGTCTTACCGCAAGACGGGCAGACAAGGCCTACATTTGAAATCTGCAAAGGCAGGTTGATATCCAAGATTCCACCCTGCGGGTTTTTCCGGCTTGGTTTGACATGCTTTTTGGCCATATTAAGGCCCTTGACCACAACTCGGCCCTCTTTTGGAGCTACACGCTCAATAATGCCGGTTTTGCCGCCGTCTTTTCCTGCCAATATCATTACATTGTCACCGCGTCTTAACTTCATCTTTTCTTTTCTTTTATTATTCGTTTAACTTATTATCTATGTTGCAAATTGTGTTCACAATTGTTCAATTGCTAAATTGCTCCATTGTTGCCGCTCCTCAACAATTTAACAATGCAACAATTTAACCATTTTCTAAAGCACTTCGGGCGCTAAGGATATGATCTTCATATAACCTCGGCGAAGCTCCCGTGGGATCGGTCCGAATATTCGGGTTCCCCGTGGTGTTCCGGCGGCATCAACAATTACGGCTGCATTTTCATCGAATTTAATACTTGAACCGTCTTCGCGGGCAAATGTCTTTCTCTGTCTGACGATTACGGCTCGAACCACTTCCTTTTTCTTGACCGTTCCGCGCGGAGCGGCTGATTTGACTGATGCCGAAATAAGATCGCCAAGCTGGGCGGCGTCTCTTTTCGTCCGTCCCAAAACCGTGATGCATTCAATCTCTTTTGCACCGGTGTTGTCTGCTATATTCAATCTTGAACCTGGCTGAATCATATATTTCCTTATCCTCGCCGTTGGCGAGTAGATAAACGATACGGGATATAAGATATAAGATATAAGATATAAGATATAAGTTTCTATTATCTTTTTAACTCTTATCTTCTATCTTCTAACCTATTTTTTTCACGACTGTGTGTTTCTTATTCTTGGAAAGTGGTTTGGAAGAAGCAATCAGAACTACATCACCCACTTTGTACTGATTTTCGGCGTCATGGGCATTGTATCGCTTGGTAACGGTATATTTTTTCTTGTACAAACGATGGGCCTTGATCCGGTCCACAGCTACAATTACCGATTTATCCATCTTATCGGAAACGACTGTCCCAACAGTTGTTTTGATATTTTCATTTTCCATGCTATTCCTTGTTTGTCATTTCTTTGATAATTGTTTCAATCCTGGCGATGTTTTTCTTCAACTTCTTGGCTTCTGAATATTTTTCCGACTTGCCGGCCCTAATTGAAAGAAGGGTTGAAGCAACTTTCTGCTTTTCCAAAACCAATTCCTTTTTCAGGTCCTCTGGTCTGTTTGCTCTTTTTTGTTTCAATTCTTCTTTTAATTTCATCTTAATCCTCTTTGGCAATGAATTTTGTCATAACTGAAATCTTATGCTGGGCCAAACGCATCGCTTCTTTGGCGGTGGCGGCATCGACACCATCTAATTCAAAGATAATTCTGCCCGGTTTCAAAACAGCTGAAAAATGGTCGACATTGCCTTTGCCCGATCCCATCGGGGTTTCGGCGGAAGTCAAAGTGATCGGTTTGTCTGGAAAAATCCGGATCCAAACCTCGCCGCCTCTTTTGATGTATCTTGTCATTGCTCGTCTGGCCGCTTCCAACTCTCGGGCCGAAATCATTCCGCAAGTCATTGCTTTGATGGCGTATTTGCCAAAAGCAAAATCATTACCGCGGGCGGCGATCCCCCGCATCTTGCCGCGCTGCTGCTTTCTAAATTTCATTTTTTTAGGCATTAACAACATAAATTTCCTAATTACTACCAATTTACTAATTTTGCGAAATTACGAATTTTACGAATTATTTGTAATATTTGTACTTTCGCCAGATTCGTACTTTCGTAGGAGATTTGGTCACTCCACGTATTTTCCCTCACCCTTATAAACCCAAACTTTGATTCCGATAATTCCGTATGTGGTCAGAGCGGAAGTTAAAGCGTAATCGATATCCGATTTGAAAGATGACAATGGCACGGTTCCAAAAATACTTTTCTCGGAACGGGCGATTTCAGCGCCATTCAAACGACCGGAAACCTGAATCTTGACGCCCAAAGCGCCGGCTTCTTTGGCTCGCTCTAACGCCTGTTTGACCGCTCTTTTGAAAGGAATTCTCTTTTCAAGGGCGGTGGCAATAGATTGACCGATTACAGCCGGATCCATATCCGGTTTCTTGACCTCGACGATATTAATCTGAAGTTTTCCCTCTACAATTTTGGAAAGACCCTTTTTAATCTCGTCGGTTCCGGTTCCTTTTCGTCCGATGATCAAACCCGGCCGGCCTGAAAAGATGTCAATCACGATTTTGTTGGCGTCGCGTCCGATTTCAACACGGGCCACAGCGGCATTCTTCAACTGGACACTCAAGTATCTGCGAATCTTAAGATCTGAAACCAAATTCTTGGCATAGTTTTGCTTGTCAAACCACTTGGCTCGCCAAGTATCATTGATTTTCAACCTAATTGATTCCGGATTTACTTTTTGTCCCATAATGTATCCTTATCTGTCATCCCGCACTTGATGCGGGATCCAGTTATTTTTTTTGAATCCCAGATCTCGAAACCTCAGTCTGGGATGACTCCTGTGGAGTCACTTCTTCTTCCTTTTGACTTTCCACTTTTGCCTTTTGACTTAATTCCGCCTCATCCGAAATCGTCAAAACCAAATGGGCGGAGCTTTTGGTGATTCTGCGTGAAACACCTTTTGATTCCATTCTTCGTCTTTTCAATCTCGGTCCTTCGTTGCAGAAAATTTCTTTGATATAAAGATTGTTTATTTCCAAATCATTTTCCTTAGCCGCGGCCATAGCCGACTTTACCAACTTGTAAATGCTCTTGCCGCCCTTTTTGGAGACAAACATCAATTTCTCAAGGGATTTTTCACAGTTGGCACCCTTCAAGCCATGTAAAAGCGGTCTCACTTTTCGTGGAGTTGCCTTTATATACAAATTTTTGACTGTGATATCCATAGGTTTCCCAATCATGAAAGGATAACTAATTATTCTAATGGCTAATGAACGAATATCGAATTGTTTATTGTTCGAGTCCCGCTATCGGCGGGGTCGAGAACTGTTCCCGACTTCTATCTTTTATCTTATACCTTATATCCCTATTCCTTTTTTGTTGTGCTTTCTGCCACCGGTGCGCCTTTATCCTGTTCCTTGGCCATGCGACCGCCGTGGCGTCTAAACTTTCTGGTCGGGGAGAATTCGCCCAGTTTGTGTCCGACCATATCCTCGATAATAAAGACATTGATATGCTCTTTGCCGTTGTGGACTCCAAAATTATATCCGACCATTTCCGGAGTAATAACCGCATCCCGGGCCCAGGTCTTGATTGACTGTTTGCTGCCGGCCGGCATGTTTTGGATCTTTTTTACGATTCTAGGGTCAATGAATGGACCCTTTTTAAGTGATCTGGACATAAATTTCCTAATCTCCTACTAAATTACCCGTCTCGCGTCGGCACGAGCCGAGGCGGACGAATTAAACTAAATTACTAAATTACGAATATTTTTATTTGTACTTTCGTATTTTCGTGTTACGATTCGTACTTTCGTAGGGGTTTGCTTACTTCTTCCTTCTATTGATAATTAACTTGCTTCCCTGCTTTTTCTTGTTTCTGGTGCGCGGTCCCAAAGCCGGCGCGCCCCAAGGGGTCTTTGGATATTTCAAACCGATAGGCGAATGTCCCTCACCACCGCCATGCGGATGGTCGGCGGCATTCTTGGATTTACCCAAGACGGTCGGACGAATACCCATGTGTCGGGTTCTTCCGGCCTTGCCGATGACGACATTGCCGTGATCAATATTGGAAACAATACCGATAGTGGCATAATTTCCTGATAAAATTTTTCTGACCTCGCCTGAAATCAAACGAACCAAAGCGTATTTACCGTCGAATCCAAGAAGTGTGGCGTAACTACCTGCGCTGCGGGCGATCTGTCCGCCCTTGCCCGGCACCATCTCGAGATTGTTGATCTGGGTTGAAACAGGAATGTTTTCTAATTTCATTCTGTTTCCGACTTTTGCCGGCGCATCTTCCGCACAGATAATTACACTTCCCTTCTTCATTTTTTCACAAGCCGTTATATAGCTTTTCTCGCCTGATTCGTAGGAAATCTTGGCAATAAAAGCGGTGCGGTTCGGATCATATTCAATTGTTTCAACTTTTGCCTTATCGCCCAAATGGTTGGTTCTTTGAAAATCAATCGATCTAAAAAGCTTTTTGGCTCCTCCGCCGCGGTGGGCTACCAATAGATTACCGCCGCTTCCCCGTCCTGATAATCTCTTTCGGCCGGTGGTCAAGGATTTATCCGGTCGAACTTTGTCCAGCATTGAAAAATCCAAAACAGTCATCTGTCGTCTGGCATTTCCGGTTGGTTTTATTTTCTTTGTTGGCATATGTTTCTCTTATGTCATTCCTGCGCAGGCAGGAATCTTTAGATCCCGGATCAAGTCCGGGATGACCCTTCGGGTCACTTACTTGCTTACTTGCTTACTAGCTGACTTGCTCTTTTGATCCTTCTTCTCTTCTTCCTCGATCTCAAATAAATCAATCTTATCGCCCTTTTTCAAAGTAATAATCGCTTTTTTGTAATCGCTTCTCTTGCCCATTCCTTTCTTGGTTCGCTTCACTTTGCCGATAATATTGGTCGTGTTGACATCAAGAACGGTTACTTTGAATAATTCGGCGCAGTTTTTGGCAATCTCTTCTTTGGTCGCTCGTTTGTCAACCACAAAGGTAACTTTGCCGGCGGCAACTTCGCGGAAGCTTTTTTCTGACACTAATGCTTTTTTAATAAACTCTGTCATAAATTTCCTAAATAAATACGGATAACGGATTGTTGGGATAACGGATAACTAATATTCGTTATTAGTCATCCTTATGATTTGTCATCCGTTTTTGTTTTGGTTGCTCCGTATATCTCCTCGAATTGATTCAGCGCTTCCTCGGTCATAACCACATTGTCGGCATCGAGAAGATAAATAAAATCCAGCATGCGAGGCGACATCACCCGGACTCCGGCGATATTTCGAAGCGCCAACCAAAGGTTTTCCATATTCTCGGAGATGATAACGGCGATCTTGCCTTCAAGATTCAATCCTGAAATCAATTCGGCCGCTTTTTTGGTTTTCGGTTCGGAAATATCCAAGTCGGCGACTACCAATTTCTTACTCTCGGCTATTTTTGAAATTACCGACAAAATCGCCATCCGGCGCATATTTTTGTTGATCCGTTGTCTAAAATTACGGTCATTGGTCGGACCAAAAGTGACACCGCCGCCGATCCAAAGAGGCGAACGGGTTGAGCCGACTCGGGCATTACCGGTTCCCTTCTGGCGCCATGGTTTGCGTCCACCGCCCGAGACCTCGCCGCGATTTTTTGTGTTCGCGACGGGGGCGCGTCGCGCTGCCCGCAAATAATTAAAGTACTGGGTGACCGTGTTGACTGAAAACTTTACATCAAAAACGGCTGGCAATGCCGTAGTCCCGCTTTTTTCACCATTCTTATTGTAAATATCTAATATTGTCATATTATTCTTTGTGATTTCCCAATTGCTAAATTGCTCGATTGCTAAATTGTTTTGCTCCCCAACAATTGAACAATTCAACAATTGAACAATTCTTATTCAGACTTAACTTCCTCACTATTCTCAACTTCAGGTTTTACCTCTTTATCTGCAATCTCGCCTTCCGTTCTCTCCTCTATCTTTTCTGCTTCAGATTTATCTTTACCCCCTTCTTCCTTCTCGGCTTTCTGGTCTTCCAGCATCTTTTCCATGGCCGCCTTCTCTTCCAGAGCGGCGGTATCTACTTCCTCTTCCGCTTTCTCACCCTTGCCGTATATTTTCAAAATTCCTTTTGATGGTCCCGGAACGGCGCCGGCAATCAGGATATTTTCATTATCGATATCGACGATTTTCAAATTTTTAACCGTAACCATTTCGGCGCCCATTTTTCCGGGCATCTTTCGGCCAAGAACGACTCTCTGCGGATATCCGCCGCCGATCGAACCCGGTTCTCTGACATTATTCGAACCGTGCGACTTCGGACCGCTGTGAAATGAGTGGCGCTTAATGGTTCCGGCAAACCCCTTGCCTTTGCTGATACCGCTTACCGTCACTAACTCATCTTTTAAAAATTGATTGATTTTGACTTCGTCGCCGACTTTTACCCGAATATTGTCCTCGCGAAATTCGGAAATTTTGGCTACTTTTTTTCCGGAAATATTTTTATAAGCGCTGATCTGGACTGATTTATAACCATCTTTCTCTCCTTTTTTAACAGCAGAAACCTTGCAAAACATCGGTTTTACGATCGTAACGGCAACATGGCGACCTTCGTCGTCAAATACTCGCGTCATTCCAACTTTTCTACCTAAGATATATTTCATAAGTGACCGAACCAGGAAAGAATATCGAATTGTACTAATAACTAATAAACTAATATTTGAATTAAGGGAGGTAGGGGCGGATGGCGATCAAACTATCCGCCCCTACACGGTCTAATGGCGAAGGCGTTCGCCAAATGGGAGCAAGTCCCGACATCCCCCGACCTCTCAGCGACATATGGGACTTACCCCCTGGTAGCAGCCCTTGGGGCTACATTGTAAAGTGTGCCCCGAAGATGGAATCGAACCATCCGCTAGCAGATAAACCGCTAGCCGTCATTCGTAGACGACCTCCCTTGAGATTTCTCGAGGCGCTCATGCATTAAATAATGGGAGACTTTTCTCCCTGGAGGTCCAGGCAAGAATCGAACTTGCGCAAGCCGGTTTGCAGCCGACCCCCTTGGCCACTCGGGTACTGGACCGTTCAACACACAACAAGATCTTGGAATCTCGGCCTAAGGCCGGATTATCTAAGACCTGTTAATGCGTTCAAAGGCAACAAACAGTATCAAAGATACATTAACCACGCTCAAATGTCAATCATTAAAATCACCAAATGTCATCCCGACTGATGTAATTCTTGAAATGGAGGGATCCCTCGATTCCATGGCTACACCACTCGGGATGACACTGTCCCGAAAGAAAACCTTCGGTTCGTGTCACATTTTTATCTCGACATTGACACCGTGAGGCAAATCCAGAGCCATCAGATTGTCGATCGTTTTGGCGGTTGGATTCAAGATGTCGATTAGCCGTTTGTGAACCCGCATCTCAAATTGCTCCCGGCTGTCCTTGAAGACATTCGGGGATTTGATGACGGTGG
Organism: uncultured Candidatus Saccharibacteria bacterium; assembly: GCA_964364265.1. Classification (GTDB taxonomy): domain Bacteria; phylum Patescibacteriota; class UBA1384; order XYA2-FULL-43-10; family 1-14-0-10-43-13; genus CAYILA01. Next base: position 4,737 of record CAYILA010000010.1, on the reverse strand, counting down.
TAACGCTTCGCTCGGTTGGAAGCGGAATCGGTCCGGCCACTGTTGCTCCGGATCTGACCGCGGTTTCCACAATCTGCTCAGCCGATTTGTCGATTATCCGATGATCGTAGGCCTTTAGCTTGATCCGAATTTTCTGCTTGTCTTTGGCTTTTTCCATAATTACCTAATTCCTACGAAATTACCCGTCTCGCGTCGGCACGAGCCGAGGCGGACGAATTGATCAAAATTACTAAATTACGAATACTTGTGGTGAGCGACAGTCGAACCATTTGTACTTTCGTATTTTCGCTTGATTCGTACTTTTGTAGGGATATGGGATATTAATACTTTACACAATTTCAGCCCCTTCTTGCGAAAGAGCTGAATATTGTAGAAATTACTTAATGATTTTAGTCACGACACCGGCGCCGACGGTCTTGCCACCCTCGCGAATAGCGAACTTAAGACCTTCGTCCATGGCAATCGGCTGAATGAGGACGACTTTAACATTTGAAGTGTCGCCAGGCATAATCATTTCTTTGCCTTCAAATGTAATCTCACCGGTAACATCGGTTGTTCTGATGTAAAACTGTGGTTTGTAACCGGAGAAAATTGGGCTATGGCGTCCGCCCTCTTCTTTTGTAAGAGCGTAAACTTCTGCTTCGAACTCGGTATGAGGAGTGATAGAGCCCGGCTTGGCCAAAACCTGACCGCGCTCAATATCCTCGCGCTCAACACCTCGAAGCAAGATTCCGACATTATCACCGGCTTGACCCTGATCGAGTTGTTTTTTAAACATCTCAACACCGGTCACGACTGTTTTAACCGTCTTTTTGATACCAACGATTTCAATTTCGTCATTGATCTTAACGATACCCTGTTCAATTCGACCGGTGGCGACTGTGCCTCGGCCTTTGATTGAGAAAACATCTTCGACCGGCATCAGGAACGGCTTGTCGATTTCCCGTTTTGGCTCCGGAATGGCCTCGTCAACAGCATTCATCAGGTCCATAATCTGCTCTTCAGCGGCGGCGTCGCCATCAAGCGCTTTAAGAGCGGAACCACGGATGATCTTGGCGTTGTCGCCATCGTAGTGATATTTGGTCAATAGTTCCCTAACTTCCATCTCCACGAGGTCAAGAAGCTCTGTGTCGTCAACCATGTCAACTTTGTTCAAGAAAACAACGATTGCCGGTACGCCGACCTGATTTGCAAGCAAGATATGCTCGCGGGTTTGAGGCATTGGGCCGTCTGCGGCTGAAACGACTAAAATAGCGCCGTCCATCTGTGCCGCACCGGTGATCATGTTTTTGACATAGTCAGCGTGTCCCGGACAGTCAACATGGGCATAGTGTCTTTTTTCTGTCTCGTACTCCTGGTGGGAAGTGGCGATGGTAATACCACGCTCTTTCTCCTCCGGAGCATTATCAATTTCATCGAATTTTTTGGCTGTAGCCAAACCCTTTTTCGCTAATACCGATGTAATAGCAGCAGTAAGGGTGGTTTTACCGTGGTCAACATGTCCGATGGTACCAATATTGACATGCGGTTTGGTTCTTTCGTACTTATCCGCCATTTTAGTCTCCTTTACCCTGTTAAACTGCCCCGAAGGGGCGCCCCGCAGGGGGCTTAATAGGGTCGATTAATTATTTTAATTGTTTTCAACACAAAAATATTGCGTTTTGCTTTATTACTCTAACAAATTGTCGGTAAAAATGCAAGCGGTTTCACTTTCGTAACCTGCTATTATTTTGTCATTCCCGTCCCACATCTAGTGCGGGATAAACTCCAGCAGGAATCTTTAAGATCCCGGAACAAGTCCGGGATGACCCTTCGGGTCACTTTTTCCCGCGTTTCTCAATAATCTCCTTTGCTACATTGCCCGGTACTTCAGCGTAATGACTAAATTCCATGGTGGAGCTGGCACGGCCTTGCGACATCGACCGCAAAGAAGTGGTATAACCAAACATTGAACCAAGCGGAACTTCAGCGTGGACGACTTTAATACCCATCGCTCTGTCTTCCATCTGATGAATCTGGCCTCGTTTGGCGTTTAAATCGCCGATAATATCGCCCATCGACTCTTCGGGCGTAGTTACAACTACTTTCATTATCGGTTCAAGCAAAACCGGTTTGGCTTCGCGGAAACCATCCTGGAATGCCATCGAACCGGCAATTTTGAAGGCGATCTCCGAGGAGTCGACTTCGTGGAAAGTTCCATCATAAAGCTCAACTCCGACATCAACGATCGGATAACCGGCCATTACGCCTCTCTGCATCGATTCCTTCACTCCGTCTTCAACGGCCGGAACATACTCTTTTGGAATAGCTCCGCCGACAATTGCGTTGATGAATTCATAACCCTCGCCGGCATTCTTCGGGAATATTCGAAGGTAAACATGGCCGTACTGGCCGCGTCCACCGGTCTGGCGGATGTATTTACCCTCTTTCTTGACCTCGGCGCGGCAGGTTTCACGATAAGCGACCTGCGGCTGGCCGACATTGGCCTCGACTTTGAATTCTCTTTTCATTCGATCAACGATGATGTCCAGGTGAAGTTCGCCCATACCGGCAATGATCGTCTGGCCGGTTTCCTCATCACTTCTGACTCGGAAAGTCGGATCCTCTTCGGCCAAGCGTTGGAGAGCAATGCCCATCTTTTCCTGATCGGCTTTGGTTTTTGGCTCGATTGCCACATCGATAACCGGTTCCGGAAATATAATCTTTTCTAAGATGACCGGCTTGTCCGGATCGCAAAGTGTATCGCCGGTTGTGGTTTTTGCCAATCCGACCGCGGCCGCGATCTCGCCGGCGTAAACTTCATCCACATCTTCGCGATGGTTGGCATGAAGCCGGACAATTCGGCCGATTCGTTCGCGTTCGCCGCTGGTGGCATTCAAAATGTATGAACCCTTTTTGAGGGAACCGCGATAAACACGGAAGAAAATCAATTTTCCGACGAACGGGTCGGCTGCCACTTTGAAAGCCAAAGCGGCAAAGGGTTCTTCGTCATTAGTCTTTACCTCGACCTCTTCATCGGTCTTCGGGTCGTGGCCTTTGGCCGGCAAAATATCCAAAGGCGATGGCAGATAAGCGACAATGGCGTCGAGCAAAGAGCCGACGATAATGCCGCGGCCGTCTCCACCCATAACCGGAAAGAATTCTGAAGAAAGGGTTGCTTTTCTAACAAGAGTTTTTAATTCCTCGGCTGAAATCTCGCCGCCGTTTAGGTATTTTTCCATAGCGGTATCGTCGTATTCGACTACTTTTTCAACCAATTCGTTGTGCCATTTCTTGGCCTCTTCTACCAGGTCAGAAGGAATCTCGCCGACTGCCAGTTCGTGATCTGTGTAATCTTTATATGTTAGAGCTTTCATCTCAATCAGATCAACGACGCCGTTGATTGATTGTTCAAAACCGATCGGAATCTGGATCGAGTAGGCCTTGTTTGAAAGGCGTTCTCTGATTGAAGATAAGCTTCGGAAATAATCGCCGCCGGTCTGGTTGATTTTATTGATAAAACAAATTCTTGGAACCTGATAGTTATCGGCCTGACGCCAAACTGTTTCGGACTGCGGCTCAACACCCATCTTGCCGTCGAAAATGACGACTGCGCCGTCTAGCACGCGAAGTGATCGTTCGACTTCAACTGTGAAATCCACATGTCCGGGAGTGTCGATGATGTTGATGCGATAATCCTTCCAAAAAGCGGTTGTTGCGGCCGAAGTGATCGTAATACCACGCTCACGCTCCTGCTCCATCCAGTCCATGGTCGCTTGACCTTCGTGAACTTCGCCGATTTTGTGAACCCGTCCCGTGGTATACAAAATTCCTTCGGTAACAGTTGTCTTACCGGCGTCGATGTGAGCGATGGTGCCAAAATTTCTTACTTTTTCTAAGGGATAATCCCTGGCCATAGGTAAATTCCTAATATCCTACGAAATTACAAATCATTCGAAAATACTAAATTACGAAATATTCGCTGTTTTTCGTATTTTCGCCTGCCTGCCGGTAGGCAGGTTATATTCGTATTTTTGTAGGGTTTTTATGTTAATAAAAACAAAAACTCCCCCCTAAATTCCAGATAATTGTAACACATTAAACTCAAATATGTCAACGAAATATCAAAAAGCCCCGGTTAGGGGGCTTTTCTTTTGAAATATTAACTTGATTAGAACCTTGCAAAGTGGGCGAAGGCCTTGTTGGCCTCGGCCATTCGGTGGGTCTCTTCCCGCTTTTTGATGGCCGCACCCTGATTGTGGAAAGCATCAACAAGTTCGGAAGAAAGCTTCTCTGACATCTTTCTGCCTTTTTGATGTCTGGCCGAGTCAATAATCCATTTCATGGCTAAAGTATTTCGGCGTTCCCGGCTGACTTCCATCGGAATCTGATAGTTAGCGCCGCCGATTCGCTTGCTTTTTACTTCCAAGATCGGTCCGACATTCCTAAGGACCGCCTCGAACATCTCTTCGGGCGTCACTTTGGTTGCTTCGCTTGCTTTCTGGAACGCATCGTAGACAATTCTGGTCGCGACCGTTTTCTTGCCGTTTAGCATGGTGTAATTGATGAATTTTGAAATCGACAAACTACCGTATGTTATATCCGGAGAGAGAGCGACTTTTCTGATTTTAAGATTTCCTCGTGGCATAAATTTCTCAATTAAATATGGATAACGGATTTTGAGGATAACGGATGACTAATATCTGTGATTAGTTATCCCAACTATTTGTTATCCGTATTTGGTTTGGTTATTCCTTT
>CAYILA010000009.1:0-31791 GCA_964364265.1 uncultured Candidatus Saccharibacteria bacterium | reverse complement strand
GTACTAATCGTTGAGGCCAGAGATGATCGAGCAGCTTCTAGTTGAATAAGCAGATCCTCTTCTTTCCTATCTTTTGCCACCATTTCCTCGATGCCCCGAATTTGTCCTTCGATACGCCGCAATCTATTGAAAATCTTTTTATGTTTCATTTTATCCACAACCATTTTAGTAATTAGGAATTAGATATTTGTCATTCCGGAGTTTATCCCCGCCAATACCCCCCGTTATCCACAATATACCCCCCTCTGGTATTATTCAACCGTATTATACCCACATACTTATCCACAGAACAAGATGGTTCTTCGGAGAATGTTAGCGGTAGATCTTTCGTAATAAAAAATACCCCATCTTGCGACAGGGTACTTTTTATTGCAGTTGCCTACTCGGCAGATTCGCGCTTGGCTCTCGCAAAGCTGACCTTGATAGGTCGTCCAGCGACATCTTTGCCTTCCATCTCTTCCATTGCTTTTGTTGCTGCTTCAACAGACTCGCACTCAACAAAACCGAAGCCCTTGGATCGACCAGTGTCCTGGTAGCGAATAACAGCAGCTTCGACGACGCCATACGGCTCAAAAGCGGCTTTCAAATCTTCGTCGGTTGCGGCCCATGCCAGGGAACCAATGAAAAGCTTTGCGCTTGGCTCTGCCGGGGTTTCATCCCGGTCGTCTCTACGATTGTAATCGTCCATCAATCCTCGCCCAGATAATTAGTTCGATTTCTCTTGCTAAGAATCTTTTCTTAATTATATCCCGGGTTTCGACCCCCCAAATGGGGAAACAACCCGGTTTTTAACATAAACTATCAGTCAAAAAATAAAAGTAAATACATTATACCAATTCCGGCCGCCATAAAGAATAACTGCAGAAGCGACCTTTTCCACTCCGATTCCTTGTGCAGCTCCGGGACCAGGTCGGAAAGAGCAATGTATAGGAACCCGCCGGCCGTGAATGGAATGGCATAGCTTGTAAAGGACCCCGCGTTTCCTCCGATTATGATTGTCGCGACAGCGCCGATTATGGCGGAAAATGCGGAAAGCAGATTTAAGAGCAACGCTTTCTTGGCGGTGTAGCCGGAGTGAAGCAAGACGCCGAAATCGCCCAACTCCTGCGGCACTTCATGCAGGACAACCGCCACCGTGGTTGCCAGGCCGAGGGGCAAGGAAACCAGATAGCTGGCGGCGATAATAACCCCGTCAATGAAATTATGGAAAAAATCACCTATTAAATTGATCGGACCTAAATGTTTTGGGTGTTCTAGACAATCGATTTCATGGCAATGCCGCCATCGCAGTATTTTTTCCATTATAAAAAAGAAAAACAAGCCGGAAAGTATGGAAACCGATATCGAAGCGCTGATGCCGCTCTCTTCCACGGCTTCCGGCAAGAGGTGGATAAATGTATCTCCCAAAAGCGCGCCGGCGGAAAAGGCGACAAAAAAAAGAAGAAGCTTTCTTAGCAGCTCTTCTTTGAGCATAAGAGTCAAAGCGCCAATCAATGAAAGTAACGAAACAATTGAAACACTAATTATTGTATAAGCCCACATCTAAAACACCATTTCCTATTGGCTACATCGTACCAAGATATATTGAAATAAGCAATACACCGAACAATAAAATCACAAATACCACACAATCGTGTGGTATTTGTGAATTTATTATCTTATATCCACCTTAGAAACATACTCTTCCATAATCTTTTTGCCCGCCTCCAATTCCTCATCGGAAAACGGCGACATTTTGATCTCTTCGAGGACATGTTTCGACTTTACAAAATTTTGAATGAAATATCGCTTCGCACCACGGATCATCTGGCCGATGCCCTGAAAATCCTCGACTGATAGCATCGGCTTCACAACCGTGGTCCGGAATTCGTAATCAATCCTTCGACTACGCTCAGGACAGGTTCCGGAGTCCATTATTAACTTAATACTTTGTACGATTTTACTTTCAAAAGATCCCTCCACGGAGACTGCCCTGAGCGAGCTAAGTGAGTCGAATGGGGTCGGGATGACATTTATAGGAGTATTCTTATCGAGCGATAGATTGCCACGCCCCTTTGGGGCTCGCCCCGATAAGGGGCCCCTTTGGGGCAATGACTCGATGGGCCGGGCGATGTCCTTATATTTATCAAGCGGACCCTTGATATCCATGGCAATGTAGTCCAGATTCCCCTCTTCGATTACTTTCTCCAACCGATCCGGAAACGAGCCGTTAGTGTCTAATTTCACAAGCAAGCCAATGCTCTTTATCCTCTTTATCAGTTTTCCTATATCAGAAAAGAGCATCGGCTCACCTCCGGTGATACAAACCGCCTCTAATTTTCCCACCCGGGATTTTAAAAATTTATATATTTCTTCATTATCCAAAGCTGGGATAAACTTCTCCGGCAAGACCAATTCGGGATTGTGGCAAAAACCACAACGAAAAGAGCAGCCACGAGTGAATATCGTGGCTGCCACTTTTCCCGGGTAGTCGACCAGAGTTACCTTTTGTATTCCGGCTATTATCATAGAATGTACTACTCGTTAAGGGATCCCTCCGCTCTCTCAATCTCACCGGTCGGGACGACACTGGTGTGTCGCTTTTTGTATTCCGGCTATTATCATAGCTTAAAATCCTAAGCACTAAATCCAAAATCCTAAATAAATTCCAATCATACAAATCTAAATTTCCAATTGTTTTGATATTTAATATTCGTTTTTTGATATTCTTTAGGATTTAGATATTCGGATTTAGGATTTCTCGAGATTACACGACCAGTGTTGCCTGTTTCGTTGTCTCCCCCTCTTGCGCCTCCGCCCTGTTCCCTTTCAAGCTTTTCTTAATGTCGTAAGTTACTCTATCTTTAAACTCGGACTGTTTGCCTGGATTCCATTGTTTGACCGGACGGATGTAACCGACAATCCTGGACCAAACCTCTGTTTCGCTCTTGCATTTCGGACACTTTTCAAACCGCCCCGCCATATAGCCATGTGTCGGACAGACGGAAAATGTCGGGGTAATTGTGAAATACGGCAAATGATAATTTTCGCAAACATTTTTGACTAACGATTTCATGGCCGCGATATCTTTAATCTCCTCCCCGACGAAAAGGTGGACAACCGTCCCGCCGGTGTACTTGGTCTGCAAATTATCCTGCAAATCCATCACCTCAAAGACATCTTCGGTATAATCGACCGGCAGGTGCGAGGAGTTGGTATAGTACGGCGGCGCGTTTTTTTCTTGGTACTCATATTCGTTCGCCACCATAATATCGGGATAGCGCTCCTTGTCGGCTTTGGCGAAGCGGTAGGTCGTGCCCTCCCCCGGCGTCGCCTCCAAATTGTAGAAATTTCCCGTCTCGGCCTGATATTTAACCAACCGCTCGCGCATAAAATCCAAAACATTTTGGGCGAACTCCTGGCCCTCGGCCGTGGTGATATCGCGGCCGAACAGATTCAGGGCCGCCTCGTTTAGGCCCAAAAGCCCGATGGTTGAGAAATGGTTTGACCAGTATTTCCCGTCCCGTTTGTTGATATTGCGCAGATAAAATCTGGCGTAAGGATAGAGGCCGGCGCCGGTGAATTTCTCCAGCACCTTCCGTTTCATCTCCAAGCTGTCGCGAGAGAGATCCATTAGATAGCTTAAATTATAGAAAAATTCCTCGCGGCTGCGCGAGCGGTAGCCGAGCCGCGGCATATTGATAGTGACAACACCGACCGAACCGGTCAGGGGATTGGCGCCAAACAGACCGCCGCCTCGTTTTCGCAGTTCCCGATTGTCTAATCTGAGTCGGCAGCACATGCTTCTGGCATCCTCTGGCTTCATATCGGAGTTTACAAAGTTGGAAAAATAAGGAATGCCGTATTTGGCCGTCATCTTCCAGAGATTGTCTAAATTCTTGTTCTCCCAATCAAAATCCTTGGTGATATTGTATGTCGGAATGGGAAAAGTAAAGACCCTCCCCTTGGCGTCCCCTTCGGCGATCACCTCGGCAAAAACATCGTTGAAGAGATCCATCTCCGGTTGAAAATCCTTATAAGTTTCCTTCTGGGGTTTGCCGCCGATAATTACCATTTCCTCGGCCAGAGTGCCGGGAACCGCCACATCAAGCGTCACATTGGTAAAAGGTGTCTGGAAACCGACCCGAGTCGGCACATTCATATTATACATAAACTCCTGAAGCGCCTGCTTGACCTGTTTGCGGTCCAGTTTATCATAGCGGATAAAGGGCGCCATCAGGGTGTCAAAGTTGGAAACCGCCTCGGCGCCGGCCGCTTCGCCCTGCAGAGTGTATAAAAGATTGACCAACTGGCCCAAAGCGCTGCGCAGATGTTTTGGCGGCTGGCACTCCAACTTTCCCTCGGCGCCGCGAAAACCGACTTGCAATAAATCCTGCAAATCCCAACCGACGCAGTAAACGGAGAGGGTCTGCAAATCATGAATGTGAATATCGGCTTCGGCCGCCGCTCTTTTGATCTCCGGAGAGTAGATTTTGTTTAACCAATAACTCTTAGAGACCTCGGAGGCGACATAATTATTCAGTCCCTGCAACGAATAAGCCATATTCGAGTTTTCTTTAACCTGCCAGTCGATATTGTTGATGTATTGGTCCATCAAATCGACTTTTTGCTCTTCGGCCATCTCCCGCAATTCGGCGTGCTTCTCCCGATAAATTATATAGGCCTTGGCGGTCTTGCGGAATTTTGAAGAGAGCAAAACCTCCTCTACAACATCCTGTATCTCTTCGACTGTCGGGATTTTGCGGCGGATCCGCTCCGGCGTTATTTCAAGCACTTTTTTTACCAATTTTTTGGCCTCCTCTTCGCCAAACTCTCCGGTGACGATACCGGCCTTCAAAATTGCCTTGGCAATCTTTTCTTTGTCGAACGACACAATCTTGCCATCCCGTTTCCTGATCTTCTCGTACATTTTCCCTCCATGTTATGGGGCAGGTTTTCCAACCGTTAATTTTATAGGTCGAAATGAGCTGCTTCCTCTTTTTTTATGGTAATTAGCAATATACCCAATATGTAGTGGTTATGCCAATTCAAAAAACACTATATGTAGTGTCTTTTGTTTTGATTTATCCACAACCTAAAATTACGGCGGTCAGATTATCAATTTTTTTAAGTTCAGTTTTTGTTCACCACCAGGGCCGCTGTCCCAAAATTACCGGCCGCATCATATGCTTTAGCAACCAGTGTGTATTCCCCAGCTGGAGCCGAATTATAATCCCAACGGGCTGAAAACCGATCATCATTGACCGTCAGAGCCAACGAATCATTGATATACAAATCGACTCTCGCCAGCCCGACATTGTCATTTGAGGTTACCGAAATAATCAGATCTCCGCTTGTCCAGGCGTATGGACTGATGGCTGGCGCCGAGAAAGAAACCGTCGGGGCTTCCGTGTCGGGGCTTGGCGGTGTCGGAGCGGCATTATTTATCGTAACGGTAACGGCGCTCTCTGCCGTCAATCCGCCGGTATCGTAGGCGACCGCTTTGATCGTATGCGTTCCGTTTGAAACCGCCTCTGTATTATAACTGAATGAATAGGGCTCCGAAGTATCGTCAGCGATAGTTGATGAATCGATTATAAAGCGCACCTTGCTCAAACCAATATCATCGCCGGCATCAGCCGCAAGCAACACTCCTCCCGACAGCGTCGCGCCGTTTAGGGGAACCGTCAGCGAGACCGAGGGCGGATTATTAGAAACCGGAGCGCTCGATTTTATTGTCGTTTCAATATTATCCAACCAACTTTTGGTCCCGGGATTTGAGGGGTAGCCGAAATTCCCGACCATGGCGTGATAACCGTAACCGGAATAGATGTATGAGTAATCCTCGGCGATAATTTCCGGGTCACAGGTGTACCAGTTCGCGGAGCAGTCTGTTGAAGTGCCGGATTTTGGCAATGGTCGGACCGAATAATAACTATCGGGAAATCTGACATCGATCGGCAGATCTCCTTCGACCCATTTGTGGTACATGGTGTAGTGGTGGCCGTATTCGTGGGACAAGACCAATTTCATATAGTCAATAAAATAGGGCGAGTCCTTATAGTAATAGACATTTAAAACAATCACTCCGTAGGCAGAAGTAATGTCGCCCCCCTGATTCATGTAGTATGTGCCTCCCCATTGGCCGGCCCAACCACTGGCGCCGGCGTTCTGGATGTAGATACCGCGAAGTTGGCTGATCTCGCCATGCCAACGCAAATTTGAATTTAGATAATTTTTCAAAACCGATTCCAAGCCGGCGTAGGACCCAACCTGATCGAAATAGGGAACGCCCATCGGCGACGAGGAACCGTTGTTGCCTGAAGCACTGCTCAATGCACCGGCGACCGCTCCTCCCTCCGCCACCGTTCCGGTCTTCGAACCGTCTTGGTTAGTGGTAACTCTCCCCTTGACGCTCCCGCTCTTGGGTGGATTCTTTGTAACTTCTTTTTTAACTTCACCGCTAGGCGCCGCCGCCGGTAAAGTCTCCGGCTCTTTATTCACATCCCCGGTAACCGCAACCACATCACTGCCTTTTTCCGGTTCCAAGAAACGGCTGTTTACGGCGGCATAACCCAAAGAAGACAAGACCGCCACGGCAAAAAACAAGCTTACAAAAAATCTCTTGTAAGCCCGTTTGATTATCTCTTTTTTATTCAAACCCGATGTATGAAAATTAAACATTATTAATGATCGGCATATAAATTACCATAACTGGCCGGAGCGCTGGTTGCACTGCACCACAAACTAGGATTAGATGGTGTGCTAGCACTGTCATAGGTATGGTGTCGTTTATAAATTTTTTTAATACAAGTATCAGAATCAGCGTCATTTTCCAAACCGGCAATCAAGTCATAGTCACCTGGAAAAGTAGCATAATTGACTGTGTAATTGCGATAGTGATAAGCGTATCTTGAGAGAGTTGTACTGTTCCATGTCACCCCCGAATCATTTTTGGGATCCGAAGGGAGCAACGAAAGGTAAGGCAAGAGTACCGTGGCTAGAAGACTCCACCTAGTACTGTCTGTACTCGATTGCCAGCTCGTCCCGCCGGAAGCTGGCGCAGGCGAGACAGGGTAACTCCCCTTCTCATTTCTATACAGAACTAACGCGGTCCGGATTGTCGCCAAATCGCTTTTTCTTCTGGCATCGCGGGCTTTCAGACGAGCGCCATTGAGATTAACCAAAACCACCGTCGCCAAAACACCGATGATGGCGATCACCATCAACAATTCAAGAAGCGTAAAACCGCGCTTCCTTGGTGCGGTCGGCTCTATTAAAGTGAGACTCTTCTTTCTGCCCATATCCCTCCTAGAGATAATGCACTGATGTTTCTAATATTATTTTAACACAGATTGTTTGTCAATAAAATTACAACCGGTTATATTATCGATATGAAAGATCCTGCTGTAATTATCATCGTCGTCATTTCAATCATCGTCGCAACATTGATAATAGTATTCGCCGGAAAAAGTTCCGGAGGTAATTTAACTCCGGCGAAGGACGAGGCGGCTGTTTTTGAAATTTCTGATAAGGTATTCCCTCTGACTCAAGGAGCGATCATCAAACAAAAAGACATTGAGATTGGAAATAGCGGCGCCAACCCCCTATATATTTACAATTTTACCGCTTCGGAGGGAATAAAAGCCAAAATAACCACTGCCGCGATGGAAAGCCCCGATATCATCGGCAGCCGGAAATGGAAAGGAACTCTAAACCCGAATGGAGGAGGAATTATTCGCGTTTCGTTCCTTTCCGATAAAATGAATTGGCAGTCTCCCTCTGATCAGTATCTTCGTTTTGAAACAAATGACCCTAAAAACCCCGAAGTTGAGATTCTATTTACATCCGATGTGTCAAGAATACCAACTAAAACCACCACGGACACAGTAACAGAAACCGAATCAGATTCCACAAACACCGACACCGGCAACCAGAATTTACAAGATCTATTTAAGTAAAACAGAATGAATTAAAACCCTCTCGCCGAATGAGGCCGCGACTTCCCGCGCCTCGGCCGCTTCTGTGTCTAAGGTCTCTTTCTCACTTCCCAAAACGATCACCGAAAAAGGCGTCTCTTGATTGAATTTTTCAGAAAACCCGTGCGAACCGAAGGCAATTTCAATCGCCGTCTTCAATTCGGTTTTGCCGTAATCCGAGTCAAGATATTTTCGATTGATTACAAACCCCTTCGGCAAGCCGGCGATTTTTGAATTGTCAAACTTCCCCGTTCCGTCGTAATAGGCGGCCACCGCGGTGTGCAATCCGCTTGGCCGAACCATTTTTTCAATTTCGATATGACCTTTGTAAGGAACTTTTAATTTCTCGGCTAGTGTTTTCGCCCACTCGATTCCAAACTCATCTGACTCTTCTTCATCTAGATTCTCGCGCTTGGCATAAATCCGAGCCGCGCCGCACTCGGCGTGAGAGTAAACTCCGGAAACATTAGCTTTTTTGCAAATTTCTTCGGCCCGATTGATGTTCAACAGAATTCCGGAACCGGCCATATGGACTCCGCCGGCCGTTCCTTCGTCAATACAGCGCAAATCGGTATCGGACAAAGAAAAAGCTTCCGAAATATTTTCGGTCTCGTTAAAATACTTTCGACCGCCGATTTTTTTCAATTTTAATACGGTGGGCAACACTTCTTTCCATTCTTTATCAACCAAAAACAAGTGATCCTGCCCGACAACAGAACTGTTCGAGGACATAACAACCCTATCTTAACCTATGATTTTAATTCCGCCGATAAGCGGTAGCGGCTTCATTTCGCCCTTTGAGGCGTTCAGAATGCCCATAATGAACAATATAAAGACAAACAAATCACCCAACGGTATGATCAAAAACCAACCAATAACAGGGAGAATCGAACCGACAATATTCACCGCCACAGATAAAAGCAACAACAGCAAACCTTGGTTCGCATGGTACATCGCAAACTTAGAATCCTTTGCCGCAATGTAGGGCAAAAAGAAAATAAGGTATGCCAAACAGGCGATTGCCTTATTCTTCTCCGCATCCGATCCGCCCGAAGTGCTCCCTGTGCTGGCACCGGCATTTTCATCCGCCATACTTTCCACCTTTCCTCTTAATTATTTCCCTTTATAAATATTCTACTACAAAATCTCCCAATAAAATACTATCGGTTGGCGTCATCGGCGATCTCTCGTCTTCCCGCCAATCCGTCGTGATGGCTTTTCAACCTCTCTTCATAATAATCCCTGGCCCGTTTTTTATCGCCGGAATCGATGATCTGAACCCACCAATCGATATCCTCGATAATTTCTTTCTGTTCACTGGTTAATTCGACACCGCTGCTCTCAATTTTTTCGATTATAGGTCTGACCATTGCCGAACTGTCGGACAGCCGGCAAGCTTCCAACGCCGAATACAAATAACGCGGCACGCCTTCTTCGCTTTCATCTTCCCACGATCTGAATTGTTCGTAAGGTTCTCCCTCCGGTTTGCCTTCGTCCATATCGCCTCCCATCATTTATTAATTTAATTGTAGATAATTTTTAATATCCTTTCAATATCAATGTTTACAGCCAAGCCCATTTTTGATATCATTACATCTGTTGTTCCCAAATATTCCGGAGTAGCTTCCGTCTCGCCCAAAGGGCGGACGAGACCTCGACTTTCTTGCAGAAAGGCGGGCAATGGCAGAGCATTATATTTATATTTTATTAAGTAAGGTTGCGCCAAAAACATACACAGGTGTGACATTTGATGTTGAAAAAAGGCTTTCAGAACACAACAATGGCTGTAATGGTTATTCTCGGAAGTACAAACCATGGGAACTGTTTCATAAAGAGATATTTAAAACAAAAAAAGAAGCGCTGCAAAGAGAAAAATATTTGAAATCAAGCGCTGGCAGAAAATTTGTTCGTTCGTTATTTAAAAATGACAATTAAGCTCCCCGATAGCTCAATGGCAGAGCGCCTCGCTGTTAACGAGGATGTTGCAAGTTCGAGTCTTGCTCGGGGAGCCATAACTGTCATTTTTATTTTCCCCAATAGCTTCCGCCCCGACAATCGGGGCTAGCAATGGCACCCTGGTCTAGCTTGAAGGGCGGAGAGGTTGCCGGTTCGAATCCGGCCTCCGGAGCCAAAAAAACAGAATTTCGGTTCTGGTTTTTTAATGGCTATTAATGATAAAAGCGAAAAACCGTGCTTAAAAGAGAACCGTCCCCTTTGGATTGTACTTTGCTACGCAAATTTCGGGATGTTAAAGTTTTGAGCATCGGGTATCCAGAATTCGAAAAAACAGTCAACGGGTGGCTGTTTTTTATTTTTCTAAAATAAATTCAATATGAGTCATTCTCTCATTTGTGACTCATATTTTACATTTTGTGAGTCATAAACTAATTTGTGACCCAAAATAGTAATTATGCAACAATATCGAGTAGCGGTGCTTAAACCCTGCCATTTTTTAATTTCTTTTTTTCGATCTGCTAGTCCGCTACAATTGTAATAGATAAACCATTGCGTAATTTTGAGAATTTGCTATAATGCAGTTCCTATTCATTTATAGTATAATGAAATTGTAAGTTAGTAAAACGAGGGGCAAATTATGACTAAGTCGCAAACACTTATTTACGAACTCATAAAGTCGAAGGGCGAAATTGACGACAAAACCAAGCTAGCAAAGCTTGAGTATTTTTGTGATTTTATTCACTACGCTTTTAACAATACTCCAATTTCCCAAGGTGATATAGTTTATACGAAACAAAAACAAGGTTTGTTAGCAAGAAATTTAACGAATGATCTGAAAGTCCTAGAAGATAGTGGGCTAATCGAAGAGAAGCCTAAATATCATTACAAAATTAAAAAGAACACAAAAGACGCCCTATCTGCAAAAGAACAAAAAACGATAGATTATGTTGTTGAAAGATACGGCAACCTTTCATATAGCGAATTAGTTGATATTTGTCATTCTCAAGTTCCATATTTAGCAACCAAAGACGGAGCAGTTGCCGAGTTCTTCACTGCTTACAATCTAGTAGACGAGTATCCGGACTATGGAACAAGAAGTTAATGTATGCCTTAATTTTTGGAAAGATGTAAAAAAATCGCATTGTCCTGAATTTGGTTATGATCTAGCAAAAGAGGAATTTTCAGAACTTGACGATCTATCTAAAATTGAAGCAATCCCAATTTTGCAATCAATTGTTAATCTAATTCAGAATGACAAACTTGAGCAACATTCAGACAAATATGGCAAACAACCTTTTTTGCAACAGGGATGGATCATACGAAAGATGCGATGGGCAGTTAGCAATAAAGGCAAGCGAGAAGGGTTGAGAGTATTATTTTGTCTCAATGAAAATGAAATTTTAATGGTCTTGATAGCTCTCAAAAAGGATTGTGCGAAAGAAGAAGATCTAGAAAAAGAGATAATGTCTAGAATTAAAGACTATATTTGTGTCTAATAAATTATATTGATACTGAAAATTGCTGATTTAAGAATGCCAGTTCTTTGCTTAGCTCGATGATTTCCTTATAAAATTTATTATCTCTGGCGAAATACCCCAGCCTTGAAAGGCTGGGGATGAAAGCCAGACCGGAGCTCCGCCAGTTGGCGGAGCGGAGGAGATAACAAGCTCTTCCGCAGGAATACTCCGGGCTTCAGACCGGAGTAGCTTATTTTGAAATGCATCAGCAATGGGGAGCCAAAATTGTCATGATAATTATCATAAAAAGCCTAAAACTGTAGCTAAAAGAGAACCGTCCCCTAAAGACTAACTAATTTGATGACATATTCATAATATTTATTTCTGAATGTGTCCAACACAGGAAGCCAAAGTTTAAAAAAAGGAGGCATTGTGCATAACATTATTCTTGCCCTGCATGTAGTCGGAGCGGGATTGATGCTCGGGGTGGTCTTTTTCGCTCTCGTTATTGTGTTTCCAAAAGTTATTGACGCTTCGCGAGCAGCTCTTCTAAAAACCGTTTTAAAATTCGGTACGGTCGGCGCCGTCTGGCAAACTATTACCGGTTTAATTTTGTATTTCGGCGAAGCTGATGAGTTTAAAAACAGCCGGATTTTTTGGCTTAAAATGGTTCTTTTTGTGGCCGACGGCATCCTGGCCCTTCTTATTATCGACCGTAAAATCAAGGCGGCTGAAGCGCAAAATCAGTCAGCCCAAGATAAAATCAATCTGGGAAAACTGCCGCTCTGGAGTCTCGCCTCGCTGATGATTATCCTCACCGTTATCATCCTTGGCGTATTCCTGACCGTGGAATAGATAAAGTTATGACAATAATTCACAAAAAGTTTAACCGCCGTTGAATTAAGGGACAGTTTCGCCTTTGTAGTTTTGGATGTAGTTCATAAACTCCTCGTGAAACTGCTCCTCGGTTAAACCGAATGATTGGAAAAAAGCTTTTTCAAAATCATTACTCTTAAGAGAAGCTACGAAATCGTACATTTTATCCTGTCCATACTTATCAAAAAGATATTTAACCATCAGATATGTTTGGCCGTAAAGCACGCCGCCCGCTTTATCAACATTAATTTTTTTAATCCATTTGGCTGCGCCTAAAACCCCGCGCATATCAAGAATGTCCTTGACATATCTGCCCTCTCTTAAGTCAACCTGAAGTTCGTTCGGTTTCCTGTATTCATCCATTTTGCCGATATAGGAAGCCAACCCTTCATTAAACCAGTTAGGGGCGGGAATTGATTTGTCGGTCAGCATAGCCAAATTTCTATGGGACATTTCGTGAGCAATTTTGCCCGCGGTCATTCTGCCGGCGCGAATATTAATTGTCAATTCATTGCCCGTCCCTCCGCTATAAGGATAAGAGCCGAATCGAAGCATATCAAACCCGGATTTAGCCAGAACCACCGGCATCGAATAAGCGGTTTTATAAAACTGCCTATTCATATCGTTCGCTTGTTTCAGCTGGTCCATCGTATCTTTCGCCATATCAATGCTGTTTCCGGAATAATACAAGGTAATATTGTTGTCCTTTAGGGTCGAATAACCGATTTTAATGGGAGACAACACGAAAAAGGGGCCGAACAGAAAAAGCAGGACAATGACCAAAGGAAGTCCGATAGAAAGCCGGATAAGATATCTCTTTTTATTTTTCGTCCTAAAATACCCCCACAAGGAATCAAGAATGACAAACAGCCCCAGCGCGCTAAATAAGTAGATCATTTACCCTCCTGTTTACAGGTTTAATAATAGACGAAACAGCTGCGGTTATCAATGAAAATTTAGCGGTTTTTGCTAATAACATTCCTGCTTAATTCAATCGGCATCTTTCTTATTTTAGGCGTTTATTTTATTACAACATGAAAAGTGGCCTGGCATTACTGCCAGGCCACTATGTTCTAGGATAGCTCTCCGCTATCCGACGACGATCTTCGGAATGGCCGTCGTGATGATCTGGCCATCTCTAAGCGGGATATCGGGTGTCGCGCTCTTGCCGCCGACACGAACCGATGAGGCGCTAAACGGCTGATTGGTTCTTGTCAGTGCGTCTTGGAGAGTCGCACCTTCGGGTAACTCGAGAGGCTGCACCCCTTGCCTGAACGGGGCAACCTGCACATGAATCATTCTTTTGTCTTCCTGTACCATCTTCGTCCCTTCACTGTGATAACGCGCTCCAGCTGTCGACATCAACGATTGTTTCTGTCGGCAGAACCGTCCCTTCATCTGCTTTTTTTAGCAGCCCGCAGATGACTGAAACGACTGCAGCCAAGGTTGGAATCTCGCCCAGGGCGCACTGTGGCCCGGCGGCTCCAAAGAATTTCAAGATCACCAGTTCGAGTGAAACGGAAATCGCCTTCAGTTGGGATAAAAACACTGAAACCGACCTTGCAAACTATGCCCTAACGGTAAATGACTCTTCCAAAGTTGACGCAATAGTTACAATTGACACAATCGGCAAAGATGACGCTACTTACACCCTGAAGCTGGCTGACAACTCCGCTCTCTCGAAAGACAAGCAATACACTTTCTCCCTGCAAGCCAAAGACATCAGTAATAACTACTCCGAAAAATCAACGATCGCAGGCACATTTGAAAATGTGATTGTAAAATCAAGCAACTGGCCATTGATTGCCGGTGGAATAGCCGCTCTGGTTTTGATAGGAGCAATTGTTGCTTTCTTTATAATCAGAAAGCGAAAGAAAAACAAATTGCCTCAGCAAATTAGTTAATCGGAATATAAAGAAAATTAGGGCGGCATCCCGACTTGTGGAACGCCGCCCGATGGTTGGGAAGGATGTTAATCATTGAACATCACATCCTACCGGTTCCTCCCCTTCCTCGTCATATGGTCGGATGTATATCCAACCGTTAATGTCTCCGGAGACCCCGTTATCTGGGCGATTCGACACGGTCTCGCAGAGAGTCGCGATTTGAGCGCGCGGCCTGTTTTTGCTTAGGCCGGGAATCCGGTCGCAGATGTCGTCAGCCGACAAGCGAACACCGGCGTTATCCTTCAGAATAGCGAAAACCACTTCGTTTCTTAACCCCTGTGGTTTTCGAACGCGGCTGATCGGCACCTTGTGTCCGGGAAGAGCAATGATACGAATCTTGCCAGTCCTTCCCAGCGTCTCCAAAATCCACCCTTCGCGGCGCAGATTTGCCAGTAAACTGGAAAGTGTATCGTCGCTGAGCGGGTACGGTTGTCGCAACAGCTGCAACTCTCGACGATCGACAACTGTACTCGGGTCGTGCCTATAAAGGTAATTTCTGATCGCCTCAATTGCGCCGCGCCCTCTACCATCCCCTCCGCCAAAAGCTGGTTTCTCCTGTTCCATTAGAACCGGAGAGCTTCCGGTTTTATTCCATTGCGCCATTTCAGACACCTCCTTCCGCGATATCTTCCTATTGTGCCAAAATCTACCAGAAAACGGGCGATTTAGCAATGATGTCTCTAATAGTTTGCTATGAAGTAGAAAAACGCCCCGAAATGCATGAATGCATCTCGGGGCGCCGGAGCACTACCGTTTGGTCAGGAAGCTCGTTTGATGGCGCAGGCTGTCCATTCGTTCGAGCTGTTCCAGGCCAGATCGACGACATACTTTCGGTCGGCTTCATCAATCAAACCGGAGAGCATCAAAAGGCGGTGATTGTCGGGAAACTCCGCTTCTATTCTTTTGGAAGAATTGCGGAGAACCCTTTGCGCCGACCGCATTGCCACCTCCGAATCAGCCGAAACCCTGACACAGAAAGTTGAGAATCCCCCGTAATCAGTCATATCCTCGAACTCGTCGTAACCAACCATTCGGTACTCCACTACCCAGAAGTAGTGAACCTCCGAAGTAGGTTGAATTGTTCTCGAAGGCTCTTCGGGCAATATGTTGCCCCGATAATAGCGTCCCGCCATGAGGGCAGGTTCGATTACCTCGCACAATCGGCCGGCTGATATGCCGATTTTCCGATTCCGGATTGTGAAGCCCGGACCCATCTCGTGACGGTAGGACGAACTGATTTTCTCGTTTTCCCTCACCAAAGCGTTGATGACGCTTCCGCTGATGACACCATGAGGGAGGATAAACGATCCTTCGTTGTGGACTGAAATCAGTCTGTCATCAAACCACACTTCTCGCTGGAAAAACAGTTGGGCAATCCGAGCTGTCTTTTCTATCGTCCCGTTCATTTCTTTCCGCCTTTCGAAAATTGCCTTGACGAAGGCCAAACGAATTGTAAACGAGCTTATGAGTCTTCTTCCGATAATAAGGAAATTGGTATTCCCTATCATCCTCAATCAAAAAATAGTCCCAAAGGACTACGAAAAAAATGGAAAAATACTTGAAAATCAGCGACTGCTTGACCAAAATCCAACCTACGAGGTTGGATTTTGGTTGTTAGCAGGTTTTGTGGATGAAATACATCTCGGTGCCGGACTGCAATCTGATATGAAAATCGGTAATCGCCCCATGGAGTTCGATATTTAAATTATTCTTAGTTAATTCTTTAATGATTTTTTGAAAAGGATGAAGAATTTTACCCTGAAATTCATTCCTATCATTGGCATATGAAGAAAAATTCAAGTTTTTGTTGCTGATGCTTTTGCCGACCTTGGTCATCAGGATTTCAAAGAAATCAATCGTAGTGGAAGATGAAAGCAATTCATCAGAGGTCATCTTTTTGCCATTTATGTATATCTTTTTCTCTGATTTATCTAAAATTATTTGGGCCTTTTTCTTCAATTCGTCGATTTCCATGGAGGACATTATTGAAGATTCGGTTGACCCGTCCCTCTTTAGATGCGTCACCTTGAAACAATCGCAGGAAACCCAGTTTGAGATTATCTTATTTTCAATATCCTGTTCCAACATGATTCCCCTGTTTTCAAAACCGTCAATCCACGAAGCGTAATCTAAAAATATCGTTTTTGTTTCGTCCAGTTTTCTGATGTGATCCAGAATATCGTCCATACTATCCCGAAAATCGTAGGCCGGAGTTACAAATAAGACATCGCCTCCCCGTCCGGCGCCGGTTAATTTTACGCCGGCCGAGGCAGAACCTTTGCGCCAAGAGTAATCAACCAAAAAGGCCATGATTTCGCGAGTCCAATTGGAAGTCAAACTCATAATTTTCAATCCATCGTTGTAACCGCGTATCACCAGCAATAAATCGTGAATGATATTTTCGGTATCTCTTTCAAACATCTTCTTTAAACAATAAAAGACCTCGATGGAAGTGGTCGCCAACGAGTTGACATGCGTCGTCCAAAGATCGGCCTGATCAGATATTTTATCCCAAAAAACGTATTTTTTAAAATCATTCATTTTCTTGAGCGACCCTTTAACCTCTTCCGCAATCATATAATGACGATTCTTGACCTCTTTAACCGACTCCAATAAAAGATGGTGCGGCTTTATCTCGCCTGAATATATTAAAGTGATGTCAACCGGCCAACGAATCAATTTTTTGAGTTGGAAAGCTCATCCATACTGCCGGCGAAATAATTCAGGGTATCAATTTTTTCGATGAAATTTTCTTTTTTGGCGATTTTCTCCGAAGCGCAAAAAACCGGCAGTTCGCTCCAGACAAGGGGAACGAAAGCGCGGATCGGGGGACAGTAGCCGGAGTGCAAAATAGCATTTAGTTTCCATGCCAGTCGAAAAACCAAATTAAAGTCCGCGTCACTGATTATTTTCGAGGCCATTGTTCCAGACCAACTGTCGATTTTATTTTTATCAACTTTGCCTTCGACAATATAAAAAAGAAGCGAGAGAGCGGCCGAGAGAGCGCCAAGCGAATTTAAACCGCAAGAAACGGGAATCTCTGAAACAATATAAACATCATATCCCTGTTTCGCTTTTTTAATCGTATTGATATGGGAGAAAACTTGGGTAAAGTTGAATTCTTTGAAATTGATGCTAAAAAATTTGAATTTGGTGGCGGTAAACTCCTTAAAATCGACCAGCCGGAATGCGCCGATATTATTTGGCTTCAGGCCGATATAAATCCGTAAGGGCAAATGTTGGCTAACGCCGATTCCGCCGAAATCGGCGGCGTGTTCGCCGCACCAAAAAAAATCTCCCGGCGCAGAAACGACGAGAGAACACTCCGAAAAGAGTTTTTCGTAAACCTCCGGCAAATTTTCCTGAATCGTTCCGGTCTTCATTTAAATTACCTTCTAATTTTCGTTTATTATAATAACAATTCAATATTTTGTCAATACCAGCGTAGATTTAATGTACTGGTAAGATGCCACTCTTAATTGATATAATACAGTAACTAAAAAGGAATTGAACATGTCATACGAGAAAAAATCATTAGAATATCATAGAAAATATAAGGGCAAGATCGAGATTGTTGCCAAATCAAAGGTAGAAACCCCAGAAGATTTATCTACTTTCTATACCCCGGGAATCGCCGCCGTTTCCAAAACAATCGCCGAAAAGAAATGCCGCGTCTGGGACTACACGATGCGAGGCAACGCCGTCGCCGTTGTTACTGACGGTTCCGCCGTTTTGGGACTGGGCGATATCGGTCCGGAAGCGGCTCATCCGGTTATGGCCGGAAAGGCGCTTCTCTTTAAGGAATTTGCCGATATTGACGCATTTCCCATCTGCCTAGATACCAAGGATCCGGAAGAAATCATTAAAATCTGCAAAGCGCTCGCCCCCTCATTTGGTGGAATCAATCTGGAAGACATCTCCGCCCCCCGTTGCTTTGAGATTGAAAACGCCCTCCAAGATATCGGCATTCCGGTTATGCACGACGATCAACACGGCACCGCTATCGTCGTATTGGCCGGATTGATCAATGCCGCAAAATTGGTAAGAAAAGAGTTGAAAAATTGTAAAATTGCCGTCTCCGGTCTTGGCGCGGCCGGTACCGCCGTAACGGTGATGCTAAATGATTACTCTGAAGGGAAAACCGGGATTACTCTTGTTGATAGCAAGGGAATTGTTTGCGGGCGGAATGATTTGAATCAGAGCAAGAAAGAGATTTGCAAAATCATTCAAACCAAAAATAAGAAAGGCGGCCTTAAAGAGGCGCTTGTCGGCGCCGATATTTTTATCGGTCTTTCTGCCCCAAATATTTTAACCTCCAAAATGGTCGGAACTATGAATCATGATGCTATTGTTTTTGCCATGGCCAATCCGGTGCCGGAAATTTCTTACAACAATGCCAAAAAGGGCGGCGCAAAAATTGTCGCCACCGGCCGAAGCGACTTTCCCAATCAGGTCAACAATGTTTTGGCCTTCCCGGGCGTTTTCCGGGGCGCCCTCGATGCAAAAGCGACCAAAATTACGGAAAAAATGAAATTCGCCGCCGCCGGAGCGCTGGCCAATTCAGTCGAAAATCCCAACTTTAATAAAATCATCCCTTCGCCGTTTGATAAAACTTATGTTAAAAATGTGGCGGCGGCAGTCGCAAAAGAGGCCGTGGCCGAGGGCGTGATTCGCCCGAAGTGCGATTGACCCCTGTTTCAGACAATGGTAAAATGGATTCCGTCCCGAGAGCATATTTAATAACTGTATCTGATGACTGCAAAGGACTAAAATGGAAAATGAAGAAAAATCAGCCGATGTTTCATTTTTTAAAAAATGGATTCCTCTTCTTATTCTCTCTTTAGGCCTCGCTATTATTATTATTGATGGAACGCTTTTTAATGTCTCCTTCGGATATTTGATACGGGATTTAAATACCGATATCCAGAGTCTGCAGTGGGTCATCACCGCCTATTCCCTGACCATTGCCGCCCTGATGATTACCGGCGGACGGCTGGGCGATCTCTTTGGCCGGAAAAGAATGTTTATTGTCGGCGCCCTCATCTTTGCTCTCGGCTCGTTTGTCGCTTCAATTTCAAAAAATGTCGGGACGATGATCGCCGGCGAATCGATTATCGAAGGTATCGGCGCCGCCCTGATGATGCCGGCCACCGCCTCGCTTTTGGTTTCGACTTACCGCGGGCGGGAGCGAGCGATCGCCATGGGCACCTGGGGCGGGATTGCCGCCGCCTCTTCGGCGGTCGGCCCGATTCTGGGAGGGTGGTTAACCACAAATTACAGCTGGCGCTGGGGCTTTCGAATTAATATTTTCGTGGCCGCCGTTTTAATCATCGGATCAATAATAATCAAAGAGTCTCGCGACCGCGAGGAAAAACCGAATCTTGATATTTTGGGCGTCGTCTTATCTTCGCTCGGCCTCCTCTCCGTCGTCTTCGGTATCATCGAATCCTCAACCTACGGTTGGATAAAGGCGAAAAAGATTTTTGAAATCGCCGGACAGCAAGTTAATCTTGGAGATTATTCTGTTGTTATGCCCAGCATAATAATCGGATTAGTATTACTTCTACTGTTCTTTTTCTGGGAGAAAAAAGTGGCTAAGGGTGACAACACTCCCCTAGTCTCCTTTACATTATTCAAGAACTCTCAATACACCTCCGGCTTGGTCACGACCAGTTTGATGGCCTTGGGACAAGCCGGCTTGATCTTTTCAATCCCGATATTCTTTCAATCTGTCCGTAATTTGGATGCTTATCACACTGGCCTGGCGCTCCTGCCGATGTCTTTGACCGCCCTCTTTGTCGCCCCATTTTCCGCTTTCTTAGTTAAATTTGTCACTCCCAAACGGCTGATTCAGACTGGACTGTTTTGCAACTTTTTAGCTCTGATCTTAATCCGAAAAACCCTAAATGTTGATACCAACCCCTCCGACCTAATCCCGCCCTTGATGCTTTACGGCGTCAGCATCGGCTTAACAATGGCCCAGCTTTCCAATATGACTTTATCGGCCATCTCGGTCGAGGAAGCCGGCGAAGCGGCCGGCGTCAACAACACTTTCCGCCAAATCGGCGGCGCTTTGGGTTCGGCTATCATCGGCGCCGCTTTGCTTACCGCCCTTTCCGCCAATCTTTCAAACGGAATCAAAGATAGCGCTGTTATTCCAGCCCAGGCCAAAAATCAGATCGCGGCGGAGGTGGCCGCCCAAACTTCCAATATTGAATTCGGCGGCGGGGCGAAAATAGATGGTAAAACTTCGCCGGCGATAAAAGGCGAGATTATCGCCATCAGCCGCAAGGCAACAACCGATTCCAATAAATTAGCGCTGCTTTACGCTATTTTTTTCGCCTCGCTTGGCGTTGCCAGCTCATTCTTCTTGCCAAACATTAAAAATCTTGAGCGCAACCAATCAGCTGCTACCAAAAAGCTCTAATAATTGTTATAATAAAATTAAATAATTGAAAAGGGAGGACTATGTTCACAAGTGATCCGCATAAGGCCTCGTTTTATGGAGTGGCTCTTGGTTTGATTGTTGTCGGAGCGGCGATCTTCGCCCTTGGATTGGTCGGTTGGCTCTGTAATTATTATACCGGCATAACCCTGCTTTCGATTCCTTCGATAAAAGTGATCGGCGGAGCAGTCGTCATCGCCCTTGGTTATATCGTGCTTGAACTTGAGCTGCTTAGAAAAAAATAGCGGCTGACACAAAAAAGAGCCAGCGAGCCGGCTCTTTTTTTATTAATAATTACTCGCTTTTAAAGGGCTCTTTGACCACTCCCTTGGCTTCTTCGATGCCTTTCTTGGCGGCCGAACCGACGGTCTCCATTCCCTCTTCGCCGACATTGCCGACTGCCGCTTCCGCTTTGGCTGTTACTTCGGCAACCGCATCTTCAGTGGTTTTGCCGGACTCCTCGAGCGCTTTAACCGCGCCGACAAAGACATCTTTTACTCCTGTTGTGACATCAACAATGCCGTCTTTGCCCAGCTCAATCACCGCTCCAAAAATATCCCCGACATCCTCTGTTCCCTCTCTGACCAATTTGGTCGTCTCGCCCATCAAAGTTCCGGTAACCTCGCCCGTGCCCTCAACAATCCCCTTTAGCACATCCTTAAGCGCCATGCTTCTCCTTTTTTAATAATCTCGATTTTAACACGCTCCCATTTTACCCGATGATGATGAAACGGTCAATATGATTGCAAAACCATGGGGAAAAGCTATAATTTTGTTGCTATGCTAAGCAATAAAGCGCTTCAAAAAATCGGCCTCTCGCTCTTAATAATTATGGCGATTATCGTCGCTTTCTTGGCTGTTTTAGTCCACTACCATTCGGTTTTCGGCCTTGATGTCTATCTCTCCCGCGATTTGCAGGCCAGAAGCGATTTAATGGGGCGTCAGAATTTAGTATATAATTTTTTATACTTTGTCAGTTTATTCGGCCGGGTCTTTATCGGCTCGATCATGATTTTAACAACCGCCGCAATCTTTTTTACTTTAAAATATTTCCGTGAAGCGATCTTTATTCTCTTGACGCCGATCGCCGCCGGCATTAATTTCATTATTAAAATAATTGTTGATAGAGAGCGCCCGACCGGCAATTTCGTTACTATAATCGACAGGGAACTCGATCCCAGTTTCCCCTCCGGCCATGTCGTATTTTATGTCGTATTTTTCGGCTTTTTAATCGCTTCGATGTTTCTCACCCCAAAAATCCCAAAATATTTGCGATTACCGGTCGTTCTTTTTTCCGCACTGATGATTGTCGCCGTCTCAATTTCCAGAATTTACCTGGGAGCCCACTGGGCTACCGATGTAATCGCCGGCTATATGGTCGGAATAATTTTACTTTCAATTATGCTCTATTTTTATCTGAAACCAAAAATTACTTCTTGATCTATTCCGGCTAGTTGACAGTGAATGTCTTGACTGTGTTGTACCGGCTGCCGTCGACAAATATTTTATAGATTCCTTTCGGGTCGCTCCTTCCAATGGCGAACTTGTAAATCATGTTGCCGTTTCTGTCCTGGTAAATATGAACCGAATCCATGGCCAACGGAGAAGTTGTGCCGTCCGGTTTGGCCATAACCATATAAACGCCGTAGGCGATGCCGCCCGGTCCGTTTTTGCAGCTGACGCAAGCCCCGATCAGTTTTTGGCCGTTTAGGGTATATGTCGCGGTGACTGTAACCGTGCCGCCGTTCGTGTAAGTTGAAGCGTTGGTAGCTAGATTAATATACACCACATCTCTTTTGTCGATTATTGAAGTCAGGACGCGATTCGTTTTAGCATACCGAGTATTGTTTCTCTCCGTGGCCGTAAATTGAATTTCATAATCGCCCAAGGAAGCGCCGGCCGGGGCGGTAACCTCGGCGTCGATGACTTTATAACCGGAATAGGGATCAAGTTCAAGGGTGCCAGGAGTAATATTAACCGCCCAACCCGCCGGAACGGCGGAAGCGGCAATATCGATTGTTCTTTTGCCGCAAGCCGCGGAATCGGTGTTTTTAAGATACATCCTGTAATTAACCTTGTCCCCGGCCGCCATCATAGCTCCTTTCATCGGGGTAAGCATGGTATCTATACCGGCGGGGGTTAGAAGCGGGATGCCCGGCACGCACTCCGCCGGGCCAAACTTAACATCGACGACCGCCCCGCCTGTCGGAGAAACGCTCACGACCGTGGCCGTGAAACTGCCGTACGGGTCGTGGAAACTCTGTCCGACCAAAAGCGGTGCGTCCGTGAAAACTTCCGTTGTCGGATTCATATCAAGCAAGGTTAAAGAGCCGGTGTATCCGTAATCCTCTCCAACCCTAATGCTTACTCCGTTAACGAATGGATCGGTATTGGAAAAATTATCAAAACCGTATGATTTTCGAAAATCCAGGTAGTAATAATTTTTTGTCATGACACTCCAGGCGCTATCCGGAATGAGTGTCCTTGGAATTCTCATTCCCATGTAACCGCTTGAGGCTGTTTCGAGAGGCATTACGGTATAACGGCCATCGGCAGTTACGGTCTGAACTTTTGATGTGGGAACCCAGTTGGAAAAAGATGACTTTGACCGGATGCTACTGTGACGGAGATCGCCGCGAATAAACACCTCGGTCGGATCGGCATATTCCTTCCAGTCGGTGAGCGGACGGACATAACAGAGACGGCCGTATTGAATAGGAATACCCCAATCGTCAAAACAACGACGGGCGGTTGCCGCCGGAAGACCCGGGGTTGAGAATCTATCCGTCCAAATCAAGTTTTTGAGGTCAATCGGCCCGTTCCACCAGTTTTCAACCGATGAGACGGATGTCCCGTAAATATCCATCTGGTAACAGAGATTGCCACGATTCTCTTCATAGGTGACCTCTGGAAAAGAGTAATTAAATCTTTGATAATTGGAGGCGACAAAGCCGTCAGCGGCGGCGGCTGTTTTGGCGAAAGTGGCGATATTGGCGTAGCTGGCATCACCCGAACCGGATAAACCGCAGGTATTGCTGTAATAAGGCATCGTATATGGTCCGTAAACATCAGTTGTTACTATTGTTCCATTAAGTGAATTTTCCTTCCACCAGGCATCATTTTGAGTTGCAACTTGAACGGCGGCGTCTTTATCAATCAGGTTGCGCTTAGTCATAAACAAATCGGAATCCTTAAACCAGACCAATATGACTGCTTGTTTAATGGTTGCCGGGGCGGTTGTCGGCGGCGCGACCGGAGCGACATAGACCGGAGCCGAAGGTTTAGCCGCAAGCACCGCCTTTTGTTCTCTGTCCACACTTGTTGCGACCGCTAGGGAAATTTTATCATCTCTGTCGGAAACTGTAGCTAATTCCGTCGTAAATATCTCCGATTCTCCGACACTCGGATAGGTGGCGATCACTCCGCCGATTCTTTTACCCTTAACTTTAATCTTTGTCCCTCCGTCGAGCTGCGGATCAAAACCGGCAAAATAGACCGTGTAGGTATCGTTCCCCGCTTTGGCGATGTAAGTTTTTTGGGGCGGTTCATCGCGTTTCTTGGCGTAACTAACCGTCAGCGTAACCGTATCGGCAATATTCGATTCGGTCAGTTCTTTGTATTTGTTTGGAATATCATTGTTAATTTGGTCGGGAATATTCATGCCAAGAAAGGCCGCCGTGTCATCCTTGGCTAGTGATTCTAAGGCGGTTTTCCGTTCCGTTAATTTATCTTTCAGCTTGGCGTCATTCTCGGCCGTGTTGCTTTTTTCATTGGCATAGATCTGTTGAATCGACTCGAAAGTCAACCTGGAAATCTTCGCTTCGTCTGTTTCTTCGGTCTTTGGGGTATCGGCGCTTTTTTTCAAATAACCCGATTTATAAAGATAGTAACCGCCGACGCCCAGTACAACTACCAGGAGAACAGTAATCAGGAACGCTTTTTTGGAAACCTTAAACCGATAGAGTTTCATTTTTCCTCCTATTAAATATAAATGTATTTTATCAGCAAAAGACATATTTTTTTATATTAATGCATCTCAATCGCGTTTATTGATCGTTCTGGACTTGTTATTTTCTTTCTAACCCATAATCGCCCGAAATTGGATCCTTGAAAATGAAGTATTGGGGCGGAAAATAAGTAAAAACCGCAAAGGTCGCCAGCATTAGAACGATAAGAAATGCTGAAAAAGCTTCAAGGCCGTATTTTATTCGTGAACTCATCAATTTTGAGCTGATATAATAAGCCGTGATTATGGCAAATATAAATATGCCGATATCCCAGAAAAAGTTGTCCGGAAATAGGGCCAACCAACCATAGAATAAGGCCACTATAATGATCGGGATTGAAACAAGTTTAGTCAGTTGTGCTAGGCAAAAGTTTTTCGCTTCTCGAAAAATCGAGAAATATTCAAAAGTTGAAAACATTAAAGTCGGCCAGAAGGCGATTTTCAAATGCTCCCAGGTACTTTCATTGACGGCGCCAAATATTGCCACGATTCCGTTTTTTCCGCTCCAACCATAGATAAAATGAAGGACTGAACCAATTATAATTGAAAAAAATGCTCCCGATAATTCGTATTTGAATATCCTATTGCTCATATTGTCTTTATTAAAGACCAATCACTGCGTCTTGCCCACAACCAACCGCCAAAACCGAACCGACGCCTTATTTGAGGTGCGCAATCGGTTGAATTATATTATTAAAACTCTATAAAACTACTCTGCCGGTGCGTCAATAGGAACGGCATTATCGTCCGGGCCGATCCCCTCGTCCCCCGAGTAATCAACATTGTCCGTTGCGGACGAGGAAGAAGTCGATGTTGATGTAGAAGTTGAATTCGAACCAGAAACTCCGGTTGTAGTCGCAGACTCCGTTAAACCGCTAAGAGGATCACCTTCCTTCGTCGGCGAGGGTTCAGGGAGGGTAAATTTGGTGTAGTCATAAGTCGCCTCCGAAATATTGCCGTTGTTTGCCTCGCTTCGGGTCTTGCGCAAAAGGTACTCTTTGCTGTCAAAATAGATATATTCGGTCGAATCGGTGATTGCCGGATCGATTACTTGATATTTAAAACAGGTCAGCGATCCGCACGCTTCCTTGCCGATCTTTTTGTAAGTAGTCTTGTCCTCGGCAGAATCGGCTTTGGTATCAAAATCAATTCGCGATTCTTCGGATGAGATATTTGTATTGGTCGCCGTTGGAGTGTATTTAAACCATTTATTGTCGGTATAATCTTTGGTGTAAGTGGTTTTGCCGAGAATGACGGTGTTGTATGTTTCCTTGCCGCCCTCCGACAGAATTATCTGGCTGTTGTCCTCTCCCTCCATCTTGAAAACCGCGGTGGTCGTTTTCCCGCCGGTCGTGTCGGTCGAGGTCATAGTCAAATTCTTGACCTCTTTCCAGTTGTTGATAAATTTACACAGATCCGGATCGTTATACTTGCAATTCGAGTTGAATTTACTGGATGATAATCCCGGAATCTTCAGACTTCCACCCGATATTTTAGCATAGGCAAAATATCCGCCTCCTCCCAAAACCAGCACCGCAATAATTATTATCAACCACAACTTGCTCTTCTTCGGCGCCCCAGCAGATACAGCTGGTGCTATTGGTTGTTCCTCTGCCACATTCCCTCCTTAATTTTAATCGCTTTTATTAAATCTTAAATTTATTCACAAAATTATCTATTCGTATTCGGGTCGGTGTAGCCGCTTAGATAGATAAAATGTTTTTCCGGTTCTGTCTGGTCATAATTTTCAGCAAACTGTTCGCCATTGCATTTTAGGGGATTGGCGTCGCGGTACTCTTTAGTGATAATCAGTTCGCTCTTGTCATTAACTCCGCGGGCTTTGTATTTTTCAAAAACCGAATCGGACATTACCTCAAAATACGAAAAAAATTCAGTTGCAAAGACGCTTCTCGATTCAATAGCGATATCGGTATTTTGATATTGACCGATAACACCGATTTGCTGGCCGGCTTTGAGGCTGCTGCCGTCTTTGATATTGTCTAATTTATAAATATGAAAAAGCCGGATGGTGTAGCCAGGGTAGTTATCCGGCCGAATATAGATTTGCTCGCCAATCGGCTTTTGCTCGGATTGAATACTGGTAATCTTACCGTCCACCGGACTAAAAATCTTAATATCATTTTTGCCGTCAGGGGCCGGCGGCATTTCGTTATTCTTTCTCCGTTGGCGCTCTCCTTCCTCTGTCCACGCGACATTGAAATAATGTTTCATCGAGCGGCAGGTTTCTTCCGTCCCGTTTGAGAAATCGTGGCCCGAGCCGGAACGAAACTTGGAAATCGAATAAATCCTGGAAAGGTCGACAAAATCGGCTTGGATGAATTGAGGCGCGATTTCGGACTCGTCTTTGGAAATGGTGCTAGTATTTTTGCGGTCTTTCGACAAAATAAAAAAAACGGCTATCAAAACAATAACAAGACCTATCCAAAGAAACCGTTTCTTGGACATTTTCTTCCGGGCCCCTGCCTCCTCTTCTACTGTCTGATTCTCTTCATCTGTCATATTGTTACCCCTAAATCCAACCTGCGAGGTTGGATTTATGTTATCCTACTCTTTGTTTAATGTGGCGTAATAGATGCCTCTGGTGTGCTGGCCGTAATACATAAACCATTTTTCAGCGATTTTAATCAAGGTCGGATCGCCGGGCGGGTTCTCGGAAAACTTCACATTCGGATTGGCGCTGTTGGTGAAATCAAAAGTCGGCGTACCCCCGAAAGCCCCGTTTTCATATATTGTATGATAAACACCTTTATATGACCAGAAATAGAGCCGGATTTTTCCATCGATCCATTTTACCAATTCGGAGCCGTCGGCCAGACCCAACAATGTTTCGTTGCGGCTATCGAGCGCCAAACCTTTCTTTTGCCAAGTCAAACCGTCGCTCGAGGTGGCGTAGAAAAGGAGTTGGGTCGTTTGATTCGGCAATTTTTCGGTCGTGCTGTAAGGCGTATTAATAAGCCCGCGATAAACCATTAAATAAGTTCCGTCAGCCAGGATTGCCGTTGATGAGGCGGCCACATTTTCAATCGTAAATCCGGTTTCCGTTTTATCGATTCTTGTTCCCGATTCATCGCTGAACTTGCGGCCATCGGTCGAGATGGCGCTTTTTATGACCTGGTTGCTTTGATAATACATCCGCCATCGTCCGTCGGCCAGTTTTAGCGCATCGGGAAAAGTCGCCTCCCGGCGAACTTCGCCCTCCTCTTTCCATGTAACACCGTCCGTTGATGTTGCCGAGTAAACCTGACCGTTAAAATCGGCGACCTCCGGCTCGGCCGAATAATATATTCGATAAATATTGTTCCCAAGATCAACAACATCGGCATCGGCGTATTTGCCGGCAATCGCTACCCCGCCATCCTTCCAAGTTTCAACTGTCTTGGTCTCGGTTGCCGTTTCCGTTGTCTTTGTCTGATTGGTTTCCGCCGTGCCGGCGGAATCGGTCTTTCTCAACAGTAATACGACTGCGGCGACTCCGATAATTAAGATGATCACAATAACCCAAAGCCACAATTTGCTCTTTTTTGGCGTCCCTGCCGCCGGCGCCTGTTGTTGTCCGTCCTCCATCAGTCCCTCCTTGTAGACCTAAACATCTTCCCTTATTATAACCCCAATCTTGATTTTTTTCTAATGGCAGAGAAGTTACTTGAGCGATAGCCGATTTTTTAAAAATCTCAGGTTATTTTCATAACGATTTGGCTAAAGTTATTACAAAGAAAATCCCGACTGCATTTAATAAAAAACTGATCAAAACGAAGTGCCAGTTTTTTACCTTGGAGAGACCGAGCAAACCGATGCCCAACTCATCCGGCAGAGGAGAGGCGACTATTACTGCTCCGATAATCGGAATCAACCAAATGAAGAAAGGAGTTAGAAATAATTTCTCAAGAAAGGAACCGCCGATCTTCTCAAAGAGAGGCGATAACTCTTCAAAAACCCGATCTTTGAGAACGCGAAAAATTAAATAGTCGCCAAGCACTGCACCCAAGCCAGCAGTTATTGCGACCAGAATCGGGTTGAAAGTTTTTGCTAAATCAAAGAGAACTACTGAAGCGGGAGCAACAGTAAAAATCGATACGAAAAAGATGCCGGTAAGAAAAGATCCGAGGTACCCCAAAGAACCAATTCGCGCAAGAGACGATTGAAAGGAAACAGAGGAAAGGATGAATAGGAAAAACAGGATTATGCTTGTTACTAACAAAATCGTATTTTTATAATGCCAATTTTTCCAGGGTAAATCTCTCATGTAAATAATCATCATAAAGGTGTCATAAAGTCATAAACACCCCAATCCGAAAACCCATTTATCGTTCGAGACCCGCCATCGGCGGGATCGAGAACTAATATTTTTCAGACTTCTCGACAGGCCTACCTGCGGTAGGCAGGCTCGAAGAATAATAAAGTAATAAAAGGTAAAGGGGACGCTTCATTATTAAGCACGGTTGTGACGATAATGAGATGATCAGCCCCTGATAATTCTTTTGTCTCTCTTTATCATCATGACCGGATTTATAATAAAAGATATCATCTGTTATTACCGCAACATGATATGGAAGTAATTATCGGGTGACAGAAATCTTGGTTGACGAGGCATACGCTAACATTAACAGACACTTCGAGTTATCGTCAAAGTTGTAGCTAATAGTGTAGCGTCCCCGTTAGTAGCTAATTTCTACTACATAGCGTCTAAATTACCTCTCATATTCAACAAAGCTATTATTCATCTGCCAGGGACCGGCGCCGCAAGTACTGCCTGATAGTATCGCAATCCGTAATTTCTCGGCGCTTGGCATTGTAAGAAGCATAGTTTTACTCGCGCCGCGGTTGTTTGCATTGATCGTATCGTAACAATATGTTTTACCATCCGCGGTAACTTGGCTAAAATCACGATTAGCCTGCCCCTCCGCTTTGGGAGTAAAGCTATATGCACCGGTTGGAATTCCGACAGTGCTTGCGGCGGTCCCGACTGAAAATATCTGTTTGTCGGTTTGAATATTATCATAAGCTAAAGCTAAGTGCGTATCCTCCAGTTGAAACTGACCCTCTAGATTATTAAACCAAACTCCTTGAGCAGTACCGGCAACATCCACTTCAACCGTACCGCAGCGCGGCTCTTTTGTGCGAATACCATTATCCGGTCCACGCAAGAAACCGTAAAACTGATTTTTTTGTGATTCTGAATAGTAATCCAAGAAACAGGAAACATAGTTTCGGTCGCTGTTCCAGCGGCTCTCGTTGGCGCGCTTTGCTTGGGGTTCGCGGTAATCGCTCATCCAGATATCCAACATTCCGGAACGCTCGCTGCCGGCCGTGCCGATCTGTTCCCCCACCTTGACTTCGATTTTCAAGCCGAAATAATCGCAACCCCGATATTTTTTACCGCCGGTTTCGTATTCATTGCATTTGGTCTCGATTTTATCAATCTCCGTTTTTAATTTTGCCGAAATGGAACCGACATGGCCGAATTTACCCTTGGCGTCTTTGCAGGGCGAAAAATCAATCGCGTAGTCAACCACGCCGCCAACCTGTTCGCTTGACTGAATTCCATAGATCAATATATCAGCCGGCGCGATAAGCGCTTTTGCGACGGCGACTGTATAATCTTGCGGGTGCTGGGGATCATGGACCTCAACATAGATGTGATCTGTCGGAAATGTATGACCGCTTGGATTCAGATTTCCAAGTGGCACAATACTTGTGTATTCGCCCTCTTTTACAGGGAAAGTAGTAAATAATTCTTTGCCATCCTTGCAGGCCGGTAATGACGAAAGTGGATTATTACTCTCTTGGGACGGATTGATTTTGTTTTCATCGGTCGGTCCAACTGTCGGTCCGCCGATGTTTTGATTTTTTTTCTGGTGATTTCTGATTCCTATCAACAATGCGCCTATCAAGACCAAACCAATAATAATCGCGGCAACAATGAGGATTTTTTTTCTGGAAGAGGACTTTTTAATGTTTTCATCTTGATACATTTCCCATATTATACCCCCAATCACCGGCAATTTTCAAAAAATCGCCGCAATACCGTGAAACAAAAAATTGTTGACTTATTCAATCGTTTATGCCATACTAATATCGTTTTGTCCATCTGAAAGGAGAAAAGCCGATGGATTGTCCGCGGCAACAGTCCGATGACCACGCCCTTCGGGGTGTGTTTAGTGCGCTCTGTTCGTATAGACTGTTAAAATATGCGGTCAGAGCAAAAAAACATCTCCTCCGCCAGGCGGTTGAGAATGTCGCCGGGGGCGACCAGTCGGAGCACCTCTACCAAAGGATCCGAAATTGTTTTCCCCACCCCCTCTACAAG
Source organism: uncultured Candidatus Saccharibacteria bacterium (assembly GCA_964364265.1). Lineage (GTDB taxonomy): Bacteria > Patescibacteriota > UBA1384 > XYA2-FULL-43-10 > 1-14-0-10-43-13 > CAYILA01. The sequence continues at coordinate 819 of CAYILA010000009.1, read as the reverse complement.
GGGATCGACATATTTAATTTTCAGCTTGCTGTGCGGGAGGAATTCCTGCGCCTTCTGGAACGGGGAAATATCCCGTTACCGGAGGAGGTGCAGGAAAAAATAAACCTCATCGATGATGAGGTGCCTATTCCCTGTTAAACCCGATGACCGCCCTAATTTGCGCTACTTGCGCGATATTACGGGCGGTCATTTTTTGGTTTATTGTTTTTTTATATCGAGCTTTGCCATATTAATTTCAAGGCAACAATTACATCCCCGGTTAATACTCTAATTTGTTAACCCAATCGGGAACCTTGGCGCCGGAAGCGGTATCGTACTGCGGAGTGTAGGGCTTGATGTCAAGAATCGGCGTTTTATCGATCACATCCAATCCTTTCACGGTTACGATATTGTCCTTAATGGAAACTATTTTTACTGTTGAGATACCGATCGGGTTCGGCCGTTGCGGACAGCGACAAGCAAAAATACCAACCTCTGGCGCCGCGCCCACTTTCCCCTGCGGCACATGGCGAAGATCGCAAGTCTTCATCTCGTGCATCCAGTAAATTACGACAAGGTGCGAATATCCTTCCAAACCGAACAACGCCTCTTTGTATTCTTCATCAATAACCAAAGCGGTTTTAACACCTTTCCAATTGCCAAAATGTTTCTTCTCTTTATTTTGAGCAACTCCGATAGGATCAAGCATAATTTTTTCGGAATTATCCATCGTTTGAATTGTATCCAAAACGCCCAAATATTACAAACTATCCACTCTCCGATATCCCTAGATTAGCATTCGAAGTTGAACATTGTTAAAAACCTCATAAGGTGATCGGT
>CAYILA010000008.1:30939-44917 GCA_964364265.1 uncultured Candidatus Saccharibacteria bacterium | reverse complement strand
TTGATCTTTCCTGCTGATTGTCTGCACTGGATGGATTTTCACTTTGCATATATTAAATATACATGAGTACCACCAGATACTACAAGTCCTATTAGGACTACAGAGTTTCCAGCATATAGAGAAATTTATAGACAGCACTATTCTACTGTCTCACGACGTTCTGAACCCAGCTCGCGTACCCTTTTAACTGGCGAACAGCCAGACCCTTGGGACCTGCTTCAGCCCCAGGATAGGATGAGCCGACATCGTACATTTATCCATAATTACGTATGGTGTAGACTATATCTTTTTCCTACAACCGGACTTTAGGTTTTAAACCATATCCTTTGTTTTGATAAGTAGGAAGCGGCGTGTTATCTGTCAAAATGACAAATCTCATCTTTCGAATCAGTCGTTACGGGGTCAAGTTATTTTGATGCTGGACGCTAGAAACTAGAAATTAGATCTTGAAATTGGAAAATAGAGATTAGAAAGTTTTCCAGTTCTTCTGAAGATTATTGAGTTTTCCACCTAATTGCTGGTATCTCTTTAATAAATCTTCACTAAAATCTTTATTCCAATATTTCAAATCCCTTGCCGTTTCAATATGCACTTCCATTTCATTGGCTGATCCTATTGCGATATTGAGATGTTTTTTAAACTCTTTCTCATATATTCGCTTAGACCAACCTTCTGCAATATTTGTTGGGCAAGATTTCGAACATCTTCTCGTTTGAGAAGCAAGATCGTTTCTTTCATAAACTGGAAATTGTTTTACTGCTCCGTGAACTAAAAGCATTAACTTATATGATTCTTGATAAACTTCTAAATCTCTGAATGTTTTAATCATAGTATGAGTTTATCCTTTCAAGCTTCTAGTATCAAACTTCAAATTCCAGTTTCTAGACTCTAGTGTCTAGCATCAATTTAACCGACTTCCCACGGTATTACCCTTTGCTATATTATCTACATTGTACCGAACATTATCCGAACATTCAATGTGGACAACTAGTAGTCGGGCTTCACCGTTATTAGCCGAATTTTTCATGAGGATTTCTCCTCATGGAGATCAGTTTTGGTCTCAGTCCCATCGAGGCTGGTCAACCTCTCAGTCCAGCTACCCGTCATCGCCTTGGTGAGCCATTACCTCACCAACTAGCTGATAGGAACAAGGCCTCTCCCCAAGCGCCTTACGGCTTTGCTGCGCATAGCGCAGAAACCCTAAATCCTAAACTCCAAATCCTAAATAAATTAAAAAACTTTAAATTCAAATGTTCAAAACTTTTGGGATTTTGATATTTGGATTTGTGATTTATTTAGAAATTAGCCTCCGGCTCGTAGAGCCTACGGGCTCGGAGAGAAATTAGAAATTAGAAATTTCTGCGCTACGCGCAGATTATGCGGGATTACCCCCGCTTTCGCGGGGCTATCCTTCACTCGGGGGTAAGTTCCTTGTTATTACTCTCTCGTCTGCCGCTATATCGCGCGACTTGCATGTGTTAGGCACACTGCCAACATTAATCCTGAGCCAGGATCAAACTCTCCATGTAGTGTCCCGCCAAAGGCGGGACGCTATCTCGCCGAAGCCCGAAGGCAAAGGCGGATAGAAAGTTTTGATTAGCTCTGCCATTGGATAAATCCAATGACTTAGTTTTTTCAAAAGAATTCCGATACACCCTTCGACTCCCCCGATAAATCGGGTTCGCTCAGGGTCCTTCGGACAAGCATACTTATCACTATATAGTTGTTAAAGAACTGACTCGCAATTTGCGAGGCATAAACAAACAATTACGGGAAAAAAAACCATAATCTGGTTTTAAACCATAATTTCTTGTTTACAACTCTAAATTTTACCAAGCGCTACTTAGAGTAGCATAAATTCTTGTTAAAATCAACTCCTAACTTCCTAGGAATCAGTCTTACCTTTAGTATTGCAACTCGATACTCAACCATAGTAAACAAAATCTCATAAAATGTCAAACATCATATATTGCGTGAATGGCGGATCAGGCCGGAGCAAGGGATGATTTTGATCCCCTTCTTTTCCAATTGGTCGAGGATAATATTCAGGCCGAGCGAGTCGGAAGCGATATGCCCCGCAATTACGACATTGATGTAGTGTTTAATCGCCTCTTTGCGGTGTGTTTCCTTGGCGTGCATTGTCACGATCGTACCAATTCCGTGGTTGCTCATCCGCTCGACGATTTTCTCCGAATTCTCGGTCCCACCGGTGAAATCTACGATAATATTACCGGCGTGTGATTTTGGATCGCCGGCGAATATTTGTGGAGCGACGCCCATTTTGGAAGAAATATTATATTCCGGTATTCCATTTATAGTATCCAGTATTTCGCCAAGAGTTTCCGGTTTCTTTTTCTCGATTTCGCTTGATAAATAATTCCAAGCGCAATTATCGGCCGGAGTGTGGACATTGATAATCGAGATATTTAATAATTTAGCAGTGTCAATTGTTTGGTAATGATTGGCCGGAGAAACAGCTCTGGAAACCTCCCCCATTCGCTCTTTCAATACTCCCTCAGCAATATTTTCCGGTACACCGACATTCTTCAAAACCTCTGTTTGAATATCCATCACATCGGATAATTTAAAAAGTGATTTTCCAATCGGGTGATGGGCGATGATCAGATCAACTTTGGTGCCCATCCGTTCCAGTTCTTTGACCAAGAGTACTTCGGCTGAATCAATATCGATGCCGACCAAGACAGTATGAATTTCTTTATTAAGATCGCCGAAATGGATACCGGAATCAGCGTAGGGATCGGTCAGATTCTCGAGATCGTAATCCTTTTTCTTTTTTTCCGATAGTTCGCTGTATTCTTCGTTCCGCGATTTCAAAATCTTGTCGATCTTTTTCTTGCCCCGCGGATCGTTTTCAATCCCTACCTTGATTGCTAAATTGTAAATATCTTTTAATTTCATTAAATCTCCTAAATCCTACTAAATTACGAATCGTTCAAAAGTACGAAATTACGAATCACTTTCCCCTCCTAAGGTAGAGCTGGTCCTCGACCCGATCGGGGAAGGGGTTAGGCGCCGCCCAGAGGGCTCTGCCCGGTGGGGGTGGTATGAATGATTACTATCATGCTACCCCATCTACCTTCCCCTACTCTAGGGGAAGAACCATTTGTAATTTCGTAGGGTCTTTGTTATTTGCGTTTGCTAATTACCTTATCGATGATACCGTATTTGGCGGCTTCGTCGGCTTTCATATAGAAGTCACGGTCGGTGTCTTTTTCGATTTTTGAAAGTGGCTGACCGGTATTCTTTACTAATATTTTATTCATCTCTTCACGAATTTTTAATATTTCTTCAGCCATAATCTTGATATCGGATGCCTGTCCCTGCGCCCCGCCCATCGGCTGATGGATTAATATTCTGGAATTTGGAAGGGAAAATCTTTTGCCTTTTTCGCCGCCGGCGAGTAAGAATGAAGCCATCGAGGCGGCCAATCCGACACAAATGGTAGACACTGCCGGTTTGATATAGTTCATCGTGTCATAAATTGCCATACCGGAGTAAACCTCTCCGCCAGGAGAGTTGATATACATCTGAATATCTTTTTTCTCATCATCGGCTTCTAAGAATAATAATTGAGCGATAACGGTGTTGGCAACACCGTCGTCAATCGGACCCCCCACAAAAACAATCCGGTCTTTCAAAAGACGCGAGTAGATGTCGTAAACTCTCTCCCCCTGTAATGTTTTTTCAATAACGGTTGGAATCAAATATGACATATTTTCTCCTTACTTAACCTAAGTGTAATGTTTAACGAGAGATATCATACCGATACTCTCCCTCTCCTAGGTTAGGAGAGGCTAGGTGAGGTACGATAGTTTCTACCCCATCTACCTTCCCCTACTCTAGGGGAAGAACCATTCGTTATTAGTTATCCTTTTAATCTGTCATCCGTATTTTCTATTCGGTCAGCTTTTTGACCAAATGCGTCAGGGCTTTTTTACCGGAATCGGGATTATTTTCGTCAAGTTTTTGGTCCTGGATCAGTTTACCCAAAAACAAACCGATTTTGACATTCTTTTCGGCTTGGGGACGAAGCTCCTTCTCCATGTCGGCAAGCTCTTTCTTGATTGATTTTAGATAAGCGTCAAAGTCAAGTCCCTGCCCGGTCAACTGTTTTTGATATCTTTCGATTGTTCGCTTTACTTCCTGATCAACCAGTCGCTCCGGAACCTCAACTTTGACCATCGGCAAAACCTTATCTAAAACTCTTTCCTCAAGGTCGTGCTCAAATTTATGTACCATTTCTTCACCGACACTTTTCTTGATGGCTTCGGTCAAATCCTTTAATGTTTTTTGGCCGAAGGCTTCGGCGAATTTATCGTCAAGTTTTGGCAAATTAATTTCACGCAAGGCATTAACTTTTACCTTGAACTCCGCTTCCTTGCCGGCCAAATCCTTGGCCTGATAATCTTTTGGAAACTTAATTTTGAATGTTTTTGCCTCGTCTTTTTTCATTCCGACAATCTGGTCCTCAAATCCGGGAATTAGAGATCCTTCGCCCAATACAACCGGGTGATGTTTGGAGCACATTGAATCAATCCGAACTTTTCTTAAAAATCCCTCAAAATCAATTTCGGCAAAATCACCAGTTTTGACGGCTCTTTCAATGTCTGTAAATGTCGCCTTTTGCTTTTGTAGATGAGTTAAAATTTTGTCGACATCTTCCTTGGTCGGCTCCTCCGGTTTTCCCGTATCGACTTTAATCTTTGAATAATCGCCGACCGCTACTTCGGGATAAATCTCAAATTCAGCCGTAAACTCCAAATCGTCTTTGACTTCCGATTCGGTCAAACCATAAGTCGGATATTTATCGATTACGATATTCGGTTGGCTGATCGGAACAATATTTTTTTCCTTAATTACGGCGTAATACTCTTTATTCAAGGCAATATTCATCGCTTCGGAGACGATTTTTCCAACCGAAAGTGTGCTTTCAATCAATTTTTGGGGCGCTTTTCCGGGACGGAATCCCTGAAGTTTAACCGTCGGCGCCAATTCGTCATAGGCCTCCCTAAAATATTTCACCATCTCCCGGGGAGGAACGGTTATGACAATCCTTGTTCTGCTTTTTTCCAGTTTTTCAACTTTTGCAATCATTGCTTCCTTATATTTTTTTATTAAATGGCACGCCTAATAGTAGCATAAAATTTGAAATATTAATATAGAGATGGGGTCGGCTAGAGCAGTGTTTACGTCCGCCGACCCCCTGCGTTATTCGCATGATATCGCCTCCGCCAAATCCATGGGTGTATGGAATCGGGTGTCAAAGAGAAATGGCCAATCTGGAAACCTGATATGGCCCCTATCCAACGATCTTGTCACGATCTCATGCAACTCGTATGTCCCAACACCATTGTTGTCGAATGTCTCGTCGGCGGCGACATTTCCAAGGTTCGGACAAACCTCCCTTATTACTGCGAGCGTAATCGATAAATCAATCATGATGGCCCCCTTTACCCAATGCGAATGGTAACACAAAATAGAACTTTGGGAAAGTGTCTCTAGCACTATTTAATATACTTCGGCATTGAGATGGGTGTGTTTTCCAAACTCTTTTTCAATTTGGTTCAATGTAAGAAGCCCCTTTTGGGCACCGATTTCGCCGACCACCGATGTTGAATTGATAATGCCATATTTTAAGGCATCGCTCACGACTTCCTTATTATATGAAAGTGTCGTCCTGAGGAGATCCGGCTCGAGGGATCGACGCGAGGATCCTATTCCTTTTGAGGGTTCTTTTTGGTCGAAATCTTCAAGTAATATTTTGCCCAAAAAACCGCAAGCGAAGCTGTCGCCGGCGCCGGTGGCGTCGATTCTTTTTGCGTCTTTAATAATATCTATTTTATAAAAAACTCGGCCGTCGTACGCCTTGGCGCCGTCTTTCCCCTTTGTCAGAACCACAATTTTTGGACCGAAAGAAGCCAGCCGTCTCATAATTTCTTCATCATTCGGTTTGACCGGTAGATTGATCAGTTTGATTCCCTCTTCTTTGTTGAGGAATAAAAATGAGGTGTTTTTGAGCATCTCCCGATGATGGTTTGCCCCTTCCTTGATCTGAGCTGATCCCGGATTCCAGGCAATCAGTGCCCCGTTTTCTCTGGCCGAAGCAACCACATCGGCCTCGATCATCTTTGATTCTTCTTTGATCGGTGCCAGAAAGTAACATCTGGAATTGATACTTTTCTTGATCTTGTATTCTTTGTTGTGATGACTGCCGTGATAGGCAAAGATAGTCCGTTCGCCGTCTTTTGTATTGATCACAACCGAGAAATTACTATTTTCTTCGGCATCGCTTTTGACATAAGTCGTATCGACATCCTCTTCAGCTAATCTGTTGAGAATTTTGTCGCCCGGGGAATCCTTCCCTACGGCCGTAATAACCGAGGTTATTAAACCCAATCTTGCCAAGCCGACCGAAATATTGGCGGCCGAACCGCCGATATCGTAGGCAATCTCTTCAATCGCGATTTTTTCACCCAGCTCAAAAATCATTATCTTGCCCGAAACCACACCCGGGGCGTTTGATACCTTCATCTCCGCCGGACGGATAAAAACATCCTCAAATGCATCGCCGATCGTGACAACATCATATTTCATTGCGCTCCAATCATAAATGAACGACTAACATCCTAACAACTAACGACGAATTTCTAGTAAAAGCAGGGAATTCGTTTTATTTTCACGCCATTCCGAGTAAATCTAGCGATTATCCCCAGTTTCGTATTACTTAGCTTTAAGTATTGGAACAACTGACCGCAGGCTTCTTTGTAGAGATGATCTCCAACTTTTATTTCAAGCACAATTTTGTTATCAATAAAGAAATCAAAATATTTCCTTGCCAGGACTTCGGTACCCATTTTAACCGGAAAATAAAGCTCTCTTTGATATGGCATATTCTCTTGTTGTAGCAATTTCTCTAACGCCGCAGCATAAACTTTTTCTTTTTGGCCAAATCCGATCTCATCATTGATTCTATAAATTAGACCAACGACTTTGTAGCTTAAATCGGGATAAAGAAGTTTCTGTTTACTAGTTAGTTGTTTGTCGTTAGGTCGTTCGTTGTCCATTTTTGACTAATTGTTACTGAAAAGTTTAATATATCTCTTCACAACCTCTTCCACCTTCTCTTCACCCTGTTGTAGTGTCTCTCGATAATCCTCACTTTTAGAGTTTTCAATCGATTCCGTAAAGACTTTTTTAATATTTGTGTCGATATTAAACTTCGCCACACCGACCGATATCGCCGCGTGAATATCTTCATCGGATAGTCCCGATGACCCGTGCATGACCAAAGGAATTTTGACAATCGCGGCAATTTCTTTGAGTAATTCTATATCGATGTGTTCTCCCTCCGGCGCGCCGTGTTCATTGCCGACCGAAACCGCGACCGCATCAACACCGGTTTCTTCGACAAACCTCTTGACATCGGCCGGATCGGAGTATGCCCCTTGACCGCTTTCACTTGACCCGATCACCCCGACTTCTCCCTCGACCGAAACACCGTGTTCATGGGCGTACTCAACAACCTCTTTAGTGATTTTAATGTTCTCATCAAGCGGCAGCTTTGACCCGTCAAACATTACCGATTTGTAACCCTGATCAATCGCTTCCCGAATTATATCAATATCTTTTGCGTGGTCGAGATGAACGGCGGCATCGATTTTTGTTTCTTCGATTTCATTTATTACGATGTCATACAGCTGTTCCAAACCGGCATATTCAATCGCTTTTGGCGTTGTCTGGATTAGGATCGGCGTATCGCATTCTTTGGCCGCCTCGCATATCGCTTTTGTGACTTCTAAATTGGCGGTGTTAAAAGCGCCAATCGCATAACCGTTTTCCCTCGCCTTTTCCAATTCCTCTGCAACATTTAACAACATATTTCATTCCTTTGTCATCCTGAGTGAAACGAAGGATCACATCTAACAAACTGAGAGATTCTTCGCTACCGCTCAAAATGACAATTTAATTATAATGAAAAGGTAATTGTGTCATCCTGAGTGAAACGAAGGATCTCTATAAGACTGTCCCCAAATCGTTCCATTTTGGATTATTTAATTCAATCAATTCTATCTTTCTCTTTCTTGTCCATCCCTTCAACTTCTTTTCATTTGATATTGCATCGTCAACGGATAAAAATTCTTGAATATATATTAGTTTGTTTAGATTATATTTACTACTAAAACCAGAAATTAATTTATTTTTATGTTCGTATATTCTTCTTTCTATATTATTAGTTATACCAATATATAATACCGTATTTACTTTATTCGTTAATATATAAACATAATATTTCTTCATAACAGAGATTCTTCACTGCGTTCAGAATGACAACATTATAAATAAAACGGGGGTATGTCATCCTGAGCGAAACGAAGGATCTCTTATTGAAGAGATGTTTCACTTTGCTCAACATGACAGTAATTTATGATTCTTCACGGAGCCTGCCTTGAGTCCGCCAGCAGGCGGATCGAATGGGTTCAGAATGACATTATTAATTGTGTTTTATCCAAGTGCAGTCAGACCTGGCAATTTTTTTCCGGCTAGAAATTCCAAAGCCGCGCCGCCGCCGGTTGATATGAATGTCATATCCTTGGCCATACTGTGGCTGTAAATAAATCCCCCCGTGTCTCCTCCGGCGATGATTTTTACACCCTTATTATTAACCAATGCCTTGGCAATTTCTTCTGTACCGATCGTAAATTTATCATTTTCGGTAAAACCAAGATTGCCGTTCCAAAATATTGTTTTTGCTTTTCCGATTTCTTCTTTAAATTTTTTGATCGTCTCGGGACCAATATCTTTGATACTAAATTCTCCGGCCAGCAATGGTTCCTTGACGGCATCAAATGGAATTATTATCTTGTCGCCGTACTTTTCAAGCATTGCCTTGCAGTCGTCAATCATTTCAGTGTCGAAAAGGGATTTTGAAATATTCTGTCCGCCGGCCGCCAAAAAAGTGTTTCCGACTGCTCCGCCGACCAATATTTTATCAACGGTACTACCCAAATTGCTAATCGCTCTGGCTTTATCTTTAATCTTTGCCCCGCCCAAAATAACGACGAATGGACAAGCTGGATTTTGCATCAATTTTGATAAGTTTTCAATTTCAAGTTGGAGTAGTAATCCGGCGTAGCTGGGCAAGTATTTCGTAATAGCCGAAATGGAAGCCGCTTCGCGGTGGCAAACCGCAAACCCGTCGTTGCAATAAATCTCGGCCAATTTTGCCAAGGAAGAGGCAAAACTGGCATCATTACTCTGTTCTCCGTAGTTAAACCGCAAATTTCCGATAAATAATATTTCCTTTTGTCCTAAATTATCGGTCATACTTTCAACATTTGGTCCGGAAACTTCGTCGGTTGCCGTCACTTTTTCGGGAATTAATTTTGAAAGTTCTTTCGCTAGGGGAATTGTTGAAAAAGCCAAATCCCGCCCATCAGGTTTTCCTAAATGTGTGGCGATTATTACTTTGGCACCCGAATCCAATAGATACCGGATGGTCGGCACCACCGCTTTGATCCGGTTTATGTCGGAAATGACTCCGCCATGCATCGGAACATTAAAATCAACCCGAAGCAATACCCTTTTTCCTGCAACACCCGCTTCTTTAATACTTTTCATATTTTCTACTTCGAAATTATTTGGCAGAGTTCTACCAGTCGGTTTGAGTAACCGAATTCATTGTCGTACCAAGCGATAATTTTAATCATATTTCCATCCACTACTTGTGTTAATTTCAGATCTACAATCGCCGAAGACGGGTCGCCGATCAGATCGGTCGAAACCAATTCTTCATCCGAAACCGTAACGACACCTTTTAGATTGCCCTCCGAGGCCAGAACCATTGCTTGATTGACCTCTTCGACGGTAACATCCTTTTTGAGCAATGCCACAATGTCGGAAATTGAAACGATTGGGGTGGGAACCCGGATTGATAAGCCGTCAAATTTATCTTTAAGCGTTTCAATTACTTTAGTCGTCGTCTTGGCGGCGCCGGTTGTGGTTGGGACAATATTGATGGCCGAGGCTCTGGCGCGGCGTAGATCATTGTGCGGTCCGTCAACCAGATTTTGGTCGGCGGTGTAGGAATGAACTGTTGTCATCAATGATTTTTCGACACCAAAGCTCTTTTCCAAAACATCCATAATTGGTGTAATGCAGTTTGTGGTGCAAGAAGCGCAGGAAATAATTTCCTCGCCGGCATATTGGTCGGCATTTACGCCGATCACATAAGTTTTGGTGGCATCATCTTTGGCTGGCGCCGACATCACCACCTTTTTTGCTCCCGCTTTGATATGGCCACCGGCTTTTTCCTGATCGAGGAATATTCCTGTCGATTCAATCACCACATCAACCCCCAAGTCTCCCCAGGGTAGATTGGCCGGATCCTTTTCGGTCAAAAATTTAATCTTATGGCCGTCAATTACCAGAGAATCACCCTCAACCGAGACCTCTTTGTTGTAGTTGCCGTAGCTTGAGTCGTATTTCATCAGGTGGGCAAAGGTATTTACATCATCCAAATCATTGACCGCCACCAGCTCCGCCTGTTCGTGTTCCATAATAATCTTGGCGGCCGCCCGGCCGATTCGTCCAAAACCATTAATCGCAATTTTCATAAAACCTCCAAACTAAATACGGATAACTAATCGTAAGAATAACAAATAACTAATTTAATAAAAACAGGGGATGCGTTTAACTTTTACTCCATCTTTCGTAAAACGAATTATTATTCCAAGCTTCAATCCGCTTTCTTTTAAATATTGAAATATTTGGTCACATGCTTTCTTATAATGATAATCCCCGACCTTAACTTCAATTATAACCTTCTCTTCGACAAAGAAATCAAAATATCTTTTGGCAATCACTTTATCATCAACTTTCAGCGGACAATAATATTCTTTTTCAAAGTTTAGATTTTCTTTGCTAAGTAATTCCTCTAATGCTTCACTATACACCTTCTCCGGGTGACCAAACCCGATGGAATTATCTATCTTATAGGCCAATCCGACAAGCTTGTAGCTTAGCTCTGGATATATTAATTTCTGCATTTTTATCTGTTATTAGTTATCCTAACAATCCGTTATCCGTATTTGATTATTTTAGGCTTTTCGATTTTGACCAACTCTTGCAAATATTGATGAATTCACCGGCACGCAAACTGGCACCGCCGACGAGTAAGCCGTCAATTTCTGGTCGTTTGCCGTAATCGGCCACATTTTTGGAATTAACGCTTCCGCCGTACAAAACAGGGGTTTCATTGAGTCCGACCTCGCGAAGATAATGGATTACTTTGGCGACATATTCCGGATCGGCATTTTCGCCGGTTCCAATCGCCCAAATCGGCTCATATGCCACAACAATATCGCCAAAACTTTTTTTCGGCACATGCATCAGGGCTTCTTTAAGCTGCCGAAGCGGTTCGTGGGGAAGTTTTTCTCTTTTCTTCTCCCCGATACAAATAACCGGCACCAATCCCGCTTTCAGAGCCGAGATGACTTTTTCATTTACATCAAAATCTTTTTCGCCAAAGAATTCCCGTCGTTCGGAGTGGCCGATGATGGCATATTTTGCCAGATCCCGAACCATCAGGGGAGAAATTTCCCCGGTATAAGCTCCCTCCGGTTCGAAAAACATATTTTGGACACCAAGTTCAATCCGGCCGCCGCGGCCGACAACAGATAAAATCTCCGATAGCCAAATTACCGGCGGGCAAAGTACGATTTCAACGCCCTCAATCGGGGCAACCCCATTACGAACAGTAGTAGCTAGAATTTGAGCGTCAGACGCCCGAGTGTACATTTTCCAGTTGGCTATAAGTATAGGCCTTCTCATTCACCCTCACTTTCTTAAAACTTTAAAATCGAGAGTTTTAGCTCTTAGTTTGATTATATAAAGTAATTAAAGATTTTGCCAGTTTTTTGGGGTTATGGTACAGGGGATTCTTGGAATCAATGACATCGCTTTTAATAATCTTGCAGCCCAATATCTCATTAGAATCAGTTGTAATATTATGGACCGCCCCCAGCTTTGATTCATCCTTGGATTTCTTGAGGACTTTTTTATTCACTAAACAATATTTGAATAGATTTTTTCCGCTATGCTTGATTAAAGCTCCAATATGGTCGTCTACCGAATAATTTTCGGTTTGAGTCCGTTCCGTTGAACAATTGGCAATGTATATTTTTATCGCAGTTTTATTGCTTTTGATTCCCTCCCTAATCCCTCGTATTAAAAGGTTGGGGATGATACTCGAGTACAAACTGCCCGGACCGGCCGCTATCATATCCGCCTCTTTGATTGCCTTGATTGATTTTTTATAGGCCCGTACATTCTTTTTGCTTAGGGTAATTTTTTCAGGCTGTTTAATAAGGTGATCTAGGTTACTTTCACCGCGCACCATTGTGCCGTCCGTATATAAGATGTCGAGATGAATATTGTCGAGAGTCGATGGGTATACCCGGCCGGCAGTTTTGAAAACCTCCGATGTCGCCTCAATCGCCTTTTCAAATGAGCCATAATGTTTTGAAAGAGCCGTCAACCAAATGTTGCCAAGAGTGTGACCGGATAATTTCTTGCCGTCTAAAAATCTATACTCAAATATTTTTGATATCAATTTTTCGTCGTAGGCCAAAGCGGATATGCATTTGCGGATGTCACCCGGCGGTAAGATATCAAACTCTTTTCTTAGTTCCCCTGACGACGCTCCGTCATCGGCCACCGTTACGATTGCAGTGATATTTTTTGAATAAACTTTTAGACCCCGAAGCAGGTTGGAAAGTCCCGTCCCTCCGCCAATCACCACTATTTTAATATCCGAACCGGCCAATAAGCGCGGGTCATTGGGCTCGTATTTTAATCCGTTCCACCAATTTTTAATAAATTCTTTAATTGTCATTTAGCATGTTTTTAGTATGAAGCTTTCGGTAATAAGTTATCGCAAAACGGTGGGCTTCATTTCTAGCTTTAATCACAACCCTTTGTAAATCGATATTTTTTTGTAAATATTTACCCAACTCCGGTCTTGAATAGTGAAACTCGTTTTTCATGCGTTTTTCGCCTTTGGCAATCGAAAGTACCGGAATTTTTATTTTCATACTATGTAATACTAATTGGGCGATATTTAATTGGGAAATTCCGCCGTCAATGACAATCAGATCCGGTTTCGGCCAATCATTTTTGAATCTCCGGATCAATATCTCCTTAATCGCACCGACATCACCAATATAACTCTTGCTGTCATCCTGAGCACTAGCGAAGGATCTCTGAGATTCTTCGCCTAGATATTTCATCGGCTCAGAATGACAATATTTTTGTTGCTTAATACGAAATTTTCGATACTGATCCTTATCCTTTTCCCCATTTGAAAAAACTATCATTGATCCGACCGCATATTGGCCGGAGATATTGGAGATATCATAACATTCAATCCGACGGAATAATATGTTTTCGGGACGAACCATATCGTCTCGCAATCCGACCGCTACTTTATCGATATGTTCTAGAGCACTTAAGCGATCGCGATAAATTTTTGCCTCTTCGTAATTTTTTTGCTTGCTAAGTTTTTTCATCTCACGAATTAATGTATTTGCGACATTTTTCTTTTTACCCCGTAAGAAATCTTTAAGTAATTTAATATTTTTCTGGTATTCCTTGGCTGATAATTTACTTTCGCAGGGGACGGCGCATAAATTGAGATCTCCAAATAAACACCTCTTTTCAATCTTTTGGTGAGAATTAAATTTTGTGGTGGAACAATCCCGGAAAGGGATAATTTTTCGGATATAGCGAAGTGATTTTTTTAACATATCGCCTGCGGGGTAAGGTCCGAAATATTCGGCGCTTTTATCTTTATTGTCCAAATCACGATAACGAACCGTTGAGATGACCGGGAATTCCTCTTTTGTGATTTTGATGACCAAAAATGATTTATCGTCTTTGGAACGAATATTATATTTCGGAC
>CAYILA010000008.1:0-30839 GCA_964364265.1 uncultured Candidatus Saccharibacteria bacterium | reverse complement strand
ATTTTGATGACCAAAAATGATTTATCGTCTTTGGAACGAATATTATATTTCGGACTAATCTTGTTTATTAGATCCGCTTCCAAAATAACTGCTTCGATTTCACTCTCGGTTTCAATCAGTTTAATCTCTTCCGCCTCTTTTAACATAATATCAATCATCGGTCCTCGTCCGACCTCTTTGGCAAAGTACGAGTTAATCCGGTTTTTGAGCTGTTTTGCTTTTCCGATATACAAAATCCGTCCGATATTGTCTAAAAACTGATAAACCCCTGGCGTATTCGGAATATCTTTGATTTTGTCTTTATGTATTGACATTTTTGTAGTATTCTATATAATTATTCTCATATTTGCATCGAAGGGAGGTGAAAGAATGATTAATATCGATGCAGATGCCGAAATGACCTTCGAGGAGGCCATTAACACTTACCGCACTCAAGTTGCGGGAAATCGATGGGGCAGCGCCGCCAGAACCCTCAATGGAATGCGACCAAATGATGCGGTTCAGGTAGTTAAGCAAGCCCACGCTCGAAGTCAGATCCCGACTTCCATTCGCAGAGGAGATGTTCGGCGTCTTTTGGGAGAAATCGGCCTTGAAACAGATATACAGCTTCGAACCGGTCTCAAAGCGTACCTTGACAGCATGGTTGAAGTAAAGATCTCAAGCCATGGAACCAAACAGCCGGAGATCCCGCCGTCAGTCATTCCGCCTCACGATGAGTGAGCGCCATAAGTTTTGGAGGAAGGGCCCCCTCGGCCCTTCCTCATCCCCACAATTTAAATTATTTACAAATTACCAGTCATTCCTGACTGGTAATTTAGTATACAATATTCATGATAATTTTCAAATGATTGTGCCGCTACCACTCGCTCATATTGTCATCCCGAGTAAAGCGTAGCGGAACCGAGGGATCTTCGGATAGTAATTTCTGATCTATTTATAAGATTTCTCCGCCCTTGAACAAAGCCAAGGAGTCGAAATGACAGTTTGCGGCTATCTTATGCCATGACTTCAACAACTCCACCCATTGAAACAATTTTTGATTCACCGGATATTAAATCGGTGTATTCCGCACCGCCGGAAGAAATTGATTTTTCGGAAACAATAATTCTCTTTGGGCAGCCGACCAAGTCGGCCTCGGCGAACTTCTCGCCGGCCGAAATGTCGCGATCGTCATAGAGAACCTCAACACCTTTTTGTATGAATTCATCATACAATTTTTCAGTTTCTTTATTTTTATTCAGTGAAATTAAATGAACCGCAAATGGCGCAATCTCTTCAGGCCAAACCATTTTATTTTTTGCTGAATCATAATGGGTCTCAACTACTGTTGCCATCGCCCGCTCAATTCCAATACCGTAACAACCCATAATAACGTTGGCTTCGCTGCCGTCTTTAACCTTGACGGTTGTTTTCATCGCTTTGGTATATTTGGTAGAAAGCGGGAAAATGTTACCGACCTCAATACCCCGATCCATTATGATAGTACCATCACACTCTAGACATTTGTCGCCCTCTTTAACTTTGGCGATTTCCTTGTTGACAGTGTAATCGCATTTGTCACAGTAATAAATCGTATCCTCACCGACAGGAGTTAAAACCTGAAATTCATGTG
Source organism: uncultured Candidatus Saccharibacteria bacterium (assembly GCA_964364265.1). Classification (GTDB taxonomy): domain Bacteria; phylum Patescibacteriota; class UBA1384; order XYA2-FULL-43-10; family 1-14-0-10-43-13; genus CAYILA01. The sequence continues at coordinate 29,227 of CAYILA010000008.1, read as the reverse complement.
AAAACTCGGAAAAAATTCCGCCTGATGCTTGAGTCAATTTGGTATTTAAATCAAATCTTTTAAAAAGCTTAAGATAGGCCGCTTTCGCTTTTTCGTAATAAGAATTGAAATCTTCCTCTGTGGCGTGAAAGCTATACATATCCTTCATAATAAATTCCCGTCCGCGCAAAAGTCCAGACTTCGCCCTGGGTTCGTTGCGAAATTTTGTTTGGAATTGATAAAGTGACAGAGGCAAATCTTTGTATGATTTGATGTGAGAACGGAATATATCAATGACCTGTTCTTCGTGAGTTGGCGCTAAAAGTAAATCTTTCCCCCGAGAATCTTGAAATTTGTAGAGAATATCAACCGCCGATTCGGATCTTCCGGTCTCATCCCAAAGTTCCTTAGGTTGCAAGACATTCATCAGGATTTCCTGACCCTCGATTTTATTCATCTCCTCTCTGATTATCTGCTTGATTTTTTTCACAACTCGAAGTCCCAACGGTAAGAGAGCATGAACGCCGGCCATCTGTTTTTGGACAAAACAGGCTCGGATCAGGTAAGAAGCGTTAATTGAATCGGCGTCGGCCGGCACTTCTTTTCTGGTTTTGATAAACAGTTTACTTTGTTTCATAAGTCTCCTAACTCCTACTAAATTACGAATTGATCGAAATTACGAATGTTACTAATTATTTGTAAAATTTGTACTTTCGTCTGATTCGTACATTCGTAGTTATCGGGTAATTAAAATAACCGCAAAATATCGCGGTATGTTAGGGCAATCATGAGAACGATTAATAAGATAAATCCTACCGTATGGATAATGTTTTCAACATTTTCCCTCACCACTTTGCCGCCCCGTATTTTTTCCAGAAGAATGAATAAGAGCCGGCCGCCGTCCAAAGCCGGGAATGGCAAGATATTCAAGATTGCCAGATTAACCGACAGCATGGCAATGAATTGAATAAAGATCATAATGCCGGCTCGGAGAGCCAAACCGCTGTACGAGTAGATGGCGACCGGTCCGCCGACACCCTCGCCGACCTGTCCCCTGACAAATAAATTCTTAAAGAAATCACCCAAGAAAACAAAGGTGGTTTTAATCAATTGCCATGTTTCGTAAAGGGCGACATACGGGGCCTTGTACCAAGCCACTTTAATAATTGTCTTTTCAAATACTGCCACGCCGAGGGGAGCTGATGAATCGCTTGAAAGTATTACCTCTTTTTCGATAATTTTGTCGTCATTTTTGTATGATACCGTAATTTTTTCACCAAGATGTTTTCTTGTGAAAGAGCCGACAGATTCTGCGGAGTCGAATGAAACCGCCTCGGTGGCGGTTTTTGCTCCGATTAATAAGTCGTTTACATTTAGGGATAGCTGTTCGGCCGGAGAATTTTTTTGTATATCGGCAACAATAATTTCGGTCTTTGATTTTTCAACTGGTAGGACTTTTGGATTGGAAACCAAGGGCGCCATCCCGACCGCAAATCCGATCGTTAAAAGTATCCAAGCCAAAGAAACATTCATCATCACACCGGCGATTGAAATGATGAATCTCTTGCCCGGCGTCTGATTTTCAAAGGCGTCCTTGGCGGTCGAATGTTCCAGTTCGCCCAACATTTTGACATATCCGCCGAAAGGAATGGCGTTGACGGAATACTTTGTGCCATTTTTCTTTTTTGAATAGATCCGTGGCGGAAAGCCGATTGCAAATTCTTCGACTTTAACGCCAATCTTTTTGGCAGCGATAAAATGGCCCAGTTCATGAACCATCACCAAAACACCAATGACTATTAAAAAGGCAAGTATTGTAAGGAACATGGCATCACCTCTAATTAAGAATTTCTCTACGAGCCGGAGGCTAATTTCTAACCCGCCTGCCGGACGGGCAGGTTGCTAATCAATAACCAATTTATTGATGTCTAATGATTTAAAACATTTGGTCATTGGGACTTGATTAGAAATAAGTAATTTGGCATTTGGCATTTGAAAATTTAAGCAAAGCTTAAATTTTCATTATCTCTGCTTCTTTGGTTGAAATAATATGGTCAACTTCTTTATTCATTTCGGTAATTAATTTATTGAGTTCTTCTTCGGCGCGGTAACGGTCATCCTCGGTGATCTCTTTTCTCTTTTCAGCGCTCTGAACCCTTTCCCAAGCTTCGCCGCGGATACTTCGAAGCGATATCTTGGCCTGCTCGCCCATTTTTTTAATCGATCCGGCGATTTCTTTCCTCCGCTCTTCGGTCATTGGCGGCAAAACCAACCGCACCGCCACACCGTCGTTAACCGGCGAGAGACCAAGGTCGGAAGCCCGAATCGCGGTTTCAATATCGCCGAGCGCGTTTCGGTCCCAGGGTTTGACAGCAATCACATTGGAATCCGGAACGGAGATGGAGGCCATTTCGCGCAGCGGTGTATTTGTCCCATAGTAAGATACTTTGATCGAATCGACAATCTCTGGATTTGCCCGTCCGGTCCTGATTTTTTTAAGTTCAGAATCGAGATTTTCCAAACAACTCGTCATCTTTGGTTTTGAGTTCTTGATTATCTCATCAATCATAATATTCCTCTATTATTCGTTATCTCCAATTTATTCAAAAAATACCTTCTAGTCAATAATAGTGCCGGTTACATTTCCTAAAGTATTTTTCTTGATATTTCCGGCTTTTAGTAATTCAAAAACCAAAATCGGCAATTTATTATCCATACAAAGTGTCACCGCCGTGTTATCCATCACGCCATAACCGTTATTTAGAACCTCCAAATAAGATAATTTCTTAATTAATTTGGCGTTTTTAAAAATTTCCGGATCCTTATTGTAAACTCCCGAAACTTTAGTCGCCTTGAAGACGGCATCGCAATTTAACTCGCAGGCCCGCATCGCCGCCGCGGTGTCGGTTGAAAAATAGGGATTTCCCGATCCGGCGCCAACAATTACAACTCGGCCTTTCTCCAAATGCCGCATGGCTCGATTACGAATATAAGGTTCGCACACTTTCGGCATATCAAGGGCGGATGAGACCCTGTTTTCGATTCCAATCTTGGAAAGAGCGCTGCCAAGGGCGAGAGAATTCATTACTGTTGCTAACATCCCGATATAATCGGCCATTGTTCGGTCAAGTCCGTGTTTGGATGCGTCCAGTCCGCGGAATATATTGCCGCCCCCTAAAACAATGACTACTTTAGCGCCGATTTTCGCGGTTACGGCAATTTCCCCGGCAATTTTATCAACCGTCTCTGGTTCGATCCCGTACTTGCGCTCGCCAAGAAGAGCTTCTCCTGAAAGTTTTAGAAGAACTCTTTTATATTTTAGTTTATCCACATTCCCTCGTTTTATTAATGATGTTATTCAAATATTCCGAGTTCGAAGCGGGCGAAACGAGAAACAACAATCTTCTCTCCGATTTTGGCGACTAGCTCATTAATCAAATCCTCAATCGTTTTGTCTTGGTCTTTAATAAAGGGCTGTTTTGTCAAACATACTTCGGAGTAATATTTTTCCAATTTTCCATCGGCGATTTTTTGGGCGATCTTTTCCGGTTTTCCCTGCTCTTTAGCTTCCGCCATATAATCGGCTTTTTCTTTTTCTAATATTTCGGCCGGAATATTTTCCGGAGCGACAAACAGCGGGTTCATGGCCGCAACTTGAAGAGCGATGTCGTGTGCCAATTTTTTGAACTCTTCGTTTCTGGCCACAAAATCCGTCTCCGAACCAAGTTCGACCAGGACGCCAATTTTGCCATCATGAGAATAGGTTTCGACAAGACCGGATTTAACAGTTCTTTCAACTGATTTTTGAGCCGCTTTGTCGGCACCCCGTTTCTTTAAAATTTCTAGCGCTTTTCCCTCGTCGCCATCGGCCTCAACCAACGCTTTTTTGCACTCCATCATGGGCATTCCGGTCTTAGCCCGAAGCTCTGCGATTTCTTTCGCTGATATCTGTGTCATAGAACTCCTTTTTTCGAGATATAGATTAAAAGGTTAAAAAGTTAAAGAGTTAAGAATGTTAGGTAACTTCTACCTTTTATTCTTTTATGCTTTTATCTTCTTTTTTGGCCGCTAAAGTTTTGTTTTCTTTTATTACAGCAGAAAACAGGTTAGCAAACAATTCGATTGATTTGGTAGCATCGTCATTAGCCGGAATCGGATAGTCGATTGATTTTGGATCGGTGTTGGTATCGACAAGTCCGATGGTTGGGATGTGAGCCACTTTTGCCTCTCTGGCAGCGTTGGTTTCATCATGGACACCGATTAGTATCATCGCACCCGGCAATTCTTCAACATCAATCAGACCGCCGAGGGTCCTTTCGCCTTTTTCGACTTCTTCCCGAAGTTTCGACATCTCTCTTTTTGTCATGCTGTCGTCACCCTTTTCTAAAATCTCCTTGTTTTTGATGAATTTTCTGATTGATTCTTTGATTGCTTCAAAGTTTGTAAATGTTCCGCCCAACCATCGGAAAGCGACAAAGGGCATGCCGCAATTTTCAGCAGCTTTCTTCACAATAATGCTGGCTTGCTTTTTAGTCCCGACAAAAACGATCTTTTTGCCAGATGCAGTAACTTCTTTAATAAAGTCAACCGCATCCTTTAAAGCTTTGTCTGTTTCCTCCAAATTGATTACATGTACACCCGATTTTGCGGTGTAGATATATTGATCCATAGCTGGATTCCAACGAGAAGTTTTGTGGCCGAAATGGACTCCGGCTTTTAACATCTCGCGCAATGTGGGCATTGTTGCCATAAATATTCCTTTCAACAAAGATAAATCCCAACTGGGATATTGTAGCTTGATTAACTTAATTAAATTCTTTTTTCCTCCACCCAACGAAACCTATTCGGCAAGAATTTTAGATGGGTGTGCGATTTTGCCAGGTCGTAATTTTACGCCTGGCATCCTCTAAAGTGATATTTCGGCTGCGAACCTGTAAGATTCGAGACGAACTTGAACGACAGAGGATCTACTCGTGCAATACTACCAGATACTTTACAGAAAGTAAAGTGTGTGATAGACTTAACCAGAAATGGATAGCGAATGGTTCTAATGGCGAATAAACTAATGCGTCTATTCGTTATTCGTTGATTGGTTATTAGTATGATTAGTTATCCTTTCTTGATTAGGAAACCATGAAAGCAGAAATCCATCCAAAATATAGCGAGAAAGCGACTGCCACCTGCGCCTGCGGCGCAACTTTTTTAGTCGGCTCAACCGAAGATGAACTCCGTGTTGAAATTTGTTCAAACTGCCATCCCTTCTTCACCGGCAAACAGAAGCTGGTTGATACTGCCGGCCGAGTTGATAAATTCCGCGCTCGTGTTGCCGCCGCTAAGAAATTGACTCCGGAGGAGTCATCCCGAGCGAAGTCGAGGGACCTCAAAGAAAAAACTGTCAAAGAAGCAAAGAAGCAAGCAGAAGAAACAAAAACTGAAGAGAACTAAATTTTCGTGTATAATAAGCCAAAACACCGGCTTATTGTTACGCTCTGAATTCTTGACTATAGAATCTTGTAATAATTTAAACCGGTAATGCTTTTGGCTAAGCCGGTTTTTTAGTCCCTCTCCTAATGTAGGAGAGGCTAGGTGAGGTATAATTAGGGAAATTTATGAAAGAAAGATTAAAAAATATATTAGCGCGACACAAAGAATTGGAATCAAAATTGAATGATCCGGAGATTTTGTCGAATCAAACTGAAGTCATCAAAATAAATAAAGAGAAATCAGAGACGGCTCCCTTGGTCGAAAAGATCTGGCGTTTTTTCAATCTGGAAAAGAATATTGCCGAGAATAGAGAAATCATTGCCGATGGTTCTGACATCGAGCTCGCTGAAATTGCCCAGAACGAACTGGCCGATTTAGTAAATGAAAAAGAAAAACTAGGCAAAGAAATTGAAATTGACCTCCTCCCCCGCAATAAAAACGATGATAAAAATGTAATTATTGAAATCCGGCCGGGAGCCGGCGGCGATGAATCGGAACTTTTTGCCGCCGAGGTTTTCCGGATGTACTCCCGCTATGCCGAGAGAGAAAATTGGCAAATTGAGGTTTTGGATTCCCAGAGATCTCCGGTCGGCGGTTTCAAATCAATTACTTTCCAAATCAAGGGCGATCGGATTTATTCAAAAATGAAATTTGAAAGCGGCGTTCATCGGGTACAGAGAGTTCCGGAAACCGAAAAATCCGGACGAATCCATACTTCCACTATTACTGTGGCCGTTTTGCCGGAAGCCGAGGAAGCGGATATCGAAATCAAACCGGAGGAAATCAGAGTTGATACCTACTGCGCCACCGGCCCGGGCGGACAATCGGTTAACACCACCTATTCGGCGGTCCGTATCACCCACCTGCCAACCGGTTTGGTTGTAACTTGCCAGGATGAAAAAAGCCAGATCAAAAACCGAGCCAAAGCAATGAGCGTTTTACGGTCGCGGCTTTTGGCGGCTCGGGAAGAACAACTTACCAAGGAAAGGGGTGATGAAAGACGCTCCCAAATCGGAACCGGCGACCGCTCTGAAAAAATCCGGACCTACAATTTCCCCCAAGATCGTCTGACCGACCACCGCATCAATCAATCATGGCACAATCTTCCCAAGATTATGGACGGCGATATCAATACTATCGATTTAGCGCTTGAGTCCGCTGATCAAGCCCTAAAATTGGCAAGTTTGTCACATTAATATGAAACCTCTGATTCTTGGAACAATAATTGATAGATCCAGTAAAGAACTAAAAAAATCCGGAAGCGATAGTCCCTCGCTTGATGTCTATTTATTACTGGAAAATGCCTTAGATAAAAAACGAGTGTTCATACTTTCTCATACTGACTTTCCGGTTTCTAATCCGGAATATTATAAGTTCAGGAAATTATTAAATCGCCGCAAAAAAGGCGAACCAGTCGCCTATATTTTGAGCCGTAAGGAATTTTACGGTTATGGTTTTTTTGTAAACAAAAATGTCTTGATACCGCGTCCGGAAACGGAGTGGCTGGTTGAACAGGCTATCGACTTCGTCGGTCGTCGGCTTGCCTCGCCGGTAGGCGGGTCGTCGGCTTGCCTCGCCGGCCATGTCTGCCGACAGGCAGGTAGGCGGGTCGTCGGTCGGCTGAATATTCTTGATATTGGAACCGGCTCTGGCTGCATCATCATCTCTATCGCTGAAGAATTAAATAAGCTTACTCGCTTACAAGCTTATAAGCTTATTCGCTTTTTCGCCTCTGACATTTCTAAAAAATCTCTCTATGTCGCCAAAAAAAATGCTAAAAAATATGGACTGAATAATATTATCAGGTTTTATCATTCGGATTTGTTCAAGAATAAAAGAATGCCGAAAAAGTATGACTTGATAATTGCAAATTTGCCGTATGTTCCCGATGATAAAACGAATCAGAAACTGATATTTGAACCTCAAAATGCCATTTATTCAGCCCAAAATGGAACGAAAATCATTAAAGAATTTCTCAATCAATCTTTAAAAAGAATTAATATTGAGGGCGTAATTTTAATCGAACTCGATCCAAGAAACGCAAATGATATTCTAAATTACGCCAAGAAATTATTCATAAACTATAATATAGAGTTGAAAAATGACCTGGCCGGATTGAAGAGATACCTAACTCTTAGCCAAAAGTGTTGACATTATCATCATTTTTTGTTCTACTTATATTGATTGGTCACTGCTAGACAGAGAGGGGGTGATTGCAATGGCCAAGAACGAGGTGCCTCGGATGGTGGAGGTCGGCGGCGTTACATTTTGTCGCCTAGCCGGCTCCACTCATTGGGAGAGCGAGATATCTCTCCTGATCGACGAAAGGCGGTACTTTCGAATTACCGCCAACTCGACCTGCTATAGGGAGGTAAAATTCCGCCGCTGTGGCGGAGACCTTGTTCGAACAACGGACGGCTACGGCGGTACATCTTTTCTGTGCACTAGATGTATGGCCGAATATGACTGCGTGGAGTACGACGGACGAATGTTCGTCGCGCCCAAGGAGACCGCATGAAAACGGACTGTTCCGCACCGACACCCTCGCCGTTCCTATCAGATTAACTTCATATCTTACGGCGAGGGTGTCACACAAAAAATCCCCAATTACTTGAGGATTTTTTGTTTTTCGCGTTCCGCCAGCTGGCGGATTCGTATTTTCGCCTTATTTATACATTGGTAATTCTTCGGTTATTTCCGTTCTTCCAGTTTCACTTTAACCGCGCTTTCCTTGCCGCCGGAATAGATTTTCAAATCAATCGCATCGCCTACATTATATTGTTGGACCAAACTGACCAAGCCCTTATTTTCATCAACTCGTTCGCCATTCACCTCAAGGATTATATCGTTCTCCTTTATTCCCGCTTTGTCGGCCGGCGAACCGGGAGCGACTGCCGCTTGACCCAGCCCATTTCCCCGCATTACCAATGCTCCGTATTCAGATGATAAATTATTCTCCTTGGCGATATCCGGTGTTACTTGGACATATCTCACTCCAAGGTAAGGACGAATAATCCGACCGGTTTTTTTGATGCTCTCAATCGCCGATTTGGCCACATTAATCGGAATTGCAAAACCGATTCCCTGCGCTCCCGAAGCAACCGCCGTGTTGATGCCGATAACCTGCCCCTTCAAATTAACCAACGGCCCTCCGGAATTGCCGGAATTGATAGCGGCATCGGTTTGGATCATATTGTCCAATGTCTCGGCGTTTGCACCACTGGAATCGGAGGCCTCAACCTTGCGGTTCTTACCCGAAACGACGCCGACCGTGACCGTGTTTTGGAACTGCCCCAAAGCGTTTCCAACCGCCACCACCCACTGGCCGATTTGCATCTGATCCGAATCGCCCAGTTCCACTACCGGCAGATCTCTGGCATCGATCTTCAAAACGGCGATGTCTTGAGTCGAATCAACCGATTGTATTTTGGCGTCATAAGTCTTGCCGTCGGCCAGTATCACAGTATAAGCGGCGTTTTCATCGCTGGCAACATGACGATTTGTCAGAATCAGTCCGTCTGAAGTGATAATAAAACCGGTTCCGGCGCCTTCGGCCGTTTTGAGTTGTCCGAAAATATCACGAACTTGAGTTTTCAGGGTGATTGATACGACAGAGGGTGAAACTTTATTCGTGGCGTCGATAACCGCATTTGATTCCTCCAAAACTATTTTGTCTGTTTTGGTAATCGGAATATTAATTCCTTTTGTCACTCCGATTTTTTTAGCAATCGCGCCGTCGTTTGTCGACAAGATCAATATTCCGCCGATTCCTCCGACCACTCCGACCGCCAAAATAACCAAGGTGAAAACGATCATTTTAAGAAAGTATTTTTTAAAATATTTTTGTCCCCTTTTTTCTGTCTCGACTGGATGTTTCCGGAACATAGCTCTCCTTATTTTTATTTTTAACCGCCTTAGTATACCAAAGACTAATATTTATTTCCATAATTTAGGTAATTTTTCCGGCCGCATTATTGATTGTCCAATTTTTCAGCCAATATGCTGCTGATTTTTCTCGGGTCGGCCTTGCCTCCGGATTTTTTCATAACCTGTCCTACGAAATAGCCCATCAGCTGTTTGGCGCCGGCTTTGTACCGAGTTACTTCGCCGGAATTTTCAGCCAATATTTTGTCAATGATATTTTCAACATCCAGACCGTCATTTTGATATTCCAAAACCGCTTCATTAAAACTTTTCCCATCTTTAATTTGATCGGAAAGCAAAGAGAATATCTGTTTCGATATTTTGTTTTCGGATAAATTATCGATTGCTATTGCCAACTCTTTCAATATATCTTCGTCTTCGGAGTAAAAACCTAAATAATTATGGACAACGACTTTCGAAAGGGTTTCGAGATTCTCCGGTTTCAGGTGTTTCTTCAACCCGTTAAAGAAGTCCAGCTTTTGACTGTTTTTGAGTAATATCTGGGCGTCCGACTCGGGAATCCCAAGTTGTGTCAGTTCCCCGACTTTTAGATCTTTAAATTGATAGACGCCGGATTTGAGTTTATCCAAGTCAAACTTGGCGGTCTCAAATGGCGGTAAATCCGGTTCCGGGAAATAACGGTAGTCGGAGGCCTCCTCCTTTGTCCGCTGGATGTATGTTTCGTCTTTCTTGCTATCATAACCTCTTGTCACTTTTGATTTTTCTTCCGGCCAGTCGGGATATTTTGATTTCAATCTATCCTCTTCAATCAAAAGGGCCTTTTCGATAAATCTGAATGAGTTGATGTTTTTTAATTCAACGATTTCCGACATCTTCCCGTCATCATCCGACACAGAAATGTTGGCGTCGCAACGGAAATGTCCCTTTTCCATATCGGCCATCGAAACCGCCGTTTCGTCACGAACAATCTTTTGTAATCGGCGCAAAAATGCCCCCGCTTCAAGCGGAGAATTGATATCCGGTTCAGTCACAATTTCCATCAGGGGCGTCCCGGCGCGATTTAAGTCAACCAAACTATTGCCGTTTTGGTGGATTAATTTGCCGGCATCTTCTTCGAGGTGGATGCGGTTAAATCTGATTTTATGACCCTCAATCTCCAGGTGTCCCCCAAGACAAAACGGTTCGTCGTATTGTGAAATCTGATAACCTTTTGGCAGATCGGGATAAAAATAGTGTTTGCGGTCGAATTTCGAGATTTCGGCGATTTCACAATTCAAGGCCAAACCGGTTTTAAGCGTCCAAAGAATTGCTTGTTCATTGGCAACCGGCAAAGAGCCGGGAATACCGAGACAGATCGGGCAGACAACCGTGTTGGGAGCTTTGCTCTCGGCTTGCTTGCCATCCGTAGTTTCAACGAAAGATTGGTTGTCGCAACGGCAAAACATCTTGCTCTTGGTTTTGAGCTGGACATGAATTTCCAATCCAATGACTGTTTTTAGATTTTCCATGTTAAATACTGTTTAAATATCTTAATAATTTATTGACGGCATCCCTTAATTCTTGGTCTTTTATTCTTGAATTTGCTTCATGGGCCAACATGTTTCTCACTTTATGCCCCCGCCAAATACCCTCATAGATATTTGTTCGAATGTCGCCGCGGGCGTTTTTCAATCTTTCAGCCAATGTCTCGCCGGAATATCCGGAATTTTCTAAGGCATAATTTACCAATTTATCCGCCTCTAGAACAGACTGTCTAAGTTCATGGATATTTTCCGAAGCGCTCATGGTCAAAATCTCATCTTTCTTTGTTGTGATGTGATTTCTGACCGAAACACTTAACCCCCTTTTCCGGCCGAATCCCTTGAATATCAACCGAAATATTCCGGCAATGATGGTCCAAATTCCAATTAATATCGAGGAAAGAATTGTCTGGTCATTTTTTTTATTTGAATAATGGCTCATTATTTAACTGTGATTGAATTAATAATCGGTGGATTGGTCGGTTTGTCATTTGAATCGACCGGAACTTCCGAGATTGCTTTGGCAACATCCATGCCGGAAACTACCTTTCCAAAAACAGTATGTTTGCCATTTAAATAATCCTGGTCTTTTTCAGTAACTATAAAGAACTGGCTTCCGTTTGTGTTTGGACCGGAATTAGCCATCGCCAATGATCCGACCGTCATTTTATACGATTTTAAATTGTAATTGTATTTATACCCATCTTTTTCCAAAGTGGCGATAGCTGAATCGGAGAGGCCCAAACTTCTTGGATTGATCTCGTCGGCAAAGGTTCCGCCCCAAATGCTTTCGCCTCCGGTACCATCTCCGTTCGGGTCGCCGCTCTGAACCATAAATCCTTTGATTACCCTGTGCCATATTAAGTTATTGTAATACCCCTCTTTCGCCAATTTGGTAAAATTCTCAACCGTTTTCGGCGCCGCATCGGGATATAATTCGATTTTTATATTGCCCATTGATGTTTGGATCGTTGCTATTTTAGCCATTTTGGTACTGTTATTTCGATATTTACCAAGCGTCGGACTTATAAACGGGTAAGCGGCAAACAGAATTACGGCGACAAGAAAACTCCAGAACTCCCAACGGCGCCAAAAAAATAGCCAGGGTTGTTTTTCCTTTCTACGATTTTCCTGTTCAGTTCTTTTTTGCTTCTCAAACTCCTCCTGCTTTTGCCTCTTAATCTGCGCCTTTTTTCCCATTCTATTCCTTCGGAATTTACTGACGAATTAATGAATCCAAGAACAACTTTAAATACTTACGATTTATGTTTCTCCGTTATTCGGTTCTTATGTTCTTAGGTTAACTGTGGCTTTCTTTTGTGCCAGTCTGTTACTTTTTGATACGCGTCTGCAGTTTTAAAGATATTTTCTTCGCTCCACATCGGCCCGATTATCTGCATCCCGACCGGTAAATCATGGCCGTCCCGATTTACGAAACCGGCTGGAATAGAGATGGCCGGAATGCCGGCCGGATTGACCGGAACGGTCAAGATGTCCGATTTGTACATTGAAAGCGGATCGGATACTTTTTCGCCGAATTTGAAGGCCGGTGTCGGCGAAACCGGAGTCACCAATAGATTAACCTTTTCAAAAACCCTGTCAAAATTATTCTTAATAATCGTCCTGACTTTTAGGGCTTTTTTGTAGTAGGCATCGTAATATCCGGCCGACAAAACATAACTTCCAAGCATAATTCTTCTTTTTGCTTCATCACCGAATCCTTCGGCCCGGGATTTTTCATAGACATCCAGGATGGACAATTTGTGAGAATTGTCATGCTGAACTTGATTCAGCATCCCATCACTTGCGGTAAGATCCCGAAACGAGTTCGGGATGACATTGCTTTTAGATTTTAACAGTGAATAGCCGTATCGGATGCCGTCATATCTGGCCAGGTTTGAGGAAACTTCGGCCGGCATCAAAATGTAATAAACCGCCAAAGCATAGTGGACCGATGGAATGGAAACCGGAATTACTTCGGCTCCAAGAGATTTTAATTTTTCTATTCCGGCTCTGACAATTTCTTCAACATCGGGATCGATTCCCTCGCCGAAAAATTCCTCCGGTATCCCGATTTTTAAGCCGGAGATATCCCCAGTTAGGGCCTTTGAATAATCCGGCACTTCTCTTTCGGAGGAAGTTGAATCGTGCTTATCATGTCCTGAAATTATCTTTAATAGTATCGCTGCGTCTTCAACTGTTTTAGTCATCGGGCCGGCTTGGTCGAGAGAAGAGGCCATGGCGATCGTCGAATAACGGGAAACTCGGCCATAAGTCGGTTTTAATCCGGTGACCCCACAAAGTCCGGCCGGTTGGCGAATTGATCCGCCAGTGTCGGTCCCGATCGCGGCAATGCATTCATCAGCCGCCACAGCCGCGGCCGAGCCACCCGAAGATCCGCCCGGAACTCTTGCTAAATCCCAAGGATTCCTGGTTGTGGAATCAAATTCCCTGGAAGATTTATAAGCCGATGTTTCAGTCGAAGATCCCATGGCGAACTGGTCAAGATTTGTTTTCCCGACCAAAACGGCGCCGGCTTCCCATAATTTTTTAGTAACCGTTGATTCATTGATCGGAATAAAATCATCCAGAATCCTTGAGGCGGCAGTCGTTTTTATCCCCTTGGTCAAAAACAAATCTTTAACTGCAATTGGGATCCCGTCAATTTCACTTAATGTTTTGCCGGCTTTTCTGCGTTCATCCGATTCCTCTGCTTGTTTAAGAGCAATTTCCTTGGTCAATGTAATAAATGAACCGACCTTTCCCTCGACTTCCTCGATTCGCCTAAATACATCTTCTGTTAGCTCCAAAGAAGTAATCTCGCCGCTGGTGAGTTTTTCCGACGCTTCTTTAATTGTGAGTTTTTCTAGCATTATTGGCTTATTAGTTATTGGTAAAATTTGCTATCCATTCCTGGTTCGGTTACTCGAACACCCCCGGCACGATAAAGTTACCATTTTCAAATTTCGGGGCATTTTTAGCGATATCTTCTTGGCTGACGCCGGATTCCTCCACTTCATCAGCCCGCATAATGTTTGAAAGTCCGGTAACATTTGCAGTCGGCTCGACATTTTCGGTATCAATTTTTGATAACTCTCCGACATAATCCAAAATAGAGGAAAGTTGTCCGGCAAACTTTTCCTCCTCTTCATTCGTCAGTTCCATTCTGGATAATCTGGCGATATGTTTAACTTTTTCGATATCCAGTTTCTCTGCCATATTACATCTGTAAGATTATCACTTTAAAGCTGTTACTTCAAGGCACTATAAAAAAACAAAAACAACCCTTGCGGGCTGTTTTTGCTCATTAGATTTGATTAATCGATTAGTTTATCTTAACAATCCGGTACTCTGAAACACCTCTTGGGGTCTTAACCGAAACGCTTTCACCGGATTTCTTGCCGTAAAGCGCCGAGCCGATCGGGGAAACGACCGAAATTCTGCCGTTCAGCGGGTCGGATTCCTCTGAACCGACAATATAAAAATACATCTTTTGACTACCGTTTTCAACCTCGACTTTACAGCCGACCGAGACCACACCGACGCATTTTTGAGCGATTTGGGCATTTTTAATCTTCTGCTCCAATTCGCCGGCGCGACCAAGTAGAAACGACTGTTCGTTCTTGGCTTCCAGATATTCAGAGTTTTCCGAAAGATCGCCAAGATCCTTGGCTTCTTTAATCCTGTCGGCCACTTCTTTCAATTTGAGTTTGGTGCTTTCTAATTCTTTTTTTAGTTTTTCTAACCCTGATTCGGTAACTAGGTTTGCCATAGTACCTCCTTCCGTTCTATTTGGGGTCTCTTATTATTACAAAATGACTTTGTTTTGTCAATGCCCTCACTCTAATTAATAATAAACTACTCATTATCTTTTACCAGCCTAACAAAACAAAAACAACTGCCAATCCAGCAATTGCATCTTAACCAATTCTAGCAAATTATTATCTGGAAAAATAGTAGTTTAAGATTTCTTTTGCCACCGGAAGAGCGGTTTCGTTACCGCCGCCGCCGCCCTCAATCAGAACCACGACCGCAATCTGGGGATTTTCGTAGGGAGCGTAGGCCTCAAACCAGGCATGGGTTTTTTGGTTATTCAAAAATTGAGCCGTGCCGGTTTTACCGGCCGAGGAAACCGGTAGTTCTTGAAGCGCCCGAGCCGATCCCGCCGTTACCGCCATCCGCATACCCTGTTGAACGGTTTCGATGACTTCGGGCGAAGCAAAACCCTCCCTCTGGATGTCGACACTGTTTTCCTTAATAACCACACCGTTTGAGTCGGTAATTTTCTTGACCAGTTGGGGACGGAGAAGTTTTCCGCCATTGGCAATAGCCGCCGTCGCCCTTACCATCTGAAGCGGGGTAACCAGCAAGTCGCCCTGTCCGATTGAAACATGGTATGTATCACCGATATACCAAGGCTCCTTAATGACTCTTTGCTTCCAATCCGGATCAGGAAGAAGACCGGAGGATTCCGACGGTAGATCAATTCCTGTCGGGCTGCCAAGTCCGAATAATTCCCACCATTTTTTTGTTTTATCAATGCCAATACCCTTAATTTTGTCAAATCCACCGCCGACCGAATAGAAGAAGACATTATTGGATTCAGCTATCGCCCGCACCACATTGGTATTGCCATGGTCTTTCCAATCCGGAAATATATAGTCCCCAATTGTAATATTTGGAGGTGTATCGAAGCTGGTATTCTTTGCGATTGTCCCTTCGGCCAAACCCGCTGTCGCCATTATAATTTTGACAATAGAACCAGGAGGATAGGTTCCTTTAATGGCACGATCAAAGAGCGGCTCTGTCTTATTATTTACTAAATTATTGTAGTCAGTGTCTGATATTTTTGTTGAAAAAAGATTGTTATCGTAGTCAGGCAAAGAAACCATTGATAAGATGCCCCCGTTTCTGACATCCATAACGATAACGACACCGGAATTGATTTCATTTTTAGTCATCGTCCGGGCGTTCGCCATGCCGGCCAGAAGAGCTTCGGATGTTTTATTTTGTAGTTCCCTGTCTATATATAATGTTAAATTATTTCCCGATATCGGATTAATGTTTCCCTCTTTGACCAAAACTCTTAAGATATTTCCAGCTGAATCAACCTCAATCTGCTCAACTCCGTGAGTTCCCCGTAATTCGATCTCATGGCTTTTTTCAACTCCCGTTTTTCCGACCTTATCGGATAATAAATAGTTTTTGTTCGATTTGATGTCATTCTCCGAAACCATTCCGGTGTATCCCAAAATATGCCCGATTCCCGGAAGCCGAACATATTCGCGGCTGGAACTTAGGGATATCGAAATCGCCGGAAAACCGGCGATTTTTTCTTCCATCAATAGGGCCTCATCATGGCTCAAATGTTCTTTGATCACAACAGAATCCAGGAAATAATTTCCCTTCTCTTGGATACTTTTTTTAAGATCGTTATAACCCACTCCGGTCGTCTCGGAAATCTTTTTCAGCATATCTTCGCGGTCAGCCGTTTTTTTTGGTAGATCGGAGGGATAGATCGAAAGGGAATAGTCCGGTTTATTTCTGGCCAACCAGACACCGTTGCTGTCATAGATCTCGCCCCTGCTTGCTTCAATAACTCTTGGCCGAATTCTATTACCCTCGGCCAGCTTTTCATTTGCCGTCCCAAAAACGATTTGGAGATAAAATAATTTTCCCATCAAAATTATAAACAACATCGCAATTGATATTTTAAAGAAATAAAGATAACCGGGAATATCTTTTTCTTCTATTTTCGTCAAACCCTCATTGATTGTGTCGGCATAAGAAAAATCGAGCTCGTCTTTCGTTCGAAGCTGCCTTTTGCTTTTATCCCCTTTTAGATTTGTCGAGTTGCCGAAAATATCCATTTAGTTTTGTATTTTTATCTCATTGGGCCGCAGACGCCCAATCGAATATTTCAACACCTCATAAACCGAGATTCCCAAAACGGCATTGATTAAAGCGAAATATCCCAGCTGGCCAAAGGCCTCCGAACTGAAATCGTCAACCCCCATAATCAGAACCGCACCAAAAAGTACCGCTGTAATCACGAATGTTATTGCAACCGGTAGTACGGAAATATCGGGCAAATATTTTTTCTTCACGAAAAAAGTAATTTCCGGCAGGATAAAAAAGGAAATAAATATCTGCCAGACAGGCAGAGAGGAAAATGCGGCGAAGAAGAGCGAGATAGAAAATACAAAGATCAGAAGATCCTGATATTTAATTAATAGAGCCAGAGAAAATAAAAATATAAAGGACGACAAAATATTTGAACCGAAAATATCAAGGAAACTAAAGAATGAAGTGTCAAAAAGTGTCAGCGAAAATGCCAGAACTATGAGCGAAAAATATTTAAGATATTTCATTTTATTTTGCCTCCTTTAATACAAACACGATTTCCAGTTTGGAAAAATCGGCAATCGGATCGACACCGATGTTCTTTAAAATACCAGAAGACCCGGGTTTTAATCCTTTGGCTTTACCGACCAACAGACCCTCCTGAAGTTCGCCCCCCAATCCGGAAGTAATAATATAATCTCCTTCATTATATTCTGTGTCAGCGGTAATATTTGCCAAAACCAAACCAGATATTCCGCCTCGAAGCACTCCCTTTGACCGGCTTTTTTGAAGCATGGCTTGGATAATTGAATCCTTGCTTGTGATTAAAACAATTTTCGATTCATTTTCGTAAACCTCTCCGACTTGTCCGATCAAGACACCGTTTGAAACAGCCGGCAATTTCGTTGCCACTCCATCGTTACTCCCTTTATCGATTGTAATATAGTCCAAAAATGAAGCCGGTTCCCGACCGATAATTCTAGCCGGAATTAACTGGTCCTTTTCACTTTTTTGTTGAAAAGAAAGCTCATTTTGAAGCAGAGAATTCTCATATTCCAGCTCGGCAATTTTACTTCGGTCTACCTCGAGGGATTCAATTTTTTGAGCCAACTCCCTGTTTTCCTGCCGAAGTTCAGAGATCTCTTTAATACTGGAAAATGAATTGGTTATATTTCGACCCAAGCCGCTTATAACAATCGAAGAGCTTTTTGTTAGATTAGATATATTGCGGCCTAAATAATTTCTGGCCGGAGACGCCAGAACAATCAATATCATTGCCGAAACAAAAAGTTGAGTAAATAATTTATTGGTTTTCATTATCGTGTTAGCGATTAAATTCTTTTGGCAACAAGACCTCCGAAAGCAGGTCGAGATCTTCCAGAACAATACCGGTTCCGCGAACCACTGCGGTCAGAGGATCGTCGGCGATATGGACATTGGTCATCGTTTCGGTGGCAATCCTCTGATCTAATCCTCGCAACAACGCGCCGCCGCCGGCTAGAACAATTCCTCTTTCCATTATATCAGCCAATAATTCGGGCGGGGTTTCTTCCATCGTGGATTTAATGCTTTCCAGTATTGCATTGACCGACCGCTTTAGGGCATCTCTAATCTGGTCGCTGTTGACGATTATTTCTTGGGGAAGACCGGTCACCAGATTTCGGCCGCGGATCGGAGTTTCCAATCTGTCCTTTGTTTCCATAGCGCAACCGACATTAATTTTTGTTTCCTCGGCCGTTCGATCACCGATTAAGAGATTAAAATTTTCCCTTGCATATTGGATAATGTCTTCGTTCATCTCATCGCCGGCAATCCTAAGAGACCGCGAAGCAACAACCCCGCCCAAAGCCATGACCGCCACTTCGGTCGTACCGCCGCCGATGTCGATAATCATACTGCCCGAAGCGTCCTGAATCGGCAAGCGGGCGCCGATGGCGGCCGCAATCGGTTCTTCGATTAAATAAACTTCGCGGGCGCCGGCGTTGATCGCCCCTTCTTCAACCGCCCGGCGCTCCACCTCGGTAACGGAGTGGGGAATGCCGATTACCACTCGGGGTCGCGGCATCAGGGAAAATCTTTCGCGATGGATTTTATCGAAAAAATATTTAAGCATCTGCTCGGTAATCTCAAAATCGGAGATGACGCCGTCCACCAACGGCCTGATTGCCACAATATGCGAGGGGGTTCGGCCAACCATCCGTTTCGCTTCATCGCCGATCGCCAAAATTTCCTTGGTCTTTTTATTGATCGCCACCACCGAGGGTTCGCGGATTACGATTCCCTGCCCCCGAAGATAAACCAAAGTATTCGCCGTCCCCAAATCGATACCAACATCGTGCGATACTTTTGAAAACAAACGGCTGATAATTTTTCCAATACCTGATCTCATAATAATATAAATTCCAAATCACAAGCACCGAACAACAAACAAATAACAATAATCAAATTCTAATGTTTAAAACTTTTGGTCATCAGTATTTAGATATTGTTTGTAATTCGTCATTTGGATTTTGGAATTTGACTTTGAAAATCCTTTCCAACTCTAAATTAATCTTGGAATACGGTCAAGAAGGATTCGTTAGTTCTAATTTATCTTGGCGCCAAGGACGCTTGCCCGTAGTTGGTCGTGTTCCGCCTCGGTTTTGGACGGATAGATTTGTCCGTCCTTATGCAAAAAATAGAGATAATCGGTTTTTTCGTAATTTACCGACGCTTCGATACTTTTCAACCCGGGGTTGCAGATCGGCCCCGGCGGCAGGGCCGGTATAATATATGTATTATAACTTGACTCAACTGTCAAAAGTTCGCGAGTCGAAATTGATTGCCAAAAGTCAAAGATTGATGCGTTGGCGGTGTTTAATTTGGCGACCGTGTTTGAATCCCTGCCGTACTGGACGGTCGGGTCGGCCTGCAGTTTCATACCAAGCTCTAATCGATGGCGGTAGATTCCGGCAATCAGAGCTCTTTCATCATCTTTGACCGCTTCCCGCTCCACAATTGAGGCGATAATTAAATCCTCTTTTGCGACATCCAGGCCGCTAACTCGGTCGGTGTAATCTTCGAGCATTTTGTTGATAATTTCAATCGCCGGAGAATTCAGAGCAAAGTAGTAAGTATCGGGGAAAAGCTGGCCTTCGTATTGTTTAGCCGCCGCCACAAAATCGGCATAAGCGGTTAATTTTTTGCTTTCCAAAAGTTGAGCGATCTGTTCAATTCGGTATCCCTCCGGAATAGTAACCTTTGTTTCCTTGACTTCTCCCGAAGCGACAAGGTTAAATATTTCGACCAGTTTTGAGCCCTTTGGTATTTCATAAGCGCCGGTTTTGATTTTAGTTTCCTTAATTTTCATAAGGATCAACATCGGCCATTCCGCCTTGATCAGATTTTTAGTATGAAGATTTTCGATAATCTGACGGCTGGTTTGGCCATTTTCAATATCAAACATCGTCGCTTTCCCGACGGTAGTACTGTTTATTAGATAGAAAAAATAATATGCCAGGGCGGCGCAGGCAAAGATCGCGACGGCGATAAGCGATCCGATAATGATTAAGATTTTATTTAGTTTCACAAACCTCCCAAATAAGAACGCGCAACCTGCCTGCGCCTGCCTGCCGGCAGGCAGGGTAAGCGGGCGAATCCGCCGATCGGCGGATTAGTTATCCGTTTCTGGTTCGGTTATTTAAGAATTGCTCCAAAATCAAAACGGCGGCCATCTCGTCGATGTCCCCTTTTTTAATATCTTTTTTATTATGTAAAATGGCCGAGGCCTCGCTGGAAGTAAACTGTTCCTCCTCCAAATACACCGGAAGACCGGTGTATTTTTTAATCAGATCCGAAAGTTCCCTGATTTCCCCTCCCAGTTCCCCCTCCTCGCCGCCGCTCCGGATTGGAATTCCGATAACAACGCCGGAAACACGGTGTTCCTTGATTTTCTCTGAAATTAAAGATGCGATTTCCGACAAAGATCCTCTGTTTTCAATCACACCGGCTCCATTGGGCATCATCTTGCCCAGAGCCAAACCGATCCTTTTTCTCCCGTAGTCAATTCCTAAATACATAATATTTTTAACTTATTGTTAAATAATAATTCGTCTGACAGAGTAGTTATTTTGCGTAATCAAAGGATACTTTGATTCTATACTTCAACAAAGGAGTCCTATTCCAAAATGCCGGCCATTTCGAGAAAGTAACGCCCTCGAATTTCTCGTCTTTCAATATCACTATCTCGGCATCGGCAATTTTTTTGTTTTTGATGCTTTCGGCGATAATACCGATATCAGCTTTGTCGGCGATTTTTCCTTTGTAATTTAAGGTCATTTTAGAGGTCTCGACATTCTCATCGGTTTCAACCTTAGAAAAGGTGATCTCCGACTTGTCGGGATTGACCAACATCTTGCCGCTGCCAAGTTTTTCTTCGATAATATTCCAAAGAAGATTTTTCATGTCCTGATCTTTATAACCAAGTCCGGAGTATTTGATTTTAACAGTCGTATCAAAAGTCTCGGTTTCGTCATTGGTATTCTTTGAATGAGTGGCGCTGATGGTGTCGGAAACTAAACCTGTTTCATTAATCGTTTCTTGATCACTTTTCACCTGTTCGAGAATTTCGACTTTGGCTTGGTTTGCCAATTCATCCGAAACGCTCTTCTCGGCATCGACCAGATCTTTGTCGGAAACTATTTTTATTACTTTCGTAACCCCGCCGGTCATGGCCGATGCTTGGCCGTATATTTTTGAGGGAGCGCCGCCAATAACATAATCGGAAGCGCCGATATTGTAAGTATCTCCCGCCCCTTCGGCGGTTACATTGACCGAAATTTCACCAGCTGTGACCTTCACCTCTCCTCCGACCAAAGCGATCGTTGCGCCCGGCACCGTAAATTCAGCGTCAGCCAGAAAACTCTTTCCCTTGGCGATAAATTTCGTTCCGGCGGCATATTTGTGGCTGCCGGTATCATTGGTGTTTAAAACCGTCATTTTGCCTTTTGCTTTTTCGCCGGCTTCTTTAATTCCGGTAGTGTTGAAAGTTTTGGTAAACTCTTTTTCCAACTGATAAAGTTTACCGGGAAGCGAAGCGTCGGCAGAGTTGATTGTTTCGATATTTCGATTGACAGTCGCCATTCCGTCATATAAGTAATCTTCGGTCTTGACCTCAATCTTGGCGTTGACGGTCGGCAAAAATACCAAAGCGGCCGCGATCAAAACTAGGATAATCGGAGTCAAGATGATAAATAATTTTTTGTAAGACTTTCTCTGGAAATGATGCGGCATGGGGGCTTTCCCGACCGTCGGCATTTTAGGATCAGAGGATTCCTTCCTTGGTTCGATTTTCCGGGTTTCCATGCTTGGTTCTTTACCGATTCCGTCGTCTTCCTCGATAGTTTCGATCGGCTCCGAACTTGATTCTTCTTCCTCGCGATCATATTTATTTACTCTAATGGCCCCGTATTTTTCGCTGTCCTCATCTTTATCAACCATATTCGGACGGGCTTTTTCCGCTTCGGAGACTTTTGAATAGACGGTGATACCGACTTGCGAAGCGAGGTTTCTGGTGATCCGGTCATTTGAAACTAAAGCCACCTCTTTTGATAAGCCGTCGGCGGTTCTTTTTAGTAATTTCAAATTAACAATCGATTGGGCCAATGCCGAACCACGGGGAATCACTAAAACCGCCAAGCGCGACATGGTCAACTTTAGCCGGTCAATCACGGCTGTAATTTCTTCGTCTGGTTCTAAGTAAATTATTTCATTCATATATTCAGCTGATGAGACCCAAGGGGGACACTTAGGGTCTGATATGCTTATTAGCTTTTAAGTCCATCCGCTACTTTGTCTAAAATTCCCTCAACCACCGTCGGTTCGCCCGCCAATCCAAGCGCCAGATTAGCCAAGGCCATCGGAGTGATATCCTGTGCGTCGACTAATTTATTGGTTTCATCCCGAATTAAACTAACCTCTTTGGGAGCGATGGAATCAATTTTTGGTTTTCTAGCAAAGGGCAATCGCTTAATCCATTCATCTTTTTCCAGATATTTCTTGATATCAGGCAAAAGACATCCTCCGCCGCAGAGAAGGATCTTAGACGGCAGAAGATCCACATTGGAAAACTCCTCTAACGCTAATTCTACCCCGGAAAGCCAAACTTGGCAATCATTGGATATCGCTTTTGTCACTTTCTTTTTGGTCTCCTCATCCAATTCCGACTTGCCGCGCGAATATTCCAGTTTTAGTTTTTCAGCTTCCGGGAACGATATGTCGCAAGCGTCGGCGATTGATTTGGTGAATACTCGGCCTCCGATAGCAAACATTTTCGTGCCCTCAACCCCGCCGCCGCGGACTACGGCGATATCGGTCGTGCCACCGCCGATGTCGATAAAAATGCTCGAAAATTCGGTCGAATCTTCCAGACCGACACAGCGGGCAACAGCGTAGGGTTCAGCCGAAATTGAAAGTAGGTCAAAACCAAGTTCTTCGGCAATGGTTTGGATTGCCCCGAAGTGGACGATCGGAGCGAAGGCATTGAAAATGCTGACTAAGACATCTTTTCCCTGAAAACCAACCGGATTAGCCACTTTATAACCGTCGATCCGGACATCGACAACCGCCGAATTGACCAATTTGACATCCAATTCGGAGTAGCCGGTCTCCCATGCCAGTTCCGATCTGGTTTTGTCGAATGATTTGGTCTGGACTTGGGCAATGATATCGGAAAGTTCCTTAACCGTGATTTTTTCCTTCGAATTATTCCTTTTATAATGGACAGTGGTGGTCGTTCCCTTGACCAATTCGCCGGCAATGCCGATCACGCATTGGCGCGGCGCCACTTTCGCCTCATCGGCCGCTCTTTGAAGGGCGCTTTGGCAGTTTTGGATCACGCCGGCAATATCGGTGACGCGGCCACCCTGCATATCGGACAATCTTTGGCGCTGTCGGCCGACCCCCTCCACAATACCGGTCCCATTTTCGATACGAAAAATGAGCGCTTTGACAAATTCGGTGCCGATATCAAGCGCAATCGCATAATTTTTCTTGTTTTTCCCGCCGAATAGTCCCAATAACCCTCCCGACCCCGATATTATCGGGGGAGGCCCCGCGAAGCTTTATGCGAAGTGGGGCATATCTAATCTCTAGAGTCCATTATAACAGAATTAATATATTTTTGAATTGACGAGCGTTAGTCATTCCACATCCCCTATTGTCATTCCCGCGAAAGCGGGAATCTATACAAATTGGGCTGGGCCGGAGAGTAATTCCCCCTTTCTCTCTCCGGCCCCAGTTCTTAACCAAGCGCTCGTCCACCACCTCCGGTGGTCGTCTCCGGCGATCGTTAGCCGTACGACGGCCCCTCCGCACGAAACGAATCATCCTCCATTGGCTCATCGAACGGCGCGCCTTGTTTGGCATACCGTCCTGGCTCCCCTTCTTGAGGCGATGACGCCATCGCCGCTTCCAGTCTGGACCATTCAAGTTTCGGTTTCCAGACAACATTTCCGGCAATAATGTCTGCTTCCACCTCCGAATCAGACTGCCGCCACTGCGGTGTCGGAGCGGTGATTGCGGCGATTACCGGTATCAGTCCACGTCCGGGGCACTCAAACTCCTCCCGTAATGGAAACGACCTGTTGACGGCGCAGGCGATTGCCAGCACCGATGCACCTTTCTCCAAACACTCCAGTATCGCTCGCTCGGTGGTTGAGAAGTTGTTAATCACGTCCTCGATCAACACTACTTCGTCACCATTCGCCGGTCCGTGACGGCCGAATACGAGCCTAGAGACCTCTCTTGATGTGCCTGTTCGGGCGGTCAGGACAACCTTCTCCATAAAACCCACTCTGCAATGAAGTTGTTCGGCTACAGCGTAGGACAGGAATAGTCCGCCCATTGGCATGCCAAAGATCTGGTCGGGAATGCCCATCCCGACAATCTGTTGGCCGATTGCTTCAGCAAAGCTGACATTTGCACCCGGCCACTCCTCGATCATGGCGTAATTGAAATACGCATCGCCGACTAAGTTCTTGCCGTGTTCGTCCCTGCCGGCGTAACCGACAAGGGGGCCCAAACGCTTACCTTCCCCGTCCTTGGGACAAAGGTAAAAACCCTTTTGTTCCTGAAACATCGGCAAGAGTCCTGCCGGATCCTCCGGAAAAATCCTCTCGCTCATTGATAGATTCCCTTCTATCCTGAATCTGAACCGGAAGGTGAGGGGGCGGGTTTCCCCGCCACCCCACCGGTTTGTCATCTGGCTAGACCGCGCAAAGTTCCCGCGCCAAAGCCCTCACCACTGCTGGGACTTCATCGTCTTCGGCTTCGATTATCTTGCGCCCGACAATCTGATGGCGCCGAACTTCGCCGGGAAGACAAGCGAACTGGCTTGTGTCGCCACCCTGCTTCCCAAATCCAGGTGCCATGATGTCAAAATCGGTCGAACCGATCTCGTCGGCAATAACCCGGCAATATTTCGCGGTGAAATCGAGCTTGTTGCCTGGAACAACGAAATTCCGGACTTCGAGCTTGGCCGCCAATTTGTAGATGGCCGGTGGCGCGTCGTCAGCAATGTACCCTCCCTCGCTCACCGTGAATTTGGGGTGGGTCATGTGTCCACCGACAATCACTTCAAGTCCCGCATCCTGACAGGCCTTGATCCAAGCTTCCTGTGTCGCAGGACCAGTCAGCGGGAACAGGATCGCCGCGTCCACACCGGCTGCGGCTAGGACTCTGGCGAATCCGGTTCCTGTGTCGGGAATGTCAGTTCCCGCCTTTTGGTGATCGTAGATCACAAGCGCGTCCGAACGCTCCCTGACCTCCGCTACTATCTTATCGAGACCGTATTTGAGACCAAGCGTGAACCCAACCTTGTAGGCCTCGACTTCATTCAGCCTCGCGGTGCCTCGCATTATACGACCAAGGTCGATAAGCGAAGACACATCGAGCGCGGGAATGATGGTCCTGTCGTTCGTTAGAAAACGTCCCAAATTCGTGCTCCTCTCCTTTGCGCGCGTTTGATACGCGCGCAATCCCTTTGCACAATCAGTGCAAAAAATAGGGTCCATGCCTCGAGAACGAAGCATTTCACCCTTGCCGACACTATAGCACAAAAAAGTTCTTTTTCAAGCCATATGCCCAGATAATCACACCTGTACTTCGCCATATTGATGCGGTCGTGAGGAAGTTCTGGCCACCATAGCATTTGAGATAAAGAATAGTAGCTAAGGTCTGATTTATTCTAGTACTGCCTTGATTCTACGCACACCGGCCGAGGAGGATTCCTCTTTTGTAATCTTGAAATGGCCGAGCTCTCCGGTATGGGCAACATGCGGGCCGCCGCAAATCTCTCGACTGAAACAACCCGCTTCCACCCCCGGGGTGGAAGCGTCAGGTCTGTTTATGTCGCCGATAGTATAAACTTTGACTTTGTCGCCGTATTTTGAGTCGAAAACTCCCATCGCCCCTTGACTCTTTGCCTCATCGACAGTCATCTCTTCCATAGTTACGGAAAGGTTTTCTTGAATTTTTTGGTTGATAATCTCTTCGATATTTTTTATCTCTTCATCGCTTAATTTCTGCGGATGAGAAAAATCAAAACGAATTCTCTCGGCATCAATGTTGGCACCTTTTTGGAAAACACCTTCCCCCAAAACCTGGCGGAGGGCCGAAAGCAATAAGTGTGTTGCGGTGTGATACTTCGTTGTAATTTCACCGGCATCGGCCAATCCGCCCTTGAACATCCCAGCTGAAGCCGTACGGGAGAGCTCTTGGTGCTCGCAAAGCAAATTGTTAAATTGTTCAATTGCTCCATTGCTAATTTCAACACCAAGTCGCTTCGCCTCCTCTATCGAAACTTCTAATGGCAGGCCATGCGACTGATATAGATCAAACAATTCCTTGCCACCGATATTCTCCAATGAGGCGATAAGTCTTAATCCCGTCGACAATGTCTTTCGGAATTTTGTCTCTTCCTTGTCTAATGCTTCTAGTATCGTCTTCTCTTTCTCATTCCGGACTGTTACTCGAGATCCGGAATCTAGCTCACTGGATCCTGAATCAAGTTCAGGATGACTATTAGAGTTTTGATCAAAGTATATACCCTCGTAAGTCTTGAAAATTTCTACGGCCAACTCTGATAGGAAATTTTTCTCGATTCCCAGTTGTGATGCTTTGACAACTGCCCGGCGGATGAGGCGACGAACCACATATCCCTGATCTTTATTTGATGGCACAACGCCATCGTTGATGATAAATATCGCCGCTTTTGTATGATCAAGTATGATTCTTTCCTTAACTGGATCCTCGATCTTTAACATCTTGTGCAATTTTATGTGCGACAATTCAAACAGGTCTGTATGATAAACATTTTCAGCGCCATTTATCACCGTCAGTATCCGCTCAAAGCCGGCTCCGAAATCGACATTTTTTTGTTGAAGCGGTTCATACTTACCATCAGATTTTTTATCGTATTCCATAAAGACATCATTACCGATCTCAACCCACTTTTTATCGGACGGATCAAATTTTTCCGGGGCGTCGCCTTTACCAGTCCATGCGAATATTTCCGTGTCCGGTCCGCATGGTCCTTCCGGCCCAACCGGTCCCCAGAAATTATCTTTCCGACCAAGGAAAGCGATTCTCTCGTCGGGAATTCCAAAAGAACGCCAGATTTCAGCTGACTCATCATCTTTTGGAATACTGTTTTCCGGTTCTCCCCCAAAGCAAGTTACAGCCAGATTTTTTTTATTGATTCCTAATTCTATTGTTAAAAATTTGAAGGTATATTCAATTGCTTCTTTTTTTCCATAATCGCCCAGGCTCCAGAAACCCATCATTTCAAAAAAAGTATTGTGGGTATCATCACCAACCTCATCGATATCGGCCGTTCTTATGCACTTTTGAATATTTACAATACGACTTCCTGCGGGATGTTTTTCGCCAAGTAAATAGGGCAGAAGAGATTGCATCCCAGCAACAACAAAAAGTGTTTTATCAGCAATTTTCGTTTCAACCGGCACCAATGAAGAAGAAGGGACCACGCTGTGTCCCTCTTTTTCAAAAAAATCAATAAATTTTTTTCTCAACTGGTTCGAACTATAATTCATACTCAAGTTTCTCGATTAGTAAAGTATGTAAAGACATTGGAAAATACCTGCGACCAGACGAAACCGCGCAGGGCGGCGGTATCGTTTTGACCTTCGACAACCAGTGGCGGTTTGATCCCCAACTGTTCCGGATACATCATGGCGTAGACGGACTGATAATTCTTCACCTTTTTGACATAATTGTTAGTTTCGGCGAATGGGATTCTATCAAGAATGCCAAGACGAACCCAACGATCGGCATTGCCGGTACCGGCATTGTAACCGGCCAGGGCGGCATCAAGATTTCCGTTATATTTGACTAAAAGATCGCGAAGATGGGCCGACCCGAACTCGATTGAAGTTTCCGGATCGTAAATATCGTAGTTGGCTCGACCGGTTTCGCGTGCCATTGTGGCAGCCGTGCCGGGCATAAATTGCATCAGTCCCTGGGCTCCGGCCGGCGACTGGGCCTTTGGATTGAATCTGCTTTCCTGGAAAATTACCGCCGCCACCAACGCCGGATCAACGCCGTATTTGGTCGAATACTGTCTAATCCAATTTTCGTATTTCAGCGGATAAACAGTATCGGCGAACATCGGCGGCAAATAAACATAAGAAATAGACATGGTTATAACAACCAAAAATGATGCGACTATCAACTTTAATTGTGATCTTTTTTTCAAATTACCCCTCTAAATTCATAATATCATAAGATTTTATCTTGGCAAACATTTTATATTTTCCTGACAATACAAACCGGGGTCTGTTCATCCGTCTGACCCAAGGGATTGTCTTTGAATATTTTGACACAAGTTTGATTGGATAGGGATGATGTATTCCCGAGCACCACTACTCCCAAATCATTGGCATCAACAATCACTATGTCTTGGTTTATTTCTTTTTTTAGCTCTCGAGCAACTTTTTTGGGATTGTTAGGAGCAAGTGAAGCGTATTTGTCATATGGCGGCAAAGTGTAGTCGCAAGGACCGTCGATGGCATTCACATTTTTCCCCGCCACTTTATAGAAAGCTCCTCGGATTCCGAATGGCTTGGTAATGGCGGAAATTGCGGCGGCCAAAAGCATTCTTGGCGCCCCCGTTTCCTTGATTGCCAACTCCATCGTCCAGGGGCTGCCGATTCCAATCCCGTATGGCGATTTGTGGACGAATCGAACCAAGAAATTGGCGAGTTTGCTTGGTTTAATTTCTTTGATCGGAAAGGCTCGGCCTTGAGTTATGGCAATAATCTTTTCGCTGATGAAAATCAAATCACACGGCTTTAAATGACGCCCGGCGTATTTTTTCAGTACTTCAATAATTATATCTTCTTGTTTGATAATGTGAGTTCTAATCGGAAAACGAGCGTATTTTTCTCCCTCGACCTCAATCATCAATTTTTTATCTTTATTCGGTTTGATATTTTCAATGTCCATATTGAATATTGGTG
>CAYILA010000007.1:9333-49621 GCA_964364265.1 uncultured Candidatus Saccharibacteria bacterium | reverse complement strand
AATTTTTTATCTTTATTCGGTTTGATATTTTCAATGTCCATATTGAATATTGGTGCCCGGGGTGGGATTCGAACCCACAAGCCGATAGGCAAAGGATTTTAAGTCCTTCGTGTATACCATTCCACCACCCGGGCAAATTTTAGTTGATCTGCCAAACCCCGTTTTCCTGTTTTAAGGAACCAGAAACTGAAAATCCCGAAGCTCTTTTGTGGCCGCCGCCGCCGAACAAAGCTGCAATTTTAGACAGATTAATGTTGTCGGAATCAGCTCTCAAACTGCCCTTTATTTTACCATCCTGCGTCTCGTAGAGCAAGAGAGCGATCCTTGATTCCGGAATCGAATTTATCAAATTAACCAACCCGGAGACCTCATCTTCGCTCGCCTCGACTTTGGAAATATCCTCCTTTGTAATTATCGAATAAACCAATCCTATACAGGAAATTATCGCAAGACGGTTTAGGGCGATCCCCCAAAGTTTCAACATCGATACACTCTTGGAATTTGAAATGTTTTCAGAAATTTTTCGCAGTTTGGCGCCTTTATTCAAAAGTAGAGAGGTGATTGTAAATACCTCTTTTGAAGTGGTCGGGTGCTGGAAACCGCCAGTGTCTGTGTAAATACCGGTCAACAATGCTGTAGCGATGCTGGAAGTTATTTCGATCTTTAAACCGTTTAAGATTTCATAAACGACCTCGCAAGTGGATGACATCTTAGGCCGGGCATAATTGATATCGACCATTTTCCAAAGATCGTTTTTAGGGTGATGGTCGATATTGATAAAAGGAATTCTAAGTTTTTTTATGTTGAGTATCTTTTGATAACATCCGGTCCGTCGACAATCGCCGTTATCCAAAGATATTACGACATCATACTTTGTTTCATCAAAATCGGTAACAATTCTGTGGTGGTTCTTTATGAAACGAAAAATTTCCGGAATTTCATCAGTCGAAACGGGAGTTACCGATTTACCAATATTTTCCAAAGCAATTGTCAGAGCCATTAGAGAGCCAACACTATCGCCGTCAGGGTTTTCGTGACAAATCAAAACGAACTTTTGATATTTATTAATTATCTCTTTTAGTTTAGAAAACGAACCCATCTTTCTCTCATTCAGCTGGTTTCAGAATGACGATTTTTCTTTCTTCTTCTGGCAAATCAGCTTTCTTAAATTTAAAAGTATCTGTCTCCCCATCTGAAATGCCCTCGCTTTTTTTAAACTCATCAAGATTTGAATACTGCATCGGAATCACAACCCGCGGATCAATTTCGCTTAACAGCAGAAGAGCTTTTTTGACCGTCAGAGTATTATTTTCTCCAAGCGGTAAAAACAAGACATCAATATCGCCAATTTCTTTAATAATCGCTTCGTCTATTTCTTTACTGATATTACCCAGATAGCAAAGATTGATCTCTTCGGAACAAATGGTATAGATGGTATTGTCCTCAAATCCAATGCCGGTAACACTGATGCCGGCTTTTTCATACTCGCCCGATCCTGGCAGAACAAAATCATCAATCGATGGTTTTTGGTCCAACTTGATTGTTGATTGGCCGGTTTTGATGCTGAATTTATCAGCACCATGATATTTTATTTGCATACTCCCTCTTTATTAAACTTCCGCTATTTCCACATCTGCGTTTTTTTTGACTGATTTCTTTGTGGATTTCTTAACCTTTTTTTCTTTCTCGACTTTCTTTTCAATTTCAGGTCCGTTGTCAGTCACGATAGATTCTTCGACGGCTTCTTTGGCTGGAGTGGTTGTTTTCTGAACTTTTTCCGTGCCTTTTTCGGTCTTAGCTTCCACTTCTTCGCCGGATTTCATGCTAAGGCCCAAACGGTGGTTATCGGCCTCAATTGAAATGATTTTGAATCCATATTTTTTACCGAGTTCTACAATCTGGCTCGGATCAACGACATGCTCTTTCGATAATTCAGAGACATGGACCAAACCGTCGATCTGTTCGTCAAGCGAGACAAACGCGCCAAAGGGAGTAATTTTTGTAATCTCGCCCTCAACCATATCGCCGACTTTGTATTTTGAGGCCGCCTTAACCCAGGGATCAGGAAGAAGGCGTTTTAGAGAAAGCGATATTCTACCGTCATCGGTTGAGATAATCATTGCCTCGACTTCATCGCCGACTTTAAAAATTTTATTCAAATCCGTAACTCTACTCCAAGATATTTCCGAGATATGAATTAAACCCTCGACTTGCGGATCTAAACTCACAAATAAACCGAAATCGACGATACCGGTAACTTTTCCTTTGATCTTGTCGCCGACAGCGTATTTATCAATTTTTGCTTTAATTTCGTTGGCTCGGACCGCTTTTTCAGAAAAGATCAACTTGTTGCTTTCCTTGTCGCAGTTGATGACCTTGACTGTCATATCGGTGCCGATGAATTTTCTAAGACGCCCCAGAATTTCATCCCTGTCGCCGCCGCTGACACGGGGATAATTGGCCGGGGCAAGTTGCGAAACCGGTAGAAATCCTTGGATACCGCCGATTTCGGTGGTCAGACCACCCTTGTTGGCGTCGGTGATTTTAACCACGACCGGTTCGCCGGTTTTAAATTTCTGTTCCATCTCAAGCCAATACTTTTCCCTGTCGGCTTGTTTCATCGAAAGGACAACATTGCCCTCGTCATCTTCCATCGAAACAACGGTGCAGAGAATTTTGTCACCGACTCTTAAAGATGACTTGGCGCCGGTTACCTCTTTTTCCGGAATAAAGCCGAGTGATTGGCCGGCAACATCCACCCAAACCCGATTCCCGCCGACAGCCAGAGCATCGGCCTCTACCGTGTCACCCTCAACAAAAGGAAGCAGATTGTCGCCAAGCTCCTTCATTAAACTCTCCATCGTCTCGCTTGTCTTTGTTTTCCCATCCATAACTTGTTCGTCCATTTGGTCAATTCTCCTTTTCTATAAATTCCTTTTTGAACGAGGTAGATATTTATTAAATCTATCCTCGGTCATTTTTTCTTGTTTAATTTTTGGAATTTGTTTAAAAGCGATTACCACATTGATTACGCAACCGATAATTAAGGCCAGAAAATCGGCTAACAGGATAATTCTAGATCCCAGCCAAGGCAATCCCTCATATCTGGAAAAAAGATTGACAAGGCCGATAAATCCAGTCAGTAAAAATAAATAAAAATAACTCGAAATTAATTTCCCAACTTTCTTTTCAAATATCTTGACCGCAACTGCCAAGATTATAATCAAGCCAAAAAAGATGAGCAACGGCAGATAAATCCTACTCTCGCGAACCGGCAAAGAGTCGAAAAGAAATGTTGGATCTAATAATGATTGTATATTCATATTCATCAATGATTTATGGCCCTTCGACATGCTCAGGGTCATTCGACTAACCGGCTTGCCATGAGCGAGCAACGCGAGTCGAATGGTGCCGCGGAGAGGAATTGAACCTCCACGACCTTGCGGTCACAGCCACCTCAAGGCTGCGTGTATACCATTTCACCACCGCGGCTTTTTCTAATATCTTTCTAACCTTAATCTTCTTCCTCGACAAGCTCGGGGTCATTCTCGTCGCTCTGGCGCTAACTGGTCGCAGACCATGAGCGAGCAAAGCGAGTCGAATGGTGCGCGCTGAGGGACTCGAACCCCGACATTCTCGGTGTAAACAAGACGCTCCCGCCTGCATAGCTGGTGGGCGATATAGGACTCGAACCTATAACATCTTCGGTGTAAACGAAGCGCTCTACCAATTGAGCTAATCGCCCAGTTTCCCAAACCCTACGAAATTACGAAAGTACAAATTATTTATAGTGAGTCAGTCGAACTATTCGTAATATTCGTATTTTCGTGCAGTTATTCGTAATTCTGTAGGATTTTGGATATTTAAAAATCTCGGACCAGCCGAGATATTACTTTGACAATATATAAGCTGGTTTAATTATTACAAGATAAGAAGTAATGTGATTCGCTACAAGGCGTAACAAGAAACGCAGTTTCTTATTAATACTGGCTCAATATATCAAAATATCCGATATTTGTCAAAGCATTGGTGCCGAAGGCGGGATTTGAACCCGCAATCTTTGCAGAACACGGCTCTGAACCGTGCGCGTATACCAATTCCGCCACTTCGGCGATTCGAATTACTATTTTTTGAACCCGGATCTTGATACCGCAGCCTGCCTGCGGTAGGCAGGTCCGGGATGACCCAGGGGGTCACTTCTTAACTCTTTTTTCTTTAATATACCACTGGTCAATCCCAAAATATCTTGACCCTGGTTCTGCCCCCAAGATTGCCGGAATGCTTTTAATATTGGAACTGACATGGAAGAAATACTTAATCGGGGCGTAAAACTCGGCGATGTATTCAGTAGCAATCGTATTAAAGAATTGATCATACTTGGTATTCCTAGCCGCTTCATCGGTCAACATCCTGGCGTCTTCCAATAGAATGTCTGATTTTTTATCCGAATAGCCGGCAAAGTTGTTGGCATCAATTTGGGATGAATGCCAGAAAGAATACGGGTCGCGGTCGCGCGAAAAATCAAATCCGTAAAGCAGTATCTCAAATTCTTTGGTGCTCAATACATCTTGAAGCTGAACTACATTGAGATAAATTAGCTCCAATTCAATATTTTGGACTGCGAATCTGGTTTTTAACTCTTCGGCCTTGGCTTTTTGAATCGGGGGGGTTAAGGTAACCAGCCGGATTTTAGTAGCGTCTGGCATCTTTTCACCACTTATTATTTTCCGGCGAAATTCCTTGTCCTTGAAACGATCGTTTCGCAAATTAAACATCAAACCAAGCTGTTTGCCACTGTTGTATGAATAATCGGTAATTCCTTCTTTAGATATGTCGGCGGCAAATAAACTATCGGCTTTGCCGTTATTTACAACCTTGACCGCTTCAGAATCGTTCTCAAAATATAGTAAATTAATTGCCGAAATCTTGGATTTTTGGCCGAAATAAGCGGCGTTTGACTTCAATTTAATTTCGCTGATTTTTCCACCATTATTTTTTATCGACTCATTAATATACGGTCCGGTACCGATAAATTCTTTGGAAAATTGATCCGGCAACAGGTATGACGGTATCACACCAAAATCACAGCTGTATAAAAACGGACCGTAGGGTTTGGGCAGTTCAAAGGTTATCGTGTAATCATCCAAAACATTGACAACCACATTTTCCCAAGCGCTAAAAAGCGGGCTTCTGGTGTTGACATCGGTTTTCTGTTTAATCTGGTCGATTGTATAGGCAACATCGTTTGCAGTTAAAGTACTGCCGTCATGGAATAAGACATTTTTTCGCAAATGGAAGGTATAAACCAGATCGCCTGAAGATATCTCCCAACTCTCGGCCAGATCGGCTAATATCTTATTCTTTTCAATCTTCACCAAGCCTGAAAATAGCAGCTCCGATACTGCCTTGTCGGCGTCCGATTGGGAGTAAACAGGGTTGATTGACTTTAATTCGCCGACCACCGCCTCGGTGTAAATACCCCCTTCTGTCGAAACCAGATTGGTTTTTTCAATATAGACCTCTCGGGCTTTTATCACTGAAAGAGTCAAAGCTACAATGAATAGTAATAAAGTTAAATATTTTTCGTATTTTGGCATCATCCTGATTGAATCGACAACTTTACCGAAAAACACAGCAATCAGATGAAGTACTTTTCTAAACACGCCCTCTGCCCCGAATCCCCGCGGCATTTTTTTAAGTTTTTTGCTTAGTTTCATAAAAGAGTTAGTCGGGCAAAATTAGACTGCCTTAACAAAAAAGACAGTTAAAACTGCCGAGATCACGAATAGTATGGCGATAACTATTGTCGACGCGAATAACAGCCGCTCAAATCCTCTCATTGAGCGGTAAACATTTCCCTCGCCGCCAAAGACGCTTCCCAAACCGCTTCCGCGTTGCTGAAGCAGGATTGATCCGACCAGCAAGATGGCGAGAATAATTTGAATTACTTTTAATGCGTACATTGTTGAGCACCTATTAACTTAACTAATGTCCCCTAAGCGCGAAATCCCGCACCGAAGGCATGATTAGATATTACCAATAATTGAGCCCAACGCCTTCTGGCACCGGGACTACTTCAATATGGTAGCATAACAGCCGTAATTGTAAATAGGGAAGCAAAAAGGCGCCCCTGTATAATGGGACGCCCGGAAAGGGGAGCGGCGCGAGCCGCGATGCCGCTTGGCAAGTGACCTTTTCGATTCACCAAAAAGGTCTCATCTTGCCCTCTGCGGCAATGCATGACGAAATACCCGACGGCGCGAAAACACACCGTTCCCCCTTCCGAGTAATTCTGGTCGGCCTTGGCTCAACAGCCGGGGCGCGATAGGCCCGCAAACCGACCAGCTTCATCTGTGCGCCAATCACATTGGCGACTGATGGATATGTTAAGATACTACATTAATTGTATAATCTTTGCAAGAGATTTCAGACAAAAGAAAAGAGCGGTAGTTTCTATTCACTCAAACGAATGTGAACTCCACCACCGCTCCGGAATAATCGGGGTGCTAATATCGAGCACCCCATCCGGCAAATGCCGGTATTAGTGCGAGGGCGGGCATAGGAATTGAAAATCCTTCCCGCCCCCGAGTTCGTCAGCGTCCCGCCGGCG
This sequence comes from uncultured Candidatus Saccharibacteria bacterium, assembly GCA_964364265.1. Taxonomy (GTDB): domain Bacteria; phylum Patescibacteriota; class UBA1384; order XYA2-FULL-43-10; family 1-14-0-10-43-13; genus CAYILA01. The sequence goes on along the minus strand of CAYILA010000007.1, from coordinate 43,011 downwards.
ACACGGCCGGCAACAAAATGTTAAGGATGAATTGCTGTCACACTATCACATTCTTTCCACTCTGTCAATAGTTTTAGGCGCAATATCAAACATTTTGATTTCCACATGGAAGGCAAGAATAGGAAGGTATAATAAAAACATCGCTTCTATAATATAAAAATAATTTAGAGAATCATTTTAACATATTTAAAAATTCTTTCTCCGAGATCGTTTTTATCCCCAATTTTCTGGCCTTGTCATATTTAGAACCGGGATCGTCGCCCACAACGGCATAATCGGTTTTGGCTGAAACAGAAGAGGATATTTCACCGCCAAATTGGATAATTTTCTTGTGCGCCTCGTCTCGAGTCATCGTTTCCAGCGCTCCGGTTACCATAAATGACTTCCCGCCCAAAATATTTTTCGAAACAGGGGAGTGATACTTTTTAATTTTTACGCTATGCGAAATTAATCGCTTCACAAATTCTTGGTTTTTCTTCTCGTTTACAAAATCATTAATTGATTTCCGTACTTTTTCTCCGATCCCGTAGACCCGACCGAATTCCCCGTCCCCCGACTTCATCAAGTCGGAAATATTTCCAAAATGTTTAGCCAGGTCAGTCGCCGTTTCCGCTCCGACTAAAGGTATTCCCATTGCATAAATAAAGCGGTCGAGTTCTATCTCTTTCGCTTGTTCAATCGCCTCTATTAAATTTGCGGCCGATTTTTCGGCGAATCTCTCAAGCGGTTGGACATCTCCTGATTTTAGTCCGAATAAATCAGAGGCGTTTTTGACCAAACCCTCTTCGATTAATTTATCAATTATTTTCGGCCCCAGCCCATCAATATCGAAAGCCGGTTTTGAAACGAAATGTTCGATTTTTAATTTTTCCATGGCAAAGCATTTCGTATTTTTGCATTTGTAAGCCGCTTCCCCCGCTTTTCGTTCGACCGGACCGCCGCAGACGGGACAGGTTTTCGGCATAGAAAACTTTTTTTCTTTCCCGCTCCGTAAATCCTTAACTGATTTTACGACCTCCGGAATAACATCGCCGGCTTTGCGAATCACCACCGTGTCGCCGATTCGGATATCCTTCTTTTCAATCTCATCCATATTGTGAAGGGTTGCCCGCGAGACGGTTGAGCCGGCCACCACGACCGGTTTCAAATGAGCGACCGGTGTCAGTGTGCCAGTTCTTCCAATCTGGGCGTTGATACCTTCGACAATGGTCGTCACTTCCTCGGCCGGCCATTTGAAGGCAATCGCGCCGCGGGGTGATTTTCCAGCCACACCCAACTGACGAAATACCTTTCCCAGATTGACATTCACCACCATGCCGTCGATTTGATAAGGAAGACGAGGACGCATTTTTTCCCATTTATTCCAAATAAAAATCACGCCGGCAATATCATTTTCCAATTTATTGTTCGAGTTTGTAGGCAATCCCAAATCTTTGGCAATTTCATGTTCTTCCTGATGTGTTTCGGTTTCAATGCCAATCAAACCGTATGCCATGAAATCTAAGTTTCGGGAAGCCGTAATTTTTGAATCCAACTGGCGGATGGAGCCGGCGGCGGCATTGCGCGGATTGGCAAACAAAGGCTCGCCTTTCTTTTTACGCTCTTCGTTTAACTTTTCAAAACTCATTGTCGGCATATAGACCTCGCCGCGAATGATAATTTTCTTGCCGACAGCGTCTTTATAATATTTTGAGTCCTCGCGAAGTTGAAGCGGAATGCTGCGGATAGTTTTTAAGTTTTCGGTCACATCCTCGCCGACTGTGCCATTGCCCCGCGTCGATCCCTGGATAAAAACACCCTTCTCATAAGTCAGGCTGACGGCCAAGCCGTCCATTTTCATCTCGCAGTAGTACCCGGATTTTGCAAGTTCCTTTGGGTTGGCCATCCGTATGATTTTTTCATACCATGCTTTCAATTCCGCTTCATCGAAAGCGTCATTTAAGGATAGCATCGCCTGTTCATGATGGACCTGCGAGAATTTTTTGAGTGCCTCCCCGCCGATCTTTTGCGAGGGAGAATTTTTGTCGCAAAATTCCGGATACTCATTTTCCAGCCCCACCAGTTCCCGCATCAGGGAATCATAATCCGAGTCTTTTACAGTCGGGTCGTCCAAAACATGATAGCGGTAGCGAAAGTCATCGATTACTTTTCTTAATTTTTCGATCCTCTGTTTAGCTTCCTCTTTTTTCATATTAGACCTTTACTAGAACAATTTATGCCGTCATTTCCCGCAGCCGTTTGATACGATCCTTGATTGGCGGATGGGTCGAAAAATAGTTCGAAATATTCTTGCCCTTGAAGGGATTTGCGATATAGAGGTGGGCGGTCGCCCGATTGGCAACCTCAAGCGGCTCTTTGTCTTTGGCAATCTTGTCTAAGGCGTCGGCTAAACCGTCGGGATAACGGGTGAGCAACGCCCCCGAGGCATCGGCCAAGTACTCCCGTTTTCTGGAAATTGCCAATTGTATTAAAGTAGCAGCAATCGGGGCAAGAATAGCAAAAACTATTCCGACCAAAATCATAATATTGCCCCCGTTCCGATCGTCCCGGTCGCGAAACCAGAGACTGCGCATAAACCAATCGGAAATCAAAGCGATAACGCCGACTAATACGACTGTGATGGTCATAAGGCGGATATCGTAGTTGCCGACATGGGAAAGTTCATGGGCGATTACTCCCTCCAGTTCTTTTTTGTCTAATTTCTCTAAAAGTCCGGTCGTTACGGCAACCGAAGCGTTTTTCGGATCGCGGCCGGTGGCAAAAGCGTTTGGAGCCGAATCATTGATAATATAAATTTTTGGTTTTGGAAGCCCGGCCGTTATGCTCAAATTTTCAACGATGTGATGAAGTCCGTGAAATTGCGGCTCCTTTGCCTCGCTCGCTCCGGAGGCAAGTAAAGTAATTTTATCTGAATAATAATAACTAATCAGGGCCTGAACCACGCTGAAAATGACGGCGATGACTAAAATAAAAGGATTGCCGTAAACTTTTGAAAATACCCAACCGACGGCGATGATAAAAACCAGAAAAAGACCGATCAGAAAAACGGTTCGTCGTTTATTAGAATCAATTTGATTATACACGCTGCTCCTTTGGCTTAGTGTTCGACTATACCAAAGCCATTTTTCCGATCAAGGGCAAGCGCTTTTGACGGTGTTTGAAAACATGAACCAAACCGACAATTGTCTCTAAAATTATCAGAATTGCAATCGCCCAAGGAAGGAACGGTATATAGAATGAAAATGTGAATACTATCCAGAGACCCAACAGCGCTACTCCCTGTCTGGCGTGATAACGGATATATTCGACCTTACGGCCAAAGATTAGGGGAATTAAGACGAAAATTGAAAGATATGACAGGGTGGCTAGAATCTTATGCTTCATAGCGATATCAATCAATGGAAATGACATTTCGAGATCGCTGCTTTCCGATTTTCTGTTTTTTATTCTTGACTTAACCCTGTGATAGGCCTCGCCGATTTTATTTTTAAGATGATGGACCGGGTGCACTTTTTTCTCTACCATTTTTCTCCTTAATCAAATTTAACTTTTACCGGTTCTTTTTCAGCTTCGCTTGTAACCTCAAACAACTCGCGCTCCTTGAATCCTAGCATATTGGCAAAAATATTGGTAGGAAATGTTTTTACAGCAATATTCATATCGCGGACATTGCCGTTGTAAAATCTTCTTGATGCCTGAATTTTGTCCTCTGTATCCGTTAATTCCGTCTGAAGCTGACTGAAATTCTCGTTCGCTTTAAGATTGGGATAATTCTCCGCCACGGCAAAAACAGATTTCAATGCTTCAGTCAAAACATTTTCCGCTTTTGACTTGTCGGCCGGCCCCTTGGCGCTGACGGCTTCGCTTCTGGCCTTGGTAACCTCTTCAAAAATACTTTTCTCATGCTTGGCATAACCCTTGACCGTCTCTATCAGATTAGGAATCAGGTCGTATCGGCGTTTTGTCTGGACCGAAATATCGCTCCAGGCCTCGTCGGTCCGGATATTGAGCCGAACCAAACGGTTGTAAATATAAATTATATACAAAACAGGCGCCGCGATCACCGCGATTATTGTCCAAGTTATCGTCGTCATATAATCTCCTACTAAATTACGAACTAAACAAAAATACTAAAGTGCGAAAACATCCGAATTAGTAATTTCGTACTTTCGCCTGATTCGTATTTTCGTAGGAATTTGGTAACCTGCTAATTATTATACACGTAATGTAAATAGATGCCACCAATATTAGTAACTTCGGTACTCGCAGTGTTCTCAAACCGCGCTGAAAGTGTGAATGTTTTCCCATCTGATTTGTAGCCGTAATACCAGCCGTCAGCCGCTTTCGGGTCGGCCGGAATCTGCTTCAAATATTGACTGATAAGAGCCGTGTGTAATATCGAACTATTGCTATTTAGCTTGGCCCATTGGTTTGAAACGGGAAATCCATTACGGTCCGACTCATAAACGGCCAGAGCCGCTTTAATCACATCAAGATCAACTTTTCGTTGAGCATCATTCGTTTCCGCTTGAGTCGCTATGGGTGTTGTTCCTGTGCTGGCAGTTGAGGTTGATGTGGTTGTGCTTGTCGATGAAGTTGTATCGCCTTTAATAATCGAGGTTTCCTCCGGCGTAGCGACGGTGTTTTCGACCCCGTAATCATAAAATTCCAATGAAAAATTGAGAGTCGTAACCGGCGAAGAGGGCGAGGGGGTGATCTTCAATTCAATCTTTCTAATCAATTGATCTTTAATGCCGATCCAAATATTGCCGTTTACCGACTGCACCATATCGGATGTAACTCCGATGTCGGAAAAGGCATTTCCGATTTCGAAATTATCAATCTTGTACTTATACGCTCTCTCGCCGCCAATTTTTTCATTGCCGAGGCGGCTGCCCTTTATCGATAAACCGGAAGTCAGATCGAAGGAGAAAAACTGATCCTGAATTTTCTCCTCGCTTAAACTTGAAAAATCAAACTCAACCCAATTTTCAGGTGTCGCTTTTTCGGCATATTTAATACCTTCGGAGCCCTGAACCCAAAGTTTTGAATCTTGGTTCTTGAGATCTAATTTATATTGACCGGTAATTTTTTGGAGCGTTAATTTGGCTTCATTGGCGTTTTTGGAAAACGCCCCCTCAACTTGAGCGCTAACATCTTTTGTATCCGAACCCTGGTACTGATAACTGGGATAATCTGATTGGCTTCCGGAAGTTGCCGAATCAGTCGAGGTCGATGAGGATCCGGAAGTGGATGGTTCAGTCGCGGTTGAAGAAGAACTGCTTGACGAAGAAGAGGTATCGCTCGTCGAATCGGTCGAATTATTATAGTAATATTGGTAATCGACAGCTTTCGTAGCTTTAATTGGTAAATAATAATTCACTGCTAATTTGCCCTGATTGACTGCCACTAACGGACTGGTCGCCGGTGACTTGATCGACTTATCAACTGTCATATTAATTGTGCCCCTGACTTTAAAATCCGTCTGATTCTTCATAACCAAGGCGGTTTTTATGACTGCGTTCTGTGATCCCTTCGGCAATCCCCCCCAGAATCTTTCCAATCCAAACGTTCCGTAAATTTTTTCAACTCCAAACGAGGCCACCCCTGTTTCAGTCAGGTAGCCCAAAATCCCGCCAACGACAACTACAAAAAATATTATGACCAGGGGAAAGGATTTTAAAAATCCAAAAGTGGGGAAATGCAATTTTTTAGATTCGATTGGCGGTTGTTCCGGCGGCGGGGCCAGAGTATCTTTGGCCAATTTACTGGCGATTTGTTCGTTGGCATCAACCGGCTCCTGCGCTAGGGGAACCGGATTCCCGGCCGGCACAGTTTTCCGAGCAATATTATCGACTTTATTGACAGTAATCGGCTGGCCGGCCGGATCAACCGGAGCCGGATCCGAAGTTATCGGTCCTGGCGGCGGGTTCTTCGGAGCGGATTGTTCCGCCGGCTGGTTTTGGTCTATAAATTGTTCTGCCGGGACTTTTTGACCGACCTTCTCTTCTATGTTTGAAGGCACACTAAAAGCGGCCGGTTCATTCCTCTTGACTGTGGCTTCACTATTATCAAGAGAACCGATTATTGAGGGATTATTTTTCGCCGGTGTCTCCACCTCTGGAACTTCTTCCGCCCAAGGACTATCAACAGAACCGCTTTGCGGCGGATTTTTAGCTGTCTCTCCATTGGCGGCCGGCAAATTCTTTTTTGGATCATTTGGCGCGTCGGCCACTCACCCTCCTCTTACTATTACATTCTATCTCATTTTGCATTGAGAATCTAGATCATTTACCCGATGTGATAAATAGTATCGCCCGATCAAGTTGCTCGTCTTGTCCGGTTTTTTCATCATCTGCGATTTCAATATCCGGCTTGATACCATCTTTGTCAATCAAGCGGCCGGCCGGGGTCAACCAGTGGGCGATCGTGATTTTTAAGGCCGAACCGTTTGAAAGTTCTACTAATTCCTGAACACTGCCTTTACCAAAAGATTTCTCGCCGATAATTTTCCCGGCGCCGCGATCTTGCAAGGCCCCGGCAAAGATTTCTGATGCCGATGCCGAGCCGCCGTTAATCAAAACGGCGGTTTTAATGCCAAGCAGAGTCGATTCGTGGGTGGTTTTATACTCTTTTGTCTTATCATTCTTGCCTTTTTCATTTACGACCACGCCTCCGTCCAAAAAGTAGGAGGAGAGATTGATCGACGACTCCAAATAACCGCCCGGATTATTGCGGAAATCAACCACAATTCCGTCCGGTTTATTTTTGACCGCCTCGTTGGCAATCTCGCTGAAAAGAGCGGCCGTATCGTCGCCAAACTGCCTTATTTTGATATATAAAATCTTTTTTCCGGCCGATTGTTTTGTCTCCGATTCGACGCTTTTTACCACTATCGTGTCTCTTTGGACTTTAATCTCAACCGGATCGGCGGCGCCTTCAGGCAAAATTAGTAGTTTGACTTCGGTTCCCTTTTCCCCCCGTATATGATTAATGGTCTCTTCAAAACCAAGATCGGAGGTCTTTTCGCGGTCAACTTCGATTATGAGATCTTTCGGTTTAAGACCGGCCTTTTCGGCCGGTGAATCGGAGAGCGGGGCCACAATCGTTGGAACGCCGTCTTTTTGGATTATTTCGACACCGATTCCGGAAAATTCTCCCGAGATATCCTCTTTGAATCTCTTGTTGTCGCTCTTCCCCATAAAAGTGGTATAGGGATCGCCCAGCGATGCGGCCATTCCGGAGATTGAATCATCGATCATTTTTTCGGCATCAATCGGATAAATGGTCTTATCCTTCAATTTGGACCAGGCCTCCCAGTAGAGGGAAAAATCGACATTTTTCGGCTTGCCCAGATTAAGGTTGACAATTTTTGAGTCGCCGATTCTAGTTTCGCCCTGTCCCAGCCACCAACCGAGAAAAAAAGTCCCGAAAAATATCAGGAGCAGAAAGAAAAACGACAGAAAACGCTTTGGCATTCTCTGCCCTTTGGAATTTTTTTTAGTTTCTTCTTTAGGCACGAATATATTATAACTTAAATTTGATTGATTTCACAATTAATTGGCCATATGGGCATAGAGTGTCATCATCCCGTTGTCATGGCCGATAATTGCGGCGTTACCGTAGGCGCCGTACCACTGACGGAGAAGTATTTCACCGGCTCCGGCGGCAAAGATCGGGTCTCCGGCGGCGCCCGGGTTGGAAGCGCCGATATCGAGGCCGGAATGGGGCGATCCTCCATAAAAACCACTCGCCGCCCAATCGGTCCAACCGAACTCTTGGGTTATCCGATAGGATACGGTCGGCCAGATAAACATCGAACCTAAATAATTTCTCGGATTAACGACTGTGTTTGAGGAAGTTCTGACCTCAAAATGCAGGTGGACGCCGGTCGAATTTCCACTCGTTCCCATTGAGCCGATTACATCCCCGGCGTTGACTTTCTGGCCCAATCCCCTCGGACGACTGGCGGCGATTCTGGCAATTTCATTTAAGGCATTTTGTTCCTGTTTTGCGGCCTCTTTCTCCTGCGCCGTAAATTCAGCAATTGCCTTCTGCGTATCAGAGTAAAGCCGGCTTTTCATATTCTTTTGATAAACCAATTCGGATTTTTGATTTTCCTGGCTTTTTTCAAGATCCTGCAAACTGATTAGTTTCTGGTCTTTTGCATTTTTCTGACTGGTGAGCTGATTTTTGTAAATCTCAATCCGGTTCATAGTATCTTCGATTTGTTGCTGGATAGAACTGTATTGCTCCTGCTTGGTAACCACCTCTGAAAGTGAATCTGAACTGATCACCGCAGTCAGCAATCCCTCTTCGCCCTGCATATACCAGGATGAAATTATTTGATTGGCTTTTTCTTTTTCCTGATTTAATTTAATCTCTTCGATTTTTATCTTTTCGTTCAGGTCGGCAATATTAGCTTCCGTACCGGTAATTTGTTTTTCGGTGGTGGTAAGGGCGCTTTCGGCGGCATTAATTTTTGCGGCCGTCGACTCAATCTGAGCTTGGACTACGGCCGCTTCCTTTGCTTTTTGCGCCGCCGCCGCCGCCGCCGCTTGCTTTTGAGCGGCGGCGTTTTTTTTCTGATTGTATAAGTCCTGAAGCGAGGTTGCCGCCGCCTCCGAAAAAGTCAAAAGAGTGACTGCCGATAAAATACAGCTTGCGAACAGGAACAGACCGAATATTTTTTTTAACTTTTTCACCTGAACTCTTATTTGGTGCTTTTCATTATAACAAATTAATCGGTTCCAAACCTTCGGCTAATTCGATGAACGGTTTAGGTGCTTCCTAATTGCCACAATGGAACAAAGTACACCCAAAAAGACTCCGATTAATAGTTGCATAAAAATAATAAATAAGGTGTTGATGCCGATGTAGCTGGCGGAAAGATCGGTCAAGCCGAGGTATTGTTCGGCGCTTGGAATTGAAAGCTTCAAGACGAAGTAATATAGGATGCTGGAGAATATGGCCGCAATCGTTCCGTAGGCCATGCCCTCGATAATAAACGGCCCGCGGACATACCAGTCCGATGCCCCGACCAGTTTCATAATTTCGATCTCTTCCTGTCTGGCGTAAATCGTGAGACGGATCGTATTGTAAATAATCAATATTGAAATGATAACGAATATCAGGGAAAGATTCCAGCCGACTAGTTTGATAAATGAGGTTATTTTGACCAAGCGGTTGATAAGATCTTTGTTCTGTTTGTAGCTGACCTCTTTGATGAGCGGCTTGTATTCGGCAGAACCGAGCATGGTATCGATCTGCTCCAAATCTTCCGGATTGTCGGTTTTAATTTCCAAGCTTCGGGGCAGGGGGTTATCGGTTTCGGTGATGATGTCCCGAATTTTTTCATTGTCCTTGTTTCGAAGTTTCCAGACCTCAAGGGCTTTTTCTTTGGAAACATAATCGACACTTTTAATATCGGAGCGGGATAGAAGCAGGTTTTGAATCGCAAAGATCTGGTCTTTTGAAGAGCTGTCCTCAAAATAGACCGACATATCCACCTTGGCGCGAAGCGTCTCCGTAGTTCTTGAAGTGATGAAAAGCAAGCTGACAAAGAAGGAAATGGTGACCAAAGTCAAAATCATAATTAAGGTGGCGGCCAGTGAAAGCCAGCGGTTGCGCCAGAATGATATGAAGGCGGTTTTGCCGATTCTATATAATGATATTAGTCTCATAATAATTTCTTAAAGTAAATATTTTCCTTTTTCCTGATCAGAAACGATCTTTCCATCTTTCATTAAAATGACCCGCCGCTGGAGCGTGTCCACGACCTCTTTGTCGTGAGTGGCCAGTAATACGATTGTCCCCTGCTGATTAATTTTGAATAATAATTCGATAATTTCCCAGGTTGTAACCGGATCGAGGTTTCCGGTCGGTTCATCGGCGATCAAGAGTTTTGGCTGGTGAACCAAAGCTCTGGCGATAGAAACTCTCTGTTTTTCCCCGCCGGAAAGTTCTTCGGTCATCGCTCTTGCTCTTTTGGTCAGTCCGACCATCTCGATCATTTTCGGAACATCGTGTGATATCTGCGAATTCGGAACATCGGCTACTTCCAAAGCGAAAGCGATGTTTTCGAAAACGGTTTTTTTGGGCAGTAATTTGAAGTCCTGAAAAATAACGCCGACCTTTCGGCGGTAAAAAGGCAGTTCTTTGGGGCGCAGCTGGGTAACATCCCGCCCGGCTACAAAAATGCGGCCGGTGCTTGGCTTTTCTTCACAGGTTAAAAGACGAATCAAAGTTGATTTTCCAGCTCCAGAAGGTCCAACCAGCGATATAAATTCGCCCATATAAATCTTAAATGATATATCAACAGCCGCCTTGATCTTCCCCTGATATATCTTTGAGACCTTTTCAAATTCGATTACAATATCGTCGTCGCTCTTTTCGGTTTTTGATGCCGCATTTGTATTTTTGGGAGCTTCGGGCTCCTTTTCTTTTGTTTTTTCTTCCTCGGCCATAAATTTCCAGTTTATATATAAGAAGATTGACGCTGACTATTACGCAAATTTTTAAATTTTGTTTGTCCTCTAATCTAACCGTTAACCATAACATTTTATCAAAGGGCGACAGTTAAATCCATACCGCCCATTTGTTCCGGTTTTTTTAGTCCCATTATCGCCAAGATAGAGGGAGCAACATCGGCCAAGATTCCAACCGGTGTGCTTGAAGCATATTTTATATATTCTTCTTTCGGCAACTCAATATCCGAATATGCAAAAGGAATTTTTTCAAAGTCAAGGTGGACTAGCGGCACCGGATTGGTGGTATGTTCCTTGTTCGGCTTTTTGGTCTTTTCATCAATCATCGATTCGCAGTTGCCGTGATCGGCGGTCAAAATTACCCGGTAGCCCTTCTTCGAAGCGGTTTCCAAAACCGGGAGCAATAACTGATCGACTGTTTGGCAAGCCGAAACGGCCGCCTCATGATTTCCGGTATGGCCGACCATATCCCCATTGGCGAAATTAACCAAGACAAACTGGTATTCCTTATCAAGCGCCCCGACCAGTTTTTCGGCCACCTCCTTAGCCGACATCTCCGGTACTTCGGCGTAACTTTTGACCTTTTTTGAAGGCACCAGAACCTGATCCTCTTTCGGATAGGGCCGTTCAATTCCGCCGTTGAAAAAATATGTTACATGGGCGTATTTCTCGGTTTCGGCAATGTGATATTGTTTTAAATCTTTCTCATATAGTGCTTGGGCTAGAGTTTCCACTAATCCGACTTCAGAAAACACCTCCGGCGCTGCCTGGCTTTTACGGTATTTGGTCATCGTAACCAATAAAACATTTCTGGGGTTTTGACGGGCGAAGGGATCGTTTCCGCCTATCGACAATAAATCGTACATCTGGCGGGCGCGGTCCGAGCGGTAATTTGTCATTATGACAGCGTCATTTTCAGCAATCACTCCGCCCTCTCCGATTACCGACGGGTTGATGTATTCATCACCCTGTTTGTTTTTGTACGACTCGTCGATTGCCGCTTCGATATTTTCAAATTTCTTGCCGGAATTTTCCATAATTAACTGATAGGCCGGTTTCACTCGATCCCAGTTTTTGTCGCGGTCCATAGCGTAATAGCGTCCAACAATGGTCGCGATCCGGCCGATGCCGAATTTTTTGAAGGCTCCCTCGAGTTCTTTGACATAGTCCTTGGCTTTTTCGGCCTCGGTGTCGCGGCCGTCGGCCACAAAATGGACCAAAAGATTTTTAACTCCCTCTTTTTTAGCCATTTCGATCAGAGCAATCATATGTTTAATGTGGGAATGGACTCCCCCATCGGAAACTAAACCCCAAAGATGAAGGGTCGAATCATTTTTTTTGGCCTGTTCCATCGCTTGAAGAAAAATTTCGTTTTTATAAAATTCGCCGTTCTCGATTGCCTGGTTGATTCGCGGCAGATCCTCCCAAACAACCCGTCCGGAACCCAAGTTCAAATGTCCGACCTCGGAATTGCCCGGCTCACCCGGATTTAGGCCGACTTCAAGTCCTGCCGCCGAAATGGAGGTCTTGGGGTATGTTGAATATATATAGTCCAGTACAGGTGTTTTTGCCTCAAAGGGAGCGTTTCCGATTTCAGAAGAAGACAATCCCCAACCATCCAAAATAATAAGCAATGCTTTGTTTTTAGTAGCCACACTGCCTCCAATAAATATTTAATTCATCTGTATTATAGCAGATGAGAAATAAAGGTGAAGCCAGGTCAATAATACGATTGAACATTATTTATATTTATTTTTATATACCATCAGGTAAATGAGAGGGGGTATTAGCAAGATATACCGATCGATTTTGATTGGTACCGCCGATCGCTCGAGGACGGAACGGCGGACGAGTACTTTGAAGCGACGGGCGGATTGCCCGCCGAAGGCCTGCTCGAAGAACAGGGCAATGACCGTGTTTGGCCGGAGTTGAGTCAGGAAGAGAGAGGGAAGTAATCGTGTCTATTTTCCGTGGCAATGTTTATACTTAACTGGTCTGCCGTCAGGATGTTTCGCTCCGCAAGGACAGGGGTCGTTGCGGCCGACCTTGCGGACATTTTTGACCTGTCCGGCCAGGCCGGCGGTCGCCTCGGCGGCGCGGTCTTGGATAGTCTTACCGCCGTAACGGATAGTCGTTGAAACATCGCTGGCTCCGGGGACAGTCCCCGAGCTTTCAGGGGACAGTCCCCCTCCGTTATTCAACGATGGTGCAGGGACGAGCCGTTCTCTGGTTTCTTCCAATTCCTTGGCAACTTTTTCCAGATCCTTTTCGTCGGCCGCAAAATCTCCAACCTGCCTGCCGGTAGGCATGGCCGTATCAGGATCCGGCGCCTCGTATTGCATTCTTTTCTGTTCCATCACCGGCTGTTGCTCGATTTTGACTTCAACTTTATAAATTGTTTTGGAAACGCTTGCCTCAATTCCAGAAAGAAGCGTCTGGAACTGCATATAGGCCTCTTGTTTGTATTCAACTAACGGGTCGCGCTGACCGTAACCGCGAAGGCCGATACCGGCCCTAAGTTCATCGATGGTCGTCAAGTGTTCAATCCAGAGCATATCAATGGTGCGGAGATAAACCGCCTTTTCAATCTGGCGCATCGCCTCGCTCCCAAACTTCTTCTCCCGTTCCTCGTAAAGTTTGGCGCTTAAATCTTTCAGAAAATCCGGATCTAATTTTTCAATTTTTATTTCGCCAAAAATGGCCGAGAGTTCTTTTCTGGCTTTTTCATCATCCTCAACGGTCGAATTCAGAATTCCGGAAATCTGGTCATTTACGATTTCCAGTATCTCATCTTTTAGGGACCCGTTTTCGGCATTTTCGGTTCGCTCCAAAATCTCTTTTCGCTTTTTATAAACCACCCCGCGGTGCTTGTTCATAACATCATCATATTCAACGAGGTGTTTTCTTATATCAAAGTTATAACCCTCGACTTTGCGTTGGGCCGATTCGATTGAACGGGAAATCAACTTGTTTTCAATCGGAACATCGTCCGGCAAACCCAAAGTATTCATCAGATTTTTAATCCGCTCGCCGCCAAAAATCCTCATCAGATCGTCTTCGAGTGAAACATAAAATTGGGAGGAACCGGGGTCGCCCTGACGGCCGGCGCGGCCGCGCAACTGGTTGTCGATTCGCCTCGCTTCATGCCGTTCGGTGCCGACAACATGGAGACCGCCCAGTTTGGTAACGCCTTCGGCCAATTTAATGTCGGTGCCGCGGCCGGCCATGTTGGTTGCTACCGTAACAGCGCCCTTTTCACCCGCCTTCATAATAATTTTTGCCTCCCGATCATGGTTTTTGGCGTTTAAGACCTCATGTTTGACGCCGGCCTTTTTCAACATTTTTGAAAGCTCTTCGTTTTTTGAAACCGAAACGGTACCGACCAAAACCGGTTGGCCTTTTTCTTGGCGTTCTTTGATATCGGCCGCGACTGCCTCTATTTTGGCAATTCTGGTCTTATAAATCTTATCGGAAGAATCATGCCTTACGATCGCTTTGTTGGTCGGGATCTCAACCACATCCAGTTTGTAAATCTTAAAAAACTCCTCCGCTTCGGTGGCGGCCGTACCGGTCATGCCAGCCAGCTTGTCATACATTCTAAAAAAGTTCTGGAATGAAATAGTGGCCAAAGTTTGGGATTCGTTCTTGACCTCGACATTTTCCTTGGCCTCAATCGCTTGGTGCAAGCCCTCCGAATAGCGGCGGCCAACCATTAAACGACCGGTGAATTCGTCGACGATGATAATTTCGCCGTCTTTGATAATATAGTCGCGATCTTTTTTAAACAAAGTATGGGCCTTGAGCGCTTCTTCAAGATGATGGACCATGGCAATGCCATCGGCTTCGTAGATGTTTTTAATTCCGAGCATGCCCTCCATTTTAGCGATACCAAGATCGGTCAAGCTAGTTACCTTGTCTTTTTCGTCAACAGTATAGTCGTCGCCCGCCTTTAATTTCGGAACCAAGGCCGCAAACCGCTGGTAAAGCGAAGTCGATTCGGCAGCTTGGGCCGAGATAATCAAAGGCGTCCTGGCTTCATCGATCAAGATCGAGTCAACTTCGTCCACAATCGCGAAGTGAAGCTGGCGCTGGACTTTTTGATTTAGAGCAAAGACCATATTGTCGCGCAAATAGTCAAAACCGTATTCGTTGTTGGTGCCGTAAGTAACATCGGAGCCGTAGGCCTCGGCCCGCGTGCACGGTTCGATGTTCGAATCATCGACTTCCGAATAATGGCGATAGTCCTTGTTTTTCTTAAATCGATAGGTTGTTTGATTGGATTGAATAATGCCGGTTGAAAGCCCCAGAAAATAGAATACCTCGCCCATACCCTCGCCCTGATGGCGGGAAAGATAATCGTTGACCGTTACCAAATGAGCGCCGCGGCCGGTCAGAGAGTTTAAATAGAGAGCCAAAGCGGCCACGATTGTTTTTCCCTCACCGGTTTTCATTTCCGCGATTTTACCCTGGTGCAGGACGATACCGCCCATTATCTGGACATCGAAATGCCGTTCCCCCCAAACCCGTTTCATCGCCTCGCGCATAACGGCAAAAGCCTCCGGCAGGAGGTCATTTAACACATCTTCCTCATTTTTGCCGGATTCGGTCTCCTCTAGAAATCTTTTTTTGAACTGGGCCGTCTTCTCCCGCAATTCCTCATCGGATAGTTTTGATACTTCCGATTCCTCTGCATTGACCTCGGCCGCTTTCGCCTGCAGGGCGCGTAAAACACGCTTATTCGGATCACCCAGAATTACATTTAATAATGACATGAATGGTTCCTTAAGATTAAACAAATCCTACACTCTAAACCCTAAATCCAAAATAAATTCAAATTATAAAATATCAAATCATCAATAGTCTTAGTTTTTGTATTTTAATATTTTTTAGGATTTAGAACTTAGGGTTTTGAGCTTGTCTGAGGTCCACTGATACTGAAATCCCAAACACTTGATGGTAACCTAATATCCCCACCAAATCAATCTCTCCCCCTTCCCAGTCATTGTCATTCCGACCGACTAAGCGGAGGAATCTTTTAAAAGATCTCTCGACTACGCTTCACTACGCTCGAGATGACAACCCTATGGAGCAAATATTATTCCTTATTTTCCTTCAAATCTTCTTCCCGGTGTTTGAAATAATTTTGGAGCGAGGGATAGCGTTCACCATCAACTTCGACTCCCTCGTCATCGGGCAGATATTTGATTTTTAGTTCCTCACCGGCTTTCTTTTTTGATTCGTCCATATTCCCTCGCAAGTTAATTATTCGTCAATCTGGAGTGAAATTCCTCCAAATTGGATTTAAGGCGATGATAAGATTTGGCAAAGGCCTGAATCGGATTATTATCCAATTCTTCAATAAAGATTTTCTCCTTGCCCATCAAGACGCTCAATTTTACTCGTTTATCGACTCCGCTTTTACTCTGCTTTCCGGACTCATCTACTATATATACATCGGCAATTGCCGGTTCCCTAACATACTTTTCCAGATTTTTTATCTTTTCTTCCATCTCGGTTTCATCTTTGTCTGAAATCACTACCCCCTCGATATGAAAGTTAATTTGCATAATAGCTCCTAACTTATCAGCGTGTCAGTTCATCAGTCTGCCTGCCCGTAGGCAGGCATGTCAGCTATTTAATAGTAGCTGATTGGCTGATTTACTGATTAGCTGATTTGCTTACTTCTTGATTTCTTCAAACCCGGTATATTTCACCAACGCCTCCGGCATTTTAATGGTGCCTTCGGATGTTTGATAGTTTTCCATAATGGCAATCAGCATCCGGCCGATGGCGACGGCAGTGCCATTTAGGGTATGGACCAATTCGGTCTTGTCCCGGTCTTTGTATTTGATATTTAATCTTCTGGCTTGGAAATCGGTGCAGTTCGAACAAGAGTGGGTTTCACGATATTTCCCCTCACCGGGCATCCAACATTCAAGATCGAATTTTTTACTGGCCGGAGCGCCCAAATCGCCGGCGCAGATATTTACGATTTGATACGGGATTTTCAATCCCTGAACTATTTTTTCCTCAAGCGAAACCAGATACTCATGTTCTTTTTTCGATTCACTTGGTTTTACAAAGGAGAACATCTCGACTTTGTCGAACTGATGGGCGCGTAGGATACCCCGGACATCTTTGCCATAGCTCCCGGCCTCCCGGCGGAAACAGGTTGAAAATCCGGCGTATCTAAGAGGCAGTTTTTTGGCGGGCAAAACCTCATTCATGTGGTATCCGACCAAGGGTTGTTCGGCAGTACCGGCTAAGTAAGTATTATCCTGGGTTTTATAAATCTCATCTTCCCCGCTCGGAATATAGCCGGAACCTTCCATAATGGCGCGGTTTAACAAATCGGGAACAATCATCGGCGTAAATCCTTCGGCCGCGAGGATATCCAGAGCATAGCGGATAAGGGCCAGTTCCATAATCACCAACTGATTTTTAAGATAATAAAACCGGGATCCGGAGATCTTTCCGGCCCGCTCGATATCGATCAGATCGAGTTCCTCACCCAAAGTGACATGGTCTTTCGGTTCAAAATTAAATTTCGGTGTTTCGCCCCAACTGCGGTTTACGGTGTTGTCTTTATCTGAAAGTCCATCAATCACATCGTCCTCCGGCGGATTCGGCAGGGCAAATATTAATTCTTTATACAAAGTATTTAATTTATCAGCTTCCGGCTTCAACTCTTTGACTTTTTCGGAGGCCTCGCTTGCCTCTTTGATGGCGTCGATCTTTTGCTGGCCGTGAAGTTTGGCAATGTCAGCCGACTGGATGTTCAACTCGCTTTGAGCTCTCTCCAGTTCGGAAAGTACGACCCGGCGCTGTTGATCAATCTCCAAAAGTTCATCAACAATTGTCGGATCCGCCCCTTTCCGCGAGACCTTCATCTTTACCGCTTCCGAATTCTCTCTTATAAATTTTATGTCGAGCATTTTTGTCTCCTTACGGAATATTCGAATATCGAATATCGAAACAATTTTATAAATTATAATCTTTAAAATTTTTAAATATTTGAATTTTAATCATTAAGTTTTGTTTCGGATTTAGATATTAGAGCTTCGGATTTCCCCGACTTCGTCGGGGTTGGTCGCATTAATGGAAACATTTGGGTTTCCCGAGCCGGTTTATCGACGAGGAAGGAGAATAATCTTTCTGAAAATCCGAACCCGGTTGTCGGTGGCATGCCGTATTCCAGGGCCTCAACAAACTCCCGGTCGTGCATTTGGGCTTCGGTATCGCCGGCGGCGCGCAATTTTGCCTGTTCGAGAAATCTTTTTTCCTGATCTTCGGGATCGTTTAACTCCGAATAGCCGTTACCCATCTCCGAGCCGGCCAAAATAACCTGATATCTCTCAACTAACTTTGGATTTTCTTCTTTTCTTTTGGCCAGTGGTGAGACATCGACCGGGTGGTTGATTAGGAATGCCGGTCCGGCGATCTCTTTTCGCAAAATCTTCCAGAGCGTGTCAATCAATCTGCCGCGGCTGGCATTGTCTTCATATTCCGAACCCATTTCTCTGATTTTTGACTTGACTTCTTCCTCGGACGCTTCCAAAATACTTAGTCCGGTCTTTTCAAAAATTGTTTTGGTGTAATCAATTTTTGGCCATTCAGCGGCTAGGTCAATCTCAAATTTCCCAATCTTAAACTGGGTTGTGCCAAAAGTTTCCTTGGCGATGTAGCGGTACATTTCGGAAACCAATTCCATCGAATCCTCAAAGTTGGCGTAGGCCCAGTAGAACTCCATCTGGGAGTAATCCTGAAGATGTTCCCGGCTTAGCCCCTCGTTTCTAAATTGCCGGCCAATCTCAAAAGTTTTTTCAAATCCGCCGACCATCAGCCGTTTCTGCCAAAGTTCGCCCATTGAAATCCGCAGATATACATCAATATCGAGGGCGTCGTGGTGGGTGGAGAATGGTGTGGCGTCGGCACCACCGGCAGTCGTTTCCAAAACCGGAGTCTCAACCTCCAAAAAACCTTTTTCAATTAGAAATTGTCTGGTCGCCTGCCAAAATTTGGCTTTCTTGATAAATATTTCCCGCAGTTCCGGGTTGGAAATTAATTCTAGGTAGCGTTTTCGAAGACGAGTTTCCTCATCTTTTAGCCCATGCCACTTTTCGGGCAATGGACGCAAGGTTTTGGAGAGCATTTTTAATAGATGGGTTTCAATAGTCAATTCCCCGCTGTTGGTCGTGAATAATGTTCCCTTCGCTTCGATAAAATCACCCAGGTCGAGCAAATTTACGATTTTAAAATTGTTTTCATCCAAGATATCGGCCTTGAAAATGGCTTGGATCTTGCCGGTTTCATCGGTTATGTCGGCAAACATCAATTTGCCGTGGCCTCGCAAAGCCGTAATCCGGCCGGCAACCGTGATTTCCTCTTTCGATACCATAATTTCGTCTTGGCGCTCGATAATTATCTTGGCTGAAATTGTCTTTCCGGATTTGGAAGGGTATGGATTGATTCCAAGATTTTTTAACTCCAATAGTTTCTTCTTGCGTGATTCAATCAGATCTTTTTCGGTCGCCCCAAGATGAATATCCATAAATTTCCTAACTTCCTACGAAATTACTAATCACTCGAAATTACGAAAGTACAAATTATTTATAGTGAGTCAGTCGAACTATTCGTAATATTCGTATTTTCGTGCAGACATTCGTCCGCCTCGGCTCATGCCAACGCGAGACGGGTAATTTAGTAGGGATTTGGTTACTTAAAAAATGTCCAAATGATTGGTTGATGCTTTGAATATATCACAATAGATTCCTAAATTGAACAGTAACATCGCGATTTATCCAAAGGTTTACACTCGATAGCTTTTATGTTAATATTTCAGAAGTAATTATGCCGCGGTAGCTCAGTGGTAGAGCAGGGGCCTGAAGAGCCTCGTGTCGTCAGTTCGATTCTGACTCGCGGCACCAGTGGCCTGGTGGCCGAGTGGTTAGGACAGTCCCGCCTGAATGGCGTTGTGGCCGAGTAGTTAGGCAGCGGTCTGCAAAACCGCGTACCCGGGTGCGAATCCCGGCGACGCCTCCAACCCCCTTAGGGGGAAATCCTAAGCACAAAATCCTAAATCCCAATAGGTATGTGGTATATATTTAGGTTTTCGATATTTGGATTTAGATTTTCCAGCTTTTGGCTGGCATGCGGGTATCGTATAGCGGCTATTATACGTCCTTGCCAAGGATGAGATACGGGTTCGACTCCCGTTACCCGCTCCAAATAAAAATAGTTGCCATATTACCCGTAAGGGTTAGCGACAACCTACAACACAGAAGAAGAATAAACTGGTTTAGCTCCCAATTGCAGAATTGAGAGATAAACCAGTTTTTCGTTTTGACTCGTAACTCTCTAGAAAGTTTGGATCTGATATTAACGACAAATTTTCTGCCCAAATTACGAAAAAAATGAAAGTTGTGTTATTCTATAAATATGGACGATGCATACTTTGGAAATAAAAAAATTTGCATAACCCAAAGGCGTTATCTTGGTTCCAAGACCAAACTACTTTCATTTATTGATAAAATAATTGAAATAGAAAATATAGAATTTGATTCTTTTGCTGATATTTTTGCTGGAACTGGTACCGTTGCAAATCACTTTTATAACCGATCTAAAATTATCGTTAATGATATTTTAGATTCAAACTCCCATATTTACACTGCCTTTTTTGGTAAAGATGAAATTAGAGAGGAAAAGTTAAAGGAACGGTTAAAACATTACAATGATATTGATATAAAAAAATACGATGAAAATTATTTTTCACAAAACTTTTCAAATACATATTTTAATGCTAATAATGCAAAAAAAATAGGTATAATTAGAGATGATATTGAGAAGTTATTTGTGGAAAAAATGATCACCAACAGGGAAAAATCATACCTGCTGACATCTCTTATTTATGCACTTGATAGAATTGCCAACACAGTTGGACATTATGACGCATATAGAAAAATTGATATTCCAAGCAAGAAACTATTTTTATTGCCTCTTGATATTACAAGTTCTCAATATCCCACAGAAATATATAAAGACGATGCAAACGAATTAGTGAAAAAAATTGAAGCAGATATCACCTACATAGATCCCCCGTATAATTCCAGACAATACTCCGATGCGTATCATCTATTAGAAAATATTACTACTTGGAAGAAAGAAAATGTTTTTGGCGTTGCTAAAAAATTCGACCGCTCGCATATAAAAAGTAAATACAATATGAAGTCAGCAGGCGTTGCCTTCGGCGACCTAATCGACAACATTGTGGCAAAATATATCCTTGTCTCTTATAACGATATGGGAACTTCGGGCAACGCCCGATCTCAATCGCGCATAAGCGATCATGAGATCTTATCGGCACTGAAACGAAGAGGGAAAGTGCAGATTTATGAAACCAATTTCAAACAATTTACTACTGGTAAATCAAGCAAGGATGACCTAAAAGAGCGCATATTTTTATGTAAAGTGGATGTCGCCTCAAAAACTAACAAAAAAATAGTCGCTTCAAAGAATAATCCTGTTCAAAGTGGTTTTATAAAATCACCACTTAACTACACTGGCGGAAAACATAAACTGTTACCACAATTAACAAAACTATTTCCAAAGGATGTTAAAACTTTTTACGATGTATTTTCTGGCGGTGCAAATGTTGGCATAAATGCTACAGCAAAGAACATAATTTGCATTGAGAAAAATCGCTATGTAGTAAGTCTTTTAAAGTTAATTCAAAATGATAATTTTGAGGATTTGAACCAAAAATTAATTAATATTATAGACGATTTTGGGTTAAGCCAAAGTTATATCAAAGGTTATGACCATTATGGCGTTGGTAGTTCTTCTGGTCTTGGGCAATACAACAAAGAGGCTTTCCTAAAACTTCGGAGTGTGTTTAACAAAGAGAAAACTGGAATTGATTTATTGTTGGTGCTTATTTTATATTCTTTTAATAATCAAATACGGTTCAACTCAAATGGCGATTTCAATTTGCCTGTTGGCAAGAGAGATTATAACGGTAGTTCGAGAAAGAATGTCGCAGCCTTCAATCAAATCTCAAATGAGAAAAAAATAGCGTTTAAAAGTTGTGATTTTCGTGATGTTGAACGAATGGCATTATCCAAAAACGATTTTGTATATTTAGATCCGCCGTATTTATTGGGGCTTGCCGGTTACAACGAAATGGGTGGTTGGACAAAACAAGATGAGCGAGATTTGTATTCACTGCTGACCAGGTTAGATAAAAAAGGCATTAGGTTTGCATTATCAAATGTGTTGGAACACAAGGGTGAAACCAACGAAATAATGAAAGAATGGGTAAAAAAGTATAAATACAAGGTTCATAAACTTAAGTACAATTATAAAAACTCCAACTATCATTCAATGGCAAAGAATAATATAACCGTAGAGGTGCTTATTACAAATTACTGATTTTTATGACATAATGAGGCTATGTTAAAAGCGTGGTCAATTACAACTACTGTTAGAAATCCAGAGCGTCTGCGTCATTTTTTGGTTGCCTTAAAACCATTTGAAGGCAAAACTTGGGACAATTCAAATCAAGAAAACTATCAAAAAGTTTTAATCAAAAATCGCTTATACGGTTTTGGTAATACACAATTTTATAATGGACTGACTCCAAGCATTGTAAATTTAATTAACAATACCGAATGCCAGATTGATGACGCCTCAATAGACGAGATAATTAGGCTAAAGAATTATACGGATTTTGCAATGCGAGGTCGCCAATCAATCAACCCTCTCACAAAGTTTGGTTTTGTAATTATTGATAGTGGCATAGTTAACATTACCGAACTAGGCAAGAAACTTATAGCCAGCGAAAAAGATGCGGGCGATGTCTTTCTTAAATCATTCATCAAGTGGCAAATACCAAACCCGGCAAATACTGATTTTGCTGATAACGGCGACTATGATGTTGTGCCTTTTGTGGCAACGCTTAAAATGATAAGTGAAGTCAATAGAATCGAGTTAGAACGAGGAAACAACCCAGTTGGTATAAGCAAACGGGAGTTTTCATTTTTTGCTCCGACATTGGTTAAATTTGCGGAGATTGAGAGTTATGCAAAGAAAATAATTGATTTGCGAGATTTGCAAAATGGAAAAACCAAGCAGGAACGCAAAGATATTCGCGATAATTATCGCAAACAATTTGCAATAAACTTTTTAGGAACTAATAGCCAAACTGAAGTTGATAGATTACTAGAAAATCTGCAAGACTATGGAGATAACGCGGTTAGATATTTCCGGCTTACAAAGCTTATTCGTATTCGTGGCAATGGTTTCTATATTGATTTAGAGCCAAGCCGACACACAGAGATCGAAGCACTATTTGAAAGCAAGTTTTATGAACCAAAGCATTTTGCCGACAAAGATGAATATGTTGCCTATATGGCAAATGACAACTTGCCCATCTTGCCTTGGCAGACAAAAGAAAAGTTATCTGAAATTGCCAATGATGTACATGTCTATGTTGCTGAATTGCAAAATATTCTTGGCCTATCTGTGGATAGCAAAAAAGACATTGCAGCAATGTCTGAAAATGACTTAATATCTTATATCGGTAATTTGAGAGAAACACGCAAAGACTTACAAGAAAAGGACAATCACACTAAATCTCAACCAGTTTCATCAATTACGCAGTACATTGAACAGCTGGAAAACATTTTTGATTTTGAAAATCGCTCTTTAATGCTCGAATATCTTTCAACAATGGGGCTACATGCATTGAATGATGCAAAGGAGATTAAACCGAATTACCCGGTTGGCGATGACAATGAGCCGACATCAACTGCACCGGGCGGTATGGCTGATATTGAATGTTTTTACGACAATTTCAATCTGATTTGCGAAGTTACGATGTTGAGCGGTCGCGACCAATGGTTTAATGAGGGTCAGCCAGTTATGCGACATTTGCGTGATTTTGAAAACTCGCACGATAATGCTTACTGCATTTTTATCGCCCCGATAATCCACACCGACAGTGCAGAAACCTTCCATATCGCCAATACTGTTGGGTATAAAGGAAGCAAACAGAAAATAGCACCTCTTGCGATAAAGCAATTCGTTGAATTGCTAAAAACACTCAAACAAATGCGTGATGCCAACAAGCATTTCACGCACGACGATTTGAAAAGTTTAGTCAATGATATTACAGAAAGTGCTAGCGACATTGATAATTCTGATGATTGGGTAGCAAACACACAACACATCATTAAATCTTGGTCTGATAGTTTGGTAAAATAGGCAGAGATTTTGAAGGCAATGCTGAAAGTGGTTAAGGTAGGCTACGCTTTACCTGTAATCATAGAAGATTCAGAACATTCGTAAAAAGTTGGTGCCAAAGCCGAATATTGCCCCACAAAAAAATGAGCATCAGAAGATGTTCATTTTTTATTATTAAAATTTTATTGATTTAAAGTACTTGGATGTTTGCGATTTTGTAGATCCAGTCGCCGAAGGAATCAAAAACTGTGGTTTTTGAATTGATGAAATAAGCGCCAACCAGAATTATACCGAGGCAGGCGAAAGTTATTAAAATCTTCTGAATATCTTTGCGCATCGCCTTATAGCGGGGATCGTCGGCATCCGCTTCGCAAATCGGGACTAATTGTTCCGATTTGGCGATTTCTGCCGGCGCAACGGTTTCGGCCGTCGACGCAACCGATTCGGTCGATACTGCCTGTTCGGTCATAGCCACCGCCGGGGCGATATTACCAAAAACAGTATATGAGGGTTTATGGGACTTTTTCTTTTTGAATTTATTTTTTTTCTTCGACATCTCGTTCCTTCATTTAATCCTACTTCAGGATAGCAAGAATTGAGTCAAAATCAAAATTAGGACTATTTTAATATGTTTCGAGAGGGCGGGAGAACCTGTTCAGTGGTGGAGCTGGAACCTCTGTTTCGGCGGATTTTATGATGAATCATTCTGGCGATTTCAACCAATATCCATAATCCGAGAGTAATAAACGCAATCATAATGAAAGCGTCCCATGGCCGGTATTTTTTAACATCGAAAACGGCAATTACCTTCGATTTTGATTCGTTGCCGTACTTATCGAGCGCCGCCGCCTCGACTCGGTGGCTACCCGGGTCAAGGGCCTGATTTAATTTCAAGTTCCATTTTCCGTCCGAATTGACGCTTACCTCTTTGCTAATCTGATTTGAAAAAACATAAACTTTTAAGCTGGTATCCGGCGCGGCGCTACCGCTGATCTCCAGTTTATCCCAGCTGGTGATCGAATTGCGGTCAAGAATCGCAAATCTGCGCTCGGTCGTGATCGTTCCGGAAATTGAGGCGATCAGGTCAGAAAGCGTCAACAGAGGAGTTGTCTCCCCCTCGCTCACCCGCAGGGAACCAAATTCAATCTGTGTGTCTTTGATCACAATTCCGGAAACGCTGACAATCAGCCGCTTGGTGCCGGCGCTGGCCGAGGTCAGGCAAACCGTCCAGCTGTCGCCGGTAAGTTCATTGCCGGCGACATCGGCCCCGCCCATAATCGTAATATCGGGTTTGATGTTTTTAATAATGCCGCCGCTTGAATTTTTGACCGTTACCGACATACAGATTTTGTCCGTACCGTTGGCCTCGGCCGTCGTTTTATCAAATGTGACGGCGCTTTCTTTGCTGCTGACCGGCACCGATTGGCTAAATGTTTTGGGTTTGCTTGATGTAGACGAAGCCGTCGGAGCGGGAGTGTCTGAAATCGGCAAAACCATTGAATCCGAAGCGACGCTCAACTTTGAACCGTCGGAGTAAACAGCGTTGGCGGAAGTGATATTGATAGCTCCCTCGCCGGTTGTTTTGGCCTTAAATCGCAGGTAAAGAAGGGCTCTGTCGCCGCCGGCTCCGCCCAACCGGCCGCGGATGATTCGAACAACGCCGTTATTGACCTCCGCCAGCATTGTGGCGTCGTAATCGGTGGTCTGTTCGAATGATGAAAATTCATATTTTGTTTGGTCGTAATTCAAATTGGCTTCAACCGCCGAAAGAGTCGAGTTTCCGGCGCTGGTTTGCAATAAAACCAAGCCCTCTTCGCCCGGTTTATAGGACATTTTGTCGGAGTACAGTTCCAGGTTGACCGGCGCGACAACCGACGGGGAAATCGCTTGATTGGCAATATTTTTATTCCAGTTGGATGAACCGTAGGCAATAGCAAAGTCCAGATAATCGACCAGCCCGTCGCCGTTGTAATCGTTGATATTGCCGACCGCTCTCATACCATACGATCTTTGCCAAAGAGCGTAGTCAAACCAATTAATAGATCCGTCATTATTAATGTCTCCGGCTAAAAACAACCCGCCGTCAACCGCAACTGATCTGGCCAGATCGACACTCAAAACTCTTTTTGGGAGATAATTGGGAATTGTGAGCGCCAAATCATAACTCTTGGACAAATCTATTCCCTGAATTTCGGTCCAGTCCGGTTTTCCCAAATTTTCCTGATACAAAAACTCGACCTGGCCCAGTTCCGAGCCGGTGACCGGATCAACCACCGCCAATTTTCCGGTAGTTCCGGCCGGAATATTGGTCTTTCCCTGCAAGGTGTTGGATAGATTAAACAGGTCGATTTTAGCCACCGAAGCGGTATTGCTGGTATTGGCATAAGAATTCCCGTCGCTATCATTAAAAGTAACTGTCGCTTTCGTCTCGATTAAATTCAAGGGATTAAGGTCGGCCCTGTCGCGCAAAAATGTAAAGTATCCGACTGTATAAACCGTTACGATCATAACTAACGAGAGAAGAGCCGGGGCGAATCGCTTGATTTTTGTTTTATTAATCTTCATATATTATCTTATCCTCGCTTTGTATTCGGCTTCAAACTTGGTCCCGGATTTAAATTCAGACAAATTCCAAATCAAACTGCCGTTTTCATACCTGCCTCCACCCGTGGCCGAATTGTTGATATATTCCAAGGTATTCGGGATTGGAATCACGATTTGATTGTCTTTAAAATCCCGCTGGAGGGGATTGTTGCAGAACAATCTGTAGCTAATCTCCGCTCCGGCAACGGCATATTCTCTGGAAGGGGTGATGGTCAGCGAGGGGGTGTTTAATTCTTTAATAAAATTAAACATTATTTTTCTGGCTTTATCGAAAGCGGTATAATCCGTTTCACCGCCCAAATCAGAAACATTTTTGATAATTTGATTGGCGTAACCGGTGGCGTCGCCTTTTTGTTCGTAATCGCTGACGAGATTGGGCGAGACCCGGTTTTTTAATCCGTCCAAGTATTTCCTGGCCGCGACTGCTTCATCCCGATCGGGCTGAATCGAGATTAATTTTTCCAATGTGGCAATATAACGGGCGTCAATTATCCCTTCGTGTACTCCCTCCCAGGCCAAAGTCGGCAACATCTCGCCGGTTTTTGTCGGATAAGACATCACAAAATCATTGTAGGAGAACGGGAATTTATAGTTCCATCTAGCGTCAAAGTCGTTGTAGGGATCGGCAACGTAGTCGCCATAAGCATAATCTCCGACTACTTTTGCTCCGGTTTTGTAGGCGAATATTCCATGCATAAAACGATTGTAAACCGGGTTCCGCTGATGCGAGATGCCGGTAGTATAATAACCAAATCCTTCTTTGGCTACATTAGTGTCAGTAATATAGTTTCTAGCATAAACTTTATAATCAATCAACGGCGCCAGCGAAGGAATATCGCGGCCCTGAAAGGTTACCGGTTGTTCACAGGTATCCCAATAAGTTGTCCATGTTTTTCCGCCGGCATCTTTTATTAAAGGGTAGAGGACATGCGACCAAAATCTCTTAGTCGGATCAGCTCCCGGTTCATCGTTGACCGAAAAGTAAATTTCGATTCCTAATCTATTGCCAATTCCGATCAATTGGTTAACCAATTTCGAGAAATTGGATTTGAATGCCGGATCATCAGTACTGGTCCATAAATTGGCATCCGCGGTAGATAATCCCAAAGCCCGCATGATGTCGCTAGCCGATATTTGCGCATACCAGTAAAAAGCATGTTTTTTTATTACACCCTTATTAATTGAATTCTGCAGATGTAATTCAAATTCTGTCGTGTTAAAAGTCAGCGTACCGTCGGCAGATTTCGTCGGATAAAAAAGATTGTACATTTTTAATACCTCTATGTCGTGTCCGGCAATATCGGTAAAAACATTGTCCATCGAGACGGAATATTCCGGTTTGTCGTACGGGCTGCTGTAAAGGTAGTTGATATTCGCCGCTTCATCCAGGACCATCGGCAAAACCTCAAGTGATATCGGAACCGAGCCGATATCACCACCCCCGGCTTTCAAAGTAATATTGCCGGTATAAGTTCCCGCCTTTGTGCCCTTCGGCACAGTCACCATTACCAAAAACTGCTGAGTTGAATTGGGACTGATATTTAGAGCGGAAAAATTCTCGACATAATCGGGCATCAGGCCGTATTTGGCTTTATATCCGTTGACATAGCTCCAAAGCTTATAATTATTGACCACTCTTTTAACTTTAATATTCGAGGCGGCAAGGGTTCCGGCCGAAGAATTCAAATCATTGGCTTGGATGCTGACATCAGTCAGATCGGTTTTTGAATAAATTGCAAATGTTCCGTCAACATAATCGTCCAAACCGGAATACAGAGTCAGTGGTTTTTCCAGCTCCTCGTTCCTCGGAATATAATTGGGATAAATCGGCTTTTCCAACGGAGTCGAAAACCAGTCATACTGTTTCCCGCCAAGATCATTGGTGTTCGTCTCTTGATACGCAACCTCAACCAAATTTCTAATCTTTTTCTCCCAGCTTAGATAGTCTTGGTACTGGCTGTCCGATATTATTCCCAATGAAATGTAGTCAACCGGAAGATTAACGCCCGCATTTGCCATGACGATATTGAAAGTAAATTTGCCGTCAACTGCCTTCATCATCGGCCAATTGGTATATGCGATTGGCGCTTTGGCCGTCCGCCATTCTCCGTCGCCAAACTCGCCCAAGCCGGCCAAACGGGCGGCATAATAATTTAGACCCAAATCGTTTGTCTGGTCGATTTTAGCATTGAATGAAGCCCGGGTCGAACGGTTGTTAACATTTGTGGCGCCGATGCTGTCGTCAATCGTATCTTTATAGCGAATCTCCAAAAACATCGGCGAAAGAGGATAGCCATCGACGTCAATATTAAATGCGGAAATACTGACGGTCGCGGTTTTATTATTTAAAGCCTCCCGATAATTAGTTTTATCTTCCGTTAGCGGGGCGGACCAATTGGTCGTATCGGCGATATCCCCGTCTGTGCCAAGATCAAGGCATTTTGTTGTTGCATTATCAACACAACCTAAACTGATCGGATCGGGGACGACTGTCAGCGAAAAATCATCCCACCAAATCGTACCGGTCGATTTATACGGCCCCCAGAACTTTACCTTTACGGCAACGGTATCTTTCTGTTGAACGCGGCCGATGGCAGAAAATTCCTGCCATTGACCTACCCCAGCGCTCATTTTGTAATTACTTTGCACGAAATAAACCGGAGCGGGTGTCGGATATGCTCCGCTCGCCGTGAACTCCTCCCAACCGATATAAACCGTCTCATTGCCGGCTTCCGCTTTGGCCCAAACGCTTAATTTAAAAAAATCGCCCGGCTTTGCCGCTACCTCCGGCGAATAGGCTCCCATCGAATGGGTTGCTTCATTTTGAGTAAGTTTCCATGAATTATTGCCTGAATGCTTTTCGTTGGTATCGACAATGGCCGTACCTCCGCCGCTTGTGTTCTGGACCAGCCAGCCGGTTGGCGAATCGTTTGCAACATCTTCAAAACCGGGATTAGGAATCAGATTTTCCGCCGTTTGGGCGGCGGCGCGGTCGGCAATATCAGAATTAATCCTTACAAAACTTAGGAATGAAAATATCAGTCCGACACAAATTAATAAACCAAAAGCTCTCCGCAACTTTCCCTCGATAAACTATGCTTGGATTATCGTAATAATTTTACCATTGCCTGGCGATATTAACAATCAATATTGTTTTTCCTTCGGGCGGTATTGGAGCGCTTCGGCGATGTGATGCGATTTGATAATATCGGATCCCTCCAGATCGGCAATGGTTCGGGCAATTTTTAAGATTCGGTGATATACCCTGGCTGACAGCTTCATCTGATCAACGGCCGCCCCGATCATCTTTTCGGCCGTTTCGTCCAGTTTGCAATATTCCTTAATATCTTTGGCGCCCATCTCGGAATTGGCTTTAATCTTCGTGCCATTAAATCTCTTGTGCTGGATTTCTCTGGCCGCCTCAACCCGCGCTCTGACCGATTCGGAGGTTTCCTTGTTCAGATTTTCTTCGGCCAATTTTTCATACTTTATCCTCGGCACTTCAACATGGATATCAATCCGGTCTAGTAGCGGGCCGGAGATTTTCTTTTGATAACGCATAATCTGGGTCGGGGCGCAGATACAGGCCTTTTCCGGATCGGAGTTGTAGCCGCAGGGACAGGGATTCTGGGCCGCCACCAATAGGAATTGAGCCGGAAATTCCAAACTGCCTTGGGCTCTTGAAACTGTTACCCTACCATCCTCCAATGGTTGGCGGAGAGCTTCTAAAACATTTCTCGGAAACTCCGGAAATTCGTCAAGGAATAAAATACCGCGGTGGGAGAGAGAAATCTCACCCGGGCGCGGCCACTGGCCTCCGCCGATTAGGGCCACATTTGAAGTAGTGTGGTGCGGCGAACGGAAGGGTCGGTCGGAGATAAGCGACTCCCGTTCGCCGCGGAACATTCCGGCCACTGAATAAATCTTGGTTACTTCAAGCATCTCCTCCTCGTCCATTTCCGGAAGAATCGACGGCAGTGTTCTTGCCAATAATGTTTTACCTGATCCGGGAGGACCGGAGAGCAAGATATTATGGTTGCCTGCGGCGGCGATCTCCATCGCCCGCTTGGCTTGTTCTTGACCCGATACATAGGCAAAATCGAACTCCGAATTCGAAGAATTCGCCCTGAGCGAAGTCGAAGGGTGTTTTTTGTGGGCTTTTATAATTAGTTTTTCACCTCGCAGATGAGAAACTAATTGCCGCAATGATTTCACCGGCATTATCTCAACGCCGGAAACGAGCGAGGCCTCGTAAGCATTCACCTCCGGCAGATACAATCGCGCAAAACCGTTTTTGGCCGCATAAATGGCGATCGGCAGAATTCCGTTGACATGGCGCAACTCGCCGTTCAATGATAACTCGCCGACAAATAATGATTTTTCAAATTCCTGCAAATTATCAATCTGCTCGCCGGCGGCCAGAACCCCAACCGCCATCGGCAGATCGAAAGATGGCCCTTCCTTTTTAATATCGGCCGGCGCCAAGTTGATCGTCAGGCGGTGCTGGGGAAAATTGACATCGGAATTTTTGATCGCCGAGCGGGTTCGCTCCTTACTCTCGTCAATCGCCTTGTCTGGAAGCCCTACTATAGTAAAAGACGGAAGCCCGAGGCCGATATCGACCTCCACTTCCACTAAATATGAATCGAGTCCGATCGTTGACGCAGAGTTAATTTTTGCGACCTTTGCCAACAACAACACCTCCTTTTATTATCTCTGGGCTTTAGACCAGAGTAGCTTATTTTGTGGTGCCGCCTGTCCCGTTCTGAACTTTGCTTATGTGCCGAGCAATTAATCTTTGCCGCCTTTCGCATCACCTTTCTTATTTCAGTTATTTCAGCTTTCCCACAAAATTTTACTTAAATCCCACCAAAATTATATTTAATTGTACTGGCTCACCTACACCCGTACACATTTCTCTCTGTTAATAATGCTTAAATAATATTCCACTCTTAAATCTCACTCCTATTTTACAATATCCAGCCGCCTTATTCAAACTACTGTATTGGCTCACCTACACCCGTACACATTTCTCACGTACGCTTGGTTTGTGATACAGTTTTGAAATTAAAATCGCTGAATTATAGTGAATAAGTGATAGTTGTAGTAAATAATATAGTAATTGTAAATGATATGGTAAATGATGAAGAGCGATAGAAATAGTGCTGGTTTTGTCTGATAAAACGCATTCACCGGCTAACGCCGGTGGTTTACTGTGAAGTAAGAAAAACCCCGACGAATCTGGAATAGTCGCCGGGGCTAAGCGGATTGCGGCCCTTAGGCCGAGATATTCATGCCGCGGAAAAGCGGCTCGAACGAGAGGGGAACCCCTGTCTTGGTATCGAGACGAAGGTACCAGAGAAGGACATTCAGATCAGGAAACCCGTTGTGCAGTATCGGCGCAACATGAAGCCCCATTTCCTGAAATTTGTGCTTCTCCTCCTCTTCGGTGAGGGAGCCAAAAAGCCTCCTCATATAATGGCAGTCGGTATGGACTATGCCCACCATTGTCTTGACACCGCGGTTATAGAGCAACCCAATGTCTTTGACAATGCTGGGCGCCGCCTCCGGGTCGAGAACCCGAATCGGTCCACCCGCTTTGGAGATCCTTCCGCTGTAGCGACCAGTAAGCGGCGTAGAGGCATTAACTAAATCCTCCACCCCTCTGATCCGGCCATCCATGCATGGAAAAACGAACCATGATGTCCCCGGGGCTGTTTTGCTTCGCGCCAATCGCGGATACTCTTCAAAACGATCCGCCGGCCAAACCGCCGCAGAGTCCATAATCCCAATACCTCCCTTATAGAATTTGTCCGGAGACGATTCTTTTGCACCAGAACAGCCTCCGGACAATGCCGAAATTATACAGCAATAGTTTAAAAAATCAAGTCCCCGCTATCTTGACGGAATTGGGTTTTACAAGTTAACCTTTTGGTGGTATATTTGTGCCAACAAGGGAATAAGCTGCTATGGTCTAAAGCCCAGAGCATTCCTTCGGAAAAGCTTGTTATCCCTCCGCTCCGCTACGGGCTGTCATCTATCTCAAGTCCTCCAAAGACTTGAGTGGTTTGACAGGATAATAATAGTTGGATACAACCAAGCGATGAAAAAAAGCTTGATTTTTTCTTTTGGTTTGATTGGAGAAATTGGTTTTGCCACCGCACTGCCGCTTGTCATATTTGGAAAACTCGGGCGTTATCTAGATACCAGATGGGGAACTACGCCCTATCTTTTCTACACCGGCGTGGCCTTGGCCAGTATTCAAATATTTTTCTACCTTTGGATGATTGTAAAGAAAGCAAGCGAGGACTTTCAGAAACTAGATGACAATAAATAGACAGGAACGGATGACGAAAGGTTCTTCCCCTAGAGTAGGGGAAGCTAGATGGGGTAGCATGATAGTAATTATTCATACCGCCCCTAGCCCCTCCTACCTTAGGAGGGGAAAACGATTAGTTATTAGTTATTAGTTATTGGAAGCATTAGTTATCCATTCCTGATTGAGGAATTTATGGAAATTTCATTAGCCGCCGAAAAAATAGGGCATCTTGGCCCCCTTCCCGTCACCAACTCAATGGTTCTTTCTTGGATTGCTTCCCTGTTATTGATTGTCATCGCGATGCTGGCCACCCGAAAAATGACTTTGGTGCCGGTCGGATTGCAGAATGTCCTTGAAACTGTTATTGAATTTCTGTACGACACGGTCAATAGTGTTTTCAACAAC
This sequence comes from uncultured Candidatus Saccharibacteria bacterium, assembly GCA_964364265.1. GTDB lineage: Bacteria > Patescibacteriota > UBA1384 > XYA2-FULL-43-10 > 1-14-0-10-43-13 > CAYILA01. The sequence continues at coordinate 9,957 of CAYILA010000007.1, read as the reverse complement.
GAAAAGGTAACAAGAAAATATTTTCCATTTATTGCCACCTTTTTTATTTTCATTTTAGCCAACAACTGGCTCGGCACTCTGCCGGGCGTCGGTTCGATTGGCATCAATGAAGTTAAAGAAGGCGGAACAATATTCGTACCGCTTCTCCGCCCCGGCAATGCCGACTTGAACCACACTTTGGCGCTAGCCGCCGTTTCAGTCATTGCCACCCAATTCATCGGTATCGCCGCCATTGGCTTTTTCAAATATTCCGGCAAATTCCTGAATTTCAAAGGCGGTCCGATCGGATTATTCGTAGGTTTGCTTGAGTTGGTCGGAGAATTTACCCGCGTCCTCTCCTTCTCCTTCCGGTTGTTCGGCAACATCTTCGCCGGCGAAGTTCTTCTCACGGTTATGATGACCTTGCTCCCCTTTGTCGCCCCGATTCCCTTTACATTACTCGAGTTATTTGTCGGGTTGATTCAGGCCTTGGTATTTACGATGTTGACAGTTGTATTTATTAAAATAGCCACCGCTGATCATTCGGCGGAAGCACACTAATAAGCAATAAGCTAGTAAGCGGTAAGCTCATAAGCTTCCTACTGCTTAATTCTTACTAGCTTACAAGCTTAAATTAACAAAGGA
>CAYILA010000007.1:0-9233 GCA_964364265.1 uncultured Candidatus Saccharibacteria bacterium | reverse complement strand
TATGGAACCAGAAGCAGTTGCGTCAGTCGCCAAAGCGGCAGCCATCGCCATCGGCGGTCTCGGTCCAGCCATCGCCATCGGTATGATCGGTTCAAAGGGTCTTGAGGCCATCGGACGAAATCCGGAAGCAGCCGGTAAGGTTCAGTCTTCAATGATTCTTGTCGCCGCCTTCGCTGAAGCCATCGCTGTTTACGCCCTGGTCATCGCCTTCATGATATAGGCCAGGAATGGACAACGAACAACCTAACAACCAACGACGAAAGGTTCTCCCCCTAGATTAGGGGGAGTTAGAGGGGGAAGAATATTGGCTGTTAGTCGTTAGGAAGTTAGTCGTTCATTTGTGGATAAGGAGATTCAATGGATGCATTTGCCATTAATGCGAAAATATTAATCGCCCAGATCATCAATTTTTCAATTATTTTAATTGTTTTGTGGAAGTTCGCCTACAAACCGATTTTGGCGATGTTTGACGAGAGGAAAAATAAAATTGCCAAGGGTTTGCAGGATGCCGAAATGGCCGAGAATGCTTTAGCCGAATCGGAATTGAAAGCCAAGAAGATTGAGGACGAGGCCTACCAAAAAGCCGATAAGATCGTCCAAGAAGCCAAGGCCGAAGCTAAGAAAACAGCCGATGTAATGATTAAAAAAGCCGAAGATCAGGCCAAGAAAATAGTTGATAACGCCAATGCAGAGGCAAAGACAGCCAAAGACAAAGAGTTGAGAGCTGCCAGAGGACAACTTGGTACTTTGGTAATGCTTGCTGTCGAAAAAGTCCTTGGCGAAAAAGTTGACGACGCCGAGAAAGATAAATTAACAGCCAAAGCAATAAAAGAGTTGTGACCCTATTTGGCTGTTATCCTGAGGGAGTGACAGCGACCGTAGGATCCGCTTCCACCGCAAAAGCGATAGACGAGCTATAGCTCGTCCCCTACAAAAGTACGAATAAAACCTGTCTGCCGACAGGCAGGCGAAAATACGAAAGTACAAATATTCGTAATTTAGTAATTTTGATCAATTCGTAATTTCGTAGGAATTAGGAAACTATGAGAATTTCTCCAAAAAATTATGCGGCTGGATTGATTGAATCGCTTGACGGAAAAGCCGATACAAAAGTTTTGGCTAAAAAGTTTTGGCAGATCCTGCAGAAAAATAAGCAGTACAAAGATTTGCCAAAGATTTTGGCTGAATTGGATGTGGAGTACGCCAAGAGAAATAATCTAGTCTTGGCTCATGTTTATTCGGTAAAAGAGTTAAAAGAGCAAGAGATAGAAGATATAAGTAAAAAGATAAAAGAAAAATATCGAAAAGAAGTATTGATAAAGAATATTATCAATTCGAACTTGAAGGCCGGAGTGATTGTTAAGGTCGAAGACAAAGAGATCGATTTAAGTATTGAGGGTAAAGTGGTTCGCCTCCGAAAAGTATTGGGCAAATAGAGCGAACCATCCCGAACTTGTTTCGGGATCTAAAAAATCATTAATGAATATAGTGCGCGTCATCCCGGACTTGATCCGGGATCCAGAAAAAAGCAACTGGATTCCAGCTGGAGTTTATCCCGATGAATATCGGGGCTGGAATGACAATACAAGGTAATAAAGAAACAATTGGATTAGGAGATAATATGGCTACAGCAAATATCGTAGAAGAACTGAAAAAAGAGATTTTGGATTTTGACGCCAATGCCCGCGAAGAAGTCGCCGGAACCGTAGCTGAAATTTCCGACGGTGTCGCCCGCATTTACGGATTATCGAATGCTAAATCCGGCGAGCTTTTGGAAATTGAAACCACGAAGGGTACCGTTACCGCCATGGTTTTGAACCTTGAAGAGGCCTCCATCGGCGCTATCGTCCTTGGTGATTACGCCGAGATCAAAGCCGGCGACAAGGTAAAAACGACCGACAAGATCGCCCAGATTCCAGTTTCTCGGGATATCATTGGCCGCGTAGTAAATCCGCTTGGTGTACCGCTCGACGGCAAATCTGCCCTCAAAGCTGACAAAGAGATGCCGATCGAAAAGGTCGCTCCCGGCGTCATCACCCGCCAAGGCGTTACCGTCCCGATCCAAACCGGCATCAAAGCAATTGACGCCCTCATCCCGATCGGCCGCGGACAACGCGAGCTGATTATCGGCGACCGCGGAACAGGTAAGACCGCTATTGCCATCGACACTATCATCAATCAAAAAGATCTACCTGAAAAAGACAGACCGATCTGCATTTACGTCGCTATCGGCCAGAAGGAATCCAAGGTCGCCCGCATCGCCGCCATCCTTGAAAAAGAAGGCGCCATGGATTATACGACCATAGTTGTAGCCGGCGCTTCCGATCCGGCTCCGCTCGTCTATATCGCCCCGTACGCCGGCGTCGCCATTGCCGAGTACTTTATGGAGCAGGGCAAGGATGTACTAGTAGTTTATGATGATCTGACCAAACACGCTTGGGCTTACCGCGAAGTTTCTCTGCTTCTGCGTCGACCGCCGGGACGCGAGGCCTACCCGGGTGATGTTTTCTACCTTCACTCACGACTTTTGGAGCGCGCAGCCCGCTTAAACAAGGATTACGGCGGCGGTTCGATCACGGCCTTGCCGATCATTGAAACTCAAGCCGGCGATGTTTCCGCCTATATTCCGACCAATGTTATCTCAATTACCGACGGCCAGATTTTCCTAGAATCAGACCTGTTTTATCAGGGTATCCGCCCGGCTTTGAACATCGGCATCTCCGTTTCCCGCGTCGGAGGCGCCGCCCAGATCAAGGCGATGAAAAAGACAGCCGGCAAATTAAAATTGGCCATGGCCCAATATCGTGAACTGGCCGCTTTTGCCCAGTTCGCCTCCGACCTTGACCCTGAAACCAAGAAACAGATCGAACGCGGCAAAAGGATTACCGAACTGATGAAACAGCCCCAGTATTCCCCGATGCCGGTTGAGGAACAGGTAGTCGGCATCTACGCCGTGACCAACGGATATTTCGACGGTTACGAAGTTTCAGAGATCACCAAGGTAGAAAAAGAAATATTATCCAAAGCAAAATCAGGCATTAAGGATGTCTTGAATAATATCAAAGAAAAAGGCGAGATTTCCGAGATCGACGAGAAGAAATTGGTCGAATTCTTAGAGAAAAATACAAAGACGGTGGCCAGCGAGTCTCGGCCAAAGGCCGACTAGCCTGTGGCTGGAGCGGATAAGCCAGTAGGCAAGTAAGCTTTGGTTGTCATTGCGAGGAGTGTGCTTTGCTAGTTTACCCTGAGCGAACAGAGTGAGTCGAACGGGCGGCAATCTATTATCATTGTCATTCCGAGCGAAATGGAGTGTAGTCGAGGAATCTTTAAAAAGATCCCTCCACGGAGCCTGCCCTGAGCATAGTCGAAGGGGTCGGGATGACACACGAGAGAATCTTTGACATAATTGGTAAATTAATTAGAAATTAGAAATTAGAAATTTTAGCTCATGGCATCAGTACAACAATTTCGAAAACGGATTAAATCAATCCAGAATACGCGTCAGATAACCAAAGCGATGGAAATGGTCGCTTCGGTTAAGATGCAAAAAGCGGTCAAGTCCATTCTGGAAGCCCGCAGCTATGTCCAGAATTCCTGGAATATGTTTGCCAAACTCGCCCGTCTAATCCTACCCGGCAATCACCCGCTATTGAACCCGACTCCGGTCGGGAAAACTGCCATTATATTCATCACCTCCGACCGCGGATTATGCGGTTCTTATAATGCCGATCTGTTGAAGAAGTTGACCGCGACTGTTAAAGAATTAAAAAGTAGCGGTCATCCCCGCCCCGTTTCAGGGAACAGGGTAAACTCCGGCGGGGATCCCGTCACAGTAGATTCCCGGGTCAAGCCCGAGAATGACAATTCTGTTGACATCATCGCCGTCGGCAAAAAGGGTGCCGATTATGTTAAAAATTATAATCTTGGCAATTTAGTTGCCGTATTTGACGGATTTGAGAGCAATATCCATTTCGAAGACATCATCCCGATTTCCAAGATGACCAACGGTGAATATTTGCAAGGGAAATATGACAAAGTAGTGGTGATTTATTCCCATTTTATCTCCTCGCTTGCCCAAATGCCGGTTGTGAAACAGATTCTGCCGGTTGACAGGGAACACATTGATCTGCCGGAACTTTGGGAAGACACACAAGATCCCCGCGTTCGCGAGGATGACAAGGGAGATGTAGAATATAAATTTGAACCGAATGCTGACGAGATATTGGATAAATTGTTGCGCCGGTTCCTGCGGCTTTCAATTTATGGCGCAGTGTTAGAAGCCAACGCTTCGGAGTATTCGGCTCAGATGGTAGCAATGAGGAACGCAACCGACAACGCCAAAGATTTAATCGACGAATTACAATTAACTTACAACTCTGTCCGCCAGGCATCGATCACGCGAGAAATCGCCGAAATCAGCGGGGCGGCAGAAGCGATGAAGTGACCCTGAAAGGGTCATCCTGAACTTGATTCAGGATCCATTCAATATTTAATAATTTATAACTGGATTCCCGCTGGAGTTTATCCCGATGAATATCGGGGCGGGAATGACAACACAGGAGAATTTATGAACAATGGAACAGTAACCCAGATAATCGGCGCCGTTGTGGACACAAAGTTCGACGGCGACCTGCCGAATATCTATGACGCACTGGAGTGCGAATTAAACGGTAAAAAGCTTGTCTTAGAGGTCCAGCAACACCTAAGCGAAGATACTGTCCGAAGCGTTGCCATGAGCACGACCGACGGCTTAAAACGCGGTGTTGAGGTGATAAATACCGCCGCCCCGATTTCGGTACCGGTCGGGGAAAGCTCAATCGGCCGGATGTTCAATGTCACCGGCGAAGCGATTGACAACAAACCGGAACCCCGGCCAAAGGCCGGTCAGCCTCTGGCTGAAAAAATAATACGCTACCCGATCCACCGCGCCGCGCCGGAATTTTCCGAACAGGAGACCAAGACCGAGATTTTTGAGACCGGTATTAAAGTTATCGACCTAATCGCACCGATCACCAAGGGCGGAAAAGTCGGACTCTTCGGCGGCGCCGGCGTCGGCAAAACCGTTCTCATCACCGAGCTAATCCGCAATATTGCCGCCGAGCATGGCGGATATTCCGTCTTTGCCGGAGTGGGCGAGAGAACCCGCGAAGGAAATGACCTTTACAATGAGATGAAAGATTCGGGCGTTTTGGACAAGACCGTCATGGTCTTCGGCCAGATGAACGAACCGCCGGGAGCCAGAATGCGTGTCGGCCTTTCCGGTTTAGCTCAAGCGGAATATTTCCGCGACCAAGGCAAAGATATGCTGCTCTTCATTGATAATATCTTCCGTTTCACCCAAGCCGGCTCCGAGGTCTCAACACTTTTGGGGCGCATGCCTTCGGCCGTCGGTTATCAGCCGACTCTCGCCACCGAGATGGGTGAGTTGCAAGAAAGAATTACATCAACCAAGAAAGGCTCGATCACTTCTGTTCAAGCTATTTATGTTCCGGCTGACGACTTGACCGATCCGGCTCCGGCCACCACCTTCGCCCACCTTGACTCGACTATCGTCCTTGACCGTTCGCTTTCAGAACTCGGCATCTACCCTGCCGTCGATCCGCTGGCTTCATCTTCGAATATTTTGGATCCGAATATTGTCGGCGAGGAGCATTACGCTGTCGCCCGCGAAGTGCAAAGAATTTTACAAAGATATAAGGATCTGCAGGATATCATCGCCATCTTGGGCATGGAAGAATTATCGGATGAGGATAAACAAACCGTTTCCCGAGCCAGAAAAATCCAGAGATTTTTGTCCCAGCCGTTCCACGTCGCCGAAGTCTTCTCCGGCATCAGGGGAGAATATGTTTCCTTGACTGATACTATAAAGGGATTCAAAGAAATCATCGACGGCCAACATGACAGTATTTCGGAGCAGGAATTCTATATGAAAGGTACTATCGATCAAGTCGGAAAGAAATAGTAATATGTTTCTCCAAGGCTCCTCTGTCATTCCGACCAACTGAAAGGAGTGGAGGAATCTTATCAATAAGATCTCTCGACAAGCTCGAGATGACAAAGATGGAATTATGAATTCATTTAAATTAAAATTGATTGCGCCGGACGGGGTTAAGTACGAGCATGAGGCGTTTGAAGCGATCTTGCCGACGCCACAGGGACAGATTACTATTCTGCCCAACCACATGCCCCTGATTTCCCTTTTATCACCGGGCGAGATTATTTTGAAAATCAATGGCACCGAGCATGTCTTGGCGACCGAAGGCGGAATTGTCGATATTGCCAATAATGAAGTAAAAATCCTGGCCGATACTGCCGAAGACGTCGATTCACTTGACCAATTAAGAATCGAGGAAGCGAAGAAAGAGGCGGAAAACATTTTGGCCGCCGCTAGGGATGATGTCGAATACGCCGACGCGCTTGCTAACCTTGAGAAACAGATCGCCAAGATAAATGTGTTGAAAAGAAGGAGAAAATACCGGGGTTAAACACTTCTTGAAATTTGATTTTGAGTGTATAATTGGCTGATGGGGGAAGAAAGGAGTCCTATGGACGATGCAGAAGAGAAGAAAGAGTGTAAGTGTTCTTGCAATGAGGAACTTGATTGCAAGGATTGCGAGTGCGAAGAGGATTGCCAGTGTGGTTGCAAGAAAAAGGCCGCCGAAGGCGGCGAAGAAGCCGAAGCAGAAGAGACCGATGAAGCTGCTGCGACAGACGAAAAACCAGATGATGACGCAGATGATGAAGAGGAAGAGAAATCCGACGAGAAACCAACCGAGTAATTAACTCTAAACAAAAAAACGGTTATCGACCGTTTTTTTGTTTGGCTGAATATTGATAGAATGAATGTATGGACATTGTAATATTGATAATTTTCGCGATAGTAATATCACTTGGAATTGTAGGAGTGGTAATTCCTGCCATACCCGGTATACCGTACATGCTAGCTATCGCACTTCTATATGAAATTTTCGATAAATTTCAGCATCTTACATGGATTGATTTGGCGATTCTTACTTTTGTAACTGTCGTATCGGTAGCAACAGATTATTTCTCCGGAATGATCGGCGCAAAATACGGGGGAGCGTCAAAGAAAGCCCTGCTCTATGGCATAATCGGCCTCTTTGTCGGACTTATAATATTTCCGCCATTCGGCGGGATGCTTGGACTATTTGCCGGAGTACTTGTTGCAGAGCTCTTGAATAAGAAAACTCATGAACAAGCGGTCAAAGCCGCGGCCGGAAGCTTGCTTGGTTCATTAGCCGGAATTGCGACTAATTTAGTCCTCGCAGTATTATTTATAATCCTATTCGTAATATTCGCTCTAAATTAACATCACCGATTCTGGACGGCCGTACACTTTCGGTGATGATTATTTTTCTAGAAAAAGAGAAGATTCTTTTTCAATTTCATTATAATTATTTAGCCATTTTATTTCAGGGAATCGGCGGAACCAGGTTAATTGACGCCGGGCGAAAGTGTGAATAGCGTATTTCAGCTCCTGTTTCATCACCTCGTACTCCGGCAACGACCGCAATTGATTGGCGATTTTTTTAATATTATCGACCCGATCATCCCCTTTGTCATCCCGACCCCTTCGACTATGCTCAGGGCAGGCTCCGTGGAGGGATCTTTTTTCGATGGAGAGATTCCTCGACTCCAAAACTTCATCGCTCGGAATGACACAAAAAGCGGGGGAAAGTGGGAAATTCAATTGCTCGATTGCTAAATTGCTAAATTGTTTAGGATTTAGGATTTCGGATTTAGGATTTCCCGCCTTTGGCGGGAAAGGGGAGTGTGCCGTTACAAACCGTCCAATGATCCGGTACTCTAACCCTATTTTTATCATCCAATCTATTTTCACCCCGCTTGCCAAAAGATAAATAATTTCTTCAAGCATCCCTTTTTGGAAGCGCTCTTCCACCCTATCGTCTATTTTTTTGAAAAGCTCTTCTCTGTTAATATCAATACCGATTTGTAATACTTTAAAATCCGGCTTTATTTTATTCGGTTTTAATCCTGCCTGCGCCTTCTCTATCGCCCGGATGATTCTGTGCCGGTTTTTCAGATCGACCCTCCGATATAATTCAGAGTCATTTTTAAGTAGCATCTCCCGCAATTGTTCAATTGATAAATTGTTCAATTGTTCCCTACTCCTCTTTTTGTCATCCCGACCGGAGTGGAGGGATCCCTTATCGATGAAGGGATTTCTCGGCTCCTCTGACGCACCAGGGTCGCTCGAAATGACAGAACATTCTTGATTCTCTTGCAGCTCGAATCCCTCAATGAGCCCTTGAACATACAACCCCGTTCCCCCAACAATGATTGGGGTCTTGCCGCGGGAAAATATTTCTTCAATTTTTTCTCTAGCCAATGTCAACCAGTCAAAAAGAGTGAATTTTTCACCTGGATTTTTAATATCAATCAGCCATTGTGGAATATTATCGATACACCGGCACCCACACCCATTGTCATCCCGACCCCTTCGACTATGCTCAGGGCAGGCTCCGTGGAGGGATCTTTTAGAAAGATTTCTCGACTCTCTTTGTTCGCTCGAAATGACATTACAGGGAGATCCATCCTTACCAGTGCCAATGTCCATTCCACGAAAAACCTGGCGGGAATCTGCGGAGACTATCTCGCCATCAATTTCTTTGGCCAAACGGACCCCGATCCCCGTTTTCCCGCTCGCCGTCGGCCCGACAATGGCTATAATTTTTCGTTTACTATTTATCGCCATGAGCCCCTTTGTGTCATCCTGAGTGAAACGAAGGATCTAGGCGTAGCCGCATGCGACCCTTCGGGCCTAGATTCTTCACTACGTTCAGAATGACATTATAATTATACTTCATTAAAAGCAAATGGGCGCCGCAGCCCATTGCTTGGTGGCTAGCGACGCCTCGATTTCACCTCCCTGATGGCGGCAATGATGTGTTGACCCTCGTTTGGTTTCTCGAGAGCGACTTTCAGGTCCAAGAGATCCATGTCCTTGCCACCCCGTTGCCGGAGAATAGTCTGGATTGATTCTGCACAGCCTAGGACCTCGTCCCTTGCCATTATCCTTGCCCCGAGCTCACCTCCCTGTTTTCCAACCTGGTCACCCAATTGTCTCACCCCCTTATCGATCGAATATTACTCTTATACAATAATTTAGTCTCGGCGTCAACCTTGCGGAGCAATTAGTTAGCAAGTACAATACGGAAAGATGATTAAGATCACCAAACTCTCAAAATCAT
>CAYILA010000006.1:0-61563 GCA_964364265.1 uncultured Candidatus Saccharibacteria bacterium | reverse complement strand
CTGTGATTAGTTATCCCAACTATTTGTTATCCGTATTTGGTTTGGTTATTCCTTTGGTTTCTTGGTGCCGTACTTACTGCGGCCCTTTTTACGGTCCTTTACACCCGACAAATCAAGTTTGCCTCGAATGATATGGTACCGCATACCCGGAAGGTCCTTAACCCGTCCGCCGCGGACCAAGACGACCGAGTGTTCCTGCAAGGTGTGGCCTTCACCGCCGATATAGGCGTTAACTTCCATACCGTTAGTCAAGCGGACTCTGGCGAATTTTCGAAGGGCCGAGTTCGGTTTCTTCGGGGTCATGGTGCCGACCTTAACACAAACGCCCCGCTTTTGCGGGCAGTCCAAGGAAACCGGCCTGTTCTTAAGATAATTAAATGTCGTCTTGATGGCGGTTGTTTTTGACTTTTTGATCGTCTTCTGTCTAGGTTTTCGAATCAACTGATTTATTGTCGGCATGTTTTCTTGAGTTATATTTAATTAACAAGGTAAAGTCTAACATATTTCTAGTCGTGTGTCAAAGGGAGCGACAATTGTTCGATTGCTCTATTGTTCAATTGTTGCGCAACCGTTTAACAATCGAGCCATTCGCCAGTCATAATTATTTATGTACTGGCGAAAGCAATTGAGCAATTGAATTTAGCCGGCGATTTTTGAGATTTCACTTCCTTTCAAACCGGTGCCGGCTGGAATTAGTTTGCCGATAATGACATTTTCCTTCAAACCCCGAAGATGATCCATCTTGCCGGCGGTGGCGGCTTCAATCAAAACCGAGGTGGTTTCCTGGAAGGAAGCGGCCGATAGCCAGCTATTCGTCTTTAGGGCAACTCGGGTGATACCCATGACAATATCCTCAATCTCAATTGTTTTTTTGCCTTCGGTCTTTAGGCCTTCATTTAGAATTTCAACTTCCGAACGGTCAACCACCTGCCCGGCCAAAAGTTCGGAATCACCGGAGGCCATAATTCGAACTTTACTCATCATCATTTTAACGATGACCTCGACATGTTTGTCGTTAATATCCTGACCCTGCGATTCGTAAATTGTTTGGACCTGTTTGATGATATAGGATTCTGTCTTGTTCTTTCCGGCCAATTTCAAGCTGGCTGAAAGATCAAAGTGGCCTTCAGTCAATGCGTCGCCGCGGACAACCTCGTCTCCGGACTTAACCCGTAGTTGCATAACGCGCGGTACGGTGTAATCAACCGAAACATTGCCGACTCCGGAAACTATCGCCTTACCGCCTTTAATTTTAATTGTTCCGGAAATTCCGGATCGTACCGGCGCCTTGTCTTTTCCTTCGGCTACGATCTGTTTTGCTTTAATCTCTGAATTGTTCAAAACCACCCAGGAATGACCGCCTGGAAGCTCAAGAGCGGTCGACCTTTCCCCCTTACCGGCAACAACAATCGTGTTCTGGTTCTCCCCTTCGCGAATCGAAACCTTGCCCTGCACTTCGGAAAGAATTGCCGGCGATTTTGGCATTCTGGCTTCAAATATCTCCTCTACACGGGGCAGACCGGAGGTAATGTCCTCGCCGGCCGCGCCGCCGGTGTGGAATGTTCTCATCGTCAGCTGAGTTCCCGGTTCACCAATCGCCTGCGCCGCCACAATTCCAACTGTCGCCCCAATCTCAACCAATTTGCCGGTTGCCAAATCGATGCCGTAACATTTCTGGCAGGCGCCGCGCCTGGTTTTGCAGGTCAAAAGCGAGTAAATCTCAATTTCATCAATATTGGCGTCATTTAATTTTTCAATTTCAGGATACTCCAAAATGGTGCCGGTCTTGATGTTCAAGACATTCTTGCCCAAAACCCGGCCATGAATGTATTTATCCCAGGTCTCGCCTAAATCTTCATAGAATTTTCGAGAAATTGTTCTGGTTGCTTTGGTTCCGCAATCCGGCTCGGTAATGACCGTATCCTGCGCCACATCAACCAATCGGCGGGTAAGATAACCTGCCTCGGAAGTTCGAAGAGCGGTATCGGCGCGTCCCTTTCTGGAACCGTGAGTCGACACGAAGTATTCAAATACTGAAAGTCCTTCTTTGAAGTTTGATTTGATAGGGATTTCGATAATATCGCCGGTCGTATCGGCAACCAAACCTTTCATGCCCGAAACCTGAACCATCTGGCCGACATTACCGCGGGCTCCGGAGGTCATAACCACGAAGAGGTCGTTGACCTTGGCGTAGTTGGCCAGCATATCTTTTTCAATCTGGCTCTGGGCATCCATCCAAATTTCAACCGTCTTTAGATGCCGTTCCTCGTCAGAGATAAAACCTTGATCATACTGTTGGTTCACAATCGTAACCTGTTCCTCCGACTTCTTCAAAATCGTTTCTTTAGTAGCCGGTATTTTGATATCGTCAATCGAAAAGGTCAGACCGGATTTCTGGGAATATTTAAATCCTAGATCTTTCAGATCGTCCACAAACCGAGCCGTTCTCTCGGTTCCGTATTTTCGATAAATCTGATCAACCAATTTTGAAATCTGCTTTTTGGCGAAAACTTCGTTGGTAAATCTCATCTCTTCAGGAATGATATCGTTAAAAATAATTCTTCCAACGGTGGTTTCAACTGTTTCGCCTTTGATTCTGACTTTGATCCGGGCTCCTAAAGCCAGAGCGCCGCTGTCATAAGCCGAAACAGCCTCATCCTCGCTTGAAAAATTCATACCCTCTCCCTTGGCGCCGTCGTATTGAGTCGTAATATAGTAAACACCTAAGATAATATCCTGCGAAGGGGTAACAACAGGGTCGCCGGAGGCGGGCTTCAAGAGGTTTTTTGATGAGAGCATAATATTGGCCGCTTCCGCCTGCGCCTTGTCTGAAAGCGGAAGGTGGACCGCCATCTGATCTCCGTCGAAGTCGGCGTTGAAAGCGGAACAAACAAGCGGGTGGATCTGGATCGCTTTACCCTCGATCAGAACCGGCTGGAAGGCCTGGATGCCCAAGCGGTGCAAGGTCGGAGCGCGGTTTAGCATCACCAATTTATTCTTGGTGATCTCCTCCAGGATGTCCCAGACAAAGGGTTCGCCCCGTTCAATCAAACGAGTGGCGTTTTTAACATTGTGAACATAGCCGTCAGAAATCAAACGGCCGATAATAAACGGTTTAAATAATTCCAGCGCCATAATCTTTGGCAGACCGCACTGGTTTAATTTCAAATTCGGGCCGACGACAATAACCGATCGGCCGGAGTAGTCGACTCGTTTACCAAGCAAATTCTGTCGAAAACGGCCTTGCTTGCCCCGAAGCATATCGGAAAGCGACCGCAGTTTTCTTTTTCCGGCGGCCGATGAGGCGACCTTGCCTTTTCTGGCCGAGTTGTCGATAAGAGCGTCAACTGCTTCCTGCAACATTCTTTTTTCGTTCCTACAAATTACTTCCGGAGCGCCCTGCGAAATTAATCTTTTTAATCGATTGTTTCGGTTGATGACTCTTCGGTAAAGGTCGTTAAGGTCGGAGGCGGCAAAACGGCCGCCGTCCAACTGGACCATCGGTCGAAGATCAGGCGGAATAACCGGCAGGCGGGTTAAAATCAGCCAAGAAGGCGAGATTCGGGCGCTTTTTAAATTTTTTAATACCCGAAGCCGCTTTAGAATTTTTACCCGACCCAGTCCCTGTTGTTTTGCAACCTGTTCCTCTGTATCGGCAATCTCTTTATCGATATCGGTCTCTTTCAATAACTCCAAAATAGCTTCGGCGCCGATTCCGACTCGGATAATCTGGCCGTATTTCATATTTAATTCGTGGTATTCAAGTTCGGAAATGATCCGTCCGACATAGAGCGAATTTAGCTCGATTTTGGCCTGTTTGTAGGCCTGCTCCACTTCGATTTTCATCTCTTCGGAATTTCCCTCGGTTTTATTTGATTTTAACTCTTCCAGATATTCTTTATATTCCTCTTCCAGACTTACAAGACTCGAAGCGCGAAGATCTTCATTGACCGATAAGATCACGAAACTGGCAAAATAGGTAACCTTTTCGAGGTCGGAAAAGGTCATATTTAAGACTGTTGAAACGGTGTTGGAGGCGCCCTTGACATACCAGATGTGGGCTACCGGAACCGCAAGATCGATGTGCCCCATTCGGACGCGCCGGACCTGGGAGCGGGTCACTTCGACGCCGCATTTGTCGCAGACAACACCCTTGTATCGGATCTTTCGATATTTTCCGCAGTAACACTCCCAGTCCTTGGTCGGACCGAAAATCTTTTCATCGAAAAGACCGTCGCGTTCCGGTTTCTGGGTGCGGTAATTGATGGTTTCGGGTTTTAAAACCTCGCCGTGCGACCACTCCAATATATGTTCCGGCGAAGCGACCGAAATTTTGATCGCTTCAAAGTCCGTTACATTGATCTGGTCTTTGACCTCTATATTTGCCATAAAATCTCCTTAAGTTTCCTAACATCCTACAAAATTACCCGTCTCGCGTCGGCACGAGCCGAGGCGGACGAATTTTTCTAAAGTACGAAATTACGAATTGATTGGTATTTTAGTATTTTCGCCTGCCTGCCGGTAGGCAGGTTATATTCGTACTTTCGTAGGGTTTTGGTTATTCTGTGATTTCTTCTGAAACGATATCCTCTTCCGGATCGGTCTGTTCAGCCGCGATTTCGGTTAATTTTTCATCAATATCCTCTTCAGTTTCATCATCTCCGCCAGTTGGCGGATTCTCAATTGGCGCTTCTTCCGCGACAGCTACCGGCGCCGTTTCGGCAATCTCATCCTCTTCATCTTTAACACCCTGAGCCGACATCAGTTCGACATTCAGACCCAAGCTTTGCATCTCTTTGATAATGACATTAAAGGCCTCCGGAATAAGCGGTTTCTGAATTTCCTCGCCTTTGATGATTGATTCGTAGGTCTTGCCGCGACCTACAATATCATCTGATTTGATGGTTAACATCTCCTGAAGAGTGTGGGCGGCGCCGTAGGCCTCAAGCGCCCAGACCTCCATTTCACCGAATCTCTGGCCGCCGAACTGGGCCTTGCCCCCTAGGGGCTGTTGAGTAATCATGGAATATGGTCCGACCGAACGGGTGTGCATCTTGTCGTCAACCAAATGGTGAAGCTTCAAAATATACATAATACCAACAGTCGTTTTCCTGTCAAACGGCTCGCCGGTCTTACCGTCAAATAACTGGATTTTACCGTCCTGCGGCAGATTTTGCTCGGCTAATCGGTCTGTAATTTCATTTAATTTAATACCCTCAAAGGCCGGAGTGGCGACTTTATAACCGCCGGTCGATGCGGCCAACCCAAGGTGAACCTCCAAAATCTGGCCGACATTCATTCGGGATACGACACCCAATGGGTTTAGGACAAGATCAACAGCTCGACCGTCCGGCAAAAACGGCATATCCTCTTCCGGAAGAATAACCGAGATAACGCCTTTATTTCCATGGCGTCCGGCCAATTTATCACCAATCGAAATCTTTCTAAGTTGCGCCACTGAAACTTCAACCATCTGGTAAACACCTGATGGCAGTTCATCGCCGTTTTCCTTTGAAAATATTTTGACTTCGACAACCTTTCCCTGTTCGCCGTGCGGCAATCGAAGGGATGAGTCGCGGACATCCTTGGCTTTTTCACCGAAGATCGCCCGAAGCAGTTTTTCTTCGGAGGATAGCTCTGTTTCGCCCTTTGGCAAAATCTTGCCGACTAAAATATCGCCCGAAATTACTTCGGCGCCGATTCGGATAATGCCGTCTTCATCAAGGTTTGAAAGCGCTTCCTCGGAAACATTCGGGATGTCGCGAGTCAGAAGTTCCGGACCGAGTTTGGTGTCGCGAACCTCGATCGAGTATTGTTCGATATGAATTGATGATAATGTATGATCTTTGACCAGGCGGTTTGAAATGATAATAGCGTCCTCGTAGTTGCAGCCGCCCCATGACATAAAGCCGACCAAGAGGTTTTGGCCCAGCGCCAATTCACCCTGATGAGTGGCTGAAGAGTCGGCGATGACATCGCCGCTTTTTACCTTGTCGTCGACATGGACGATCGGACGCTGGTTAATTGAAGTTCCCTGATTCGAACGGGAGAATTTGTCTAAAATGTATTCTACTTCCTCACCCTTTTTGTTCGTAAGTTTAATCATCTCTGAAGTTACTTTTGTAACAACCCCGTCCTCTTTGGCGATAATAATCTGGCCGGAGTCAAGGGCGGCCGCCCGTTCGACACCGGTTCCGACAATCGGAGAATCCGGCTTTACCAAAGGCACGGCCTGGCGTTGCATGTTTGAACCCATCATCGCTCTGGCGCCGTCGTCATGTTCGACGAACGGAATCAGGGAGGTGGCAATCGAAACAATCTGTCGGGGCGAAACATCCATATATTCGATTTTTGAGACCGGAGAGATTTCCGGGTCGCCGTATTCCCGGACAATGGCTGTTTTGCCTTTAATATAGTCATTTTCGTCAACTTCAACCGAGGCAGGGGCGATAACCGCTTTTTCCTCTTTACCGGCATCCAGATACAAGATTTCATCAGTTACTTTGGCTTTACCGCCTTCCATGTGGACTTTTCGATATGGTGTCTCCAAAAATCCGTATTCATTGATCCGAGCGTAGCTAGCAAGATATGAAACCAAACCAATGTTGGGACCTTCCGGCGATTCGATCGGACAGATTCGGCCGTAGTGCGAGGTGTGAACATCGCGAACCTCGAATCCGGCTCGCTCGCGCGAAAGACCGCCCGGACCGGTCGCCGACAGGGTTCTCTTATGTTCAAGTTCGGCCAACGGATTTGTCTGATTCATAAACTGTGAAAGCTGGGAGCTGGCAAAAAACTCTTGGAGGGCGGCCACAATCGGACGGGAGTTTACCAATGAGGAAGCAGTGATATCATTAGGATCGGTGATGCTCATTCGGTCTTTAACGATTCTCTCAACCCGAAGCATTCCGACTCGAACCCGTCCCTGAATCGATTCGCCGACGGCTCGGATCCGGCGGTTTTTGAGATGGTCGGTATCATCCGGCTCGGCCATCGGGGTGTTGTTTAATCTGATGATCTCTTTGATAATGCCGATAACATCATCTCTTCGTAAAATTCTGTTTTCGACCGTGTTTGGAATCTCGACATTCAATCTTCGGTTCATCTTGTAACGGCCGACCCGTCCCAAATCGTAGCGTTTGCTGTTGTAAAACATCGCTTCGATAAAAGATTTTGCCGATTCGGCGGTGGCAAGATCGCCCGGTCGAATTCTCTTGTAGGTCTCAACCAAACCCTCTTCGTAGTTCTTGGCCGGATCGCGGGCCAGGGTGGCCTCGACAAATTTCAGTTCACCGTCATCAACATCGGAAAATAGTGATTTAATCTCTTCGTCATCGCCGATTCCAAGAGCGCGCAGGAAAGTGGTAATCGGGATTCTTCGTTTGCGGTCAACTTTGACCGAAATAATACCTTTTGAGTTCGTTTCAATCTCCAACCAGGCGCCGCGGGAAGGAATGATTTTGGCACCGAAATAATTCTGACCGCTGATTTTTTCGGCTGTAAACAGAACACCAAAAGATCGGACAATCTGGGAAACGACCACTCGCTCAACACCGTTAATGATGAATGTGCCGCGGTTGGTCATTAGCGGGAAATCGCCAAAGAAGACTTCGCCCTCTTTGATTTCGCCGGTCTGTTTGATCAGGAGCTGGGCTTTGACCCGAAGCGGCGCCTTGTAGGTTAGATTCTTCTCTCTGGCTGTTTTTTCATCAACCTTCGGCTGTTCCAAAAAATAATCGCCGAAAGTAAGTGAGTAGAGTTCGCCGGTGAAGTCTTCAATCGGAGAAACTTCGTCAAGGAGTTCGCGCAGGCCCTCCTTGAAAAACCAGTCATAGGATTTCGTCTGAATTTCAATGAGGTTTGGGAGATTCTCCCAGTGCGCTTCGCTTCTGGGCATGACTCGATCGGCCGACTTGGTTGTTGGTGCCATTGCGCTCCTTTGAGATATGAAATTAAATTAAAATGGTAAAACGCAAAGTGAAAATTACTGCTTTGCGACTTGCTATTTTAGTTATTTCTCAAGTTGTGTATTTGTTTTCCACCCTATTTTCGGGATAATTTTTGATTTTAGACACGAAAAAATCCCCATCGTGTGTGGGTTGATAGCGGCATTAATTTGTTGAGATCAAATATTTTGCCAAGTCAGTTTGCCTTTAACTGATAACAAACAAAATCTATCACAAAAAATTGCGCTTGTCAACACTTAATAAGCAAAAATTGTTTTGAGAACCATCTCGCTACCTATTATATTCCAAGCAATCCGCCTGTCAATATCCCGATGTTGATATGTATGAATATATCTTATAGGGATTTAAATATGGCGGCAGTTAGATCCTCTAATCCCAGATGGGTGGCGGCGGAAATCATTAAGGGCTTAACGCCTAACGCTGAAAGCTCAACGATTTTTTGGTTAAGCTCTTTGTCATTCAAAAGATCGCTTTTATTCAAAACCACAATCTCTTTCTTTCTGGCCAGTTTCGGTGAAAAATCTTTCAGCTCTTTTCTGATAACTTTGTAATCTTTAATAATATCCTCTGAAAAAGCGGAGAGAATGTGAACGATTGCTTTGGTCCGCTCAATGTGGCGCAGGAATTTGTCCCCTAAACCTTTGCCGTGCGAGGCGCCCTCAATTAACCCCGGGATATCGGCGATGATGATGTTCCTGCTTTTGACACCTTTCAATACACCAAGATTCGGCTCAAGTGTAGTGAAAGGATAATCGGCAATTCTTGGTTTGGCGTCTGACAAAACCGAAAGAAGTGTCGATTTTCCAGCATTGGGCATTCCGACCAAACCGATGTCGGCGATTGTTTTTAGTTCCAATCTGATTTTGATTGATTCACCCTTCTCGCCCTTTTTTGACCAAGCCGGTGCCTGTTTGATGGAGGAAGCAAAATGCTGGTTTCCCCAACCGCCTCTTCCGCCCTTTAAAAACAAGAATTGCTCCCCTTTCTTGACCAAATCGGCGACAAGCTCGTTTTTCTTATAAATCTGGGTTCCTGGCGGCATCTTGATCACCAAATCCTGCCCGGCTTTGCCGGCTTTGTTGCTGCCCATTCCATTGCGACCGTTTTCGGCTAAAAATCTTTTTTTATAATTAAATTCTGCTAACGCGTGAGAGTTCTCATCCACTTCGATAATAATGTCGCCGCCGTTTCCGCCGTCCCCGCCATCCGGCCCGCCGTGCGGGATGTATTTCTCGCGCCGAAAAGAAACGGCGCCATCGCCGCCGTTTCCCGCTTTTAGATAAATTTCTGCTTCATCGATAAACATAACTTTAGAACGGGCTTGTCTGTCGGCCGTTAATAATCTTCTCGAAGTGAAGGTGAGGACCGGTTGATCGTCCGGAATTTCCCGAACGAGCGATTATCTGCCCCTGCTCAACTCGCTGGCCGGCCGAAACATTGACACCGCTTAAATGGGCATAACGAGTCACTACGCCGTTGCCGTGATTGACCAAAACCACAAATCCGTAGCCGCCGGACCAGCCCGAACTGATGGCTACGACTGTTCCGCTTCCGGCCGCCATTACCGGCGTGCCAACCGAGGCAACATAATCAATGCCCGGATGACGGTAAGTAAAGTATTGGGAAATATATTTATATGTGATCGGAACAATAAATTTACCGCTGTAAATCGAACCGTCGGCGGCCGCTCTGGCGACAGAAGTGCCTCGGGTCACAGTCGAACGCTTCAGGGCTATTTTCCTTTGCTTATCCTGTTCCTTTTTAGCAATAGCCGCCGCAGAAACTTCGTATCCCTTCGGCGGAATTTTCAAAAGAACGCCCGGTCGGATTGTATTTAAATTTTCAAGATCATTGATATACTTTATGGTTGCCAACTTTACATTGAACTTCCATCCGATTTTAGTCATGGTGTCGCCATTTCTGACCCGATAACTGACTGTGGCGTTTGTGTTGTCCGGCAACGGCTCCTCTCGAGCTGTAATTTGGGTCTCAACACTTCCGACAGAGGAGGCAAAGCCCTCTGGAGAGATCACGGTTGAGACCGATTTTGCCACGCTTTCGTCATCGGCCCGAATTGAAGGCGTGAAAGCATCGATGCTTTTGGCAATTTGCCGTTCCGAATCAGGATCGACATAGATGAAATCTTTAAAATAATTTGAAGCTGTAATCTTTTCGGAGAGATTGGCAAAACCGACAATAACAGCCAAGAAGACAATCAGGATATGCGGCAGTTTGCCAACTAAAAAATTCTTGGCGTTGCCAAAGTGATACTTTGGACTGGCTTTTTCTAAGATCGTATCGGTTACATTGGTAACATCGATATTTTTATTTCTTAAAAACTGGCCAGTAACAGCCAAGAACCTCTCTTTTATCGTATAAATGTAATTTTTGATTTTGGATAACCGAAGCGAGATTTTTGTTTGCTTCACCTGTTTATAAATAGGTGAAGGATCTTCTGGTATGATCGCCATAATTTTCAATATGTTGCTTTAAGCCCCGACCGTTTGATCGGGGTTTTGACAACACATTTGACAGTTTATCAGACCCATTTTCCTTGTCAAGACCCTTTTTTTGTTTTTGTATTTTGCAACTTATTGGTTTTCGAGTACGACTATTAAAGCCGAGGGAGTAATTGAAGCTACAAATATCCCGTCCGGCACTTTAATATTTAGGGGACTTAAACTAACGCTGTAGTTCCCGCTACTTTTCCCGGAAAGATCGATCTGGGCCACCACGTCCGAGGTCCCTAAATCATTTATTTTTGAAATATCCCCTGTCACAACCACTTTAATCTGGCTAGGGTTCTGGGATGAAACACGCAGATTGGAAGCCAAATTTTGAAACAATACGCTGGCTGTCATCTCGCGGGAAGTCGCTTCGTTCGAAAGGATAATTTTGACCTTGACAGAATTTACCAATCCCGCCTGAAGGGCAATGCCATCTGGCAGATTCAGATTGACATCTTTTGTGTCTGTCGAATCGATAGTGGACAGATCAATTCCATATGTCTCAATATAGTTGATTGAAGATAGGACCGAACTTGGCCCGGTGATATCCACCGTCGAAGGAGTAGCGACGATCGAAGAGAGATACGATCCGTTTTTGGGCACGCCCGAAACCACAACTTTAATCCCGACCGTTTTATTGTTCGAAGCTCGGACGATCGGTACCTCCGCTTTGACCTGCTCCGGATTGAAACTGATGTCGGAGATTATCTCCCCCTTTTCGTCAATGGCTACCACCGGCACATTTCTGGAAAAATCCTCCGTTTCACCGTTCAGACCAATAATCACAGTTGCTTCATTTAAATTGTCAATCAAACTTTTGGCTCCCTTTGCCGACACCTTGTCCGGAGTCAGATCGATATTTCCAGCCACCAAACCCTCGCCGGCGTTTCCCTCGATTTTTTTATTAATTGTGACATCTTTGGTAATAATCGGCTCCAAGCTTACAATAATGGAGCTCGGAGTTTTCTCGGCTATCGTTACATTTGGAACCGAACAAACCACATTGAGCGGCAATTCAAAAGTGCCCTCCGTCGCTCCGGAAAGATCGATGTAGGCCGAAAATGATTTATTGGAAAGTTGGCGCCAGACCGATGGCTCGGCCATGATTTTTAAATCAACCGTTTTTTGGTCATAGACCGCCACCAAACCGCTTGGCGCATTAATCACTTTTATCGGAATACTGCTTGGAAATTTTGCAACCGCGTTTTGGCTTGCCGAAACATAAACCCAAAGAGAGGCCGCCGCCAGAAAGCAGATTATTTTTATGGCAAAATTGTGGGTTAATTTTTGAATCATTTTATTTTGATTCGCCATCCGATCCGTTTTCACCTTTTTGGATGGTACGGTTATTATTCTGGTCGTTTTTACCATGACGAAGCAACCCGATCAAACGGTTGCGTAACCGCTCCTCCGAGATTCTCCGCTCCAGTTTCCCGTATGTCGACAAAGAAATGAAACCTGATTCTTCCGAAATAATAAGGGCTACCGCATCGGAGTTTTCAGTTACTCCGACAGCAGATTTATGGCGCATTCCAAGATCCGGACTTAAACGCTCCTCCGAAACCGGCAGAATCGAGCGGGCCGAAATAATCCGGTCTCCTACAATAACGACCGCTCCGTCGTGAAGCGGTGATTTGGGGTAAAAAATTGAGAGAAGCAGCTGGGTCGAAACCTTGGCGTCGATTGCCACCCCGCTTTCAATATAATCGGATAAACTGTCCGACCGCTGGAATATGATCAAACCGCCAATCTTTTTTTCAGATAAATATTTGGCGGCAAAAATCACATCCGAAACCACCTCGCCGTAATCCTCTTTTGAAAAAACCCGCTCGCTCAAAAGCCGGGAGCGGCCGACTTTTTCCAGAACGGCCCGAAGCTCTGGTTGGAAGACGACCGGGATTGCCACCAGCAGCATTGCCATCAAGCTTTTTAATATCCAATTTAATAATACTAGATTAAGCAAACTACCTAGCGCCATCAGAATGATTAAAAAGATGAGACCATATAAAATCCGCATCGCCCGAGTTTCTTTTAGAAAAACAAAGACATAATAAAAAAGAAATGAGACGATTAAAATATCAATCACAAAAAGAGGGCTGGAGGTAAATCTCAAATTTTCCAGAAAGAACTTTGCCTGCTCCGAGGCGCCCAATACTTTTCCGGCCAACGGCTCGATCAATAGATACCCTCCCGTTAATTTCAATATCATTATATCAATATTCATCGAATAAATGAATCGTTTTCATGGCCGGAATATGTATTTTCTAGTATAAATACTTATGGAATAAGCGGAGAAATTAAAAAGAACTCGGGCGAGTTCTTTTTGTAACGCAATTTAAAAGCTAAAAATTACGATTAGTAGTTTGAATCATTTCCCTTTGCCGTAAAGAACGGCGAAAAGGTAGGCGCCGATTGCGGTCATGATATCGAGATATATAAGACCGGTGATCGCCCCCGCCAAAGAAACTTCGGGATTTGAAGTAACGGCTAGCCCATGAAACACCGACCGCATTACCGTTTCGGCCAGTCCCGGAAACAAAGCCACTCCAAGCGCGCAAATAATGTAGACGACAGTCATCCAGATGACCGCCGCTTTTGTCACTCTCTCTGCATCCATGTTGTCTCCTAATCTACTGCCTGTTGATATATTTCCAAAGCGCTACTATGCCCAAAATAAGCAGGACAACGAACAAAACATAGGCAACCCAGGCAAAAAACATCATATTCGATCCGCCCACCCCGCCCATCATATTATAATCCATCATATCGGCTCCCTGTTATCTGTATTTATTTTACCATAAATACCGCTTTAGTGGCAAGCCGGAAGACGGTCCATTGATCGAAATAGCAATAAATGGCCGATCAGCACAACCGGAACAACTATCCAAAACAACGGTGTTTCAGCGTAGCCCCTGATATCATGCCAAAGGTATTTAGGACTGGAAATCAAGTAAAATATTAAACTCAAAAAGGCCAGCGAGAGAACCGGCATCACCACGCGCTGAAAGGGAAACCACGGCTTATTGTTATTCTTAATTTTAATTTTTAGATATGCCAGGTGGGCGGCCTGAAAGAAAACACCACCGAGAAGCATTCCCAGAAGCGCCTTATCCATGCCCCAAATCATTTTGCTAGGAATTCCGATGATGCCTTTATATTGAAGCGGCACAATCAACGAGAGGTAGAAAAATAGCAACAATACCATCTTCATGCCAAAGAACTTATAGCTCCTTTTGTTTAAAATATTAATTGCCCAGAGCGTGGTCGAGAGAATAAAACCGCCGATCCAAACCCCGCTGATCGTATTGTCGACGCCGTATTTTTCAAGAAGCACCATCATGCCGCCAACCGCCACGGTGCAAACCGGACAAGCCGCCCGGGCTTTGGCGGCATTAATCAATAAAAAAAGCGCGGGCGGTATCATCAATTGATTGTGTATTCTATTCATCGCTCTCCCGCTGTCATCGCCGAGGGGTAATGGTTTTAACACACGGCTATTTTGCCAAGGCCGCCTCAACTTTGGCTTTTAATTCTTTGAAAGATAACGCTCCGGAGAGCGGCTCGATTTTACCGTTTTTATCGATCAGATATGTCGCCGGAGTGCCTCTGACACCTAATTCATTCCCGGAGGCAATATCAGATTCAACTCTGGCAACCGTGCCCCGATCGATAATATCGTCTTTGAATTTCGCCATATCAAGCCCCGACTCTTCGGCATATTTTGATAAATCAGCGCTCTTTAATCCTGTTCCGTCAGGCTGTGATTTTTCGATGATTTTCTGGCTGAACTCCCAAAATTTTCCCTGTCGACCGGCCGCCTCGGCGGCGATGGCGGCGTCCTTGGCCGCAGGGTGAGAGGGAAGAGGAAAATAACGATAGACCCAGCGAACTTTGCCGGAATATTCATTCACTATCCTCTCCATCACCGTCTGAAAACTGACGCAGTAAGGACACTGAAAATCGGAATACTCAACCAGAGTCAGGGTCGCATTAGAGTCGCCCTTGATATGATCCGTTTCGCTGATCGTTATCTTAATATCGTTCGAGGCAGAACCGGTTGTGCTTGCTGTTGTTTTTGATTCCGTCTTGTTTTTAGAACCATAGACCCAAAAACCGATCAAAATAAATAGAATGATTGTTGAAATAATAATAATTAAATTTCTCATATTGCCCTACTTCGCCATTCCCGAACTGACACGAGCGAATTCAAAAAATATTAAGGAAAAGATTATTACCATAATAACCGGCGCTATGATTGATAAATAGTTTCGCTTTTTGGGATGGAATTTTCGCAATAGCAGAGAATTGGAAACGACTGAAATCGAGCTTAAGGCCATCGCCAGCCCGGCAAGCTCCGGCTTTAGAACCAATCCTAATCCTATAAAAATGCGCGCGGCAATTGGAATACCGATAATATTATAAAACAGAGCAAAAAACATATTTTGCTTGATCTTGGCAAATGTCTCTTTGGATAAATTAATGGCGGTTACGACATCGTTTAAATCATTTTTGATTATGACAATGCCGCCCGTTTCCATCGCCACATCGGTGCCGGAACCCATCGCGATACCAAGGTCGGCTTGGGCCAGCGCCGGCGCATCATTGATACCGTCTCCGACCATTGCTACGATCTTGCCGGAATTTTGTAATTTTTTAACTTCGTTCGCTTTATCCTCCGGCAAAACCTCGGCTAAAACATTGGTAATGCCGACTTCCTCGGCGATCGCCTTTGCCGTCCGTTGGTTGTCGCCGGTAATCATATATACTTCTATGCCCATCTTCAAAAGACGCCCGACGGCCTCTTTTGAAGTTTCTTTGACCGTATCGGCCACCGCGATGATGCCGAGGATTTTTTCCTTTGTCGCTAAAATCATGGCGGTTTTGCCTTGTTTTTCCAGTCGTTCCAGTTTTTGATCCATCTTGCCCAAATCCAATTTAACGATCTCTGTAATAAGTTTTCTGTTGCCGAGATAATATACTGTTTTGCCAATTTCCCCCTCAACGCCGTGGCCGGGGACTGCTCTAAATCCGGTAACTTCATTTAGATTGATATTTTCTTCTTCCGCCTTATTTACAATCGCTTCCGCCAGCGAGTGTTCCGACTGCTTTTCCAATGAGGCGGCTATTTGCAGAATCGAAAAATTGGATTTTTTATCAGAAATTGGAATCAGGTCGGTCACAACCGGTTTGCCGTTGGTCAATGTTCCGGTTTTGTCAAAAATCATCGTATTTACTTTGCAGGCCTTTTCGAGCGGCTCGCCGCCTTTGATTAAAATTCCATGTTCCGCCCCCTTGCCGGTGCCGACCATAATGGCGGTCGGCGTCGCCAAGCCCAAGGCGCAGGGACAAGCAATTACGATAACGGCGGTAAAGGCCATCAGGGCGAATGAGAGAGTGGCGCCCAAGGCCAAATACCAAATAATAAACGAAAGAATAGCGACGGCAATAACAATCGGAACAAAATAGGCCGAGATCCGATCGGCAAAGGCCTGGATCGGCGCTTTTGAGCCCTGCGCTTCCTCAATCAAGCGGATAATTTGGGCCAGTGTCGTCTCACTGCCGACACGAGTCGCCTCAAACTCGAAAGATCCGGTTTTATTGATAGTGGCGCCGACAACCGCATCGCCGACATTTTTCTCGACCGGCAAAGATTCACCCGTAATCATCGATTCGTCAACAGCTGATGATCCCTTGATGATTTTCCCGTCGACCGGAATTTTCTCGCCCGGGCGCACCAAAATGATATCGCCGCTTACCACTTCATCAATCGGGATATCCACTGTTTTTCCCCCGCGGATTACCCGAGCAGTTTTGGCCTGCAGACCCATTAATTTTTTGATTGCTTCGCTTGTTCTGCCCTTCGCTCTCGCTTCCAGCCATTTACCCAAAACAACAAAAGTAATCAGAAAAGCGGCCGTTTCGAAATAAAGTTCCGGAATTTTCATCCCTTCCAAACCGATGAAGGTTCCGTTCTTTGTCATATAAAGTATGAAGTTTATTAAACTATATACATAGGCCGTGGTTGTCCCGATAGCGATTAAACTATCCATATTAAAAGTCTTCATCCGCAAAGCCGACCAGAGTCCTTTGTAAAAACCGGCGCCGGCAATAAATTGAACCGGAGTGGCCAAAACCAATGAAACAATACCGAAATATGGCGGGAACGAACCGGCGCCGGGTAGCCACTTGAAAAAATCAAGCAACATAAAGTAGAGCATCGGAAAACTTAAGATAAAACTGAAACGGAATTTTCTCCAGAGGGAGTTAATTTCCCGCTCCCTTTTCGCCGTCTCATATTCGGCATCTTCTTGGTTTATTTCCTCCGCCTTGTAACCGGCTTTCTCAATCGCTCCAATGAGGTCAGGAACTTTTGTCTGCTTTTCATTGATATCAACAATCGCTTTCTCGGCGGCAAAATTGACATTGGCAGAGTCAACACCGGGAATTTTTTTCAGAGACTGCTCAATGATTCCGGCGCAGGAGGAGCAATGCATACCGGTGATTATTAACTTAACTTTTTTCATTTTGTCCTCATAGAACTACCTGGTAATCGGTTCCGTTTAAAGCGGACTCTATTTCCTTCGCTTCGATCTCTCGATCGGAGTCAATTTCGGTCCGACCGCTTTCCAAATCAACTCTCACCCCCTTAACGCCCGGGACTTTTTCTATTTTCATCGTCGCCAGTTTAGCGCAAGATTGGCAGGATAAACCTTTGAGATGGAAGATACTGTTCATACCGCTCCTTTTTATTACCTGTACCTAGGGTATAGGTAATATTATCCCTTGTCAATACCCGGATTGGTCCACTGGAGTTATTTATATCACCTTTAATATTCCGCGAGGCACACCCATAGCGCAGGTAATATCGTAACTACCCCTCTTAGTTGGAGTGAAGTTAAAGGTGATTTTCTTCCCTTTTTCCAAAAGCTCCGGATCATTGACTAAACCCGGAATCATAATAGTGCTCATACAACCGGTGCCGTCGGCTTCGGCGCTAATCTCAAAACGAACCGGTTGGCCGGCTTTCACCGTGAAATCGTTTGGCTTTATGTCGGTTTTATCAGGATAAGATGCCTCATAAAAAGTGGTCTTGATAACTTGGATATCGGTTCCGCCGGCGGGAGAAGGAGAGGGATTATTGTATGAATTGGCCGGAGCGGGATTTTCGGCTATTTTTTCCCTTGTTTCGCTTTCGCTTGTTCCGCTTTTTCCAATAACCTTAAATGTGCCTCGATACATTCCCATTGAGCAGGAAAATCTCATCTCCCCGAATTTGGTCGGGGTAAACTCAATAATGTTTTCACCGCTTTTCAAGGCTTTTCGGACACCTAAATCGGAAGAAATAATACTGCTGGCGCAGGACCGGCTGTCGGTTGAGTTAATTATCCATTTGACCGGAGTGTCTATCACGACGCTAAAATTATTCGGGGAGTACCCGGATGCTGACTGGGTCATCTTTACAATCTGATAGCCGGCTTCGACTGCCGACAGGTCGGGGCTTGCCGATCCGGCGCTGCCAGAGGGCAGTTTCCAACCGGTCAAATTAAACCCGTTTGAAATATTGAAAAACGCCAAAAAAATAACCAGAAGGCCGGCGAATTTGAAAAAACGCTTAGCAAACACTCCTTTGATAACCGATGTCAGGCCACCGATGCCCAGCAAACCGGGCGCGGTCCCGAGGGCAAACGTGCCCATAATTAAAGCGCCGTCCCAAAACTTTCCCGTGCTCATAGCATAGAGTTGCATCGCTTGAGTAAAACCGCAAGGTAAAAAAAATGTTAGCGCCCCGACCAGAACGGAATTATTGTGACTGTATTCTTTCTCATGATGCTTTTTTATGCCCAGCATTCGGCCGATACTTGCGGGTAAAGTCAAGCCGCCGCTGGAGAGCCGGGGAAATATTTCGGTTAATTGAAGGCCTAAGGTCATCATAACCATTCCGACAATGATTGTGAGCAAACCAAGAGTCGTTCCGGAGAACTGAAAAGCCGAACCGATTAAACCGATCAAGCCGCCGAGGAGGAAATAGGAGGAAATACGGCCAAGATTGAAATACAAGTGAGGTCGAAATTTTTGCAGGGGTGTCGCCTCGGGATGTTTCTCTGAATGTCTGGCCGCAAGACCTAAAACCAGACCGCCGACTATGGCCATACAGGTAGAGATTCCGGCCGTCAAACCGACAACCAATACGACCAACAAGCCAGAAGGGTTGCCGGAACCGCCGACATTGATTCTGAAAAGTCCAAACTTTCTTGCAATAAAATAAATAGTGAGCAATAAAATCAAAGCAATGATTAAATCGCGATAATCGGCCCAGTTTGAACTGATGTAGGGTTTGTTATCGCTGCCGACATCATAGCCCGCTTCCCGAACCGCTTGGGCTAAAACGGCATCGGATAAGGGAGTTCTGGAGTAAATTAATGCTTGTTTCTTATTAAAGCTGACTTGGACATTTTTGATTTCGGGAATCTCTTTCAGTTTTTCCGCAACCAACTCTTCGCAAGAACGGCAATGCATTCCTTTTATTGGAAGAATTATTTTATTCATCGTAATTTCCCCTCGTTCTAGATCATTTATTGGCGAGTTTTGAGACTTTTAAAATCTCGGAAACCATATCTTGCTTCCGTTTTTCATTATTTGATTTCATGGCGTTGGCAAAACAAGAATTCAGATGGCTCTCCATCAACATCTGGTGGGCGGATTTCAAAAGCCCGATCACGGCCAGATTTTGCTGCATAATATTGATGCAATACTCTCCTTCTTCAATCATTTGTTGAATCTTTTCAATATGGCTCTGCGCCTTTTTGAAATTTATCAAGGTTTTTTTATTATCATTCATTGTAATCTTTCCTCTATTTTATACCGGTACCTTGGGTACTGGTATAAAATACCGCATTCAACCTCGCTTTGTCAAACACTCTCCTTGACCCGGCAATATACCGAATTGGTTCGAAAAAATGAACTCAACACTTTATACGGAAGAGGAGCAAATAATTATTCAATAGTTCGTTCTTTTTGGGTTGTTTTGTAGGCGATAATCGTGTCGCCGACTGCCACCTTGGCACCGGAATTTAAGCCGATTCCGCATTCGACGCCGGACGAGCACTCCTTGACCTCGTTTTTTCCTTGGCGCAAGGAAATAATCTTGTCATGATATTTGTCGTTGTTATCTTGCAAAACTTTGACTTCATTGCCGATCTTTAATTCGCCGGTTTCCAATCTTCCGCCGGCCACGAAACCTTTTCTATCGTCACGGAAAATTGCCAGAACATTTAACTTTCCAAGCTCATCCTCAATAATTTCGGGCGGAAGGAGTTTTGAGGCCTCGGCCTTAACATCATCAATCAGTTTATATATGACATCGTAATTTTTAATGATAATCCCCTCTTTTTCAGCAATCTTTTTAGCCGCCATCAAAACCGGCACCCTGAATCCATAGATAATCGATTTAGTGGCCTCCGCCAAAGTTACATCCGATTCCGAAATCGGACCGACGCCCTCTGAAACGATCTTGATTGAAAGTTCCGGATGAATAATTTCGGACAATAATTTCTTGAGCGCCTGCAGGGAACCGACGACATCGCTTTTGGCGATAATGTTGAATTCGATTATTTTCGCTTCATTGCTGTTATTTTCCAACCGTTTGGCGGTGGCGATATGAAGGGTAGATTTGACTCGATTGTCTGATTTAAGCGATGACTCCTTGGCTTCTTTTTCAGATGCAAAGGCAACCAATCGGTCGCCAAAACTCGGAAGCGATCTAAGTCCGGCGATCCTAACCGGAACGGAGGGGCCGGCTTCCCCTATCCTCTTTCCGGAAAAATCTTCCATAATTCTAATCCGCCCGTAAGCCGAACCGATCGCCACGAAATCACCCATCTTCAAAGTACCGTTATCTATTAAGACCATGGCAATCGGACCCAATCCCTTCATAAAACGCGATTCGATTACCACACCGATCGCTTCCTCTTTCGGGTTCGCTTTTAACTCCATCATATCGGCCTGAAGAAGGACCATTTCAAGAAGATCGGAAATCCCCTCTCCGGTTTTCGCCGAAACCGGAACTATTACTGTTTTTCCTCCCCAGTCCTCCGGAATCAGTTCATATTCTGATAGCTGTTGCTTTACTTTCATAATATCGGCATCTGGCAGATCGATTTTATTGATAGCAACAATTACCGGAACATGGTTTTCCTTGGCATGTTCGATTACTTCGGCAGTTTGGGGCATTACGCCATCGTTGGCCGCCACAATCAAAACCACAATATCGGTGATGGCAGTGCCGTGTTGACGCATAGCCGAAAATGCGGCGTGACCCGGAGTATCAATAAAGGTAATTTTGCGGCCCTTTAGTTCTTTATGCTTGGTTTGATCCAAGACAACCTGATAAGCCGAAATATGCTGGGTAATACCACCTGACTCCCCGCCGGCTACATTGGTTTCCCGTATTTTATCCAAAAGCGAGGTTTTACCATGATCGACATGGCCCATAATAGTAACGACCGGAGCGCGGGTGACCATATCTTTTTTGTTGCCGGTCACCTCTTCTTTTTTAATCGCTTCCTTGGCTTCCTCTTTTTCTAAAATAATATTTAACCCAAGGTCGTCACCAATAATTGAAGCAGTATCAAAATCAATTGTTTCATTGATGGTTGCCAAAACACCATTCTTGATTAAAACCGAAATAACCTCCGTAACCGGCAGGTCGGCCCGGTCTGAAAAATCTTTGACTGTTATAACTTCCGGAATAATTAGATCTCTTTTTTCTTTTTCTTGAGTCAAAGTTTCGGTATCCGAACCCTTAGGAACAAAAACCGGCTGCTCTTTTGAAGCCGCCTTTTCCTCTTTCTTACTCAATTTTCGTTTTTGAAATCTTGCCATATTTAACAAGGATTATGATACAATAATTCGCCAAAAATAGCAAACCTAAGCTCTTAAGTTCACGGCTATTAGATTACTTTTTTTCCCCAGTAATTGACTTTATCCTTTTGGATCGGCGAATTTTTTCGTCCGTTCTTATCGACAGATTGATCCGCTTTCTCTTCTTTAGAAACAATTACTTTGTCGCTGTAGGGTTTAACATTTAAATCACTTTTTAGTATCGGCTCGTCATTTGGAGAGATCATCAGCTCATCTTCAATTTTTGCCGCAGGCAAATTATCCGGCTTTTTCAAAAGCGAGTGCCCGTTTAATTTTGTATCGGATAAATTAATTTTCTTGTGTTTAAAACCACCTTCGTCTTCCATCTCTTTTTCCTTATTACTATTTTTTGTGTACGTATGGATTGTAAATTCCGGCACAGCGTAAGAATCATCGCCATTCTTATCTGCGCCTATTACTTTTAAACTTTGCTGCTCCGCTTCCGATTCTTTGTCCTCGACTGCGTCCCCCTCTTTGACCCTCTCTTTTTCTTCCGGATTTTCACCGTTACTCGATATTGGAGGCAAATTACTCTCTCCGTTTTCAGTTATGTCGTTGTCATTCTTTCGTATCAGAGCGACGGAAGAGACCTTGTCTCCCTGGCGCAATCTCATCAAAGTAACCCCCTGGGTGTCACGGCCTAATCTTTTGATTTTAGAAAGTTCCAGTCGTATAAATTGGCCTTTTTGGGAGGCAATTACCACATCGGGGTCTTCGGAATAAGTTATATGCATTCCGATAATATGGCCGGTTCGAGTGGTACAACTGGCCGCCCGCATTCCGTAACCGCCCCTTTTTTGGATGTGGAACATATTGACTTTTGTTCGTTTGCCGAACCCATTTTGAAGGACAACCAGCATATCGGCCATATCGGCCGCTTTTTCTTTAAAATATTTCTCCGAGATGATATCCATGACCATCACTTTGTCGTTGCCCTTGAGGCGCATTCCGGTTACCCCCGACGCGCTTCGCCCCATCGGCCGGACATCGTTTTCGTGATAACAGATCGCCTGTCCTTCCTCTGTAACTTCAATAACAACATCGCTACCGCTTGAGATTTTGACCCATTTTAATTGGTCGTTATTTTTAAGTCCCATCGCGATGATGCCAGTTTTACGGATATTTTCGTATTGTTTGATTTCGGTTTTCTTAATCTGGCCACCGTCTGTTCCCATCACAAAGTAACCCGAGCCGCCTTGGTCTTTTGGAACCATCAGCATGGCGGTTACTTTTTCGGATTGTCCGAGCAAAATCACATTGACAACCGGGGTACCTTTGGATAATCGGGAGGTAGAGGGGATTTCATAAACTTTACTCTTGAAAACGCGACCGCGGTCGGTAAAGAAATATACATCGTCGTGGGTGTTGGCGCAAACCAAGTGGTCGACAATATCTTCCTCCTTAGTTGTCATGCCGGTAATTCCAACCCCGCCTCTGGTTTGTTTGCGGTAAGTGCCGATATCCTGACGCTTGATATAGTTCCCGCGAGAAACAGCCACGATTACCTGCTCATCGGGAATTAAATCCTCAGCCCGGAACTCGCCGAGAGCGTGCGGGATAATCTCGGTCCGGCGCGGATCGCCGTATTTCTTTGAGACATCTTTGAGGTCGTCTTTAATAAGATCCAGTATTTTTTCAGGGTGGTCCAATAGATCTTTTAGGTAGGCGATCATTTTTAGAACTTCGTCATATTCGTCTTCAATTTTCTTTCGCTCCAGAGCCGCTAATTGGGATAATCGCATATCCAAGATGGCGTTCGATTGGGCTACCGATAAACTGAATTTGCTCATTAAATTCTTTTGGGCCGAATCCCGGCTTTCAGATTTTTTAATGATGGCAATTACTTCGTCAATATTATCAAGAGCGATTTTCAAACCTTCCAATATGTGAGCCCGCTCTTCGGCCTTTTTCAGATCATATTTGGTGCGGCGTTCAATCACCTCTTGGCGGTGGACAATATAGTATTTGCAGACATCGATCAAAGTCATGATCCGAGGCTCAAGATCGGGGGTCAAGGCCAGCATATTGACATGAAAAGCGGTCTGCATCTGGGTTAATTCGTACAGACGGTTTAGAACTTTTTTCGGGTAAGAGTTACCGCGAAGTTCAATCACCACCCGAAT
This sequence comes from uncultured Candidatus Saccharibacteria bacterium, assembly GCA_964364265.1. Taxonomy (GTDB): domain Bacteria; phylum Patescibacteriota; class UBA1384; order XYA2-FULL-43-10; family 1-14-0-10-43-13; genus CAYILA01. The sequence continues at coordinate 38,046 of CAYILA010000006.1, read as the reverse complement.
GCCATGGCGGTCGGATTCATCGCGGATATCGGAGATGCCGTCTATCTTTTTGGTCTTAACCAATTCGGCCGTTTTTTCAATCAAAGAGGCCTTGTTCACCTGATAAGGAATTTCAGTGATGATGATTCTAAAACCCCGTTTCGTTTCCTCAATATCGGCTTTTGCCCGCATCATAATTTTTCCCTTGCCGGTGGCGTAAGCGATTTTGATGTCTTCGTTATTATAAATATTGGCGCCGGTCGGAAAATCGGGACCTTTGACAAACTTCATCATCTCGTCGATAGTCGCATCGGGATTTTCAATTAAATGTATGATACCGTCACACAATTCTTTTAGATTGTGCGGTGGAATATTTGTGGCCATACCGACGGCAATACCCATAGCGCCATTTAATAGCAACTGCGGCACTCTGGCCGGCAGGACTTTCGGTTCCTTGGTTGAGCCATCGTAGTTTTCCTGCCAATCAACAGTGTCCTTTTCAATATCAGCCACCATCTCTTCGGCAATCGAAGTCATTCGGCATTCGGTGTATCGCATCGCCGCCGCCGAGTCGCCGTCCATCGAACCGAAGTTTCCCTGGCCGTCGACTAATTGGTAGCGCATCGAAAAATCCTGTGCCATTCTAACCAATGTATCGTAAACCGCAATATCGCCGTGCGGGTGGTAGTTGCCGATAACCTCGCCGACAACTTTGGCTGATTTTCGATAGTGAGCGCTGTGTTTAAGACCGGTATCATGCATGGCATAAACGACGCGGCGGTGGACCGGTTTCAAGCCGTCCCGAACATCCGGCAAAGCCCGCGAAACAATTACGCTCATTGCGTAATCAAGATATGAGGTTTCCATCTCCGTTACCAAATCGCGCGGTTTTAAGGTTCCGATATTGGGATCATGGATTTCTTCGAATATCTCCGCTTCGCCTGATTCCTCCGTTTCTTTATCATCTTTTTCATCTTCTTGCACGACAAAACCATCCGAATTTTCCCTTTCGGTCTCTTCGTCATAAATCGGTTGCGGCATCACTTCTTCTTTATCCTCTTCTCCGCCGGCTGGCGGATTTTTGTCTTCGTTCTCTTCCATCATCATTCCTAAAATTATGTGTCTATGTTAGAAACCGTTTTGGCGCGGGTGGTAATAAATTTCTTGCGGGGTGGAACTTGGTCGCCCATCAACATTGTAAATATCTCATCGGCTTTTTCGGCGTCGGTCATTGTCACCCGCCAGAGTATTCGGTTTTCCGGATTCATGGTCGTATCCCAAAGCTGGGTCGGATTCATCTCGCCCAAACCCTTATAACGCTGAACCGAAATTCCCGTGCTGTCATCTTTCCCGCCTCTCATCTTCTTGACAATGCCGTCCTTTTCCGTATCGGAGTAGACCCAATGTTTTTCTTTGCCTTTTGTAATTGAAAATAATGGCGGCTGGGCGATGTAAATGTGCCCATCGGTCAAAAGATCGGGGAAATTTCTAAAGAAAAATGTCAAAAGCAAAGTCCGGATATGGGCGCCGTCAACATCAGCGTCAGTCATGATGATAACGCGGTCGTAGCGCAATTTTTTGTAGTCGATTTCCTCGCCGATTCCGATTCCCAAAGCGACAATCAAAGCTTTGATTTCTTCCGAAGACAACATTCTATCAAGTCGGGCTCTTTCGACATTTAGAATTTTTCCGCGAAGAGGCAATATGGCTTGGAAACTTCGGTCCCGGCCCTGCTTGGCCGAGCCGCCGGCCGAATCGCCCTCCACGATGTAGATTTCGGTCCGTTTTGGATCCTTAGTCGAGCAATCAGCCAATTTACCCGGCAAGGTCATGCCGTCCAGGGCGCCTTTCCGGATAATTGTTTCTCTAGCCGCTTTGGCCGCCATTCTGGCCCGGGCTGAAAGGGAACATTTTTCAATAATTCTTTTGGCTTCGTTCGGATGTTCTTCTAGGTAAATTGTAATAGCGGTTGCCGCCACCGAATCGACTATCGGCCGAACCTCGGTGTTGCCCAGTTTCGCTTTGGTCTGTCCCTCGAATTGGGGGTCGCGCAATTTAACCGAAATGACCGCCGACAGACCTTCGCGGACATCCTCGCCGGTCAGACCCATTCCCTTGATCAAGCCGGCTTTTGTGGCGTAAGCGTTAATCGCTCGGGTCAGAGCGGTTCGAAAACCGGTTAAGTGAGTGCCGCCTTCGGCCGTGAAAATATTATTGGCAAATGAGTAGGCGTGCTCTTTGTAATCGTCGGTGTAAGCGATTGCCAGTTCGACAATCACTCCGCCTTCTTCTTTCTCGACATAGATCGGTGGCTCGTTCAGAGCAGTTCTGTTTTTATTGATATGACGGACATACGAAGAAATGCCGCCCTCAAAGTAAAATGAGTAAGTCCTAGGGCCTGATTTGGCAATCTTGGCGGCGTTTTCATCCGTAATCTCGCCCCGACCAGTGTGAACCTCACCCTCATCTCCGCCAGCTGGCGGACTCAATTCTTCAATAATTTCCTCTTTATCCTCCCTGTCAGTTTCGATTTCGTCCTCGGAAATCTCTTTGACATTTTCCCGTTCATCGCGGACCGTCACCATCACGCCCTTCGTTAGATAGGCCTGTTGGCGGCAGTGGGAGAGGATTGTTTCATATGAAAAATTGATGACTTTGAAAATTTCCGGATCGGGCATAAAGACGATCGTTGTTCCGCTCCCTTCGGCTTTGTCGATCGCTTTGACATTGGCCTTGGCGACACCGCGGTCGTATTCCTGATAGTAAAGTTTGCCCTCTTTTTTGACATAGGCCTTGACCCAGACCGAAAGAGCGTTCACGACGGAAACGCCGACACCGTGCAGACCGCCTGAAACTTTGTAGCCGCCCTCGCCGAATTTACCGCCGGAGTGAAGGGTGGTTAAAACTGTTTCCAGAGCTGATTTACCGGTTGTTTTATGGACATCAACCGGAATACCGCGCCCGTTGTCTTCAACTAAAACCGAGCCGTCTTTGTTCAAAACGACTGTAATTTTAGTACAATATCCGGCCATCGCCTCGTCGATTGAATTGTCAACCACCTCCCAAACCAAGTGGTGCAGTCCGTCGATGCCGGTTCCGCCGATATACATTCCGGGACGTTTTCGAACCGGCGCCAAGCCCTCCAGAACCGTAATTTTGGAGGCGTCGTATTTTTCAGTCACTTTGTTGATGTTTTCTGCCATACAAAATCACCTATTTATTTCACTTATCCAATTTAGCCGTTTCGCATTTTGTTAGTCAATACATCAAAAGAAAAACAGGAAGATTAGTCTTCCTAACCCTTACATTGTATCAGCTCGGAAGCTATTCTTCAAGCCGATAATTTGCCGATTATTAATTCATTGACAAATGCAATTTGTGGCGTATAATCATACTAATTTCTCTTTTTGCTGGCAGCTGGATGAATGCAGTTTTTGTTTTCATCCAGCCGTCAGTTGTGATTTTGCGGTTCCGCTTTCCGCTAGCCGCTTTGTCCCCTGCCGAGCACTGGGAGGAGAATGTTTCAATGAATACCGTGTATTTTGGAGGAGTCGAGTTCGCTCTCTATAACTCCGGGAATCCCATCGAATTGGGTCCTACAGTAGAGCCAAAACTATTTGGCTTACTCGACAAGGGAGAGCCCGGCGAGTACGAGATTCGCTTTGAGGCGAAGTCTCGCGATAGCCGAGTCAGGGTCGAAATCACGACCTGCGACAAAGCTCATACCGCGTATGAGCTCAATCTGTACACCCCGTCCGGAGCTCATGTCATCCCCAGAGGATGTCAGAAGGCCCAAATTCAGATTTCTCACGCCCTTCTTATTAAGGGCGAAAATGTAGAGACGGCGCGAGGCAGTTTCACCATCGATGCCTCCGTCGAATGTTTCGGTGACGGAAACGACGAGTCTTTTCTTTCTCAAGGCAGTCCCCGGTTGTCTAGGGACACGGGACGCAAGATCCTGCCTAAGACATTGTATCGCGATCCTGTATAGTCCCCTCTGGGGGACAACCCGCCGAGAGAATGACACATACCCTACGCCATCATCGTCATTCTCTCGGGTATCCCTCAATAAGTTAGTTCTAGCTTCTTGGGGTGATGCCTGAAACTTCATAAGATCAATTTAACAATTGGTTTGCTTTTAATATAAAAAGAGGCGCTCGTGGTTTGGGGACCAAAAACGCCTTCGGTTATTGTCAGGCCCGTAGAGGGCCGAAAGATCGGGTGTTAATCGACGACAATCTCCCGCTGGGAGATTAGAACTTGCCGGGCATTTCTGTCATCGGCCCACTCGACAATAACGCCTCGCGGGTCGAGCTCGTGGAGCTCATGCAACGCTTCTTCGAAGCGCTTTCGGAGCTCCCGCTCGGTTGCCGCAACGTCAGAAACTGACACGACGGCACAATCCGGATTTTGCCCAATTCTGTTTGAGCAGATTGGACAAATTGCACACGGATCGCTCATGCTCCACCTCCCTTCCATAAAAATCTAAATACGTATAGATGAAGCGATATGCGGAAAAATAATACCATAACAAATAAAAAATGTCCACACCCAAAATCGGTAAAGCAATAGTTGAGTGCTATATTTACTTATTTAAAATACTTTTATTAGATTTTCCTAAATCTTACTATAATCTCCTCATCTGAATCCAAAATTTTTTTGATTAAGATTTTACGGTTGATGAAATCGTAATTTTTGACATTTGTCGGTTCATAACCCTTTGGATAAGTAATATCAAGTCGATAGTCGTCGCCGGTATTTCCCGGCTGTTTTTGCAGGTAAAGCCAATAGGAGAAACCGCCGCCCGCTAAATCAACCCGATAATTGCTTTTATAGCTGGTGATTGATTTGGTTTCCCCGCCAACAGAGGTGTTCTGCCAGAAAGAAACTTTGGTCTTTCCCGCTTCAGTCCCAATTTTATAAACCGGTGAAATTTTTTGCCGCTCCAAGCCGTTCGGCCAGAAATTGCCGCCGGTGCTTTTCATATCCGTAATAGTTGATTGATCCGGAACCAATATTCTAACCAAATTAATATTGTCGCCGTCCGGCCACTCTCCGGTTCCGTTGTGCTTTCTGGTCAGGTCGACCACCTCGTCCAAAGTACCGTCATTATTGATCGCCACCTTATGGTTGATCGTCTCCTTGATATTCAAACTGCTTTTTTTACCGCCGATGTTGGTGTTTGCGACATAAAGATAATCGGAAAATTTGTGTTCGATCTTGCCGCCGTAATTTAATTTCAAAACGGTTTCCTGGACTGATTGATTCTGGAAATTAAATAAGAGATGTTTCTTCTTCAAAGCGGAGTATATTGCCCCCATCACTTCGACAGATTGTTTTTCATCAACCATGGCGCTGGATAATCTATCCATAAACTTCGGCATCATATCGGCCAAAATCTTTTTTGGCTCGTTTTCAACCGCGCCGTTCTCTCGTTGGAAATAACCGACCTCGACTTCGTATTGAATTTCTTTGACAAAATTATCAGCCGTGACGGTTTTTCCATACTCCGGCATCTCGATCGGTCCGGTTACTTTCAATAAATCGGTGAATAGCGTCGTATCCAGAACTATCGCGCCATCGGCCTCTTTTCCCGTTTCCTTGCCATAGAACTCTAGCATTTTACCGGCGCTCTCCGGAAAGTCAAGGGCGAAGTTTGAATCGCGCATCGCCCATTTTCCGTTAGACAAATAAGCCAGTTCCTCCGGCGGCTTTACCGTTTCCTTGGCCGTAAATACCTTGTCTAGTTTGTAGATATTGGCCTCGAAGTCAAGAGCCGAGAATTTTCCCTTATCGATCCGCGCCGAAGCGAATGAACCGATAAAGCCGCCGCTTCCCCGCATTTCGGTGTTATTTTGGAAAACTATCAAGAAATTCCGCTCACTCTCCTCGCCGGCAATCCAGGGGAAGCCATCGTTTAAAAAACCGCGGAGGGTGGCGATCGATTCGGTCGTATTTTTAACGATTTCGGACGCATCGTCCAAGGAAGTTTTCAAATCATCAGGAAGAGAGGCGCTGGCCGAAGACAGGTTAGCGGAACTGATGAGGAGATTCTTTTCCATCTTATCCAACCCCTCCGAAAACGCCTTGCTAAAAACCAATAGATCGATTGAGGAGACACTCTCGCCCGAGGCGACGGCCCGGTTGGAAAAGACCGATTTCGCCTCCTGATTTAAGGAGCTTATCGAATTTAATATTACATAAGCGCTATCTAGAAATTTCTCATAGGCAACCAGTTTGGAGGGCTTGCTTGGTATAAATGATAGATATTGGATATCCTGGCCCCAGGCCTGCGAGAGAAGTTTTAGTTTTCCGATATTTTCCTTTGCCTTGTTTGCTTCTAAAACCGCGCCGGCGATATCTCCGTTGTTCATATCTTCAAACGAAGCATTGATATGGTTTTTGGCTTCCTCCGAATTCCGATTTAGTTCCGCTTTTGCCTTGGAGCTTTGGATCGCCGCTGTTATAAAAAGAATTAAGAGAAAGGAAACAGCCAATTGTTTTTTGAAAAGAATGAATGGCGATATCAGGAAGGCGGCAACAGACAAAATACCGTTGCCGAATTTTTTCAAACTCAGTTTTTTTCTTTCTTTTTTTGATTTTTGCTCAATTTTTTTCTGGATCTCCCGGCTTTTCTCCAAAGCCAGTTTAGCGGCATATTTACTTTTGTGTTTCAAGCCGGCGCGGGAGAGATTTTCAGAGAACCCTTCCGTGTTTTCCAGAACTTTGTCATCGGGCAATGTCAGGTCTTTTTCAACAAAGACTCCAAAACTGTCGCCGTGCGATGATCGGTTGTTCCAGAAGTCATTTTTTATTTTCCTCTCGTCCGACAATTTCCCTCCGATTCAAAGTTCCAAATTATATTCGATATTCAAACACCAGAAAAACAAGACCGTGCGATCCCTGTTTTAATTTTACCACACCTGAAAAAAAGTTTATCAGAAATTAATATTTTCCCTCTTTTTTCAGAATCTTGTCGACTTTGTCTTTAAGTTCGGCCCTAAATCTTTCTCCGGAGAATTTTTCAGCCCAACCCCTGATTTCTTTGGTGTTATATATTCTATGATTGAAATTCTTAATTGTCTCGACCAAACTTATCGCTGTTTGTTCCGGAAACAACACTCCCGTCTTTCCGGAGATGACCGTTTCGGCGGCGCCGGCGGCGCCGTAAGCGATTACCGGCCGGCCACAGGCCATTGCTTCTACCGGCACGATCCCAAAATCCTCTTCGGCCGGAAAGATAAATGCCTTCGCTTCGCCGTAAAATTTGGATTGTTCCTTGTCGCTGACATATCCCAAGAATTCAATGTTGCTTTTGGCCAATTTCTTTAGTCTTTTTTCTTCAGGCCCTCGGCCGATAATTTTGAGAGGCAATCCCAATTCATTAAAGGCCTCTATCACCAAATCACATTTTTTGTATAGAACCAGACGACTGACAAATAAAAAATATTCTTTAATATCTTTGTCCGGTCCGATTTCAAAACGCTCAATATCGACCGGCGGATAGAGGACCTCCGATTCCCGGCCGTAATATTTCTTTATTCGCTTGCATATATATTTTGAATTTCCCCAAAAATAATCAACACGATCGGCGGCAACACGATCCCAAATCCGCATCTCATGTGCTATTTTATTTTTTAGCCAAGCAAATCTGCCACTCTTGGCTCGCGGATCGACATCCGGCTCCCAAAGGTATCTCGGCGGAGTATGGCAATAAGAGATAGATATTGTCTTCGGCTTGGTTAAAACCCCTTTAGCCGCCATATGAGAGTTCGACAAAACAAGGTCGTATTCCGATAAGTCAAACTGCTCGAAGGCCAGCGGCGTCAGGGGGACCAATACTTCCCTTTTTGATTTTGCCAAAGGCACTTTTTGTAGAAATGAGGTTCTGACATCAAATTTTGTAAAAGGAGCCGCTTTTTTTTGATCAAAAACCGAGGTGTAAATTACCGCTTCAGGAAAAACTTTCATAATCTCCAAGAGTACTCTTTCCGATCCGGCGACATTCAAAAGCCATTCATGTATGACTGCGATTTTCATAAGTGTCCTAATTTTTGTACTCAACTTTACCGAATAGGGCTTCTTTAATAATCAGTTTGACAGTTTTTAAAATAATATAAAGGTCGAACCAAATAGACCAGTTCTCAATATAGTAAATATCATACCTTACCCGTTCCCGAATTGAAGTATCGCCTTTGAGACCGTTGACTTGAGCCCAACCGGTAATTCCCGATCGGACGCGATGTCTTTTTGAATATTCCGGAATGTCTTTTTCGAATTTCTGAACAAATTTTGGCTGCTCCGGACGAGGTCCGACAAAGCTCATATCACCCTTTAGGACATTGAAAAATTGAGGAAGTTCATCTAAAGATGTCTTTCTGATGAATTTTCCAAAGGGGGTTACTCTTCTTGAGTTATCGCACTCTGTCGTCCATTTGCTGCCGCCCTTTTTGTAGTCACATTTTTCCTGATACATTGAACGGAATTTAAAGAAATAGAATTCCTTTCCATCTCGTCCAACTCTAAGATGCCTATAAATTAACGGCCCCCTAGATGTTGATTTGATTCCGATTGCCACCAAGAACATGATCGGAAAGGCAACAATTACTGCAAAAGACGAGAGTATAATATCTAAAATCCTTTTAACAATTCTACCCCAGCCGTCAAGCGGTATCGAGTGCAGTTCCATCACTGGCATAGATCCGATTAATCCGGTGGTAACATTTGATGTTAGAATGGCTAAAATATCCGGAACATAACGAAATGTTATACTTTGATCTGTTGCAATTTGTATTATCTCCAAAATCTTTTCCTTTGAAAGTTTTGTCTCGGTCAAAATGATCTCATCAATGTTTTTCGATTTAATGATTGTCGAGAGATTTGAAACTGGGCCGAGAACCGGGATTCCGTTACCATTGCCCTCGCCATCAGTGGTCAGGGTTCCCAAAACCCGATAACCCAATTTTTGTTTACTGGCGTAATAACTATTTATTTTAAGAGCTGATTCGTTCTTGCCGATTAACAAAACCCGATGAATGCCAATCCCATATTGGTAAAAGATAGTTTCGATTTTGTTTAATAACAATCTACCCGCCAATAATGTAATTATGCTTAGAACCCAGGTAAAGGCCAAGATAAGACGGGAGAAGAAGAAAGTTCTGGAGAAAAATATGCCGACGATCAAGAAAAGCATTGCGGTCGATGAGGCGTTTAAAATATGGTATAAATCCTGTCGCAAGATAAAATTACGCTTAAAATTGTAGAGACCGTTTAGGGCAAGAAGAAGCATCCAAACCGGTATCAAATAAAATGAGTACCAAAGATATGACATTAACCCGACATCGGAAAAAGCCGGGACCACCCCAATGTCAACTCTAAGAAAATAAGCCAAAGCAAAAGCAGCCAAAATCATTGCGATATCGACCGGTACTTTTGCAAAACCTAAAATAAGTTCTGATCTTTTCACTAAAGTTTATTATACCCTTTTTGCCTCAATTTTACAATCAGTTCAACACAAAAATGCCTCAGTCTCGGCCTCGGCTCATAAAATGAGACGGGACGGACCGGGCATTTTTGCTATATCTTAATTAAACCCACCTTGGGTGGGCAAAAACAAAAATTTAGGCGGCTTTTCCGATTCTAAAAACCTTTGTGCCACACTTTGGGCATGAACCCTTAGTCGCTGGCTTTCCATTCTTCATTGTAATCTCTTCGGCGTTTGCCATTTCGACTTTGGATCGACATTTTACGCAATATGCTTCCATTTAATTCACCTCCTCTCTAAATTCCTCAATTAAATACGGATAACGAATTGTTTGGATAACGAATTGTTTGGATAACGAATAACCAATATTTGTCATCAGTTATCCTTATAATCCGTTATCCATTTTTGATATTACATTCACCATTGTATTTTTGAACCCACTCCCGTGTCAAGCGTACGGAGACATAATCTTGCTATTCAATGATCTCCCAGAATCACCTTGTTAAATATCCCGTCTTGGACAATATTTATTTAATGTCAGTTTAGGATTTAGGATTTAGGATTTAGGATTTATCGGTAGTTTACGGCTGGTTATCCCCAGTGCTCGTTGTCGAATCGGTGCTATTTGTGGATGAATCGGCATTGGAAGCACCGCTATCGGAGAATCCGACAATACCGGCTAATTTTGAAAGCGATAGAAGCCCTTCATACTCCTTGCCCTGATATATCCAGGTCGGATATCCGGTTACCCCTTTTGCTTTGCATTCCTCCGGATTTCCATTTTCGCCTGCGGCATCACACTCGACATAGTCAACATATTGGAAGGCGTCGCCGAACAGTTCCTTTTGTCCCTTGCAGTGAACGCACCAATAAGCGCCGTACATGACCATCCCCTTCTGGCTTAAAAATTTAGCTAGTTTAACCTTATAATCAGCGCTTTCACCACTATCGCTCGCTCCCTTAACATCTCCGTTTTGGTCGGCAACTCGGTTTGAATCGGCCGAATTTTTACTTTTGTTGTAATAGATCAGCCCGCCGCCAATCGCCAAGATCGCAACAACGATAACAATAAATATTCCGACGCTTTGTTTCATACTTTCCCTTCGTTATTGGCTTTGTTTTCTATGCTTACAAATACTATATCTAAGCTAAACAAAAGTCAAAATCAAATCAGCGATTCCAACTTGATGATCTGATCTCGGAGTTCGGCCGCCCGTTCGAATTCCAAATTTTTGGCCGCCTCTTCCATCAACTGTTCCAAATCTCTAATCACCCGTTTTTTCTCGATCTTTGGTAGAACTTTGAATTCTTTATTGATCTTTTTCAGCTCCTCTTCTTCCTTTATCTCCTTTGGCTTTACCGATTTTTGAATTGTTGTTGGAATGATGCCGTGTTCCGTGTTATAGCGTTCCTGCAGTTTGCGCCGATTTTCGGTTTCAGATATGGCTGCTTTCATCGAATCGGTTATCCGGTCGGCATACATTATAACCTTGCCCTCCGAGTGGCGTGCCGCCCGCCCGATTGTCTGAACTAAAGATGTCTTGCTCCGCAAAAACCCTTCCTTGTCGGCATCCAGTATCGCTACCATCGATACTTCCGGCAGATCCAAACCTTCCCGAAGCAAGTTTATGCCGACCAGCACATCATATTCTCCCAACCGCAAAGAATGAAGTATCTCGCTTCGCTCCAGCGTTTCGACATCGGAGTGAATGTAGGCAACTTTGATTTTTCTCTCTGCTAAATATTCGGTTAGTTCCTCAGCCATCCGTTTGGTCAGGGTTGTTACTAAAACTCGTTGTTTCTTCAATATTCGGCTGTCTATTTCGGTAATCAAATCTTTAATCTGGCCAGCGGTTTTTCGGACCTCGATTTCCGGATCAATCAATCCGGTTGGCCGGATGAACTGCTTTACCACGCTGGCGTGGAAATTCGAATCTCTAATATCTAAATCCGAAACAATTTTTGAATTTTCAAAATTCGAATTTTTAATTTCTTTAGGATTTCGGATTTCGGATTTCGGATTTCTTGAGCTCTTTTGGAGCTCGTACTCCCCCGGTGTCGCCGACACAAATATTGTTCGACCGATCTTATCTTGGAACTCTTCGTACTGGAGCGGCCGGTTATCAAAAGCCGATGGAAGGCGAAAACCGTTTTCGATTAAAGAGTTCTTCCGCGAATGGTCACCGGCATGCATTCCCCTTATCTGGGGCACAGTCATGTGGGATTCGTCGATGAACAACAGGAAATCAGCCTGCCCTGAGCTTGTCGAATGGGGAAAGTAGTCCAAAAGTGTGGTCGGCGGTTCGCCCGGAGATCTTTGGTCAAAATATCTTGAATAGTTCTCAATTCCGGAGCAGGTACCGGTCTGCTCCATTATCTCCAAATCGTAATTGGTTCGCTGTTCCAAGCGTTGGTATTCTAAAAGCTTATTTTCTGATTTCAATTCTTTTAGTCTAATCTCGAGATCTTTTCTGATCTCCGATATTGCAAGTTTTAGGATTGGCTCCGGGGTAATAAAATGTTTTGCCGGATAGATCTCAATCTCTTGATAATTTTTCAAGACATTGTTGTCCGGCCAGGCCATTTCTGTAATCTTTTCGATGTTGTCACCAAAAAATTCAATTCTAAAATAATTTTCGGCGTAAGCCGGTAAAATCTCCAGAGTGTCACCCTTCAGCCGAAAAGTCCCGCGCCGCAACTCCAAATCGTTTCGTTGATATTGTTGATTGGTCAGAGATTTTAACAATTGATCGCGTTTAATATCTTCGCCAACTTTTAATATTACATTTTCTGACTGGTAGAACTCCGGCGAACCGATGCCATAAATACAGGAAACCGAGGCGACGATTAAAACATCTTTTCTGGTAAGAAGAGCGTGGGTGGCGGCGTGGCGAAGGCGGTCAATCTCATCGTTGATTGAGGAGTCCTTCTCAATGTATGTATCGGTCGAGGCGATATAGGCCTCCGGTTGATAATAATCGTAGTAGGAAACGAAATAATGGACCGCGTTGTTTGGAAAATACTGGCGGAATTCATCGGCCAACTGGGCGGCCAGAGTTTTGTTGTGGGCGATTACCAAAGTCGGTTTTTGGATATTTTGAACCACATTAGCCATGGTGAAGGTCTTGCCCGATCCGGTTACCCCCCAAAGGACCTGATCCTTAACTCCACTCTCAAGATTGGCGGATAATCTCTCGATCGCTTCCGGCTGATCCCCCTTGGGTTCAAATTTTGATTTCAGTACAAAATTGCTCATTGCTTATTAGCTTACTGCTTACCTGTCAGTTCGTTTATCTTTAGTTCTATTCTTGGCTTCTTCTAGACGCCATTTTTTAATCTCGGCATGATTTCCGTTTTGGAGCACCTCCGGCACTTTCCAACCCTTGTACTCGACCGGACGGGTATAGATTGGGTATTCCAGTAAAATCTTGCCGTCATCATCGGTCAATGAAAAACTCTCCTCATTCGAGGACTCATCCTTGCCCAGCACTCCCGGTACGAGCCGGGCTACGGCGTCCACGACGGCCATAGCCGGAATTTCTCCACCCGAAAGTACAAAATCACCAATCGAAATTTCCTCATCAACCAAGTGCTCTCTGATTCTTTCGTCAAATCCTTCGTAGTGGCCACAGATTAAGATGATATCCTCCAAATTTGATAATTCGGCCGCTTTTTTCTGATCAAACCTCTTCCCCTGCGGCGTCATCAATATGACTTTTGATTTTTCGGATTTCGGATTTCGGATTTCGGATTTTATTGATGTTATGGCTTTGTCCATAACATCAATTTTCAGTACCATCCCCGGACCGCCGCCATACGGCGTGTCGTCTACAGTTTTGTGCTTGTCGGCGGCAAAATCGCGTAAATTATAATATTTTATCTCCATAATTCCCTTTTTCTGGGCACGGGAAAGGATACTTGAGGCAAAAACGCTTTCAAACATCTCCGGAAACAGTGTCAGAATGTGAAATCTAATTTTATTCATATATTTTCCTGTTTACTTTCCAGCACACGAAGTGTTCGTTTTTCGAAGACCGGTGAGGTCGCCGTGGCGACCGAATGGCAGGTGAGCCCGTCTCGCCTATGGCGAAGCCGAGGCGGAGGTGGTCGAAAGAAAAATGAATGCTTCAAGCGCAATTATGCTAATTGTAATCTTAAAACAAAAAAGCCGCTAGCAATAAAAGTTGTGGCGGCTTCTTTTAATTTGCATAAATTATTCGTTTATTCATTATTAGAATAATTCGCTATCCGTTTCTGGTTTGGAAACTAGGCTAGAACATCATTTGGAATGTCGTCGAGAACTTTCTCCTCTTTGACTTTTTTGATTTCTTTCTCTTCTTCTATATCCTCATCGCTTTCTTCGTCTCTCTGCACTCTCTCGGGTCGGGTCGAACCTTCCGGCTCAACAATTTTAAGGTTAACTCTGGCATTGTTTTTGGCGCCCAGAACTCGAAGCAGTGTTCGAAGCGCTTTAGCGGTCTTGCCCTCTTTGCCGATGATCTTGCCCATATCTTCCGGATCAACTGTAAGTTGAATCAGGACACCCATTTCGTCAATTGTTCTCTCAGTTTTTACCTTATCTGGATTGTCGACGATTGCTTTGACGACATCCTCTACGAATTTCTGATCTTTCTCCATTTTTTCCTTTCCGGACCCAGGGTCCGCTTAATCGGCACTATTCGGTTTTTGATTCCTCTGTTTGCTCTGATGTTGTTTCTGTTGGTTCTGTTGGTTCTTCAGTTTTTATTTCCGGTTTCTTCCCTGCATCTTCTTTAATAGCTTTCTTTGATTTTTCTTTGCCGTAAACGATATTTACTTTGTCGGACTTTGATAAAACACCGGCGTCAGCCATCAAGTTTCTGATCGTAGGAGACGGTTGGGCGCCGCGTTCCATCCAAAAAAACGCCCGCTCCTTGTTTATCACAAGTTCTTTCGGGTTGCGCGTAGGATTGTAGTTGCCTAAAATTTCAATAAATTTTCTTTTAACAGCGCGTCTCTTATCTGCCACAACTACTCGATAAGCGGGACTGTTTTTCTTGCCAACTCGGGTCAGTCGAATAACTATCATGCATCTCCTATATCACAATCTTTAAAACAGTGGCTCTAATTTAACAGATTAGCTTCCAAATGTCAAATCTGAATGGTACCCATTTTGGAAATCATGGTAAGTCATTTCTTTCTTTCCCTCCGGCTTCACCCGATCTATTATCAGACGCCCTTCTTCATTAAAATGGGCGGCTAATAACTGAATCTTTTTGCCTTTGAATTCGGTATAAACTTTCGGCCATTCATCAAAGGCCCTGATTTTTCTCTCTACCGCTTCGGCGGGAGTCTTTTCATCGACAAATCCGTCCTCCTTCGTAAACATTCTTGTCATTGTGATATCTTTTTCCGGCTGCGGATGCGGTTTGAGTTCTTTCGATAGATAGTAGGGCAGAATGCTTAGAAGATAACTGCCGCTGATTTCGGAGAAATATTTTTTCAAAATCGAGGTCGTCTCCGATCCAGAGAGTTCCACCACCGCTTGGGAAATGATATCGCCGGCATCGCATTCGGCGTTGGCCAGTATCAGGGTAAGGCCTGTTTCTTTGTCGCCGTCTAGAATTGTTTGTTGAATCGGCGAAGCTCCGCGGTGCTTCGGCAAAAGCGAGGGGTGGATATTGATAATGCCGTGTCTGGGGATGTTCAAAACCTCTTGCGGAATTATCTGGCCGAAATCAGCCATAATTCCCAACTCCGGTTTTGCCTTCTTGATCTTTTTAATAATCGCTTCGTCTCTAATTTTCTCTGTTCGGATAATTGGAAGCTTCGCCTCCTCGGCGATTTTATAGATCTGATTTTTTTCAACCTCCGCGCCCCGAACTTTTCCCGAAGCCGCACCGGTTACGACCAAAACTATTTCATATTGGTTGTCCGCAACCAGAGATTTTAAGGCGCCAACACCAAGCGAACCGGTGCCGATAAATATTACTTTACTCTGTTTGATATGGTCGACAATTAAAGTGGCGTTTAGGTGATCAACCTCGTGTTGCAAAACTCTGGCGTAAAGCGATTCCGCTTCGATCGTGAGATCCTTGCCGTACCTGTCTTTGCCCGAAACTGTGGCGGTCTTCGGCCGTTTGACGATAATTTCCCGATCAGGAACAGATAAACAACCCTCAACCATATTTTTTTTCTGTTTTGAAAGTTTTTCGATCTTCGGATTGCACAAAACGGTCAGAGGAAATGCGTCCAGTTTCGTCTCTTTGTCGCCGGCGAATTCACAGATAAACATTTTTTTTGAAACACCGACCTGCGGGGCGGCCAAACCGACGCCTTCCTTTGCCCGCATCGTTTCGGTTATATCATCGACTAATTTTTGAAATTCAAAACCGAAGTCGGTGACTTCTTCGGTCGGTTCCCTTAATACCGGGTCATTATCTTTTTTTATCTCTAACTCCATAAATCCTCGAATAAATACGGATAACGGATGGTTAGGATGACGAATAACAGATATTCGTTATTAGTTATCCTTATGATTAGTTATCCGTTTTTGATTTGGTAACCGTCCGGATGGGTCGAATGCCATTTCCAGGCGGACTCCGCCATTTCATCCAAACTGTATTTCGCCTCCCAACCAAGCAATTCTTTGGCCTTGGCCGGATCTGCCCAGGACTTGACCGGATCGCCGCGACGGCGGGGGACTATTTTGTAATTTACTTTTTTTCCGCTCGCCTTTTCGACCGTTTTTATCACTTCAAAAACAGTGTTGCCTTTGCCGGTTCCAAGATTAATGACCTCGCTTTGATTGGTTTTTTGCAAATACTGGAGCGCCTTTAGGTGCCCTGTCGCAATATCAACCGGATGGATGTAGTCCCTGATTCCGGTCCCGTCCGGCGTCGGATAATCCGTCCCAAAAATTGGAACCGGGGGATACTTTCCTAAAAGCGACCAGTAACAGACCGTCATCAGTGTGATCGGATTCGGCTTATCTTCACCCATCAAACCATCCAGAGTCGCACCTGAAACATTAAAGTAACGAAGAGCCACATACTTCAAATCCGATTTTTGATTATACTTTGAAAGCAAAATTTCGTCAATCAATTTGGAGAGACCGTAAATTGAGGTCGGTGTCCGAAGCACTTTAATATCTTCATCGCTTAATATTAGTTCGGTTCGGCCGTTTGCAATATTCCCATAATAATCTAAAGCTTTTTTGAAAAATTCTTCGCCATTCAGATCCGCCCCGTCCCACTTTCCGGAGAGAAGAGCCGATTTTTCGAGTCGGTACTCTTTCTGGCTCTCCTCTTTAAGGGGAAAATAATCGTCGGACGGGGGATTGCCGTAAGTCGCAGCGGTGGAAGATTTGATAATGTAGCGGCAATCATTTTCAACCATAACATCAAGAAGTTTAATAAAATTGCCGACATTATTATCCAGATACTTTTTAGGGTTCTCCATCGACTCCCCCACCGAAAGATAGGCGGCAAAGTCAATCACAGCATCAAATTTATGTTTCCTAAATACTTCATTTACGCCCTTTTTGTCAGATAGATTAACTACCTCCAGTCTCGCCCGCCGGTCAACCGCTTCCCTGTGACCGTTTTCCAGCGAATCCAAAACCACCACATCGAAACCGTTATCCAACAATTCTTTTACCGTAATACTGCCTATATAACCGGCACCGCCGGTCACCAATATCTTCTGTTTCATAATTTTCCAAAATTAAAAATTCCTTATCTATTATAACAATAATTAACATCTAACAATACCGGTAATTGAAGCGCTGAGTAATCTACTTTTTCCCGAAACCATAATGTTCCTGAAAGTGAGATTTATGTCTTTTAATATGTTCATTCGTTAAGCCAAAACCAAAATTTATTTAAGAGCAAGCAGTATCTCCTCAAACACAGCGCACCTTTAAAAGCCTTATCCAGTAAGATTCCGGCTGTTTTGTTTGAAAAGAAATTTCAGCAATAAAAAAGCCGGGCTACCCAATTAAGGATAGCCCGGATATGTCGACTCGCCAGAGGCGAGAATCCAAGAATCAAGAGACAAAGAGTCAAAAGATTCAAGGATTCAAGATACAAGGAACAGTTACTGCGAAAGAAACGCAGACACGGAGCCATAGAACCGAGACACGCACTCGACCTCGTAGGTGTCGAACCTGACCTCGCCGTCGCGGAAGGAGAAGAACGGAGCGTAGCCGAAGACGCCATCGGCGCTCCAACTCCACTCATCTCCGGCGCAGTCGATCCAAAGATCGCCGTAGTGCTGAAGCCGGATCGGATTTGTAAGAAGCATGATGCCGGTGGCATATGCCCCTAGGCCGAACTCACTGGAGCTCATCACTTCCAGCGCGCGTCGGACGGAGCGGCCGCGATGCCGTAGCCCGAACTGTGCCTGAACAATCAGAATTGTGTTACCCGATTGGGTTTCACGAATCGTCGCCCATGCTTTTTCGCTCCGTTTGTTTTCGCGCAGGTGCGCGGAGTCGATCTGGCCGTCGCCGTAGTTGTAAAACTTACCGCGAGTTTTCTTGATCAGGTCGAAAACCTTCAGTACCGCTTCCGGATAGGTCGAAGCGATCAGATGCCAGTCGGGAATGGCGAACGGTCCGTCGGCGTTCGGGTTCTTAGGCTGTTCGGCCAGCAACAGATCGGCGGTCCCCAGCTCGATGCCTGTAAAGAGTTCGCGCAAGCGCGCGATCTGATCCGGTATCGAAACGGGGTTCCGGTAGCCAGAGAGGTAACCGTAATTCGATTCGGTTTCCTCGTTGGCATACTGGTTGGTGACCGACAGCCTCGCGATTGAGGCAATGATATCGGCCTGAAACCCGTCGCCGTTCTCGATGAGCCTTTGCAGGCTATCCTTGTCGAACCCGGTTTCTGCAAACGCCCTATCGCCGGCATCCTGAACGAAACGTCCGTACTGCTTTTTCTGTCCTTCTGTGAATTGCGAGGTGATCGATGTCATCGTCATCCTCTCCCTTCGTGCGAGATCTGCCTCAGCAGGCCGTTCCTTGTTTGGAACAAGCACACCATCAACCATATTATATGGTTAACAACGCGCTTGCTCCAGGATTGTTTACAAAGCTAAATATTTGTAAATTATTCTATCACAAATGAAGCATATAGTCAAGCGTCGCATATGGAACTATTATATATTCACTAAACTCTACCTCGTGTCGTATTTCTAGTGTTTTTTCTTAACAAATTGAATGGTTAAAGCAGGTTCTCCGGATCGACATCCCAAAACAGATAGGGATTCGTTGAAAATATTTCCTCCAATTTTTTATCCGGCAATTTTTTAACTTTGATGATTAGATGATATCGGTAGTTTCCCCTGATTCTTGAGAAAAACGCTTTGGCCGGACCAAGATATTCGATTCCCCTCTTTCGACACTCTACAGCCACTTTTCCTACCGCTTCTTTGGCTTTTTCGGCCTCTTTTTCTTCGGCAATGACACGAACCAAGTGGACGAAAGGCGGCAGGTCATATTTTTTGCGTTCCCCTATCTCCCGATTATAAAATGATTCGAAGTTTTGGGCGCCAGCTGAAAGGATCGAAAGCGATTCCGGCCAATAGGTCTGCAAAATAGCTTTGCCATGGTTGTCGCCCCTGCCGCCCCGGCCGATAACTTGGGTAATTAATTGGAAAGTTCTCTCAGCCGCTTTGTAATACGGGAGGTGAAGTCCGACATCGGCTGAGACGATCCCGACTAGATCGACATTGGGAATATCCAGTCCCTTGGCGATTATTTGGGTACCGATTAAGATGTCTATCTTGTGGTTTTTCAGATCATCGTAAAGATTCTGGTAATCTTTTTTTGAATTCATCGTCCCCGAATCAATTCTTCTGATTCGAGCTTCCGGAAACAACTTTTTTATCTCTATTTCAATTTTTTCAACCCCGGCGCCGAAATATTTTATTCGAAATCCTTTGCAGACCGGACACTGCGAGGGAACATAAGTTTCATAATCGCAATGATGGCAGTTTAAGAAATTCCGCTTATCCAAAATATGATAAATCAGGGGCACCGAACAGTTCGGGCAAAGAATCACCTTCCCGCAGTCGCGGCAGGAAACGAAAGTCGAAGCGCCGCGGCGATTGAGAAACAAAAATGTTTGTTTCTTGGCTTTCAAGGTTTCTTCAATCGCCGCCCTTAATTTTTCGGAGATTGAGGAAAAATTCCGGTTTTTAATTTCTTCCCGTAAATCGACAATCTCTACTTTGGGCATCGGATTTTTATAACGATTCTTTAATTCGAATAATTCATATTGACCGGTTTTGGTCTTGTAATATGAATCCAGGGTTGGCGTGGCGCTTCCTAAAATAAGCAAAGCCCGGTTTTTGGCGATTTGTTCCGCCAATTCTACAGCGTGGTACTTGGGATTTTTCTCCTGTTTGTATGAGCTCTCCCCTTCTTCATCAATAATGACCAAGCCGATATTTTCAGAAGGGACGGTCAATGCCGAGCGGGGACCGACAATTATTTTTTTAACTCCGGTTTGAAAATCAAGATAGGCATTTAACTTTTCCGATTTTGATAAATCGGAATGATACAAAGCTACATTGTCTCCAAAAGTCTCCTCGAATCTTTCTACAATCTGGAGAGTTAAAATAATTTCCGGCACTAAAACGACTACCTGCTTGCCGGAATTTAGTGTTTCAGCCGCCAATTTCAAATAAATTTCGGTCTTTCCCGAAGATGTCACGCCATGGATCAAGGCCGGCTTTTCGGGTTTCTTCAATCTTTCTTTTAATATTTCAAATACCTTCTGCTGTTCGTCGTTGAGTTGTTTAATTCTTTTATCTTGTATCGTATATCTTATATCTTGCACCCTCGGACGCCGCATCTCCGGCGGCATAAAAAGTCCGATTGCTTCGCCTAAGGAACAAAGGTAATAATCGGCTACCCATCTGGTAATTTCAATGTAATGGGCCGGGATTTCAATACCTGTCAATTCCGATAATTCCTTTAGTTTAATATCACCGGGGTTCTCGGTCTGGATTGATTCAACAACTCCCATAATCTTCTTGCGCCCGAAAGAGACGGCGGCGATTGAGCCGATTTTGACATCGTCCTGAAAATCATTCGGAACGAGATAAGAATAAATCTCGGTTTCACGGCCGGTTCTTTTGTGGGGGATAATGTTTGCAATCATCAAGCCAATCTTAACCTAATCGATATTATTGCGCCAGAGAGTAATTTGCGACAATTTTTTCCTTTGACAGATTATTTCTTTTGTGTTAGTGTATTGGTAGACAAGAGAGGTGATTCTCCTCACATCTCTTGTCCGACCCCTTTTGCTGTTGGGGTTGTTCCGGAGGGTCGCCGTCAGCGGAAACGGCGACCCTCTAAACTTTATTATTCACAAGTTCACAAGGTGATTTATTGCTTGATTTATTCACACCCGAAAAAACAATGACGCTGTTCCGATATTTTGCATAAAAATTTATTGACAATCCCTTTTTCTATGATATAATCATTTTTAATCGGAGTACGCCTTTCGTTAGCGCACACTAGGCGATCTCCTGCCCGCCCCACGCCGCCAGCCAATGTTGCCATACTTTATTATATAATTATTCGCAACAAAGCCCGCGGCGTGGGGCTAATTTTTTAATAAACATATATATGAGCAATCCCTTGTTTAAAACGGTCGCTATTATCGGCCGGCCGAATGTCGGCAAATCAACTCTATTCAATAGATTAGTCGGCAAACGGATCGCTATTGAAACTCCCACCGCCGGCACCACCAGAGACCGCCTTTACGCCGACATCTCTTTTGGCGGCATCTCTTTTTCGCTGATCGATATGGCCGGAATCGAATCAAAATCAAAAACTCCGTTAAATAAAGAGATGCAGGCCGGAATTGAGACCGCCAAAGAGGAAGCCAATCTGATTCTTTTTGTGGTTGACTGGCAGGAAAAAGACAATCAGGAAGATAAGAATATTGCTCGATCTCTTCGAAACTCCAAAACTCCGGTTTTGATGATCGTCAATAAAGTCGATAATTTAGAACGGGAAAAAGATATCAAAGAGTTTGTACGATTGGGAAATTTTGAAATAATCACCGTCTCATCGATTTCCGGTAAAAATTCCGGCGCCCTTTTGGAGCGAATTGCAAAATTATTGGGCAAATCAAAGAAATCTTCGAACCCAAACTTCGATATCAATTTGGCGATTCTGGGCCGGCCCAATGTCGGTAAATCAACACTTCTAAACACTATCGTCGGCCAAAAACGCGCAATTGTTTCCGCCGAACCGGGCACAACCAGAGATGCTGGCGATTTTCTTTTTAATCACAAAGGCAAAACGATTAGAATTATCGATACCGCCGGCATTCGGCGCCCGGGAAAAATCAAAAAAGACACCATCGAGAGTTTCTCGGTTCTGCGTTCCTGGCGGGCTTTTCACGAATCTAATATCGTTTTGGTTCTATCCGATGGGAGCGAGGGTTTTGTCGCCTCCGATACCCATTTAATCGGCGAGACCAAGGAATCGGGCAAAGGCGTTATCTTGGTCATTAACAAAATCGATAAATGGCAAAATCCGGAGGAAAACATCGCCAAAATGCTCTCCAACCTCTCGGTTCGCCTCAATTTCGCC
Source organism: uncultured Candidatus Saccharibacteria bacterium (assembly GCA_964364265.1). Taxonomy (GTDB): domain Bacteria; phylum Patescibacteriota; class UBA1384; order XYA2-FULL-43-10; family 1-14-0-10-43-13; genus CAYILA01. The sequence goes on along the minus strand of CAYILA010000006.1, from coordinate 15,991 downwards.
CCCTGGCTTCCGGTCGTCTTTATCTCGGCCTCCGAAAAAACAAATATTACCCCCCTCCTAAACCAGATCATCAAAGTAAATGAAAATCTGCATTACGAGATTGACCAAAAAGATCTCGATCTGATATTGGAAGATGCTAAAAATACCAATTCGCAGCTGAAAGATATTATTAAATTAAAGCAAAAGAGATCCAAACCGATCGTCTTCGAACTATTATTCCAGGGCAAGAAACCGCCTCATCTCTCCCAGATCAGATCGTTGGAAAATAAAATAAGGGATGCGTATCCCTTATCGGGAGTACCGTTCTTTATCGATCAAAAAAAGATCTAATTTCCAGCCAGTATTTTCGGCAAAAGTTGAATAAAACCAAATTGAGAATAATTTAGCCTTCTTTGCAATTGAAATCGGTCAACCGGCAGAATCGTCAGCCAAGCTCTACCTATTATATTTTTACGGGGCAAGACCCCCCACTCTCTCGAATCAGAGGAATGCTGGCGGTTATCCCCCATCACAAAGTACTCGCCGTCTCCGACTTCCTTCTTGAACTCATCACTTTCATTGACATAAGTTTTCGTGTTGGGGGAAAGATAAACCTCCTGCAAGACAACACCGTCCGGATGTTGATTATTCACAACCGTGACTTGATTCTTGGAAATTTTTATCGTCTCTCCGGGCAAGCCGATTATTCTTTTTATGTAGTTAATGTTCGGATTGCCGGGATATCGGAAAACGACCGCGTCGCCTCTTTTGGGCTCTTTGATCAGATAATTAACCTTTTCAGCCAGAAGGTATTCATTGTTAACAAAACTTGGCATCATCGATTCGCCGTCGACAATAAAGGGCTGAATCGCAAAATATCGCAACGACAAAGCCAAAAGAAAAACTATCAAACCGGTTTTTAAAAGATCAAAAAGAAAGTACAAAAAATCACTAGCTGGGTTGGCTGTCGCCTCCATCCGATTTAGGTCTTCAGCGTTGCTATTCTCTTCTTTATATTCGTCCATTACCATTTCAGTTTAAACTATTGGAATAATTTTATCAATTATTGACAACAACAGTCAAACAAATGGATAATACGATTGAAGGGAGAATATATGCATACGATTTTGTTTACGATCGGGTCTTTGAGTTTTTATACCCATGGTGTTTTTGCCGTCATTGGAATAATTTTATCGGCCGTACTGCTCTATTTCCTGGCCCAGAGCCGAAATCTGGACAGTTCATATGTTTTTGACAATGTCATCTACTCCGTATTGGCCGGTATTATCGGGGCCAGATTGACCTTTTCAATTCTCTATTACAATCAACTCCCAAGCTTCGTCCATATATTCTACTTTTGGGAGGGAGGATTGGTTTCTTACGGCGGGTTTGTTTTCGGCGGAATCGCTTTTTTGCTTCTCTTGAAAAAACAAGGTCAAAACATACTAAATTGGTTTGATCTCTTGGGTATATCGTTTCCCCTCGGACTTTTTATGGGCCGGCTTGGCGAATATGTTTCCGGCGAAAACTTCGGCGTCGGAACCACCGTTTTAGGCGCGGTTAATAAACAGGTACCGATTAATCTCTATGAAGCTTTTTTATGCCTTGCGATCAGTATTATTCTTTTTATAATTTATACGAAGCTGAAAAATCGGATTAAACCGGGATTTATTTTTGCTTTATCGGTTCTTTTTTATTCCGCCGGACGTTTTGTCATTGATTTCTGGCGCGTTGAGAAAGACTTACTTTCGATTCTTTCTCTGGGTCAAGTCGTCAGTTTATTACTTTTTGTTATAGCTTTAGTAACTTTATTCAGTCAGTATCGCCCGAAAAGAAGAGAAGTTCTATAAATATGAAAAAGTATTTTACATCAAAAGAATTTGTGTGTTTCTTTGCCTATTTTTGTCTCGGTCTTTCCTTTCTGCAACTTACGAGTTTTTGGATAACCAATAACGGTTTCGCCACCATCAACGACCATATGATCTTTGGACTTTACGGTAATAATTTTTTATCCGGTTTATTGTCTTTATTGTTTCTAATAATTCTCTATTATCTTTTTTTCAAGGACAAAAAAACTCGCATTATTTTTAGCTTGGTATTCGCCGGAACCGCTTCTAATGTTCTCGATCGTCTCGTTTATGGTGGAGTCGTCGACTATATTAAAATTCTTAGTTTTCCAATTTTCAATCTAGCCGATGTTTTTATCACAATCGGACTACTGTGTATCGTTTGGACCAGTCTAAAAATTGCCAAGAGGTAGTTAGCAGCCGCCTTTGCACCATTTATCATTTTGCAATAGTTCTCCGTAGATGTCGTTTTTTATGTCGATCTTCAGCTCTTCCAGTTCTTTTTTTGATGGATTTCCTTTCGTAAACTGAACACAGTCTATCTCATCAATGACCACCAATGGAGTTTGTTCGTTTCCCTCGCCCATTACAAGGACAGAGACACCAGCCAGTCCATCGATGATATTTGATTTTGTAAACCCGAGTTTCACCCCATACATATCAGGCTTGCCGATGTAATCTTTCAATGCCTTGAAACCGCTGTGCGCGATTGCCACCCCGGTCACACCGGTACGCATCGGTGATGTCCGGCTGTCCGTGATGATTACCCCTACCCGCCCGACACCAAAGCGCTTAATTAGATACTTTCGTATTTCATTCGCGCTTTTTTGCGGATTCTCCGGCCAAAGAATATATCCCCCCGAGACATTCGATTCATCAATTCCTGCAGTCGGGATTAAAATATTATTCTTCACCGTCAATGTCATGCCGTAATCATTTTTTATCGGCAGATAATAATCGGCCTCACGGTAAATCAACTCCTCCTTTTCAACATCTTTCTTCGGAATAATATTATTTTCGCAAGTAGAAACCAGTTTGGAAGTAATCGCCAGTATCGAGCTATCGGCGAATTTTTTTAGGTATTCGTCGAGGACTTCTGTAATTTTCTCATTCGGTTGTATTTTCTTGGTTCGGATACTTTTAATTCTCAATCGATCTCCTTTCTCTGCCCAACCAACTAACTCCTAAGTAGGCAAAGGGTGTTTCAAGTATCGACATACTGCATTTTAATAACCAGTATGGCAATATTAACCCGAAAATGAATATGAGGTTTTCGGTCACCGATCTATCGAAGACATAGAAAGCCAGGATCATGAAAGTCGAGGTGTCGACGAATTGAGCAATGAAATTGGAAAGATTATTTCGGAACCATAGACGCTTCTTCCCGAATTTTTCCCGCAATCGATGGAAAACCAAGACATCCAAGAACTCCGCCAGTGAGAATGCGGTTAAACTGGCGAGTGAAAACCTTATCGAAATATTAAAAATCGTATCATATGCCTTCTCCGTACCGGAAAATCTCGTTGACGCCGGCAAAGTTGTAGCTACCAACGCAAATATAATGATCATCACGATAACTATCAAGCTGGATCTAATCAAGCTTTTTGCCCGCTCCCTGCCATAGACTTCCACGATTATATCGTTAATGGTAAAGATTATTGGCAATAAGAATATCGCCACGCTTGCATTCAGTTTAAAACTGCCAATATTAAATAGATAAAAGGTTTTTCCACCCATCAACTCTGAAGCGACAATGCAAAATGTATACATCGATACCAATAAATCCAGCTTTTTGATCTTGAACATTTATTCTCCTTTTTTTAAATAACAAAAAAGCGATTTATAGAAATCGCAAAATAACTAGTGGAGAACTATTTAATGAAACTTGACCAGGTTGAGAGTTTTTTAGTTAAAATCATATTAGGCAAGTTTTAGTTTGTTGTTTTCTTCTAATTTTCCGATTCTGGTTTCATGATTATCAAGCTTATCCAAAAATGCTCGGTTGGTCTCAGCGATATCTCCAATTTCCCGATCTATTTTCTTCTCCAGCCGATCTGCAACTTTCGTGAGTTTCTCGTCCATCATTTTTTCCATACGCAACTCTGATTTTTCAATAACAAACTCAACGATGTCTTTGATATCTGTAAGATCTTTTTGATTTAAAGCCATACCTCTCCTTTTCTTTCTTCGGTATAACCATCTTAACAGTAAATTATTTTTAGTAAAGACTGTTGATAAACAAAAATCACCTGTCAGGTGACCGATTTATTATGTTAATTACTGTGTAGAGCCCTTTGGGCTCTCCACAGGTGAACACCCTCCTATTTCTGAAATGACACGAGGTTTATCTTTGTTCAACCTCAATGTCCAGAACATACACACCAAGTCTCTCTCGGTCCTCGCCGTAGATCTCTCGAAGAAGCCAAAGAACCTGGAGGTCGTTCTTGCCGGGTACGATTTTGGCAGCTTCCTCGACATTCAACATTGCATCAAATGTCGGGTACTGCCGCACGCCCCTGATCCGTACGACAAGCTGGCTAGAATTAGAAGCCAAGAGAACCCGTTCGCCCGTTCGGATGGTTTTGATATTATCGTAACCAACTCGAACTTCAAGCGTTTTTTTTCCTTCAGCTATTTCGGCGAGAAAGTGTTGCTTCACTCTCAAGTTTCTCATCAGATTTCCTCCGGTACTAAAGCTCCACTGCTGAGTGACAGCCTTTGGGTGATACGCGGCCGGCATTGCTGCATCCAAATCCCAACCTAGCCTTTGGAGAACAATTGTCTCCTCGACCGTCGGAACAATATGGACATAGAGCTTGTGGCCAAACTGTGCAAGCGTATGAGGTATGTCTCGTAGAAGCGCGATGAAGGCGTTCTGCGAAGACGCCACCAGGGGCATCACCTTTATCGGTTCGCCCTTTTTCGGCGTTGCACCCGTTACACCCAAAACATTGTCATTTCTATCAACAGCAACCCATACCAGCTTGTATTTGGTGTTGATGTCTCGACAACTGCTCCGTTTGTACCCCTCGAACAAAGCGGTTACCCATACGTCGTCCACCCCCCGAAAGACATCGGGTAAAGTAGATAGAATGAGCTCCCTGGCCTGCGATTCGTGTCGTTCAGACATCGGAACAACTGAGATGTTCGGTGCATCCAAGCGTTCCTCTTGAGAAGGATCCACGAACAGTTTGTAGAGCATGACCTCTCGAACTCCGGCTTTATAGTGACTATCTGAGCTCCCGGCTCTGACATATCCTTTCCGGATAAAAAAACCAAGTGCTTGTTCATTCGACAAAGCCACGGTGCAGTACATCTGTCGCGCCCCCCGTTGCTGTGCATACTCTTCCGCCGACTTTAGTAGTCGACTACCTATACCTCCACGATTCCTGTATTCAGGTGAGACTATCAGGGGACTGATTTTATATGTCCCTTGACGCTTCCCTACTACATGAATCATCCCCACCGGTGTTTCGTTTATCTCTCCGATGAACATCTTCTGTTCGAATGAAAAATGTCCGATTTGGTCCACACCACCAGAAATGTGCGTCGAGAATATTCTCTCAGCGTGAGCGCCATGATCCCCACCGTAGTAGGGAGATAACGCTTCCTTCATGCACCAAACCACAAAATTACGGTCTCTCTCTAGAGCCTCTCTGATCGACAGGTCTTCCACTGGATTACCTCCTTAATCGCTGCTGAAAAACAAACCCTATGCTTGCAGTCCTAAGCAGCTGAGTCCAGTCATAATATTTATAACACAATATACTTATTTTGTATAGTGTTTTCTTTGAGAATTTCTAACTTATTTTTTTTATTTCGATTCCCAAAACGGAGTACTTTTTCTCATCATCTTTGGTATAATATTTGTAGATTTCGTTGAGCATTTGAATTTCATCAATCCAACCAAATTTAGATGAACCCATTTCATTAACCATATCGGCAAAAGTGTCAAAATTATGTAATGATATAACTTTGGTTCGGACAGTACGGCGCTTCAACCCATTCTCATGAAATTCAATTTCGTCACCAATCTCTATCTTTTGTCTCTTTTCATCATAAAGTCGGCTTTCAATTGTTTTGCTACCGTCAATAATTTTATCAAACGGAACAGAACCAATATTCATTGTGTGTAACATTTTTAGATCTGTTAATATAATTACTTGACCCTGTCGACGACTGCTTCAAAGGCCTTCGGCTCATTTTCGGCCAGGTCTGAAAGCATCTTTCGATCCAATTCAATTTTGGCATCAGTCAATTTCTTCATAAATGTCGAGTAGCTCATGCCGAATTGTCTGACACCGGCATTAATCTTGATAATCCAGAGTGCCCGGAAGGTTCGCTTTTTATTGCGTCGGTCGCGAAAAGCGTGCTGTCCGGCTTTATAGACCGCCTGCTTGGCTAATTTGAATACCGATTTTTTGCGTCCGACATAGCCCTTGGCTAATTTGATGATTTTCTTGTGCTTGGCATGTCTGACCGTTCCGCGCTTTACTCTCATTGAATATCCTAACTTCCTACTAAATTACGAATCGAACGAAATTACTAGAGTACGAATATTTATTGATTAGTAGTTTCGTATTTTCGATCAATCCGTAGTTTCGTAAGGATTTGGTTATTTATAGGTATGGTGCCATTCTTTTAACACCCGCTCTGTCAGGTTTCTTGACCTCAATCAAAACTTTGGTCGGATCGCTTTTGTGTGTCAAAAGATGGCTTTTGGCCGCTTTAACGTGAACCAACTTTCCCGAACCGGTTCTTTTAATTCTCTTGACTGTCGCTTTGTGGGATTTTAACTTCATCTGATTTTTCTTTCTCTCTTAACTTCCCGAAATTTCCAATTATTGAATTTCCGCTTTTGACCGGCCGACTTTCATAATAGATACCCGACTTCTCGGCAAATTTTTCAAAAACGGCGAATGCTTGGTTGACGAAGGCGTTTTCCCGTCCTCGAAGCCGCATCGAGACCTTAACCTTGTTGCCGTGGTTAAAGAATTCTCTGGCCTGTTTCGCCTTGTAGTCAATGTCGTGGTCGGAAATCTTGTGAGTCAATCGGATTTCCTTCAACTCCGTTTCCTTCTGTTTGGAACGGGATTCTTTATCTTTCTTGGCCTGGTCGTATTTGAATTTTCCGTAATCCATGATCTTGCAAATCGGCGGACGGTTGGTCGGATTAATCTCGACAAGGTCAAGACCGGCATTCTCGGCCAATTTTCTAGCCTCAAAAGTCGACATTTCGCCTAAATTTTCACCTTCTTCGTCAATAACAACAATGGGCGAAAATCGAATTCGCTCATTAACCCGATAAAACTTATTATTTGCTATCGATACTCCTTCTTGCAATTTATGAAAGATTGCTCTCAATCTAACACAAAATATTTATTTGGTCAAACAGCTTCAAAGTAATCAATAAGCCGAGTTCTGTAGGCCGCGCATAGCGCGGAAATTCTAATATCGAAATCCTAAACCCTAAACAAATTCTATTTTTCAAATATTTTATTATTTGAATTTTGATATTATTTCGGATTTAGAAATTAGGATTTTGGATTTCCGTGCTGTGCACGGCCGATGACAATCTATCTACGCGTGAAGACCAAATATACCCTTCGAGCAAAAGTTGATATATCTAGTCCACTTCACTTGCACTAAACGAGGCTTGCCACAGACGTATGTCGCCATACGAACGCGTGAGCTCTTACCTTCCCGACGATCTTGCGATATTGGGATCCCGATTGTAACATCGGGACACGATTTCACCCTTACCGCCGCGCGGAGCGCGGAAATTCTAATATCGAAACCCTAAATCCTAAACAAATTCCAATTTTCAAACATTTAAATACTTGAATTTTGATATTGTTTCGGATTTAGAAATTAGGATTTCGGATTTCCGTGCTTCGCACGGTTTGGCGGTTTATTTTCTGTTGCGCTGTTCTAGGACCTTACGGCCCTCTTGTTTTCACAAGCGCCCTGCTCTATAGTGCTCGGACTTTCCTCCACCGCGCTGCGCACTCTACCTACCAAATTACCCGTCTCGCGTCGGCACGAGCCGAGGCGGACGAATCAAACGAAATTACTAAAGTTCTAAATTACGAATTATTTAATGAAATCTATTCGTAGTTTCGTATTTTCGATGAATTTGTACTTTCGTAGGAAAAGTGCGAAGCACGGCAGTAGTCATCTAGATTACTTTGAAGCTGATCTATTATAACCTAAATTAAGTCATATCGCAACACCAATCTGTCGTGGTTTTCCGGTATCAGGCCGTTACCGTTTATCGCCTCACGATACTCTTCGAATCCCGAGCCACATCCCTCAGAGTCGAGGGACGGGCTTCGTTACCTGCCTACCGCAGGCAGGCCGTATACCGTTTACCGTTTTTGGGATTGGACAATTTAACAATTGAACCATTGAGTAATTTATTTAAATACTGTCCCGTATATGACTTTTTAACTTTAGCTACCTCCTCCGGCGTGCCGGTAGCCAGTACCTCTCCCCCCTTATCGCCACCGTCCGGTCCCAGATCGATAAGGTAATCAGCCGATTTGATCACATCAAGATTGTGCTCGATTACCAAAACGGTATTGCCCTTATCCACCAGCGCCGCCAGAACCCCCAAAAGCCGGCGGATGTCTTCAAAATGAAGTCCGGTCGTCGGTTCGTCTAAAATATATAAAGTTTTACCGGTGCTGCGGTGCGAAAGTTCGGTCGCCAGTTTTATTCTTTGGGCTTCGCCGCCGGAGAGTGTCGTGGCCGGCTGACCGAGACGAATATAGCCCAAGCCGACATCAACCAAAACCCGCATCTTTTCGACAATCGGAGGGATATTTTGGAACAATGACGCCGCTTCCTCAACCGTCATCTCCAAAATATCGGCAATATTCTTTCCTTTATATCGGATTTCAAGGGCTTCTTTGTTGTATCTTTTGCCCTTGCACTCCTCGCAGGTAATATAAACATCAGGCAAAAAGTGCATCTCGATTTTCAAAACGCCTTCGCCGCGACATTTCTCACAACGACCGCCCTTCACATTAAATGAAAACCGACCCGCTTTATATCCGCGCATCTTAGACTCCGATGTTTGGGCGAAAAGTTCTCTGATTGTTGTAAATATGCCGGTATATGTTGCCGAATTCGATCGGGGCGACTTGCCGATCGGCGATTGGTCGATGTCGATCACTTTATCAAGATTTTTTGTCCCCAATATTTCTTTGTGCTCGCCCGGCTCCGTCTTGGCCCGGTGGAACTCTTTTGAAAGGGCCTTGGCCAAAATATCGTTGATTAAAGTCGATTTTCCCGATCCGGAAACACCGGTAACACAAGAAAAAGTCTTAAGCGGAATTTTTACCGAAATGCCCTTCAAATTATTTTCAGTCGCGCCGACGATTTCAAGAACGCTGCCGTTTCCCGGCCGTCTGAATTTCGGAATCGGGATTTCCTCGACGCCTTTTAGATATTTGGCGGTGATTGAATCCTCGCAATTCAAGATATCCTCCGGTTTTCCCTGACAGATAACTTCCCCGCCGTGTTCGCCGGCGCCCGGTCCGATATCAATCAGCCAGTCGGAATTCATTATCATTTCCTGATCATGTTCAACCACGATGATCGAGTTGCCAAGGTCGCGCAGATTTTTGATCGTCTCAATTAATCTGGCGTTATCTCTCTGATGAAGACCGATTGAGGGCTCATCTAAAATATATAAAACGCCCATCAGGCCGGAGCCGATCTGGGTTGCCAGGCGGATCCGCTGGGCTTCCCCGCCGGCCAAAGTGGCGGCATTTCTATTTAAGGTAAGGTAAGAAAGTCCGACATCGATTAAAAATTTAAGCCGTTCTTTAATTTCTTTAATCAGTTGAACAGCGATAGCGTTTTGTTCCGAGTTTAGTTTTTTCGGAAGTTTGATAAAAAATTCTAAACATTTTTCAATTGTCAAATCGGAAACCTCGACAATATTCTTGTCGGCAATTAAAACTCCCAATACCTCTTTTTTCAATCTTTTTCCGCCGCAAGAGGGACAGGGGCGGATGACCATATATCTTTCGATTTCTTTCTTTATATACTCCGATTGCGTTTCTTTATATCGGCGGAGCAAATTTGGAATAATGCCCTCATATTTTGTTTCATATCCCCGGACATTTAAAATCTCTTCGCCGCTGCCATAGAGAATTATTTTCAGATTCTCTTTCGATAACTGGGAGATCGGCGTATCCATATCGATCTGATGTTTTTTGGCAGCCGCCGAGAGGATTGAAAAATACCAACCCAGATTAGCCGAACTTCGGGACCACGGTCTTATCGCCCCCTCGTTAATAGTCAATCTGGCATTGGGTAATACCAACCTTGGCTCAATCTCCTGCCGGACGCCTAAACCCTGACAGACCGGACAAGCGCCGTGCGGCGAATTGAAAGAAAAGGAACGGGGCAAAATCTCCGGCAGGGAAATTTTGCAGTCCGGACAGGCAAACAGTTCCGAATAGTTTTCAGTTTTTTCCGTTTCGAAACCTGCCTGACCGGTAGGCAGGTTATAGATTAAAACCCGGCCCTTGCCGGCAAGAAGCGCTTTTTCAATTGAATCGTAGAGCCGTTTTTTAGTTGATTCATCGATCCCCTCTTTTTCCAAAATCAGACGGTCAACCACAATTTCAATGTTGTGATTTTTGTTCTTATCCAATTCTTTGGCGCTTGCCTCTTCGATTTCCATAATTACACCGTCAAGCCGAACCCGGGAGTAACCCATTTTGGCAATTTTTTGGAAAATGTCCTGATGCCCGCCCTTTTTGTCCTCCACTTCCGGCGCCAGAACCGCAATCCGTTCCGTTTTCTTGGCAAAATAAATTACCTGGTCGACAATCTGGCCGACAGTTTGGCGGGTTACTTTTTTGCGGCAATTAGGACAGTGGGCTTCCCCCGCTCTGGCGAAGAGGACTCTCATATAATCATAGATTTCGGTCACGGTGCCAACCGTCGAGCGGGGATTGCGGGAAGCTGATTTTTGGTCGATCGATATCGCCGGCGATAAACCCTCGATGTAATCGACATCCGGTTTTTCCATTAGACCCAAAAACTGTCTGGCGTAAGAGGACAGGGATTCGACATAGCGGCGCTGCCCCTCGGCATAAATGGTGTCGAAAGCCAGGGAGGACTTTCCCGAGCCGGACAAACCGGTGATGACCACCAACTTATCCCTTGGAATTTCGAGGGAAATGTTCTTTAAATTATGTTCTCTGGCGCCGCTTATTTTTATATTATCCATATTGAGACTTTTTGATTTGTTGAATAAGGTCCAAAGCCGCACCATTTTACCACCTTTGTCAAGTCCAATCAAGGAGTGGAGCCATCACATCCAGAACAAATCCTAATATCTAAACCCTAAATCCTAATAAGACCGAAAGTTGTTTCTAGTCTTTTTATTTGATGATTTAATTTTTGATATTATTTAGAAATAAGAAATTAGAAATTTAACATTACCAGCCTTCGGCTGGTTATCCCCACCCCTTGCAATGTGGAATTATGCTATGATACAAATATTAATGAAACCAAAAGAAGGGGAAATCAATCCTTCTTTTTTCATACTTTGTATGATTATCGAAAATATTAACTAGAGGAGAAATATGGAGAACACGATCGATACCATCATCGGTTTGAATGTAACCTTGAAGGGCAACCTGAAAAACAAGGGCTCAATTCAGGTTAACGGCAATGTTGAAGGGGAGGTGAGGAGCGACGAACATATCAATATTGGCGAGACCGCCAAAGTCAAAGGACCGGTTACCGCCAAAACGATTGAAATCGCCGGTGAAGTTCACGGTATTATTGAGGCGACCGAAAAACTGGAAATTCATCCAACCGGTAATGTTGTCGGCGATATTAATGCCAAGAGCTTGATTATCCAACAGGGCGCTACCTTTGTCGGCAAGAGCTTGATGCCAAGCGAAACCAAGGTCGGCGAAACGACCGAGGATAAAAAAGAGGAAACGGCCGATGAGAAGGATCAAAAAGAAGAAGACGACAAGGACAATCCGCCAGCTGGCGGAGAGGAAAAACCAAAAGAACGCGATCCCCTCGGATTTTTTAGAAAATAATACGGGACACGGTATTCGGAGTACGGTAACGAGACCCGTCCCTCGACTCTGAGGGATGTGGCTCGGGATTCGAAGAGTATCGTCAAAGGGCAAGCGGTAACCTGTCTCGCCCAGCACAAGCCAAGGCGGACGGCCGTAACCCCTAAACATTCGCCAGCTGGCGGAACCGAAACCCCGAAGGGGACCCTTTGGGTCGGGCTTCGTCACCGATTAACGCCCACCGATTAACCGTGTTTATTTAATGTACTACTACATTTTTGATATAAAAAAATGCAAAAAGCGTTCCCAAGTTCAAGAAATAAAAGATTATCTAGGTTCCCTTGGGATTGCCGGCGAATATACTTATCCGACTGCCGCTCAAAATGCCAATGAGCTGGTCAGTATCGGTTTGTCCAAACAATACAGCACTTTTGTGGCAGTCGGAGGAGATGAAATCGCCAATGCGGTTGCCGGTCGGCTTGTCGGCCGGAAAGAAGCATTTGGCGTCATCCCGCTTGAAGCGACGCCGGAATTATATCGGTTAATCGGTGTCAACCATTGGCGGGAGGCCTGCGAGTCCCTGCGATTTCGTAAAATCTCCGAAATCCGACTCGGCCAAACCGCCAGCGGCTACGCTTTCTTAACCAAAACCTCGCTGGCTATCAACGGCTCAACCGAGATAACTTTGGAATTTAAGGATTTCATCATCCAAACACGGGCAACTACTTTGACGGTCTCGATGTTTGACCCAAAAATAAAAAAAATCGGTGACGATTATCTCGACGTTACTATCTCCTCCGCCAACCCAACCGAATCCCAATTTGTAAACCGGATCAGTTCGTTTTTCGGATCAAAAAAACCGCAGGAAAAGATTTTTAACTCAATCTTCCGCGGTCGTTCACTGCGCATTTTTACTAAATCTCCAACCGGACTAATCTGCGGTAGCGCCGTCGTGGCAAAGACCCCGCAATTAATTGAAAGCTCCGACGAGAAACTTCGTCTCGTAACCTCTAAAAATTCAGCCCAAGACTGGAACAAAGAATAGAAGATAAAAGATAGAAGATAGCGAATGAAATCTTCTAAGGCGATTTGTTAAGCTTAGTCTCTAAAATTAGTACACGCTTTTTAAGAGCTACGATTTCCGAGACCATAACATCATCGTCCCCCGATCGGGTCGGGGGCAAGCTTTCCAGAGTTCTTTTTTCAATGCGTTCTATTCGCTTTTTAATGTCATTTAATTCGGATCTCATTTCCCAAATCGAATCCTCCAACCGTTTTTGACCGGTCTTAAGATCTCTTACATCACCCTTGATTCCCGTGATATCACTCTCAATAATATCGAATCGCTTATCTATCGCGTTAAATTGTTTGGCGATCATTGCCGCCAGTTCATCTAGTGTAATTTTACTCATTTTTTCTCCGTATCCAAATCATACCACCAACCAATTAATCGATGTCAATATCCGATAGTTCTATTTCTTCTCTTCCTTTTTACCGTCATCTCGAGCGAGTGAATCTTTCGAGTCGAGAGATCCCTCCGCCTTGGTCGGGATGACATTTGTTTTACCTGAATCCTGGACACTAGGTACAATCTCCTGCGCCTTCGGTTCTTCCTGTCCTTTAGTTCCTTCGTTCTTCATTTCTTTAGTTCCCCCTTCCGTCCCTGGTGTTCCCTCGCTTCCGCCCTTTGTATTGGTCATCTGGATAACCGCCCCCTCGCCTTCGTGTTCGTCAACCGGCTTTTGTTTTAATAAAGGCAATGAAAAATAGAATGTCGTCCCCTTACCCTCCCCCTCGCTATCTACGAGATCGAAAATGGCGGCAAAACCGCCAAAGCTCCCTCCAACGGGAGCGACTTCGACTCAAGTCGCGGGACATATCTTAGAAGTCTGGCACTTAACCTTATCAACAACTGCAACTTGGCTTGCAGTTATTGCTATGCCAGCCAGGGAAGGTACGACAACCCTGGGGCCGTAATGAGCTCTGAAACGGCACACCGGAGCGTCGACCTGGTCATCAATTCCGTTGCCAAGCACGGCGGAAAGAGCGCAACGATTGGCTTCTTCGGCGGCGAGCCGCTCCTCGCGTTCGATCTGATCGAGGAGGTTGTTGCTTACGCCAACGCCAAGGTTCCTAACGGCGTCTCGGTTCGGTATCTACTCACGACTAACGGAACTCGTTTGGAGCAAAACCACGTCGACCTCATGAGACAAAACGCGTTCCATGTGATGTTGAGCATCGATGGCGATCCGGCAGCGCATAACACCTACAGGGTGTATCCCGGAGGAGAGGGATCGTATGCCGATACTGTCAGAGCAGCAGAGATGCTACTGGGTAGCGTACCCATACAAGCCCGAATTACCATCGCTGACAAAAACACAGCGATCAATAAGGCGGTGGCGCATATTCTAACGCTCGGCATTAGACGCATCACCTACGCGCTCGACTACAATCTGAGCAATGCGGGATTCGACTGCTTCATGCAATCCATTGGGAAGCTTTTCAGAGATTACCATGCGGCTATTGCTCAAGGCGATTACTTCGACGTCACGAATGTCACCGAGCCGGTTACCGCAATCGTCCTTAAGAAAAGGAAGAGGTCGCATTGCAACGCAGGCGTATCGTATCTGTCCGTCTCTGCGGAAGGCAAGCTCTACCGCTGCCCTCGTTTCACAGGAAACATGCTCTTTTCGCTCGGATCCATTGAGCAAACTCCCGAAAGTGAGGTTGACTCAACAGTTGAGCGATTCAGGGTTTCCTTGAAGCAGGGATCGGAAAGCCGGACATTGGGTTGTTCGGAGTGCCCTTTCCGGTATCTCTGCGGCGGAGTCTGCTATCATCATGCGTTTTCCGTTGCGGGAAGCGAGTTTGCCGCAGTTCCGCGAGAGTGCATCTATCGACGACGTCTTTTCAGTCTTGTTCTGGAGTTGCTGTGCAGTCTGACCGTCTCTGAGAGGAGAGGCTTTCTGCTCTACCTCAAGCAGTTCTGGCACGGGGAAAGGGGGTGAAATAGCCATGAAAGAGCTGGACTTCGGTCTGACTCAGGAAGAGCTGGAGGCGCTGGCCGAAAGCGCCGAGACCGCTCGCGTATCGTGCGAGGGTGGTGGCGAAGGCGACATGGGCTAGGCAGCCCAAAGGAACACCAGATTTGCCGCCTTTAAGAGCAATAGTGTGTTCCAACGACCAGAACAGTGCGGGGTAATGCCCACACAGAGGGGCGCCTGTACAAGGCGCCCCTTTTTTTATACACTTGAGTCAATGAGATATGTTCAAACTCCAAATTATAGACCGTTCTACCAATTGCCTTATTGTTGTGTTCCGGCAACACTGCAATGGATTCTCTACCGGCATGGACTCGACATCCTCAATCAGGAGACCATCGGTGTTGAACTTGGATTAAGGTTGCCTCTCAAGGGCAGGAATTTTTTTATGAATAAAAAGATTAAGTATTTACAAAAAGAGCCCACAGAAGGGTTCGGAACGCAGATAGAAAAAGTACGGCATTCGATACAGAAGTTTTTCGATAAATTAAAAATCCCTCTAACTATCTCAGAAATGTACCGCTTCGACAGCGAAGAAAAATTAAGGGCTTTTCTAATCAATAACATGTCAAAAGGGTATGATGTTATTATGCGGTACAATGACGCATTCTTGAAAAGAGAAAGTCAAAAGAGCTGCGGGCATTTTGCAGTGATAACTGAATTTGATGATAAAACCGATAAGGTGGTTATCGGCGATCCGGAGATCCCGCATTTCAAAAAAGCATCGCTTGACCAGGTAATTTGCTCGATCTCTGATAAAATTGACGGAATTCAGAGGGGATTCTATATAGTCTCAGCAAGATAGCTGATTTTTCTTTTGTGAGTTCGCTCTTTTCAGATTTCATTGAAATTTTTTCAACAGAGTCATTCCCTCATTCCTCGAAAATAGGGTTATACTAAAAACCTTTTTCGAGCAACACATTTCATATTTTCAACGAAACATTCGATCCAATGCTTTCCGGTGCACGCTACTTCTTTCCCATTGAACGTGCTTGCAGAAATTTTTTCGTTCTTGTTCTTGAGTATAAGTTTCAGGGAAATTTGAAAAAATTAATGTTCGCTTTCA
>CAYILA010000005.1:0-73673 GCA_964364265.1 uncultured Candidatus Saccharibacteria bacterium | reverse complement strand
GGTGGCATTTTAGTGGTCAATCTTCTCTTCTTAGTTCAAATATTTGAGCGAAGAAGGAATGCCCCGTTCACAGGATTGGGGCGGTTCCACCGGTATTGAACTGGCACCGGCAAACCATCATTAACGTACAGCGAGCGACTCACTCCCATAAACGAGGTGCTTGGGTAGAATTTCTACGCACTTCTCCTCGCCGCGTTTCCAGATACTCCCGGCGATGAAAAGCTCCATCCCATGCCCTAGCGCTATTTCAGCAACGGCGCCGACATCAGCTTTCGCTATATAGAGTGCAAAGCCCGCGCCCATATTGAAATTGCCGTAGGATTCCTTCATAGAAACCGGACCATGCTCTTGGATAAACTTGAGCACTGGCGGCACCTCGGGAATCTGCTCAATCACATAGGCGAACGGCTCTGTTGCCCGCATCAACTTGCGCCAGCCGTGGCCAGTGATGTTGACGAGATAGTGTGGCACGACTCCGGCTGCCAGGATGTCGTCGATAACCGGCACATAGATTGGCGTTGGAGCGAGGAGCGCGTCACCGTAGCTACGACCATAACCAATGTCGGTTAGATATCCTTCCTCAAGATCCTGCGCAATACGCCGCGCCAAGGTCAGCCCGTTGGCATGAATACCGCTGGCCGGCAAAAAGGCGATGACATCGCCCTCACAAATCCGGTCGGCACAGATCAACCGTTCCTTAGGTTGCACAATGCCCATCGCCGAGCCCGAAAGTACTATAGTTCCCGGCATCACGATGTCCTTTAGCGTTGGCGTCTCGCCCCCGCCCCAGACACAGCGTGCCAGATTGCACGCCTCTTTCCAGCCCCATACCAGATCACTAGACCTCTGTTGGTCATCAAACCAGTCGCTCGAGCCAACGGCAAGGTGCATCGCCACAGAAAGCGGCAGTGCCCCGATGGTGACCATATCGTTGACGATCATCGCGACCGTGTCTTGGGCGATATGATCGTAATACGAGCGACCGGTAAGGGTATACATGGCATCGGCAACCAAATTCTTGGTGCCAAGACCCTCTTCGACATGCGCGAAATAGTTTTTTGCCGCCTCGATGAGGTAGCAGCTTTCGCCGCGGCTCTCTCCATACTCGCAGAACTCACCGCCAGCCAACCTTTCGATGTTGTTGGCCGTTTCATGTCCTGCCTTCTGGCAAGCCCGCTTGAACGGGTCCATGGCGTCATAATTGACACCGACCCCTGCATAAGTCATCGGTTTGTTCAAAACCGTGTCCCCCTCTCACAAAATACGCGTTTCCCGAAGGAACTCGCGTTTGAGGTAATAGTACTCTATTTTTCTAATTTTGCAATGTTAAAAAGCAAAAGTCCCATCCCGGCTTGAGACTTTTGCCGAAATGGGACCATTATCCCTCCCCATAGCAACCTCCAATCGGCTGCCACTTCTCGTTTACTGCACCGGGCTTGTGCGGACAGACCAGACGGAAGCGATTCTTTCGAAACTCGTATTGGAGAATGCCACCGTTGTGGAGACCGTTTAGGTTGAAGCCAAGCTCTTTCACGAATTCCTCGCTCCAGCCCTCGATCTTCTGTCGGAGCCGAATTGACCAGTACCCATGACCAACGATCGCGATCCGCTGACCGGCGTGGCGCTGGTTGATATCTTGGAACCAGTCCCAAACCCCGGAGGCAGCATAAAGGTCGCTAACGCTGATCTCGCTTAACCTCGGATCAATAATCCATTCCTCGTCAGGATCAATAATTTGAGCTGTCTCGACTGCTCGGACAAACGACGAACAGTAAGCGAAATCCCAATCAATCCCGTTCTCTCGCATCCACGCTCTGGCTAGCCTGATTTGATGTTGGCCAATCGTGGTAAGCGGATGATGGCCGTTTTTCATACCCGCCCAAAGCGGCGGATATTTGTAGGAGTAAAGAACCCCTTTTTCCACCAAGTGGTAGAGCAGGTTCTCGATCGATTGCCCGTGGCGGACATATATTAAACTCTCGAGCATCCCAGTCTCCCTTCCAAGTCCACGACTGCTTGAGATGAGTATTACCTTATCACATTTTATTATTAGTGGGAACAATTATTCGACAATTACGCTCGTGAATCATATTCCTCCAAGGTGTCACATTTCGTATATGTCAAAACTCACGCTGCAGCGTGAGTTTTGACCAATTCTACTATATATATTTGCCTTGTTTCTCTTCTATGTTCACTAGCGAACCTGAACTGCCACTCCAGGGGTGGCAGTTTGCAGGTCAATCTAAATAGTTTTGATATTGTCTTCTCTTCTTAGTTCAATATTTGAGCGAAGAAGGAAGGCCCCGTTCACAGGATTGGGGCGGTTCCACCGGAGAAAATATCCCCCTAACCTTTACCCGCCGCCAAGGCAAGCTTGATGGCGAATTCTCTGCACTTAGGCATCTCGCAACATCGAATGCGAGCGTCCCCGAGTACGGCCTCCATGACCGACTCACGATTGCACTCGGGATTAATACAATCCCTCTTCTGCCAAACCGCTTTATTTTGGAAAGTCACTTCTTGGGGCATTCCCGTCTCCTCTCACCAAATCTGTGTATATAATATCACTATTGTTATATTTGTCAATCTGTGGTTCGACAAATGAGCTCAAAGATGTTAGAATGATTCCATTAATGTCATCCTCGGGCTTGACCCGGGGATCCAATATTAGAAAGATTCCCGCTTTCGCGGGAATGACAAATGTCATGAGTCTGCCCAACTTCGAAAACATGCTTCGTCCGGGCTCCACTATTTAAAGGAACATCAATGTCGTTGCAAATCGGAATCGTCGGATTACCCAACGTCGGGAAATCGACTTTATTTAACGCCCTGGTCAAAGGCGCAAAAGCGGAAGCGGCCAATTACCCCTTCTGCACCATTGAGCCCAATGTTGGCGTTGTCAAAGTCCCCGACTCTAGGCTTGAAGCCCTGACCGAGATTTCAAAATCTCAAAAAACCATCCCGACTACCATCGAATTCGTCGATATCGCCGGCTTGGTCCGAGGCGCCTCCAAGGGCGAAGGTTTGGGCAACAAGTTCCTGGCCGCCATCCGCGAGTGTGACGCCATTGCTATGGTCGTCCGATTTTTCGAAGACCCAAATATCGTCCACACCGCTGGCAAGATCGATCCGCTCGATGATGTGAAAACGATTGAAACAGAATTACAGTTGGCCGATATCGCAACCGTCGATAAACGAATATTTTCAGTTGAGAAAGAATTAAAATCCGGGACCAAGGAATCGGCTGTCATCCACTCGGGATTACAGAAGATCAAAGATGTCTTATATGAGGGCAAGAACGCCCGCGAGGCGAAACTGGACGAACGGGAGGAAGAATTACTCAAGGGCTTGGCGCTTCTGACCATGAAACCGGTCATCTATGTCGCTAACGTTTCGGAAGAGCAACTGGCTTCTGTTAGTCATTCTGAACGAAGTGAAGAATCCAGCGAAGCGATAATGCGGCTGGCGCCCAGATCCTTCGCTAACGCTCAGGATGACATCAAACGGCACATCATTCCCATCAGCGCGAAGATTGAATCCGACCTAAACGAATTAACAGATGAAGAGAAGAAGGAATACCTTGAGACCCTAGGTTTATCTGAAACCGGTTTAGATTCATTGATTAAAAAAGCCTACGAAACACTTGGATTGATTACTTTCTTCACCTCCGGTGAGAAGGAAACGCGGGCTTGGACGGTGAAAAAAGGCGCCACCGCGCCGGAAGCGGCCGGAGCGATCCATACTGATTTCCAAAAAGGTTTCATCGCCGCCGAGGTCATCCCCTGGCAGGATTTCTACGCCCAGGGCGGCTGGTCCGGCGCCAAAGCACACGGGATGGTAAGAACAGAAGGTAAAACATACATCTTTCAAGATGGTGATGTTGTTATTTTCAGGTTTAATGTATAACTCATTGATTATTAGGGAGATTAGGGTATTTGGGGTAATTATGCTGGCGATACTCCACCCGTTTTTTAAACATCTTCTCTCTGTAACCGCCTTCAGTTACGAATTTCTCTTCCAATTTGGTCATCTGCTTTGATAATAGAAAAGTGGTCATTGAAATCAAGGTGATCATCAAATTGGCCGCCTCAACCGGATCATTTGGGAGCGTTAGGGTATTTAGGGTATTATTATCTACCCAAACAACCCGAAACTCCCGAAACGCCCTAACCCTTGGGTCGTCCTTCTCCCATAACGGCAATTTGCGCTGACGAAGATAGTCTTAAAAATCAAGCAACAATTCTTCAAGTGAAGCATCAGCCACACCCAATAGTTTAATATAGCTTTGTAAACTTTTTTCCTCGTAACCTTCAGCGATATTTTGCCGGCCGCTCCTTCCTGCGTGAATCATCTGTTCCCTCATCCTTAAATATTCCCGACCAGGCAAAAATTTATCACAAAATTCGACTGTCAAATCGTAAACGACCGTCGCCAACATATATGTCTTTAAATAGTGATAGCCTGATTCAGCCATTTATCTCCCCAAATCCCCCCAATCACACTAATTTATTCTATCCCAAAAAGCTTGTGTTTTATATGAACTTATGCTAAAGTAATCCTACAATTTAATTAACCTTTTTCTCTCGTCTGAAAGACCGAGAGTTTCCATCCCACTTCGCCCCAAAGGGGCTACGCGGGATTGGCATAGCCATAGAAAGGATATTGATGAGACAATACGAACTCACTTATCTCGTTTCTGATAAAGTCGCGGAGAGCGACCTGAATAAAATAACCGGCAAAGTCGGCGGTTTTGTTGTTGACGCCGAAGGCAAAGTTCTGAAAGAGGAAATCTGGAAGAGACGCAAACTGGCCTACCCGATTAACAAACAGGAATTTGCCACCTATGTCACTCTTAATTTTGAGATCGCGGCCGAAAAAGTCCGTGAAATGGAGCACGATTTGAAAATCACTTCCCAAATCATCCGCCACCTTTTGATTTTGCGTGAGATGGGCGAAGAGAAATTGACTTTAACCTCCGAAGAGATTGTCGGCACCGAAGATATCGAAGCCGCAATCGGCGGAGAGAAGAGCTTTGAGGCCGTCCTTGGCGAGACCGAGGAATCCAGAAATCTGATGGCCAAGAGAGAACAGGAAGAAGAAACAAGTGAGTCAGCAAGTAAGCTAGTAAGCAAGTCAGCTGAACCACAAGTTGAAATCGAGGTACCGGACGCAGAGGAGCCGAAAGTCAAGAAACCAAGAGCTAAGAAGGTTGATGAAGTTAAAGAAGAAGTAACCGAATCCGAAACCAAGGAATTCGAGGCAGTTGCTGAAGAGAAAACAGAAAAACCTGAGAAGCCAACCAGAAAGAGAACCAAGCCGGTTGTCTCATCCGAAGCCGAAAGATTGGCTAAACTTGATGAAGAGCTCGACAATCTATTAAAAGATGACCTTTAATAGTATGGTACAAATGAGGAACTGATAATTAATAAAGAATTGAGGGCAAAATGTTAAGTTTAAATCGAGCGCAGATATTGGGAAACACAACCAAAGACGCCGAGATGCGTTACACCCCAAACGGCCAAGCCGTAACATCGTTTTCGGTCGCCACCAACCGTAAGTGGAAAGGACGGGACGGCGGCGAGGGCGGCGAGGCGGTCGAGTATCACGATGTCGTGGTTTGGGGTCAGCAGGCCGAAAATGTCACCCCGATGTTAAGAAAAGGGACGCCGGTTTATGTCGAAGGACGGATCCAGACCAGAAACTGGGAAGGCCAGGACGGAGTCAAAAGATACAAAACCGAGATTGTCGCCGAGATGGTTAATGTTCTGGGAAATCGCGGCGGAGGATCATATGGCGAAAGCAAACCTGCCTCGCCGGCCATCGACTCCGAGGTCGCTCAGTCTCGAGGAGCAGGCGGGTCGGAAAATCCGGTTGAAAAGATCGCCTCCGAATCGGAAGTGGCCGACCCAAAAAAAGCTGAAAAGGCTGAAAAAACCGAGGATGAGATCGATATAGACGAAATACCTTTCTAAACCGAAAGTTTAGAAAGGAAATCCGAAATGCTAAATCCTAAATCCGAAACAAATTAGAAATCAAAAAATCGAATGACTAAAATATTTCAATTTTGATAATTTGGATTTAGAAATTGTTTAGGATTTCGATATTAGAATTTAGAATTTACTCCGAAGGAGCCATATGTATTATCAAAAAAGAGAAGAAAGTTTTACGCCAAGGATTAAGAAATGCTTGTTTTGCAAGGCAAAGGTAAACGAGCTTGATTACAAAAATGTCACCATGCTCACCCGTTACCTAAACCGCTGGAACCAAATCGACAGCGCCCAGCGCAGCGGAACCTGCCGCCGTCACCAGCGCGAACTGGCGCGGGCAATCAAACAGGCTAGACACTTGGCTCTTTTGCCATTCGTAATCAAATAACGAAGAGTCGAAAGTCGAAAGTGACGAATGTCATCCCGAGCGAGCATAGCGAGTTGAGGGATCTTTTGAAAGATTCCTCCGCTCCCTTCGGTCGGTCGGAATGACACAATAGTGTATCTATAAGACCCTTTGACTAGAAACCGGAGGTTTCATGCTTGGAATCACAGATCTAAAAACCGGCACAAAAATTACTTACGAAGGCGATCCTTACATCGTTTTGTCTTATTCTCATTCCAAAATGGGGCGGGGCGGGGCGATTGTCAAAACCAAGTTGAAGAATTTGCGAACCGGCGGCGTTATTGACAAGACCTTTCAGGGAAACGACAAACTAGACAACGCTACTCTGGCCAAAAAGACCGCTACTTATTTATATTCCGATGAGGCAAACGCCTACTTTATGAATAATGCAACTTATGACCAGTTTGAGATCCCGATTTCAAAAGTGGCCGACAGCAAAAGATACCTGGTCGAGGGCGCCTCGACTGATATTCTCTATTTCGAGAACGAGCCGATTAACATTGAACTGCCGATTAAAATGGCTTTCGCCGTCACCTCCGCTCCTCCCGGAATTAGAGGCAACTCGGCCGGCACAGTAAACAAGAGAGTCACGATCGAGACCGGCGTCCTGGTTGATGCCCCTCTTTTTATTAAAGAAAACGACAAAATTCTTATCGACACTCGCGACGGTTCCTATGTCGAGCGGGCATAAATTACTTAGTGTCTTCAGGATTCTGGCCGGTTTCTTTCGTATTATTCCCAATGCCAAAGAGTTTTTGAAACCAGCTTCTCTTAACCTCTGGTTTGTTCTCGACGACATTCTTATCG
This sequence comes from uncultured Candidatus Saccharibacteria bacterium, assembly GCA_964364265.1. GTDB lineage: Bacteria > Patescibacteriota > UBA1384 > XYA2-FULL-43-10 > 1-14-0-10-43-13 > CAYILA01. The sequence goes on along the minus strand of CAYILA010000005.1, from coordinate 66,473 downwards.
TCACCGGTTTTTTTATCTGATCCCAAAGAAGCTGTCTGTTCGACAAACGGCGAAGCAGCGGGATTTTCTGGGGGAGCTTGACCTACGCTCCAATGATCTTCCGGATCGGTGCTTGCCGACGCACCTGTTGTTTCTGGCTGTGCGCCGACTGCCGCCTCAACCGGCGGGGCCACAGGCGCTGTAGTTTCCGGCGCGGTTGGATCGGCGGTTGGTGGTGTATCGGGCATACCCGCAATAGTGCTTCTAATCTCCTCCATCTTGTCTGCCGGACTATTTATCAGATCAGAATTCTCGGGATTTGTCGGGGCAGCAGGCTCTGCGACTGGCAACACCGGCTCGCTTTTGACGGCATCATCTACACCGCTAGCAATCGGATTCGGTTCAGTATTCGGTACCGTCAGATCCGGCGCTTCGGCAGTGACCTTTTCAGCCGTAACTTCCTCTTTTTTTGGATCAAAACCAAATTCAATACTATCACCGGGTTTGGTTTCCGCTTCGGCCGGTGCCTCCGCCTTAGTATCAACCGGCGGAATTCCTGTTTCGGGCGCGCTTGTTGTTCCAAGATTTGTATCTACCATATTTTCCTCCAACATTATAACTTGGCTCTTTCCGAGCTTTCTTACATTGTAGAACTTGAAAAATCTAATGTCAAATATGGCATCAATTTTTTTATGGTATAATTTTAAATAATGATAATTCCATACACAAAGCTGATGGGGACTCCGGTGTTTGAGATGAAGACTCAAACAAAGGCCGGTTATGTTATGGATATAATAATCAAGAAAAGCGACATCTCGATCTATGGTCTGGTCGTTAGAACCTCAATACTCCCCTTCGCTAAAATGAAAGTGATTACCGAAACCGATATTTTAGAGATTGGCCACGACGGCGTTATCATCCAAGACGAAGATGCGATCACTAATTTTGATGATTCGGTTCGTCTCAAAGAGGCCTATCATCACAAGTTGCATGGAATCAACCAGCATGTCCGTTCAAAATCAGGTAAAAATTTGGGCAAAGTATTCGACTATTTAGTCCGAGCAACCGACCTTTCAATCACCAAGATTTATGTCAAAAGCTTGGTTTCAGAGAGAATAATTCCAACCTCCGCCATCACTAAGATTGAAGGAAAGCATATCACGGTTAACAACGATTACGACACGCTCGATGTCAAAACCTCCGCCATCGAAGCGGAAATGGTTTAAGACAAGTATCCAGTATAATGTATTATGTATTAAGCAAAAGAAGACATCCTACGGACGCCTTCTTTTTTGAAATCAATCGGAATACTTAATACTAGATACTTAATACGATTCTACTACATTCCGTAATCCATACCGCCCATTCCGCCACCCATTGGCGGTCCGCCGGCTGGCAGATTCTTCTCCGGTTTTTCAGCCACGACCGCTTCGGTGGTCAGAACCAGGGCGGCAACTGAAGCCGCGTTCTGGAGGGCGCTTCTGGTTACTTTAGCCGGATCGATGATTCCGAATTTGACCATATTGCCGTATTCACCGGAGAGGGCGTTGTAACCCTCGCCATTTTTAAGATCTTTAACTTTATCGATCACAACCGCCCCGTCAACGCCGGCGTTTTCGGCGATCTGGCGCATCGGCTCTTCGAGCGCTTTTTTGACAATCTCGAGACCGATCTCTTCTTCACCTTTCAGATCCAGCGATTTGAGTGAAGTGATGGCGTCAACCAGGACCGTTCCACCGCCCGGTACGATTCCTTCTTCAATGGCCGCTTTAGTCGCTTCAACAGCGTCCTCGACTTTGTATTTTCTCTCTTTCATCTCGACTTCGGTCGCCGCTCCGACTTTGATAATTCCCACGCCGCCTGAAAGTTTGGCTAATCGCTCATTTAATTTTTCTTTATCATAGTCAGATTTGGTTTTTTCAATCTGCTTTTTAATCTGGTTGATTCGCTCGGTAATCGCTTTCTTGGTGCCTTTGCCTTCGACAATGGTGGTATTTTCCTTGTCCGATTCAACTTTTCTGGCGCTTCCCAGCATTTCGAGATCGGTATCTTCCAATTTGTGGCCAAGGTCGGATGAGATGACAGTCCCGCCGGTCAGGGTGGCAATGTCCTCCAACATCTCTTTGCGCCGGTCGCCAAATCCCGGCGCTTTGACAGCCAGGACATTCAAGACCCCGCGCAATTTATTCAATACTAATGTTGCCAGGGCCTCGCCCTCGATATCCTCGGCGATAATCACAATATCTTTCTTGCCGCCAGCCGCCATTTTTTCCAAAAGGGGCAGGATTTCCTGAATCGAGGAAATCTTTTTATCAGTTAACAGAATGTATGGATTTTCCAAAACCGCTTTCATCGAGGCGGTGTCGGTGATCATGTATTGGGAGATAAATCCGTTGTCAAACTGCATTCCCTCGACCACTTCCCTCTCCATCCCCAAAGTGTTTGATTCTTCAACGGTGATAACACCATCCTTGCCGATTATCGCCATCACTTCGGCGATCAATGTGCCGATCTCTTCGTCGCCGGCTGAAACGGTGGCAACCTGGGCAATCTCGGCTTTGCCGGAAATCTCTTTTGAGTTCTTTTTGATGTGTTCGACAACCTTTTCGACTGCTTTTTCGATTCCGTGGCGGACAGCTATTGGGTTGGCGCCGGCGGCCACATTTTTCAAACCCTCGTTAATCATGGCTTGAGCCAAAATAGTGGCGGTGGTGGTTCCGTCGCCGGCTACATCATTGGTCTTGGAGGCAACCTCCTTGATCATCTGGGCGCCCATATCCTCGAATTTGTCTTCCAATTCAATCTCTTTGGCAATAGTAACGCCGTCATTGGTCACGGTCGGGGCGCCGAAACTTTTATCAAGCACAACGTTTCGGCCTTTCGGTCCGAGCGTAATTTTGACCGTGTCGGCCAATTTGTTTACCCCTTTTCGCAAGCCCTCTCTTGCCTCCTCTGAAAATTTAATCATCTTTGCCATGAAAGTTCCTTTCTAGTCGAAAGTCCATAAAGGTGAAAGTGGCGAATGTCATCCCGAGCGAGTACAACGAGCCGAGGGATCCCTCCGTTCGCTCCGCTCAGTCGGGATGACACTACTGTGTCACTTTATAGACTTTTGCCTTTTGACTTATAAAATCCCGAGTATGTCTTCCTCTTTCATCACTTTATATTCCTTGCCATCAACTTTTAATTCATCGCCGGCGTATTTTGAATAAACTACTTTGTCCCCTTTTTTGACTGAAAATTGATAGCTCTTGCCATCTTTCATCTTGCCGTCGCCAAGGGCGACGATTTCGCCTTCGGCCGGCGCTTCTTTGGCGGTGTCGGGAATGACGATTCCGCCTTTTGTGATTTGCTCGGCTTCCAGCGGTTTGACCAGAACCCGATCAGCTAATGGTTTAAACATTTTGCCTCCCAGCATTTAATTAATAATTTATGTGCGAGCTTGCTATACATTAGAAAATGTAAAGTATGTTTTACATTTTGTCAAGCGGTTCCACTCCTAGATTAGGAGGGGTTAGGGGTGGTAGCATGATAGTAATTACTTAACCATGCTGCCTTTTCTACCCCCACTTACTCCCCCTACTCTAGGGGGAGAACTAAAAAAGAGAGATTTCCCTCTCTTTCCCCTTATAAATCTTTGAAAATTGGCGAGGACCATAAGGGGGTAAATGGCCTCGCCAAGAAAAATGATAGCGGAAAGAGAGCCCATTGTCAATTGACCCTTTTCGGCGGGTGGAAGCGCAACTCTCGGTCGGAATAAACGATAAAGTCGGGATATTTTTTAGTTCTTTCATCTTTTTCGATTTTTCTAATCTGATATCTTTTCAAAACATTCTCCATCCTCTTTCCCAACCAGCCGTTGAGGAAAAATTCTAATATTCTCCCTATAACAAATACGGGATGGAATATTTTCATAGGGAGTGCAACCTCGGTCGGCGGCTTGCCTCGCCGGTAGGCGGGTCGTCGGTCGTCGGTCGTCGCTTTCCTAAACAGCTCCTCGTTCTCCTCCATAAACCGGTCGAATACGGTTTGTTTCCCCCAGACCAAAACGCTTCTGCTATAATTATCGGCGCAATACCGGTCGACTTTCCGTCCGCGGCGGATCGGAACGGTCAGAAAATTATCGGTTAGAAAATAATTGAAGCAAAATTTCCCGGCATGCGATTTATTATCATTCGATCTTTTAATGCCAAGGATTGCGGCGAAGGAATTGACACAAAAACGGACGGTGTAAATCCGACCCCGCCTGGCGATGATTAGAATGTCGATATCGGATGATTCTTTTGCCGTTCCGGCTGCCAATGAACCGTTTAAGATTATACAACGCAGAAACGGCGCCCATTGCAAAAATATCGAAAGCAATCTTGCCTTTTTTAAATATTTTTCGGCCGCCTTTTTATCCCCTGCTTTCATTAATTTTTAATATATCACAATGTCCACAACATTCACTTGCCAAGTTTCTAAATTATTATTAGAATGAAAACAAAAACCAACAAAAATCAAAAGATTTTTGTTGTCTCGACTGGTGAGATTTCGAGAATGGAGAGATCCCTCGACTCGCTACGCTCGCTCGGGATGACAAGTGAGTCTGTTTTTATTTATGTAAAGTCATTTTCCGGAGGAAAAATATGTCCAAGTTTATCTTTGTGGTTGGCGGAGTAATGTCATCGGTTGGAAAAGGAATAGCTGCCGCTTCGATCGGCACTATTTTAAAAAGCAAGGGCTATGGCGTTACCGCCATTAAGGCCGATCCCTATATAAATGTCGACGCCGGCACTATGAACCCGACTGAACACGGCGAGGTTTTTGTAACCATTGACGGCGACGAAACCGATCAGGACTGCGGCAACTACGAAAGATTTTTAGACGAAGAAATCAAAAAAATTAATTACATGACCACCGGCCGGATTTATGAGACCGTCATACATAAAGAAAGAAACTTGGACTACGGTGGAAAATGTGTCCAAGTCGTGCCCCACATCCCGGAGGAAATTGAACGAAGAATTTTAGAAGCCGGCAAGGCGGCCAAGGCCGATTTCACCATCGTCGAGATCGGCGGAACAGTCGGTGAATATGAAAATCTGCTCTTTTTAGAAGCGGCCAGAATGATGAAAATGAAAAGACCGGCCGATGTCATTTTCATCTTGGTCTCTTATCTCCCAATTCCCGGCACGGTCGGCGAAATGAAAACCAAACCGACACAATATGCCTCGCGGGAATTAAACTCCTGCGGCATACAGGCCGATTTTATCCTCTGCCGCGCCGAAAAACCGATTGACGCCAAACGCCGCGAAAAGCTGGCCACTTTTTGTTCAATCAAACCGGAAAATGCCATCTCCGCCCCCGATGTCGATTCAATTTATGATGTTCCGATTAATTTTGAAAAAGAGGATTTCGGCAACAAAATTTTAAAACTATTTGGATTGCGACCAAAAAAATCCGATCTTTCGAAATGGGAAGAATTCGCCCGGCACGCCAAGAACGGCCGAAAAGAAGTTAAAATCGGGTTTGTCGGCAAATATTTCGGCACCGGCGATTATGTCCTGGCAGATTCCTACATTTCGATAATCGAGTCGGTCAAACACGCCGCCTGGACACAGGAACTTCGTCCAAAAATGACTTGGATCAACGCCGAAGAATTTGAAAAAGATCCCAAGAAATTAAAAGAGCTTGACCAGTATAACGGTATCATCGTGCCGGGCGGATTCGGTTCCCGCGGCATTGAAGGCAAAGTTTTGACCGCCAAGTATTGCCGCGAACAGAAGATTCCTTACTTCGGTCTCTGCTATGGTATGCAAATCGCTACCATTGAATTCGCCCGCAATGTCTGCGGGCTGAAAGGGGCGCATACCGAGGAGATCGATCCGAAAACTCCGTATCCGGTCATCCATATAATGCCGGATCAGAAGAAAAAACTGGAAGAGAAAGATTACGGCGGTTCGATGCGTTTGGGCGGATATAGCTGTAAGCTAAAAGAAGGAACTATTTCATACGAAGCTTACAGAAATCCTAAATCAGAAATCCTAAATCCTAAACAAATCGAAAATTCTAAAAAAGAAAATTCAAAATATGTTTCGAATTTAGATATTAGATATTCGGATTTCCACGACGGAGTCGTGGTAGAGCGTCACCGACACCGTTTCGAATTGAATAATAAGTACAGAAAACAGTTGGAAAAATGCGGGTTGGTGGTTGCCGGTGTCAATCCGGAAAGGGATCTGGTCGAAATTGTCGAAGTTAAGAATCACCCCTTCTTTGTCGGAACACAATTCCATCCCGAATTCCAATCCCGTCCTCTCCGCCCGCATCCTCTCTTTATGGCCTTCATTAAAGCGGCCGGCAATAAGTCATAGTTCTAAATTATTTACGATTATTACACAACATTTAACCCCGCTATAACAAACTGGTTTGTTATAGCGGGGGTAATAATCAAATATGCAAGAGGGTGTTTCCAAACTATTGAAACATAACGCTACTCCGATATTTTTCTATCAAATATAAACCTGATGATTTCGGCCAGAGCAAAAGAGATTAGAACTGACAGCAAGAGAACGATAATTTCAACCGCGTCAAGCGGCGTTATCTTAAAAATCCCGCTCAATGGCTCGATAAATAAGAGTGCTTGCAAAAGGAAAGCCAAGCCGACGGCGTAAAGAAGGATTTTATTGGCGAAAAACGACCTAAAATTCTGCCAGATTCTCTCTTTCGAACGGATTGAAAATGCGATTATCACCGCCGAAAATACGATATAGGTAAAAACCAGAGTTTGAGCTTCGGCCACGCCTCTTCCCAAAGCCCATCTGTAAAGCAACATCCCGACAACCGTTTGAATTAAGGATAAGGAAAAAGCAAATGCAAGCATCTGCCGTTGACCGTTGTTTTCGCTTTTTCGAGGCCCGCTGGCCAGAACCGAAGAATGCGGTTTTTCAAAAGCGAAAGAGAGAGCCGGCAGGGCGTCGGTGACCATATTGATCCACAATATTTGCAAAGTGGTAAACGGTATCGGCCAATTCAACAAGAAAGCGGTCGTGACCAAAGATATCTCGCCGAAGTTACTCGACAATAAGAAAATAAAGGCGTTGCGGATGTTGTCGTAAATTGTCCGACCGTATTCGATGGCGGTAACAACCGTGGAATATTTATCGTTTGTCAGAACTATGTCGGCGGTGTCGCGGACGACATCGGTGCCCTTTTTACCCATAGCGATGCCGACGCTCGCCTCTTTCAGAGCCGGCGCGTCGTTTACCCCGTCGCCCATCACCGCTACTTTTGCGCCCATTTTCTGCAGGGTCAGGACAATCCGCATCTTTCCCTCCGGCGTCACCCGAGCGATGATTTTAGCATCTTTTAGAAAACTTTCCAGCGCCTTTTCGGTCATCTCTTCAATCTCCCGGCCGGTTGCGACTTCGTAATCCTGCGCCTCCAAACCAACTTTCTCGCCAATAAAGCGGGCCGTTTCGGGATGGTCGCCGGTTACCATTATCGGCCGAATTCCGGCCGAAATTGTCCGAGAAATGGCATCCGCCACGCCAACTGAAGGTTCGTCGATAACGGCGATAAGCCCGTAAAAATCCATATTTTTTAAGGCCGAGTGGCTGGACTGCGCTACCGCGATAACTTTATATCCCTTTGAGCTCAAATCGGCGACCTCGTTTTTAATCTCTTCTCGCTCCGTTTCGGACAACCGGCAGAACCGAGTTATCACTTCGGCCGCACCTTTAACTATCAATATCTTTCTTCCATAAGCTTTGCCGTAAACCGCCATATATTTTTTATCGGAATCAAAAGGCACCTCCATCTCCCGCTGAAATTTTCCGGCTTCTGGCAATATATCGGCCTTTAGCTCAACCGCTTTTTTGGCGATTGCCGACTCGATTGGGTCGCCAATCCAACCACCCTCCTCGTCATCTTCAATATTCGAACAGATCAGCGCCGGCAATAAAATCCTTTTTAACTCCTGCTTTTTTCCTTTCAGATAATGCAGATCGCGATTCACATCAATAATTTCAAAATCCTTCTTTTTTTTCAGGGCAACCAAACCGATTGAAAGCTTGTTGTCAGTCAAAGTTCCGGTTTTATCGGTCACGATTACATTAATAGAACCAAGCGATTCGATTACCCCCAAGCGCCGGACAATCGCTTTTTTCTTAGCCATTTTGGAAGTCCCGATCGCCAATGAGAGCGTTATAATGGTTGGCAGGGATTCCGGCACCGCCGCCACCAAGAGAGCGATTGAAAATGTGAGAAGCGGCCAGATTTCGTAATCGCGGTAGTAACCCAGGACAAATACCAAGGCAGCCGCAAAAGTCGAAACGATGGTCAGAAGCTCGCCCAGATAATCGATCTCTTTTCCAAGCGGGGTGGTCGATTCGATCGTGTTCACCAAACCGGCGATCTTCCCCAGTTCCGTTTTTGAACCGGTCTCAACCACCAAACCCTTGCCGCGTCCCGATACGACAATGGTGGAAGCAAAAAGCATGTTTTTCTGATCGGCAAGAGCTGTCCTCTCTTTCAGCCCATCAGTTTTTTTACCGACCGGCAGAGATTCCCCGGTCAAAATTGATTCATCGGCGTGCATTGATTCACTTTCAATCACCCTCATATCAGCTGGCACCCGGTCACCGGTATCAAGATATACAATATCGCCGACAACCAGATCGGAGCTTTCAATCACCGAAAGTTTCCCCTCCCGGATTACCTTACAGCTTAACTTGAAAGATTTTTTCAAATCAGAAATAGCGGTTTCGGCTTTATTCTCCTGAAAAAATCCGAATAAGACATTTAGGGCCACAATCAATATTAATATCCCGGCCTGAACCGGACCGTCAACGAAATATGAGATAATCGCCGCAATCAGAAGGAGCCAGACGAAGAAATTGGAGAACTGCCGACCCAGAATCACCCAGAAACTTTTCTTTTCAACCACCTCCAGAACATTAGGACCGTATTTTTCCAACAAAGAATGGGCCTTCTTCTCGGTAAGACCCTCGTCTTTGTCAACCTCGAAATGACGGCAAAGTTCATCTACCGTCCACTGGTAATACTTATTCCCCTCCATGTAAAGCCCCACAAATTAAAAAACTCTAAATCCTAAATCCGAAACAATGTCGAAATCTAAATATCTAAATTTTAAAAATTAGAATTTGTTTAGAATTTAGAAATTAGGATTTCGGATTTATTCGCTTCCCTAGGTCGCCGGTGTTGCAGCCGGATCGGGTACGGGTGTCGGGACGGGGATCGCGGCCGGATCAACTGGCGCCGGAGTCGGTTGTTTGCCGACCAGCCATTTTTCCGGCCAGGGAACATATTTGGAGACGAATTCTCTCTCCTGTAAAACCTGGCCGTCCTTGGTCACCTTGTAATGAAACTTAGCCGAAATACCTTGGTGGGCTTTCTCAATCTGTTTTTCCTCGCCCGGTTGGAGTGTATCCGTTTCAACATTAACTCTCGGTACCGGATCAACCGGATCCCAAGTCGAAGGGGTCCCAATCTCTATAACACGAGTATCCTTCGTCCCATAGAAATCAAATTTAATAGAATAACCCGACACTGTTGCCTGAACCAGGACATAACTGGCGTAATTATTTTTGAATTTGAAATCAGGCGCCGGATCGTAGATGGTGGCGTCCATGCCGATCGGCGGTTCGTAGTAACTGACGCGGTAACTGTGGTTGGTCCGGTCGACTATCTCCATTCCGGCGTTGAGCGCCGCCCGGAAAAGCGTGGTTGAAACCTGGCACAATCCCCCGCCATATTCCGGAACAGTAGAATTTTCTTTAATAACCAGCTCCGGCAGATAGCCGGATTTGTCGTTGATTGCTCCCAGCCGGCCGACTGTCGAGAAAACTTCTCCCGGTTTAATCAAAACGCCGTTTAAGGCGGCAGCCCCGGTTTGAATATTATGTACACGATTAGCGGGAGAGTTTTTGAATTGGGTTGTGCCGGTGCCGATCAATTCGCCGATTCCCAAACTGGAAATACTTGATTCGGTAATATCCGGATTCTTTGTTTCTATCGCCAGCACAACCGTGGGTGTGTCACTATCGCTGATACGCGAGATTAAACCCTGTTTAATATTTTCCCGGCTCTGATCCTTGAGCAAGGTTTTTCCAATCCGGGCGATATCAAAGGCAGTAACCTTACCGTTCACAATCTGAAGTCGGGCGTTGACCGGCTCAATATTGATTAGTTGAGCCAAAGAATCAAGATATTGGTTCAAGCGGGCATCGTCAAATACCAATTCAAGGTCATCCCCGCTCGTTTTTGATTTAATAACCGCCCCGATTGTATTTACATCCAGTTTCGTGGTCTGATTGTCGTATGACAAAACCAGCTCGCCCTTGCTGATAATTTTATTCGCCTCATTAAGACGGCTCTCGGCTTTCTCCGGCGAAACCTGCGGCTTGAAAACGGCAGAAGCGAAACTGATTTCGGTAGTTTTATAGACCAAAAATTGATTTTTTAAAGACTCGATAATCTTTTTCTGATCGATTCTTTTGCCGGCGGCGCGGTCGGAGGTTAAGACGAATTCCCCGCCGGTGAACTGGAGTGAAAAATCTTTTTCGGGCTGGTCGATTTCCTGACCGATTTCGGCAATCTTGCTATTCATTACCTCTTGATTAAATGAAACGACTGCCTTATGTTTGGTCGGAACAAAGACCGATACCAATTGATTCCAAAAAGACCTTTGGATGTTCTCGTTTCGACCGACATTCCAGATTCTATCTACTGTTTTCTCAACATCATAGTTGATTCCGACATCGCTCGGCTTAAAAATATACTCTTTGTTGCCGGCTTCATATTCATAAATCAATTTTATTTCAGCTTCGGCCAGATCGGCTGATTTTTTTGCGATAATCCCTCTGACTTGGTCTCTAGTCATATAGGAGAAATTTTCATCCCCGATGAACTGGCGGGCAAAAACGCGGTTTGAAAATACAATCGAGTAACTGCCAAAAGAGAGCAAGAAAACAACTATCAAGCCGGTTATGCCTAGCAACCCGAATTTTGATAGGTGTTTTACTCTTGCCTTATTCAGTTTCGGCAATTTGTAATTATTTTTCTCGACCATTACGACAATTCAATTCCATTATACCTAATTTCTTGATTTCAACAAATTAATCTTTCAGACATTGGAACGAAGCCAATCAAGGGCTTCGTTTTTGCTTTTAATAAGACCTTCGTCATACTCTTCGTTCACTTTTCTCTTAAGTTCTCCAATCAGTTTTCCCTCACTTTTAATATCAAAACCCGGCTTTTCCCGTTTTAATAGTTCTATGATTTCATTACCGTTCAATATCTGGCGTGGTTTGCCGGCTTTCTCTTCTTCCTCAAGCTGTTTTACGATTTCCCGTACCGTCGGCAGAAAAACCGACTTTTTGGCCGTGGTCGGAATAGTCGCCGCATCATCAGCCTCCGATAATTTGATCAGATTTAAAAATTGCGGATGGCGCGCCATATCTTTTTGTTTAAATATTCTCATCTGCGGGAATGACATAATCCTCATATGGTTTTCGATCAACCAAGAGACATTTTCGATAAGATCTTTTTTGAACCTGTATCTATTTAGTATTAGCCTCGCTTTTTCAACCGAAACCTTGTCATGCCCATAAAAGTGAATTGTTTGCTGATTAGCTGATTTACTGATTAGCTGATTTACTGTTTTGGGTTCCCTCGTGTCATATTTTCCAATGTCGTGGAATAATGCCGCTAATTTTAGTTCGAGCGACGAATCGGCCGGAATATTTGAAACCACCAATTTAGTATGGACAAAGGCGTCACCCTCACTGTGCCACTCGATCGGCTGTTCTACACCCTTTAACTTTTCGATTTCCGGCAATAACTCCGGAAGTAAGCCCAAATCGTCGAAAAGACTTAAAAATTTAATCGGATTTCCTTCGATTGCCTTGGCGATTTCAATTCCAATCATCTCATTCGACACTCTTTGAAGTTTGGTTCCGTCCTCTTTTTCAAATGTTTTTAATATCTCCCCTTTTAATTTTTTCATTGCCGAAAATGTTTCTGGCTCAATTTCAAAATCAAGCCGGCAGGCAAATCTGACGGCCCGTAGGATCCTTGTCGGGTCTTCTTCGAATCTTTCCTCCGGATCACCAACCGCCCGGATAATCTTGTTTTGAATGTCTTCAACCCCACCGAAGAGGTCGTAGATTTCCATCAACCCGTCGTTTCCTGTCATTCCGACCGAAGCGGAGGAATCTTCTAAAAGATCCCTCGACTCCCTTCCGGTCGCTCGGGATGACAATGGATCTGATTTTGTAGAAATGACTTTATTCAATGGAATTGCGATTGCATTTACCGTAAAGTCACGGCGCATGAAATCGTCTTTCAGAGTCACTTTATCGGTCTTGACCTCTGCGTCAGACCTTCGCTTTCCGCTCTGATACCTCTCCGTTCGTGGTATGGAGAGGTCAAACTGCCGTTTTTCCCCCTCCGGAGTGAATTTAATCACCCCGAAATTGCGTCCGGAAACATCAGTTACCCTGCCGTAACCCTTTAATATCTCGACCAACTTATCGATTTCAATGTTTTCAACCACAAAATCATAATCCGGATTCTCCCGGCCGAGTAAGGCGTCGCGGACGATTCCCCCGACCAGAAATACCCGCACATTCGGAGTTATGTTTAATATCCCGCGCACAAAATCAAACTCTTTCTCTGATATTTTTTCTTGTAGTTCGTGAATGTTCATACACTCAAATTAGCACAATTAGCGAACATTCACCACTCCTACTCTTCACCCCCCACTACAACAGACTGGTTTGTTAGACTAGGGTTATAAACCAATACAGACATGACAAATTAACTGTGTCAAAATATACGCTGCAGCGTATGTTTTGACCAACTCCGCAATTAGGAATTGTAGAGGGCACCAAGATACGAAAATCCCCGTGGCGGCGAACCATCACGGGGATATACTCTGTGGCACATTTTATGTGCCATCCTGTCGGTATACTCCAGCAACATCCGATAAGAGGGGCTCGGAACGAGCCCATCCACTTGCAACCATAGCAAATTCAAAGGCCTCGAGGTTGTGGAGATTGAGGTCTGCCGAGTACTCCAGAAAACAGCAAATTAATCCATCCTTGATCTCGAACTGCCTCCTGGAAAACTGGATGCTGGGCACATTTTCGACAGTACCCTCGAGCCAGCCAATGCCGAGCGCAAGTGTTTTCGACTCGATACCATTGTATACTTCCGAGGCAATCTCGACCTCGAAACAGAGGATTGGTCGTATTACGACAGGCGGGCGATGACGCTCATCGTTGTCGTAAACCATACACTGGAAAATAACTCTGAGAAAATACCGGTTTTCCAGCATTTCCTGCCTCCGCAGATACTTGACGAAGTCCTTGTGGATCGCTTTCATCGGCTTGTTTGGTTGACCGATGACCCTGGTTTTCCGCTGACCGCTGATGGGATTGTAATCATCGAAAGATACGAACTTGAACGCCGGTTCAAAGTCATACTCCCAAACCACTCCAACAGAAAGCGGCTTATCAGCTCCGATCTCAACCCGGTAATACCGAGTCTTACCGCCCTGCCGCCACGAATCAGTTTTCATCCTTTTTCCTCCTCCAGGAAGACCGGGTGGGCTGACAGCAGCCCTCTTCACCTTGGGTGAGATTACCGCGCAAAGCGGTTTGATCGACCTGGTGTGCTTCCACTCGTTCGTTCCCCTTCCCGAAGAAAGAGAAATCCGGGCATTGTGGCCTGAAAGCAGGCCTACTCGCCTTGGGCGAGAAACTATTTATCTACCACATACTAAGATATTCTGGCAATAGCGGTTTTATAATCAGAAAAGCCCCGGAAAACTGGGGCTTTTCATTTATTCAATATTTTATCTTATTTTACTTTCCCTCTTTGAGGATTTCGTTTAGGAGCTTCTTGGCGCGCTCCTCTTTCTGTTTCCTAAGCTCCTCGTCAGTGGTCAAGATCATCACAACCTGATCCCCCTCTTTGGCATCTTTTAAATATTTTTTGGGAATATTTATTTCCTCGCCATCCAGAATCAAGACCGCTTTATTTCCTTCAAACCGGTCAAGAGATACCGCAACCTCATTTGAATGATCTTTTTTCATTTAATTACCGGCTTTAGGCGAGACAGATTTCTTGGTGCCGAATAATGCGTAAGCGGCAAAAGCAATCACGACTATACCGACAACCACCACTTTCATCGTCAGCGACCCCTCGGATTTTGCCAACATCGGGGCGATCATCAGGGCGATAATATTTACAACTTTAATAATCGGGTTAATAGCCGGGCCGGCGGTGTCCTTGTATGGATCGCCGACTGTATCGCCGGTAACAGCGGCCTGATGGGCCAAGGAACCCTTTCCGCCATGCGCACCGCTCTCAATATATTTTTTGGCGTTGTCCCAAGCTCCGCCGCCGGAGGTCATTGAGATTGCGATGAAAATACCGGTGATGATTGTACCAACTAGGAATCCACCAAGGGCGACCGGACCCAAGAGAAAACCGACCAGTAGTGGTGAGGCAACAGCCACGAATGTCGGCAAAATCATCTCGCGAAGAGCGGCTCGAGTTACGATATCAACCGCTTTTTTATAATCCGGCTTGGCTTTGCCCTCCATAATTCCCTTAATCTCGCGGAACTGGCGTCTAACTTCAATCACAACTGCGCTTCCTGCTTTTCCAACCGCTTCCATGGCCAGCGAACCGAAGTAATAAGGTAAGAGTCCGCCGATGAATAGGCCGACAATTACTTTCGGATCGGCCAGATCAAAACTTAAGATCTTGCCGGCATTGGCAAGTTCCTGAATATATGCCGCGAAAAGTACCACGGCGGCCAATCCGGCAGAAGCGATAGCGTAACCCTTGGTAACCGCTTTGGTTGTATTTCCAACCGCATCGAGGGCGTCGGTGTGGACGCGAACACTTTCCGGAAGCTCGGCCATTTCGGCGATACCGCCGGCGTTATCGACAACCGGACCGAAAGCGTCGATGGCGACCACAATTCCGGCCATTGAAAGCATTGAAACAACGGCAATTGCTACGCCGTAAAGATCGGCTAATTGGAATGCGCCAAGAATGGCGGCGGCAATGACGATAACCGGTGCGGCAGTCGAACGCATCGAAACAGCAAGGCCGGCGATCACATTGGTGCCGTGCCCTGTGGTTGAAGCGTCGGCGATTGACTTGACCGGATTGTATTTGGTCGAGGTAAAGTACTCGGTGATGACAACCATCAGAGCTGTGACTAATAGGCCTAACAATGATGCATAGTAAAGGTTGTTGACGGAATAAAGTCCGTTTCCTTCCATTAACCACTTGGTTGCAAAATAGAAGGCGCCGCCAGCCAAGACGCCGGAGGCGATCAGACCTTTGTAAAGCGCGCCCATAATATTTTTTGAATTCTTGGATAATCTGACGAAAAATGTGCCCAAAATAGAAGCCACAATTGAGATACCGCCCAAGACGAGCGGATAAACGATTGCGTTTTCAAAACTGATAAACATCAGAGATCCCAGAAGCATTGCCGCCACGGTGGTGACTGAATAGGTTTCGAATAAATCGGCGGCCATACCGGCGCAGTCGCCGACATTGTCCCCGACATTATCGGCGATTACAGCCGGGTTGCGTGGGTCGTCTTCCGGAATACCGGCTTCCACCTTGCCGACCAAGTCGGCCCCGACATCGGCGCCTTTGGTGAAGATTCCCCCGCCAAGACGGGCAAAGATTGAGATCAGTGAACCGCCGAATCCGAATCCGATCAGAGCGGTCGTATTTCTAAAAATGTAATAGAACAAAGTCACAGCTAGGAGCGAGAGCCCGACTACAAACATACCGGTAACTGTTCCGGCCTTGAATGCCACGCCCATACCGGCGCCAACTCCGTCTTTGGAGGCCTCGGCGGTGCGGACATTGGCCCGAACCGAGATGTTCATGCCGATGTATCCGGCCAATGCCGAGAGAATTGCACCGGTGATAAAACCGACTGCCGTCTGCCAGTTAAAGGCGTAGAGCAAAATTACGAATAGTACCGCCGCCACAGCCGCCACAGTCGTGTACTGGCGGTTTAGAAAAGCGGAAGCACCCTCTGAGATTGCCTTGGCGATATCGGTCATTCTCTTGTTCCCGGCCGGTTTCTTGTTGATGATTGTGATCAGCAAGATTCCATAGATAAGAGCCAGCGCCGATGCCCCAAAAGCGATGATCATGGCGTTTGTTACCATATATCTCCCCGGGTAGTAGAATTTCGATTATGGATGCCTGTAGAAATATTCCTTTAGCATTCTCTTCAACAACCTACTCCCTTGATTAGTTTTTAAATATTGTTCTCGACGCTTCGCATCCATCTCTTCAATATAGATTTCGGCGAATATTAATTTCCATGGTTTATAATGTTTCGTTGACTGGTTTTCGCCGCGATTATGCTCCAAAATCCTTCGTTTAATATTTGTTGTATAACCAATATACAATTGGTCGTTTGCTTCGCTTCTTATTAAGTATACGTAATGCATAATCGCTTTCGAAATTTCACTACCCGGTCCTTTCAAGAAAATTAACCCCGCACCGTACCCGTTCATCGGGTTCTGGTGCCGGGGCCAACTGAATTAGATTCAGCTTGAATAATAGTAAAATTCAACGCCTACAATTTAACAGATTTGATTATTCTCTTCAATATTGACTTATTACTATTTCCTGCTATTATACGCTCAACGACCAAATTCCGCGGAGCATGAAAACTGTGTCAAAACATACGCTGCAGCGTGTGTTTTGACTAACTCCGCGGTTAGGAGAGGAATAAAATGAAAATGGTCAAGGTATTTCTCCTTTGGATCATGGTCATCATCGGGGCCGCGGTTGTTTGCGGCCTGCTCCCGACGCTCTGGAGCGCGCCGGCTAACGACGAGGTCGAAATCCTGGTACTGAAACCTATCAATACCTGGTCAATTCATGTCCGGATCGTCGTCCCGGGCGTTTCCGAGGGAATTAAGAGAGGGGAACTCTGTTTTGCGTCAGGAAGTTACCACTACGGCAGCGTTATCCTGGCGCGCAGAGTGCACTACCCCTTCTTTGAGGGAGATGTAGAGCTTGTCTCGGGAAGGAAGTATGACTTCTGCCTCTGGGACAGGAATCGCTCTTTGGGGACAACGAAATTAGCGGTGAAAAAATCACCGCTAATCATCCACCTTTTTCCGCCACCCCGATAAATCGGGGTGGTTTACCGAGACCCGCACCTTTACTTTAGTGGTGCGGGTCTCTCGTATTTACACCCATTTACACTCAATCAGTGCTTAAGGGCGTTGCTGATTGGCTGATTTCCCCCTAAGGGGACCCTTTGGGCTGATGAAACGAATCGAGGAATCTTTTTAAAGATCCCTCCGCGTTGGTCGGGATGACAAGAATAAAAGCGTTAGGATGACAAACTTACATTATGGACTTTTTACTTAAGAATATCCTTGTAAACCTTGAGCGTTTCCTCGGCAGTTTTTGACCAATCGTACTTTTTAACCTGGTCGTAGCCCTTTTTAATTATCTCAACTCTCTCATTTTTGTTCTCGGTTACTTCCTCCATCGCCTCGGCAATATTGGTCGAGTCCAGCGGATCAAAGTAAATGGCGGCCTCCCCCAATACCTCCGGCATGGCTGAAACCTCCGAAGCTATTACGGGCGTGCCGCAAGCCATTGATTCGAGCGGCGGCATGCCGAATCCCTCGGAGAGCGAGGCAAAGACATAGGCGGTTGCTCCGCTGTAAAGCAAGGGAAGCTCTGACTCTTCGATATATCCCGGCGTGATAATCGCCTCGCGGACATTGTATTTCATATTTAAGGATTGGTTGATCCGGCCGAGTTCGGTAAGTATTTCCTTCTCATCTTTGTCCGCTTTTCCGGCCAAAACCAGTTTTATAATCCGCGATTTTGGATCAGGAAGACGCATTTCAGAGAATTTTTCAAAGGCATACACTAACCGTAAAATATTCTTGTGCTCCTTCCACATTCCGGTGTAGAGAATGTATTCTTTGTCGATATTGAACTTTTCCAGGACTTTTTTAATTTCAGTACTCTTTTCCCTGACTCTGGAGTTATAACTTTCATGATTCAAACCATTGTAGACGACCTCAACCTTCTCCGGATTTATTTTATAAAAATCAACGATCTCTTTTTTAGCCGTGTTTGAAACAGTGATGATTTTTTTGGAGTTTGCAACAGCCGATTCCATAACTTTCGTAAAAGCAATCCGGCGAATCGGGTTGGCGCGGCGCAGATAGCCAACCATCGTCATGTCATGGACCGTTACTACGAAACTGCCCTTATAACGGATCGGGTGGTTGAACTGGATAAAATGTACCAGATCAAAATTCTTCCGGTTCAAGTACTTCAATAATTTCAATTGTTCGTTAATTGAATAGTGAGGTATGTCCAACAATTCAATTGTCAAATTGTTATATTGTTGAATTATTAGTTTACCCCTATTATCATCCTCGGACTTGATCCGAGGATCCATCCCCTGGATTCCCGCTTCCGCGGGAATGACCGCAAAATAATCATCCAGCGATTTACGGCCGCACGGTCTTATCAGGAGAGTGTATTGATTCTCTCGGTCCAATTTCAAAATACCCCGCAGAATCTCCAAGGTATAGCGTGTCATCGACTCGCCTATTCCGACAAATCGTCCGTCAATTAGTATTTTTTTCATTGGATAGATTATCCTGCAAAGTCAAAGCAAGAGCAAGCCAGAATAAGTAAATTCCGACCTGTCCGGTGTAATAATTGATGAATATTCCGGTGAATGAAAAACCGGCTAGAGCCAATAACGCCGTCCGGTTGTAGTCATTTCTAATACGCCAATTATTTACCACAAGCAGTATCAGAATCGCAAGGTACAAGACCAGACCGACAATCCCGTAGGTCTCAAAAATGTCCAGATAAACGTTTTCCGTCCAGACATTCGGACCTCCGTCAATGCGGTTTTGGCTCGATGGTCCGGCCGCTCCGGCACCGCGGCCTTTGATCTCAAAATCGGCGCGAGTCTCCCAAATCCGTTCATACTGCTCCACCCTAAGGCTCGATGAAGCTTTATGGGTAATCAAATCCTCATATTTCGGGGTAATCCGAAGATATTGGACGAAAAATCCCAGTGCCACAAACAAAAGGACAATGACGAAGACGGCATTCAGCCGGCCAAATTTCCGGTCGATGAAGCGATAGAACAGGATAAAAAGGACTAGCAGCAAACCGAGTAGAGCGCTTCTTGAGTAAGTGAAGACGACCAAAGGGACCACTATTATCATCAGGTATTTGAGATTTTTGTTCACCGCTCGAAAAGCGCCGGCAATGTAAGCGGCGGAAACCAATAGGAATAAACCCAGGGCGTTCGGACCGGCTAAAATCGCTTGTATGCGACGCCAATTATCCCCTTCGATATAGAACAATCTAGTAAGGGAACCACTCCCTGAATGACTGCTGGTCAACGGAACCGGGACATTTAGGATCTCTAAAATCGCAAAAATCGATATTACGATGAAGCTCAATATCACCGAAACTATAATTGACCTTAACTCTCCCTTTTTTAATCTCAAGTTCGCCAAAGACAGGAAGAAAACAATCGGACCAAGGTCGAACCGCATCCCTCTCAACCATTGTTCGACACTCGCTTCCCGCCAGAAAAATGTGGCAACAGCCCAGATAATAAAAGCAAGCGCAAGATACACGGTTGCGGTTTTGTTGAATTGAAACCGTTTGGTAATCAATGAGGAAAACAGGATTAAGAAAATCAGGACATCGCGTCCTAAACTTAAGTTAGTATTCCCAAAATAACTGACCAGCCATGAACTGAAGGGCAGGAACAACACAAGGGCACAGACAAAATAGACCGGTAAGCTGTTAGGCCTTTTCATTCTCCCTCCCCGCTACCTGCGATAAGGCGATCGTCAGAAAGAAGATCGCCGACAAATCATTTTTGAAATATGTGGTATCGACGATCCCATGAGTCAAAATCGCAAGCATCGCAAGAATCAACCCTAACCGCATCAATCCGGAAATTTTCCGGACATCCTTCGCAAAACGGTACAGAATTATGGTGAATATGATGATTCCGGCCAAACCCAAATTCAGCCAAAGTGCTAAATAGAGATTATGCGGGTGGAGCGCGTAAGGAAGCAGGAACTGTCGGAATGAAACCATGTTCTCTGTGGCAACTTCGATCTTGTCCCTGAATCCGCCCAATCCGATACCTGTCAGATAATTCTCTTTCAACATCAAGAGGGACTGCTTGTAAATCTCCGTCCTTGATTGATCCGTCCCCAATACGGGACGGCTGAAGGGAGAACCCATCATTATCTTTGCAAGAACCCCGACAAATCCTAAAGTGAGTAATGCCTTCACGGAATAACTCAAACCCAAGATAAGCTTCGCTTCTATCCTGCCAACCCGTCCGAGATAACTTTTCACGGAGAAGAGCAACAATGCTACGACCAAAACTACGGCCAGGGCGATCAACCCTCCCCGCGAAGCCGAAAAATAAATCGCCAAGAGCGGCAGGATGAATAGCAAGACCAGGAATATCTTGCCCACCGTTTTGCGCAATAGGAGCAAAGAAGGCAGGGAGAGCGTAAGCGCCGGAGCCAAGAACATCGCCAAATAATTCGGCGACTCGAAAGGTCCGAAAACACGGAAATTGGTCGGAGCTAGGTATTGATTGAAATTGGCATCGTTCGCTTGGTAGAAGAGGGTTGTTATCAGGCCGGACCGCTGCAAGATCGCCCAAACCGAAATGATTATGACGGATAAGAATAATGATAATGAGATCTGAGGCAACTCTTTTGACTTAAAATTGTTCAGAATCAGCCAATAGAGAGCAACGGGAATTATGAACCAGCCCTTCAATATTCCGAGTGCGGTTGCTTTGTCGTCTGCGATTAGGACCCCAAACAAAGCGGTAAGGATAAAAAGGTATGGCCAGATTCTGCCCCACCGGAAACTGAAATCCAGATTATATGTTTTTGTGAATTTATTGTAGGCAGTAATTGCCACAGAGACAGCCACCATGAGCTCAAAAATATTTGACGGAATTCCAAGGAAATTAAAACGGAATATATAAAAAGGGATCAGGAAGACGGTGATGAGCACGCAGATTTTTTCGATTTTATTGATCATTTTTTTATTTTCAATAGAAACACGTCTGATTTATCAGGCAAACTCCAATTCCCTATTACTTCACTATTATAGCCCGACTGTTGCAATTTGCTAACCTCGTCGGCTAATTTTGCCGCACCACTTTGACGATAGACGAGGTAATCATAATCAATCTGTTCCAGATTCTCCCCCGGCCAAATAAGACCGTTGGCTTGGGCAAGATAAGCCACATCCCAACGGTTGAAGTTCATCGTATCGGACCCTAAGAACTGTATCGACTTGCCCTCTCCGCCATCCGATTTCGCTTTTGCTACGATATCGTCGTAAAACCATGGGGCCGGATCGGGAGGTGAAACGGTGTAGCTGCCGGCGGTAAATAAATTGGTATGATAGTTTTCGATATTGAAGCCAACCGATTTATTAACGGGCCAACCGAAAGAAGTTTCAGAAAAAGTAAATAAACTAAAAATTATTATCAACGGTATCAACAATTTTCGCCAAGAATAGGATAGTGAACTTAGGAAACCGATTTCAATCATAACGATAGCCGGCAGAATCGGCATAATGTAACGCGCATCTTTATTGGCGAAAACAAAGAAAGCCAGATAGCCGAAAGCGCCGGATATCAGGTAGGGTGATAATCTGCTTCTCAAATCTTTTTTGTAGAGTACAAAAATTATCGAAATGGCAGCCAATGCCGTTCCCAAAAACCAAAGATGAAGTTCGAAAAAGGTCTTAAAATACCAAGTAAATGCCATCCAAGCAAAACCGGTCGGATCGCCTTCAGCTACGGCTGAACCAATTCCACCCATTTTAATATCATGTCCGAGTTGCCTGAAATTGTGGAGATACCATGGCGCCGAGATGATTGCGGTAGTGATGATTGATAAAAGTAGATTAGACCAATTTCTTGATTTATTCTTTATAGTAATAACTATCTGATAAATCAAAAGCGGACCGGAAAAAGCGATGAATGTCCATTTGAGCAACATCCCGAAACCAACCGACAGGCCGAGCCAAATTGAGAGTTTCCGATTCGAGAAATTAGGATTGTAGATTGTGAGAGCCAGAACCAAGGCGGCTATGGCCGACAAGGGGGCGTCCAATTGAAACTCTTTGAACTGACCGGAGAGCATGGGCAAGGTCAGGATCATAATCGAAGCTAACATCCCCCAATTTTGATTAAACAGCTTCTTCGTTGCAAAAAAAGTCGAGAGGGATAAAATCAGCATGAAAAACAGATTTGTAAATACGGCCGAAGAAAGTGAAAATCCAAAAATCCCAAACACTGGTATGGAAACCCAGTAATATAACGGTGGATAGTAAAAATAACCTAGCAGAAAGGTCTTGAGATGAAGACCGGTTAACAATTCCCTATATCTCAAACTAGTGTAAAGATGTCGTCCCATATCCCAATGAGGAGGCCGGGCGTCCATTTCTTGCCAGATAAGATTTAAAAATAGAAAAACAAGAGTAATCCCTATCACAAAAACTGCTGGGAGATATTTGTTTAATCTATTCATCGAGCGATTCTCCGGTCACGGCAAATGATTTCATTAAAGCCCAAAAAACCCAAATATAAATAATGTAGAGAGTGGAAAAGAAATTATATTGAATCAGTATAGCTGCCGCTCCACAAATCAAGGCCAGGATTGTACCCTTATTTTCTTGGTTTTTTGTTATCCGGTATCTTGTGGCGACCTCATTGAAAGCGGTGAGTATAAAAAGCAGAAAGAGGAAGAGGCCGATAAATCCGGTCTCAACTATTAATTCAAAATATTCGTTGTTTACTATTTTGCTAAGCCAGGGAAAATTTGAAATTTGCGGCGCTTTGACGGCATATGAACCCGGTCCGTGACCAAAGATAGGTTTTAAAACGATTAACTGACCGGCAATCTCGTAGTTGTTGACCCGGGAAGGAATCGACTCGCCAGTACTAACATCATTGACTTGGGCGTGTCCAAGAAAGTTGCGGAGAGCCGCTTTGCCATCCAAACCAGCAATCAAAGAAAGTGAGATTGCAACAGCGGCCACGACAGCTAGTATAATTCCAGTCACCTGGCGTCCGGCCTTGAATCTTCGTATCAAAATGACAAGATACGCGACCAAGGAAACGGCTAGGGCCAGATAGACACCGCGAGAAATTCCCAGGATAACATTTATTAATATACCGACCAACAGCCACCAATAAGCCCCAATAGGTTTCTTCTGTTCGACATAGCGGGAAGCGGCCAAAAAAAACGGAACAAACAGAAAGTTACCGAAATAAAGAGGTTCAAGATTAACAGATTGGATTCTGGGAAAACCAAAAATTGTTTTTAGGTATTCATTTCGAAGACCGGTAAGATTTTGAGGAAGACCCAAAGAATCGCCGATAAATTGATAGAGACCGAAGACAATCACGATAGCTGTTGTAATCAGAAGAGCGGTAATCGCTTTTTCCCTGACTATCCTGTCGCTCAAATACCGCGAAATCAAGAGATACAAAATAATCATAAAAAGCCATAGGGCAAGAACCACAAATGATTTTCCGGGATCCGGGGAAAATTGTATCGAAAACAAGCCCGCCAGCCAAAAGGATAATAGCGCCTTGTCGCTAGTACCAAGTTTCAATTTAGAAAATACGGAAATAAAGCGCGGCAAAGAAACAAGAATTAAAATAAGGGCAACAATATAACTAAGTTTAATAGTATACCCTGCCAATTCATAGCTGGGAATCCGCTCATATGGCAACAAGAAAAACAACGCTATGATTAAATACAGAAGGTAAGTTTCTTTGATTAGTGCGATTTTCCCCAACATAAAATCCCGGTACAATTAATATTCGCTCCTTATTATATTCTTTCTTGCAACTTATTCCAAGCGCTTGGCGAATAGGTATTTTTCAGGTACAATAACATCAAAATTGATAGGTTAAAATGAGCGAAAAGAGAGACATTTTTTTAAATACTGTTTCCCAAGTTTTAGTGCGTTTTGTAACGCTCATTTTTACTTTGGTTTCGGTCAAACTGATCACAAACTTTCTAGGACCGGCCGGTACCGGCGAGTACAACACCATCACGACTTATATAAATTTCTTCATCGTCATAGCCGACCTGGGCCTATTCTCGGTAACTGTCCGCGAAATTGCGAAAAATCCCCAAGACGAAAAAAGAATAATCTCAAATGTTTTCTATCTTCGTTTCATCACCGCTTTGATCGCAGCGGTCAGCTCGGTCTTAATAGTCTATTTTACCGATTACGACCCCCATATTAAGCTGGGTACGCTGGTCGCATCGGTTTATGTCCTTTTCAACCTGATGTCATCGGTTTACGATATGGTCCTGCAGACCCGGCTCAAGATGCAATTCTCCGCTCTAGCTGAATTTATTAGCAAACTGGTTTCCATTGCCGCTTTGTTTGTCATAATCAGGTTGTCGGGTGATTTCCTGCTGATCGTCGCAACAATCCCTCTCTATGCAGTCGTCATTTTCTTAATCAAGTGGTACTTTTCAGGGAAGTTCATCAAATTCTCTCCGGCCTATAACGCAAAAGTTTCCAAATGGGTATTCAACATGGCCTGGCCGATGGGTATCGTCTTCATCTTAAACAACCTCTACTTCAAGATTGACACCCTAATCCTCTTCATCGTCAAGGGCGCAGTCGAAGTTGGTATCTACACAGTCGCTTACAAGGTACTGGAAGTCTCCGTCTTCATCGGGTCTTATTTCGCCAGTTCCTTAAAACCGGTCATCTCCCGCAATATCGGCAACAAAGAGTTTATGGCCAACCTCATTTCGAAATCTTTTCTGATAATGCTGATACTCTCGGTTCCAGTCTCATTGATCAGCGCCCTTTTCCCGCGTGAGATCATAAATTTTTTAAGTAACGAAAGCTTTACCGCCGGCGCGCCGGCTTTAATCTTGTTAGGTTCGACTCTGCCATTGATTTACCTAGATACTCTCTTAGGTGAAATTTTAGTTGCGAATGATGAACGGCGCCTCCTGATGAAAGTCGCTGCCTTCATACTCTCCTTCAATCTGATTTTAAACCTGATACTGATCCCGCGGTATTCATTCATGGGCGCAGCAACAGTGACCTTGCTCTCGGAACTCTTGCTGCTGATCATCAATCTGCATTTCACTAAGAAAATCATTCCTTATAAAATTGATTTCGGAAAAGTCTTCCTGATCCTTCTCTCCAGCGGCGCCGCCTACTTCATCGGGATAGCGCTCAAATCACTCGAGATAAATTTCATCATCCTAATCTTACTCTCTTTACTGATACAAGCCTTGCTGTTTGCCGTTTTTGGTATTATCAAAATCTCGACTTTGAAAGAAGTCCTAAGGAGCAACTAATGCCGAAAAAAAGGATAGCTCTCATCTGCAACGACAAAGTCGGTAAAAGCATGGCCGGACCGGGAATCCGTTATTTCGAGATGGCGAAGGTCCTCTCAAGGAATTACGATGTCATACTTCTTGTCCCTGAATCATCCGACTTGGCTGGCAATCATCCGGAAATCAATTTCAGGACTTATGATTCCTCCAAGTCGACCAGTACTATTTTTCCGAATTTGAGCGGCTGCGATTATGTCGTCGCCCAATCGCTCCGCCCGTTTCTACTCTGGAAAG
The DNA here is from genome assembly GCA_964364265.1 of uncultured Candidatus Saccharibacteria bacterium. Classification (GTDB taxonomy): domain Bacteria; phylum Patescibacteriota; class UBA1384; order XYA2-FULL-43-10; family 1-14-0-10-43-13; genus CAYILA01. Next base: position 40,764 of record CAYILA010000005.1, on the reverse strand, counting down.
TCAAACGAGCCGGAATTAAATTTATCGCCGATCTCTATGACCCTCTGATTATCGAGGTGATGGAGTACTTGAAATACGACCGGCCGGCCTATCGAAATATCGTCTATAATTTTCAATTTTATCTCCTTCTTCTTCAACTCTCGGCTTCCGACCATATACTCTGCGCCTCGGAACGACAACGCGAGCTTTATCTTGATCTGATGGCACAATATGGAATTAAGAAGCTGTCCTGGCAGAACGGTCTTGATCTTGACAGTACAATTTCCCTTCTTCCCTTCGGTTTTCCAAAAGAAAATCCCAAGCCGAGTAATATCCGGATAATGGAAGAGAGATTTCCCCAGATCAAAAAGAGTGATTTTGTCCTCTATTGGGGCGGCGGAGTTTGGAATTGGTTTGATCCCCTCTCTGTTATCAAATCGGTTGAGAAAATCGCAAAACGAAGGAACGATATTAAGCTTTTCTTTCTGGGAATGCGTCACCCCAATCCAAAAGTAAAAGAAATGGAGATGGCGGCCAAATCATTGGAATATACTAAGGATAAAAATCTCCTTGATGAGTCGGTATTTTTCAATTTTGATTGGACACCCTACCAAAAAAGAGTCGGCTTCCTCTGTCGCACCGATGCTTGTGTCTCAACCCATTTCGACAACATTGAAACCTTCTTTTCCTTCCGAACCAGGATTTTGGACTATTTGTGGGCCGAAAAACCGATGATTTTAACCAAAGGCGACTGCCTGGCTGAATTTGTAGAGGAAAACCAACTTGGAATTGTGGTTGATTATGAAAAACCAGATGAAATCGAAGCCGCTATCTTAAAACTGGCTAACGATAAAAAATTATCAGAAAAGTTTAGGAAGAATATCGCCGCAGTCAAATCAGAATTCATCTGGGATAATTTACTGACCAAATTGGCTCTCTTGATTGAAGAGGACAAAATCCCAATTATAAAAATTAAGAAGGGCCAATTTCATTCCTACTCTTCAAAGTTTTACTACTACGGCCTTCTGAAAAAATTGTATCCTAAAAAGAGCGGCTAGAATGTATTTTGAACTAGTTAAGTTAAATAATGGTTTTTTTGTGATACAATAGGGTTAATCTAGGAGAGGAACATATGCCCGGACAGTTTTTTGTGCGGAGTGCCTTACATTTTAAGAACAGGAAGGTTCTTGTTCTGTTGGTGGTTATATTAGCATGTATTGGTGTTGAGTATTTTATATTTAATAAATATATTTCCGCGCTCAAGAAAGAAAAAAGTTTCACTGAAATTTCCCGGAACGACCCTATCGCCGATTCAGCCAGTGATATCGCCAACAAGAATTACGATGACGCTATCAGTACTATGAACAACGCTATCGCCGAAGACCCTTACACCACCGATTATTATTCCATGAAAGCCGAGGCCGAATATTTGAGCGGTGACAAAACGGCCGCAATCGCTACCGTGAACGAAGGACTGAAAGTCGATCCTGAAAATGAGCTATTAAAGAGCAAGTTGGACGTATTAGAAAAGAATACTTTCAACAATAATGACGCCTCCGGAGGAAGGGAGTAATGAAAAAGACCGGAATAATTCAATCGATCGTTTTTAGCACAATGCTTCTGGGATTGATCTTTTCTGGTCCTTTGAGGGTCTCGGCCGCAGTTGTCTTGGGTTATGTTGACGCCTGGCAGGCACTAAACGGCAGTACTATTTTTTATAATAAAACGGTAGCAACCCTGATAGCCGAAGAATCGGCTCAAGCTTCCCCCGGCCATAATATTAACCCTAGATTAATTTTAACAATCCTGCAACGCGAAAGCTCGGCTGTTACCAGCGCAACTCCATCGAGCCAAACTACTGCCGCCTGGCCGATGTTTTATATGTATGATGAGCGAATGGCCGGTTGTTTGAACGGTGATGAATCTATGTGTAATGATACAAGATACGGTGAGAGCAACTACTATTTCCGCTCCTACAATTTCGGCGGTGTCGGCCAGCAAATCGCCTATTCAAGCTACAATTTTCAAATTTTATACAAAACCTACGCCACCACTTATGCCGACCCGATTACTGTCGACGGCCAAATAATTACCTGCGCCAACATCGCCACCCGTGTTCTGTATGCCTACACTCCCCACCTGGTTTCCTATGATACAAATTCAGCTTTCTATACAAACTGGGTCAGCTGGTGGGGCGCAACCCCTAACGGCGGGGAGTACGCCCAAAATAATATAATATCGGACGCGAACTTTTTGAATAATTCGCCGATGACGGCTGATGAAATTAATACTTTCTTAGTTGGCAGAGGCGGTTGGTTGGCAAATTATACTATTCCAGCTTATATCAGCACTCCTTATCCGATGATTTATGTCGCTCCGGCCGCGCCGGCGCCTCCTCCACCCAGAAAGGCCGGCGATGTTAACAGCGATGTCATTATTGATAGCACCGATCTTTCAGTTTTAGCAGATCAATGGAACAAAAATATAACCGCCAACACCGGAGCTGATTTTAACGGGGACGGTTATGTTGATAGCACCGATCTTTCGATTCTAGCCGACATGTGGGGCAAATAACTCAATTGCTCAATTGTTTCATTGCTCAATTGTTGCCGCTTCCCAACAATCGAACAATTGGACAATCGAACAATTAATTGTTAAGGAGTGGAATGAAAAGATTTTTTACAGTAATAATCTTATTAACACTATTGGTGCTGAATATCCCCCGTGCTCTTGCGGCTGGTGGAATCTACGCCTCCGGCGGCAAAACGATTACTGTCGGACAATCTGTAACTATCTCGGTAGTGGCAAGCGGCGCTACTTTTGATACGGTCAAAGGATACATTTCGGTTTCAGGCAATGTTTCGATCACCTCATTTTCAGCCGGAAGCGCCACCTGGATTGTGGCGCCCGCTAACGGGGCCACTTTCACTGGCGCCTTTCTTGGTGAGAAAAAGACCTCTTTCACCGTAGCAACGATCAAACTTAAAGCAACCGGGGTCGGGAGCGGAGCTGTTAATGTTTCCGGAGTTGCCCTTCAAAATGCCGGTGTTGTCGTTGCAACCGGGGCCGGCGGAAGCAGTTTTACAATCAACCGCGCCCTTTCCCTGCCTGGATCTCCAACTGTCACCTCCTCCACTCACCCCGACCAAAACACTCCGTATGAAGCCACGACCGTCGCCTTGAGCTGGAACAAGGAGAGCGGCGTGACCGGTTTTGCCCACGCTTTCGATCATAACCCAACTACTGATCCCGGAAGCAAAGTAACCTCTACCGACACCACGGCAAGTTACCCAAATCAAGCGGTCGGCGTCTATTATTTCCACATCAAAGCTCAAAATGGAGACGGTTGGGGCGGAGTCACCCACTTTAAAATTACGATCAAAGAACCGGACGCCAAAGTCGATGAAACCCTCTCCAAACCCTCCGATATTCAAATCAAAAAATCCTCTGCTTTTGAAAATAATATCACCGACGGCACGGTTGTCGGCATCAAGATTTCAGGCCAGACCGAAGCCGGCTACACCGCAAATTTAACTTTGAAACCGACAATAACTTTGCCTGAAGGCAAGACGCTGACGGCTCTCGCCGATTCTTCGGGGAATTTTGAGTTCAATATCGACTTCCCGATCCCTGCCGGCCGATACACGCTCTCCATCCAAGGACAACTTCTAAAGGTTTTAACTCCGGTTTCCGATACCACAACTTTTGAGATTTCGCAATTCAACGGCGGAGCGATTCATATCTTAACAGACAAGGATTCCCGGGAGTCCGTGGCCAAAACCGTCGTCTCCAATACCAAATCAATAAATTACAAAACGATTGCGATTATACTTGGATCTTTGCTTTTGATACTATTGGGTCTGCAAATCTGGCAGTTAATTAAAAGAAGAAAACAATCAATTAGATGAACAATCCGGAGCTCTCGATTATTATTGTTGACTACAATAGCGACCAATATCTTTTGGCCTGTTTGAACTCAATAATCTCTAATTCAAAACTTGATTTCGAAGTTATTATTATTGATAATAATTCCACTAAAGACCATACCAAGGAATACGAAAAAGTCGACAAGAGAATCAAAGCGATCCGGCTAGATAAAAACCTCGGCTTTGGCGGAGCCAACAATTTAGGAGCGAGAAAGGCAGAGGGCGAATATCTCCTTCTCTTAAACCCCGATACTATTGTCCCTGATAATTCGATTGATAAAATGCTTCATTTTATCACAAGTCATACTGAAGTCGGCGCTCTGACATGTCTGCTTGGTCCAGACAAAGATTCACTGCAAAAAAGTTTTTTGGGCCGATTTCAATCTTTATCCGGTTTGACGATCAGACGACACAACCACCCAAGAATTGATCCTGACAAGGAATTTGTCTATACCGATATCGTAACCGGGGCGGCTCTAATGATTAAAAAAGAAATTTTTGATAAAATTGACGGTTTTGATGAGCGTTTCTTTATGTATTTAGAGGATGATGATCTATGTAAACGGTTGGTAGATGCCGGTTATAAAAACGCTGTTTTGAATACTGCTAAAATCATCCATCTTGAGGGCAAAAGTTCCACCGACAAAGATAAAAAAAACTTTTATTACAAAAGTCAGGATTTATATTGGAAAAAACACAACGGCGAAGTCGCAACATTAGTGATGAAATCTCTTCGCTTCTTTTACCGTTTATTTTAAGTTGGATACTTTGATCGCCACATCGGGGCATATTTCGAAACACTTGCCGCAACCGATACATTTTTCAATATCAATTTCAGGTAGAAAATTCCCGTAAATCCCGATTTTTGATCCGAATCTTATTGCCCTGACCGGACAAATCTCAACACAGAGTCCACAACCCTTGCATCTTTCATTGAAGACCTTAGCGATCCTTTTTTTGTTTTTGTGTTCAGAAATACCATTGACCGGTTTGAAGGTTTGTTTTGAAAAGATTTTGTTCTCTAAATCCGTCTCCCAGCCGAGGTCAAAAACTTTTTGATTATTATTTACGATCTCTTTGCTTTTTAATTTATGTTCAAGTATCTCTAATACCGATTTCCATGAAGTTATTTTATCAAGCGATAATATCTGGCATATCTTGGCGGCGATTAAGACATTGAAAGACCGGGGTGAGACAGTCGAAGCCAATTCTGTGGCGGCAAGACCAAGCAGTTTGCCAATCTTGAAGCTCTTTTCATTGATTATCGAGCTGTTAAAAACCACTGCGGTATGATTGCCGATATTTTTTTCTAAGGTTTGAACTGCCCGCTTGGAAAGGACGACGGCATAATCGGCCGTTTCAAAACGAGGATAGAGTATTTTATGGCGAGATATAATTAAATAAGCGACAGAGGGCGTTCCCCGCTGTTCCACGCCGAAGGACGGCAGATAGGTAACTTCATAACCAGTTTTTGAGGCGGACGAAGCGATAACCTTGGCAATGGTCTGAATCCCCTGTCCGCCTTCGCCGGCCAATACTATTCTTGTCGGATTCTTTTTCATGTCTTAATTTCCCCCACTTCATAATACTTCTCTAGCTTACTTATTTTCTCGAGCGAACCTCTGGCATCCGTTTTCCAATTTATCGGGCAGGTCGAGATGATTTCGACGAAGGAGAAGGAATCGTTTTCCAATTGATTCAATATCGCCTTCTTGAGTAGATTTTTCAAAAGGATCGGGTTGGAGACCGAAGCGCGAGCGATGAAGGCCTTCTCGGCGACAATATTCCTTAGCAACTCCGGGCCCAAAAAACCCTCGCCGAAAAGTTTTTTCTTGCCCGAAGGCGAGGTTGTCGTCTTGGCTCCAATCAAGGTCGTAGGCGACATTTGGCCGCCAGTCATGGCATAATTTTGGTTATTGATAACAATAACTGTAATCGGATCATTGCGTACCGCGGCATGAATCAATGATTGCAAACCGATGGCATATGCTCCGCCGTCGCCCATGTAAGCCAGGGTAATTCTTTTGGGCTTGGCCATTTTGTACCCCGTCATCACCGGCACCGTCCGGCCATGATGGGTTTGGATGGTGTCAATATCAAAAAAATCCCAAGCCAATAGCGAACAACCGATATCAATACCAAAGGTAACCTTGTTTTGAATTTTCATCTCATCAATCAAAAAACCAATCTGTTTTAAAACTATTCCATGTCCGCATCCGGGGCAGAAAAGATGCGGCTTCGATGATTTTTTCCAACTTTTCGGTTCAATGTTCATAATTTGATTTTCTGAATGATTTCATCAGACGTAAAGCCCTCGGCTGGTTTAGAAATCTCGATAATTTGGCGATTTTGACCTGACATTTCATATTTTACGATTCTGGCAAGTTGGTCCTTGGCTGATTCGATGATTATCAATTTCTTGGCTCGGCATTTTATTAGGGTTTCGGCATCAAAAGGATTTAGGGTTATCGGCCGAAACAGTCCGATTTTCTTGTTCTTTTTCCGAAGTTCCAAGACCGCTTCTTTGGCGGCGCTGGCAACCAAGCCGTGAGCGATAAGAACCATATCGGCATCTTTAACCTTAAAACTTTCGGACTCGGCAATTTTTCCGGAATATTTTTTCCAATCTTTAATATTTTTTGCCAGATAACTTCCGAAAATTTCCTCCGAACTGTAACAGTTGCGCAAATTGACCGGATGTTTGGAATCTTCCGCCAGAATCGGTTTGCTGTCTACTTTTATCTTTTCTCTTTTATCTTTTAACTTTATCGTAGTTTTCATCTTGCCCAGATAGCCGTCTCCCAAAAGAATCGTCGGAAAACGGTATTTCCAAGCCGACTGGAATGATTTTATAGTCAGCTCATACATTTCAGGAACCGAGGAAGCCGAATAAACAATCCTTAATCCATCGCCATTGCCGCCAAAGGCGGCCAGATTGACTTCCTGTTGAGAGTAATTGACAGTACCGGTGGAGGGGCCGCCCCTTTGCATCATAATCCCAACAAAGGGCAATCTTAAATTTTCAGCCATCGAAATTGCGTCTTGTAGCAGGACATGGCCCGGTCCGGCCGAGGCGGTGAAGGATTTTACTCCCGCCAAAACGGAACCGATTACTCCAAAACCAGCCGCTATTTCATCTTCGGTCTGAAGATATTTTAGATCTCTATTTTTTTCAGCGGTAGCAATCCAACCCTCCAATATTTCGGTGGCCGGAGTGATCGGGTAGCCATACATAATCGTGGCACCGGCATCAATCGCCCCTAAAACCGCCGCCTCGTTTCCTGTCAATAATGTTTTATCTTTTTTGGGGGACATAATATCAATCGTTTTTTATCAAAACAAGATCCGATATGGCATTCTCGCCGCTAAGATTGGTAATTTCAAAGGAAGCGTTTCCATTAATTTTAACTTCATTTAATATCTTCCAAGCGAATCTCTCCGCGCCTGCCTCCTTTTGTACCACAAATTCCATATTATTAACAATAATCTTAAATCTGCCTGCTCCTCCGCCGTCTAGATACCGCACCCAGAGCTCATAGGATCCGTTTTCCGAAATTTTTCCAGTCAAAGTTGAGTCAGGCTTATCGGTATAGATAAAATCCTGTCGCAGTTGTGTGAAGAGGTGTTTGCGCCAAAAGTCATATCGGCCTCGGCTCCAACCATCCCTATAGTAAGCAAAATTATTCGCCCAATCGGTTAGCGGCAGATACGTCCTAGGTCTCTGGTTCCAGGCCACCGGTTCCAGATTATTCAGTCCCGAGTCCCGAGTCCCGAGTCCCGGATCCTGAACTTTGTTTGAGTCGATCTTATAAATGAAAATATTTTCTCCGAATTGCTTCTCCAGTTTCATCCCCTTTTTCGTTTTGGCTAAAGAAAGGAGGTCGATATTGTTCCATTTCTTTAGGATGACTGGATCTTTCTCTCGCCAAAGGTTTGAGGCCTGATCATATCTCGTTTCCATATTCAAGCGCAATATTAGGCAGTCAACGCCACCCTCATTCAGCAAATCTACAAACCGGCCGTCATCAGACCTTTCATAAAACTGGGATACGATCTCGTTTCGATAAAACATCTCTTCGCTTGGCACACTCAAAACGGAAGCGCCATCGGTCAGATGCGGAATACCGACTGAGGAAGCAAAGGTGTCGGCATTTGAGGCGCCTTTTAAATTATCGTTTTTAAAATAAAGAAAACCCAGTCCGGGAGGGTAGTAAATCTTCTGACAGTAATTTTTATTTTCTTTTAGAAAAATATTTAGCTGATTATATTCAGCGGGAATTTTTTGAAGTTTTAGATAACCGGCATAATCAAATGTCAGATAAGGCGAGATGATGAAGATAATACTGCCGGCTGAAATAGCTTTTAAGCCGGTAAGCAGTAAGCTAATAAGTCCGTCTGAACCTTGTATCTTGCCCGCCTGTCGGCGAGGCAGGGTTATTTTTTTTTGATTATCAATCTTTTGCCAAAGCCAATCGAGTCCCAGAGCAAACAAAACAGAAATAGAGATGGCGAATAAAAATTCAAAATGATAGGTTTCCCTAAAAACAGCAATTTGAGGTACTCGATCATAAAACCAGATATAAAAATGTCCGAAAACTCCAAGCGGACCTTTAATGAAAGGCAAAACCAATAATGAGGAAACCAAAAATGTCAGCGCCAATGTTCTATTTTTTTTATTAAATACGACGCAGGCAGACACGAACCAGACGACCAGCCAACCGGCTAGAAATAGTTTATCCCGCCCCAAAGAATTGAAAAAATCCGAGGTTATATGATGATCTGAAAGCATTATGAAGTTGCGGTAACTGTGAGGGAGGGAGGAAATAAAATCCAGGGTTGTGGCAGCTCCGCCGGAAACAGTGGCTAAAGTTTGTTTCTTAAAAAAAATAACCGATAGCCATGGCAAGGCGAAAACAAAGAGGGAGATAAGGGTAAAAATATAATTTTTGACCGCTTTTTTAGAATCCGTAGTAAATAGAGACAAAACCGAATAAATCGAAATGATTAAAAAGGTTAAAAGACCGGCTTGGATTTGGCCGAATATCAAAGAGAAAAGAAAACCAATAATCAGATAGTCAAAGATTTTTTTCTTAGCTTCGAAATATTTTAATAAAAAAACCGGCAGTAGCGCATAAGCCAGCATCGACCAGACAAAACCGATGATAGTTCTTATGAATATATAGGGCGTCAAAGCGTAGGCCAAACCGGAAACGATTGCTACCGTTTCTGACTGTACCCTCTCTCTGATAAACCGGTAAAATCCATATCCGGCTACAAAATGGATCAAAAAGATAAATATTTTAAACAAATATAAGGGCGGAAGATAAGTCATTCCCAATACTCCTAGAACCGCCGGTCCGTTTTTTGATAGAGCTGAAAAAACACCAAGTGAATTGCCTGTCGTTAGACCATCCCAAAACTGCCCCGTATTAAAGATCGGCCAGACCCAGTCATAACGAAACGGTAGACCATTTCCGGTTAATATCGGAGCCAAAAAAATGAGTGAAAGAAAAAGATAGAGTAAAACAACCCGGTATTTTTTCAATCGCTTATTTATCAAAATTGATTCTCTCTTTTTCAATTACTAGAGGCCGGCGCTTTACCTGCGTGTAGATGGCGCCGATGTATTCCCCGATTATCCCGATAAAGAATAATTGAACCGCCGAGAAGAAGAATACTCCGATTACCAGAGGAGCAATACCGGCATTAAATTCATCCCAATGAATTAATTTAATAATAAAATAAATTATAGCCACCATCAGGCTTAAAATTGCAACACTAAAACCGATAAAACTTGCCAATCTCAAGGGAACCTTGGAGTGGTTAACAAAGCCGGTCATCGCCATATCATAAAGAGTATAAAAATTATTATTTGTTTTGCCCTTTTTTCGGCGCGGTTGGACATACTCAATTTCTAACCGGTTGACACCGTATTCTGCAACTAACCCCCGAAGATAAGGGTAGGGTTCAGTGATTTGACGAATAATATCCAAAAATGAACGATCATACAAACCAAAACCGGTAAAGTTCTCTATCTGTTCCGTCTCCGACATCTTTTTAAGCAAACGATAATATAAACATCGAATCGCAAACAATAATCGGTTTTCTTCACTCTTTTTCTTAACCCCAATAACTATCTGATGACCGGCTTCCCATTCTCGTACAAAGTCCTTGATCATTTTCGGAGGATCCTGAAGATCGGAAACGATTTGGATAACCGCTGATCCATTAGCTTGTAGAAGAGCGTAGTAAGGCGAGCGAATGTGGCCAAAATTTTTCAGATTTAAGATGACTTTGACACTGTTATCCTCTTTGGCCATCTGTCGGAGTATCTGCTGGGTTCGGTCGGTAGAAGCGTTATCAATAAAAATATGCTCGAATTCATAACCCTGAATTTTTGAGACCACTTCCAAAACCTGTTTTCGCAGTTCCTGAATATTTTCCTCTTCATTATAACAGGGGGTAACTATTGAGATTAAGGTTTTCATTGTTTCCTTTTTTTTAAAATACATTTTGCTTCGCCGCCCAGTATTTCCAACGATGTCGAAGCAGGCTTATATCCGACAATCTCTGCTGTTTTGTTAGTCGAATAATATTGAGATTTCATTCCGGTAGCGTTTAAGATTTTTAGGCCGGATTCGACTCGCCATTTCAACTGAAAATTTGAAGTAAAAAATTTAAGAATCTGCGTTTTTTTGACCGGCTCTTTGCTATAAACATCAATAGCTAGATTTAAATGATTCGGATATTTAAGACAATGATCCACCAGGTTAAAAAGATCTTTCGGCCCGATGTAATCTCGAACGATATCGTTTGAATCGGTAACAAAAGTTTTTCCATGCAATATACTATCCAGTATTTCAGTTATCAAGTACTTTGTCTTAAGATTAATATAGCGGCTAAAATATGAAAACACTCTAATATCAATGATATTTAACTCTCCAAAACTTCGATGCTTGGCTTCGGAATTTAATTTGGCGATGGCATAATAATCTTTGTCGCTAATATTATTTACCGCCAATTTAAACTCTGATTCCAGGGAAACAATACCATTTAGTTCCTTGCCATAAACAGCACCGCTGCTGAAGTTGATATATTTGCACTTCGGATATTCGTATAAATAATTCATAACCAATTGATCAAATTCCTCGGTTATCAAGAAAATTCGTCCACCCGATTCTTTAACCTTTTGTGGATCGCCGACTCCTACACAATTAACAATTGCGTCGTACCGATATTGCTTGAACGAATCATTCATCAGGGTCGTTGCCCGCTTTTGCGGAAGTTTTACCGGATAGTTCTTGAATGAATCAATCGAGCGAGAATAGAGGAAAAGTTGATGATTGGTATTTGTTATGAAATTCTCAACCAACCCTTTAGCAATATGCCCGGTCGCACCTAAAATTGCGATTTTCAATCGATTATTTATCAAAATTGATTCTCTCTTTTTCAATTACTAGAGGCCGGCGCTTTACCTGCGTGTAGATGGCGCCGATGTATTCACCGATTATGCCGATGAAAAATAACTGGACCGCCGAGAAGAAGAATACTCCGATTACCAATGGTGCCATGCCAACATCGAATTCATTCCAATAGATCAATTTAAATATGAGATAGACAAAGGCCGCAATTAAATTGCCGGTGGCGATAGTAAAGCCGACAAAGCTGGCCAGTCTTAAGGGTATTTTGGTGTGATTGACAAAACCCAGCATGGCTATATCATAAAGAGTATAAAAATTATTTTGGGTTTTCCCAGCGCGTCGCTTTGGTTGGTTGTATTCAATCTCTACACGGTTAAAACCGAGTTCAGCAACTAAACCACGAAAATATGGAACAGGATCATCAAGGCGGCGGAGAATATTAATAAATTTTCGGTCATAAAGACCAAAACCGGTGAAATTCTTAATATGATCCGTTTCTGATAATTTTTTAAGAAGATTATAGTAAAATTGGCGAAAGAGAAACAATATTGGGTTTTCTGCGCTTTTTTTCTTTATGCCGATGACAATATCAAAACCCTCTTCCCATTTCTTTACAAATTGGTTAATTAATTCTAACGGATCCTGAAAATCTGATACCAAATAAATAGCTGCATCGCCCGAGGTTTGCATTAAACCATAAACCGGTGATTTCACTTGACCAAAATCCCGAATATTAACGATGATTTTTAGATTTTTATCTTTTGAAGCCAGTGTCTTGAGTATTGGGACTGTTCGGTCAGTTGAACAATTATCAATAAAAATATGCTCATAATCATACCTGCCGATATCTTGAAAGATTTTTTTGACCGCCAAATACAAGTTCTCAACATTTTCCGCCTCATTATAGCAAGGCGTTAGGACAGAGATCGTTTTTCGTTTTGTCATTTTTGTTCCCCAAAACTTAATATTGTTCTTTTAAATGCTTCAGAGATCGAATATTTTGGCTGCCAACCTAGCATTTTAATTTTAGAAATGTCTGGCGCAATATGCAAAAAACGACTCTCGATATATCGATCAGACTCTACTCTTTTTCTACTTATTACCTTAAGCCCCTTCTCGGGAAATAATCCGACTACCAATTTGGCTAATTCAATAATTGAAATCGGTTTTTCCCTACCCACATTATATGCTTCTCCTATTTTACCCTCAAGCAATACCAGGAAAAAAGCAACTGTAGCATCTGCCAAATAGCAAAATGAGCGTTCCGACAAACCATCACTTTTCATAACAATGTTTTCATTTCGAATAATATTTGCGATAAAATCAGCAAAAACTCGGCCATCATTTAGCCCGATACCTGGGCCAAAAGTGTGAAAGGGACGAATAATCTTAACCGGAACTTTATACTGGGCCAAAAAACTGATACACATAGTCTCGCCAGCCCGTTTGCTCTCGGCATAGCAGGAACGAACATCTAATGGATCTAAATAACCGTAGTCAGTTTCCTTGGTTCTTTTTTGATCTTCCCGACCATAAACTTCACCGCTACTGAAAAATAAAAAAACTTTCACTTTTTTGGCAACCGCTAGCTGAAGTAATTGATAAGTTCCCATAGTGTTAGATGTTAGTGTACCAACTGGATCTACCTGGTAGTATTTTGGGCTGGCCTGACTCGCAGCATGAATAATGTAGTCAATCTTCCCATGATATTTTACCGGCAAAGTCACATCTTGATTAATAAAAAATAAATTTTTATTATTTAAATAATTTTTAAAACGTGCCCTGGCTTTCCCTCTGTTCCTAACAAGTGCCAAGACCTTAATATTGAATCCTTGAGCATCCAATTTTAAGAGTGTCTCAACCAAATAACCGGGGAGGCAACCAGAAGCACCTGAAATCAGAACCGTACTACCTCTAAACAATTCCCATTTGATGGATGTTTTTAAAATATTGTGGATATCTTCTTCAATAATCTTATTCATTTTTGACCAAATTGATTAAATGGTTTGGCGTTTTCGACAAATAATTTTTTGAGCTTCTTCGCCTGCCGGTCATATGCCGGCGGATCACTCCAACCGAATCGCGGTTTTAATAGCTTTTCATCTATTTTCTCAATTTTTGTTGGCACACTTAAGCCAAATATCGGCTCTTTCTCAAAGACTAGATTATTGAGCCGGTTGCCTAATATTTTTGATACAATTCTTCTGGTCTCTTGAATACTGATTCTTTGGCCGATTCCGTAAGGCCCGCCAAACCAACCGGTATTGACTAAAAAGACACTCGGCTGATGCTTAATCAATTTATTCTTTAGAAGTTCGGCATAAACCTCGGGTTTAAGCGGCATAAAAGGAGCGCCGAAACAGGCAGAGAAAGTTGGTATCGGCTTGATAATCCCCCTCTCGGTCCCGGCCAGCTTGGATGTATAACCAGAAAGAAAATAATAGATTGCCTCGTTGTAATCTAGACGAGCCACGGCTGGAAGAACCCCGGTAGCGTCAGCAGTTAAGAAGATGATATTTGTAGGATGACCTCCTGCGCCAGAGCGTTGATAGTTACTAATATAGTTTAATGGATAGGCAACACGAGTATTCTCGGCTAAACTGCCATCGTCAAAATCAAGTTCCCCCTTGGTGTCCATAACCACATTTTCGACCACCGCGCCGTCACGGATTGCATTAAAAATCTGCGGTTCTTTTTCCTTGCTCAAATTGATGCATTTTGCGTAACAACCACCCTCAAAATTATAAATACCCTTCTTAGACCAACCATGCTCATCATCGCCAATTAAATTTCGATTCAAATCAGATGATAGAGTGGTTTTGCCAGTGCCTGACAGACCGAAAAATAAAGCCGATCTGCCATCTTTGCCAATATTTGCCGAACAGTGCATTGGAAAGACATTTTTTTGCGGTAAAACATAATTGAGATATGAAAAAATTGATTTTTTAATCTCGCCGGCATATTTGGTTCCGCCGATTATGACTAACTTCTTTTCCAGATTAATGATGACAAAGGCCTCCGAGTTTGTCCCGTTCGCCTTTGGATTGGCCTTGATATTCGGGGCAACTAAAATCGTTAGATCGGGCTTTCTGTTCAAAAGCTCCTCTGTTCGACCGTTCCTTAGAATATGACGGGCAAATAGCGCTTGATAAGCAAACTCCGAGATCACCCGAACCGATATTCGGTCAGAAGGATCGGCGCAGACCCAGCCATCGGTCTGATAAATTTGCTCAAGTTTTTTCAAATAAGATAAAATCTTCCTATGTAATCGTTGAAAATCATAATTTGCAATTGGCTGATTTACTTTGCCCCAGTTGATTTCTTTCTGGCTTTGATGATTTTTAACAATAAACCGATCATTCGGCGACCTGCCGGTATAAACTCCGGTTTCCACTACTAAAGCTCCGGTTTGAGAGATACGACCTTCCTGATGTTTAAGAGCCAACTTGAGTAATTTCTTTGCGGAAATATTTTTTAATACCTGCGACATTGTATTCCTTTGCATATTTTAGAGATTAACAACCTACTCTTTTTCTATTTCAGCAACCATCTCCTTTTTAAGAATCTTGCGATCCAAGTACGGAAACATGTCCTCATACGGTTTGGAGACGAGTGTTCCGTCGGCCAACTTATCTGAAGAAACCCGAGGAATAATCAATTGCCACTCCGGAGTCATGACATCACAAATTACCGGACCATTATACTCAAGCACTTCTTTGATTTTCCTCTCAACTTCATTAACCGAGTTGATTCTAACCCCTTTAATGCCGTATGCTTTAGCAATCTTCAATGAATCGGGACACCAAACACCTGATTTTGGTCCCTCGGCAAATAATCGACCATCTAAAAAGTTTTTTTGGGTATGCCGGATTAGAAGGTAGCCGTTATTATTAAAAATAAAAATTTTGATTGGAAGTTTATGATGTTTTATGGTCGCGAATTCCTGTATATTCATTTGTAAACTACCGTCTCCAGTCACAACAATCGTCCTTTTTTTGTTATTGGCCAAACAAGCGCCCGTCCCCGCGACCCACCAGCCCATTGACGATAAACCGCCGGTAGTCAAGAAACGCTGCCCCTTTTTAATCTTCCATACCTGGCAAACAACATGAAAACAGGTGCCGGTGTCAACGATTATCGTATCGTCTTTATCAGCCAGTTTTGAAAGCTTTTCACTAAAATAATAAGAGTTAACCGGCTTCTCGTTTTTATATTCAGCTTGAACTACCGGATAACGATTTTTCCAGTCGTTACATTTTGAAATCCACTTAGAGTTGTTTTTTCCTGATACTTTCGC
This sequence comes from uncultured Candidatus Saccharibacteria bacterium, assembly GCA_964364265.1. GTDB lineage: Bacteria > Patescibacteriota > UBA1384 > XYA2-FULL-43-10 > 1-14-0-10-43-13 > CAYILA01. The sequence continues at coordinate 25,141 of CAYILA010000005.1, read as the reverse complement.
GCTCTGATTCAATAGTTCGGCGAAAAATCGTTTAGCGTCGCACCGAATTTTATAATCGATTTCCACTCCCGGCTTGTTGAGCTCTTCTTGGTCAACGTCCACAACGACCTTTTTAGCATGTTTGCCAAAACTTTTCGGATTATGACCGACTAAAGCTGAAGCTAACCGGCAACCGACACTAATGATTAAATCGGCATTTTGAACTGCCAAATTGGCCGAGCGTTCGCCATAATTTCCCGGTCGGCCGACATAGAGCGGATTATCGCTGTTAATCAAATCGATTCCAAGTCGCGAGGTTAGAACCGGAATATTTAGGTTTTTGACACATTTTGCAAACTCTGGCACCGCTCCCGCCAACCGAACCCCCTGTCCCACCAATAAAATCGGTCTCTTTGACGATTTTAGAAGTTTTAAGGTTTCTCTTACCTCTTTTTTAAGTTGGTCAGACTTTATCTCGTCATTTTGGATGATATATTCTTTGAGTCGGCCCTTTTGTACCTCCATCTTTTGAATATCAAGCGGAACATCAAGCCAAACCGGACCCGGTCGACCTGACAAAGCGAGGTGATAGGCCTTCTGTAAATAATATAATATTTTTTTCGGATCATCGACGGTCGCAAAAAATTTTGTCGCTTTTTCGACATAAGGTCTAATATTTATTCCCTGAATACCATACTGCCTAATCGGGTTTTTCTCTTGATACTGAACACACGATAAGTTAGATTGTCCGGAGATGACAATCATGGGGGCTGAATCTGTCCAACCGCCAACCAAACCATTGGTAATATTAATCGAACCGGGACCGGCGGTTACTAAAGCCACAGCAACTTTTCCTGTAATCCGGCCGTAAGCATCGGCCGCCATACCGGCAGCCTGCTCATGATGATTACAGATTACCTGCTTTAGTTTTTTGTTTCGACAGACCGCATCATTCAAAAACATCGCCTGACCACCGGAAATCATAAAGACAGTGTCAACTCCTTTATCGGTCAAAAACTTAAAAATAAAATCCGCTATATTCATGATTGATGTTTTCCCTGTTGTTTAGCCAGTTTAACGGCGATGTCCACTATAAAATCTTCTTGACCGGCTACCATTTTGCGACGGCCAAGCTCTTCGAAAATATCTCGCGGATCGACTTTAAATTTCTCCGCCGCTCGCTTAACATGGGGTCCAAACGCCGAAAATACTCCGGACAAACCGCTCGATAAGCTTTCTGAAGATATCTCTTGCGGTTTAAGTTGGATAGTGGCAATGAGATCACTGGCATCCATTAATTTATATAGGTCAAGACCGGTTTTAATTCCAATTTTTGTAAGTAAGCCGACCAAGACCTCCTGCGGACAATTGCCGGCGCCGGCGCCAAAACCCCGAGCGGTACCATCAATTATAGTTGCGCCGGCTTCTAAAGCAAGAACTGAATTCGAAACTGCTAGCGCTAGATTATTATGAGCATGAAAACCTACCCTCACATTAAGCTTATCAACCAGCAATTGAACTGTCTCTTTGACCATTTGCGGAGTAGAAGCGCCGGCTGAATCCATTAAGATAACCCCTTGCGCTCCATACTCCTGCATTTTTAGCGCTTCCTTTAGCACTACCTCCTTAGTCACCATATGATACATCATTAGGACCCCGTAGGCCTCCCTGCCGGCCGCTCGAACATAACCAATATGCTGATAGGTTGTATCGGCCTCGGTACAGTGGCAACCGACACAAACTAAATCCACGCCAATCTTCAGAACTGGGTCAAGATCATCTTTTATTGTCCCGAAACCGGGAATTAAATATACTCCCAACTTGGTTCGCTTAAGCTCGCGACGAGCCGTTTTCAACATTACGCGATCGGTCAAAGCAGACAGTCCGACCTGAAGCGAAGAAGCGCCTAGTCCATTGCCGTGACCGACTATCACTACCTCCAGACCGGCTTGATCGATCACTTTACAGTAGTCACGAATATTTTGCTGGCTTAATTGATGAGCAATAGCATGAGATCCGTCACGAAGAGTGGAGTCAAAGAACAATAATTTCTGATTTTGTTTAGTTTTCATAATGGTTTTTATTACGTCCGCCGCTCCCTATCTCTGTCCTTTTCTGCGTCATCCCGGCGAAGGCAGGTGCAAGATTAATTAGCGGATATTTTTCAATATTACATCAACTTTGCTTTGGCATACTCCTCGGCAACCTTGATCGCGGCGCTGGTCACAATATCTAAATTTCCGGAGTATTTTGGCAAAAAATCGCCTTTGCCAGTAACCTCGATCATGACTGTCAATCGGCCGCTTTCCATAATCGGACCTAAAGTAATTGTATAACCGGGAACATATTCCTTAATCAAATTCGTAATCTTATCAATCTCTTTCTTAATTTGCTTTAGTTTTGGCTCTTTAACTAAAGCATAAACAGTATTATGCATTAAAATCGGTGGGATGGCCGGATTTAATATGATAATCGCTTTGGCCCTCGAAACACCAGAAAATATTTTTATCGCGTCCTTACTGGCTTGTGTAAATTCATCAATATTGGCTCTGGTTCCTCGACCGGCAGAGAGAGAAGCGATAGAAGCCACCACTTCAATATATTCGATTTCCGGATGAACTCGGGTGATAGCGCAAGCAATCGGCACCGCACATTGACCGCCGCATGTAATTAGATTAACATTATCCTCTTCTAAACATTCCTTCATATTCAGGACCGGAATGCAGGCCTTGCCGATTTGCGAAGGAGTCAGATCAATAGTAAACTTCTTTAGTTTTTTTAAGATAGGCGCGTGAATAAAATGAGCTCGAGCCGAGGTTGCGTCAATCACTATTTCACAACAATCTGGCTTATTTACAAAGGCCTGGATTGAATCAAGGGAGGTTTTAACTCCCATTGACCGTGCTTTTTTAATACCGGAAGAATCCGGGTTTTGTCCGGAGAACATACCGCACTCCAAAATTCTTGATCGCTGGAGTTTGACTAGAAGATCTGTCCCAATATTGCCGGTACCCAATATTCCAACTTTAATTTTGCTACTCTTAACTTTTTTCTTCGGCATAATTATTACAAATTAAAACATTCAATTTTCATCGAACAAGATTTCGCGCTACATAGTTTATTCTATTTTCTTGGTTTCAAAAAGAGAAAATAATATTATTGGTAGTAGACTTATCACGACTGACCAATAATATAGTACTCTGAATTTATTATCTCCTTTTAAGTTCTGGTTAATCTCTTGCAATATATCTTTCAAATAAACACGATTATAGTAGAAAGGGAAATTACTATCACTTGTGGATACTGATAAGTATTCATCAGGAGCTATGGCAGTTCCTGGTGTAGTAGCAGTAAATTTCACAATCGTCTCTTTCCCTTTACAGTCAAGTTGGGGATCAATATTAAGTTTATAGGTTAAAATAGTGTCAGTTTTCAATTTTTGATTTTCTGTCGCTATTATCTTACTTACAGGTATTGAGGTATTGAACTGATCAATAATTTTGTTATCTGATGAATAGCATATCATTTCCACATTCAGCTTACTTTCGTCCTCGCCTCTTAAGTAATAAGGACGATGAGGTGTAAAAACCATAGTTACAATTCCATCATAAAGGGGGGTAATAGCCATACTATCTACCCCGTTAGGTTGTAGTAAATCTCCTGAACTTATTGTCCGACCGGGGTTGTCTTTCAATTTCATCGTGAAGCTTGCTTTATTGTAAATAAGCCACAATAGTAATGTGACTGCAAATAAAATCAATAGATTGCGTGGTTTAAACTTCACTGTTTTTCCTGTCTTTGTCCTTATACATCATTACTATTAAATACATATTGACAATGATAAAAAGATTATACACTACCGTGGTGTTCATTTGGTTGTCAAACGGCAATACTTCAAATTTTGGCAAATGGGAAATTATCGCACTTGAAGGCAAAAAAAGACCGAGACCGGTCGTCTCGCCCAGACCGTAATTAATTAAAAGATAGAGTAAAATTAAAGATATAATTGATGGAATTATCAATTTTCGATTTAAAGTTACTGCGATTAGTAAAAAAGGAGTCAACCATGCTGCATACTGTGGATGGAAATAACTAAAAGAGAAAGTTGTCAAGAAAATAGTGAAAGCAAAATATACTAATTTAACAAAACCAATTCCCTTTCTTTTTTCATTTAGAAAAAGACAGATAATAACCGGGTAGACTAGGTAATTAATTCCCACCGGGGCGAAATCACCAACAAGTCCTGTAGAGGCAAAAAAATTAAAAAATCCCACTGACTTATAATATACAGAGGTATCCGGTCCTAAAAACGACATTAACTGGTTAACCATGAAAAGTGGTAGTAAACCCAGCACTGTATACTTTAATCCATCTTTCCAATTGTCACTAAAATAAATTATCAGTAAAGGCAACACTAAGATAAATGGCATCCTAAATGCCACCGCCAATCCAAACAATAGTACGGACCAAAACGCCTTGTTTTCTTTAGCATAATAAAACGCAACCAAAACAAATAGTATCGAAAATATTTCATAGCGTCCCCACATATAAACAGAATGCAAAACAAGTGGATTTAATGCCCACAATAAAGCCGCAATAATTCGGTTTCTTTTTTGGGTAAATATTTTGAATAAAACAAACACACAACCCATATCGAATAAAAGATAAGGCAACTTGTAGAAAAACAATACCCTCATCGCCATCGGATTAGCAACTAATTTCGTTTGTACGTCTCCTCCTAGTCCCTGAATTGGGAAAAAGGTATCGAAAAGAGAAGGGAGAGCTGATTGTAGGATTGGTGCATCAATTAGCCTCAAATAGACCGCTTGTAAAACTTCTGGAAATTGATTTAATCGAAAGATCCCAAAATTAATCCAGTAATACTCACCGCGGAGAGCGCTCCAAGTATCGCCATGTGCCGCCAAAGGCAGTAGAATAATTCTTATTGTTGTACCAATGAAAATAATCAGAACTGGCACTCTGATCTCCCTGCTAAATACATACTTGATTATTTTTTTCACCTGTACAAACATTATTCTTTCGATTAAATAATATATTCGCATATTAGCTACCATTTTTTATTTTTTCAAGGAATGTAAACAGACATATATAATCTAACACACAAAAAGGTCAAAGTATTGACTCAAATTCAAACTCTATTTGGAAAGCAAAGCGACTGCATATATAGCTAAAAGAAGAATAGCCGTTGGCAAATAGCTTAAATACACAGAAAACTTATCATCTGTTTTTTCTTTTCTGTTGTCTTTTAACAAAAAATAAATAAATGCGATCAAAAGGGAGATAAAAAGACCGGCGTTGAACATCAACAATTGTTTAATTTCATCCGCTCCTACGGGGAAATAATAGCCTTTTGGCCCTGATGGAAATATTTTTCTCCAAAGGTAAATATCAAGATTACCGGGATATCCTATGTATGTTAATGAAAGGTAAGCTGAACAAATCAGAATATAGATGGAGTATAATTTTTTGTTCTTATAAATTAAGAAAATAAAAAAGGGCAATATCCAAAGAAACCATTGAGGATAAAAAGCGGTCACAAAAAAAAGTGACATTACAAGAAAACAATAAACCAACAGTGTTTTGTGTTTGTTATCAATTATATTTTCAATATTCTCATCATTATAATAAAGAAAAAGTAAAATAAGAAAATAACCAATCGCAAATATTGAATATGATACCAAAGAAGAAGGAATCGAGGTGCTAAGCATCATAAATTTTTCACTATTTCCACTAGTAAAATAGACAACATCTTTAAGGTAAAATAGAGTTGGCAGAAAATACGCTAGTCCAGAAGTTAGACAATAAAGTAAAGTTTTTTTAAGATTTTTTTCGGCCAGAATTAGAGCAACCGGAACAATCAGGAAAAGAGCATATCCTTTCAGGGCAGCTGTTAAACCAAGAAATATCATAGCCAGAAGAAAATTATTGCGAAAAACAAATAATAGAAAAATCAAACTGAAAATCGCCGGATAAATATCATTGTTACCCTGAACAAATGGTAGATAAATCAGTATTGGGCTGGCGATCCATAAATTAGCGATCCTTCTCGACAGCTTTTTATCTTGATTAGTATAAACAAGCGCGACTTTATTAACCAGAAAATATGAAAGAATAAAAATTATAATATAACGACTTTTAAGCAGTAATAAATGGATAAAGGGAGTGTGATAAATAAGGGTAAAGTCAAAGTTTATTAATCCCAATCGTTCAGCCAAATAGTAGGCCAAACCATCGACTAGGCAAAGAAGGGGCGGCAGCATCGGGACATGATAATTAGCCGCTCCAATATATAAATCTTCATAAAAGTTAAGGTTGCCGCCGGCTATTTTTTGAGCTAGTTTTGAGAGAATGATAAAATCGGAATGAAATGTATAATAAGAAATTGGAATAATGACTAGCAACGAGATCCAGAACGGCAATATCTCTAGTTGTTTTATTAAGAATTTCTTTATCATTATCCCGCCTTTCTTGTTATTTAATCAATAATGAAGGAAATATTTTTATTAAGGATGACCTGATTTTTGATTTGTTCCCGAAGATCAACTTTTCCAGTTTGGCAATAATCCGTTCTATATTATTTGGACAATCGCCAAAGTTTTTCAAACATAAAATATCCTCGATATCGGTCTTGACTAGATTTTCTCTCTCCTTTTTGGTGAATAATTCTTCAATCATTTTCTCGCCTTTTTTAAGGCCAATAAACCTGATTTCAATATCCTTTTCGGGAATTAGCGATTTGCTCCTAATCAAGCACTTCGCCACTTCGTAGATATTAATCAGATCGCCCATATCAAGAACGTAGACATTCCCCTTTTTGTCATAGAAAGCGCTGGTAATTACCAAGTGCGATGCCTCTCTGATAGACATAAAATATCTTCTGATATCTTTATGCGTCACCGTGACATAACCGTTCTCTCGAATCTGTCGGTCAAAAAGAGGCAGGACCGAACCGTTTGAATTTATGACATTTCCAAACCGGACAATAGTAAACTTTGTTTTGGATTTCCTCTCGACGAATTTGATATAATACTCTCCCAGTTTTTTAGTAGCGCCCATAATGCTGGTGGGGTTAACAACCTTATCAGTTGAAATGAAAACGAAATGTTTGACCTCATTTTTGACCGCAATGTCGACGACTCTCTTTGTGCCGACAAGATTATTCATAATCGCTTCCTCGGGATTGTCCTCCATCAGATAGACGTGTTTGTAGGCGGCGGCATGAAAAACGAGATCTGGTTTCTCTGTCTTTACCACTTTGTCCAGTTTTTCATCATCTAGAATATTACCAATTATCAAATGGTATCGGGCTTTCTTTATCTCCTTTTCACGCAAACTCTGATCCAGATTAAAAGTCAGAAATTCTGAATTATCGTAGACTACTACTTTTTTGACATCCAGACTTAGAAGCTGACGCACTATTTCCGATCCGATTGAGCCGGCGCCGCCGGTAATCAAAATAGTTTTATTTTGGAAATGAGATTTTAATTTCTGAATGTCGCCCTTGATAAAGGGACGGCCTAGAAAATCTTCTTGGGCGAGATCTTTAACATCAAAATATTCGACTCTGTCATAGCTGATCACGCTCTGGTCTCTGGGAACAATCTTTATCGGCACGGTACTGTTTTTAACTGTCAGTAATATCTTCCTGATTAATTCTCCGCTCGCGGAGGGAATGGCGATAACTAATTCCTCGACTCGATGCTTCCGGACGATTTTGGGCAAATCGGCAATTTTACCAATATTCTTGCTTTCTTTGTAATCTTCATCATCGACAAAACCGATGATCTTAATCTTTTGATGGTGCTCTTTAATGTTACTGGCCAACAATTGTCCGGCGATACCAGCCCCGATTATGATGATTCTTTTGCTTTTTAACATCTTCCTGTTTTTTCTTTAATTATTCGCCAATTTTCTTGATAAAAATCGGCCGTCTTTTTTAGTGATTGAGCCATTGGAGTCAATTTGATTCGTTTCACAATATGACTTGACGCACTGGGAGAGGTTTCTTTTTCTTTTATATTTTTATTAATAATTTTGATTTTATCCGGTATAAATTGATTGATCTTTACAACCAGTTCTTCTATCGTGGTCATCTCATTCGTCGCCAAGTCATCGGTGCCAAAAAGCTTTTTTCTAATAACCTCTTTGACACATTGGGCCATGTCCGGTGAGTATATCAGGTCTCTTTCGGCGCTAAAATCATTTATTTCAACAGACTCTTTCGCATAATACTTGAAAAATAGGTTGGCTACCAAACTGCCTTTTCTATCCGGTATCTGATAAGGACCAAAAATATTAAAAAGCCGTAATATTGAAAGACCGACTTTCCTATTCTTTGCATATTTTTTATAAATTTCCTCAATCAACAATTTACGCTTTGCATATTCTGAATTCGGCAAGACATAAGTTGAAGCGGAAGAGAACACAATTATCTGCTCCGGAGATATCAAGTCGAGATTTGTTAAAATTCCTTGTTCTGTCTTTTCAACTTCTTCGAGCGGTACGGGATTGTCGATCAAAACAATCACAACATCATAATGATCTTTAATTCTTTTATTATATGGATCGATATTTAGGAAATGGGTCTTACTACCGGGAAAAAGTGACTTCCGATGATCCAGTGAATAACAATCAAAATCAGCCGATAGAACATCAGACAAGTTCCTGCCGATGAAGCCCTCTCCTCCTAATATTAGAATCTTCCTGTTTTTTACCATTTTTTTTCACCGACGATGGTTTTTTGATAATAACTTTTTTTAAGCGAATTTGTTCCTGTTGTAAATTTTTCACTCTGTTTTTTATTTATTTCATCTTTTTCTTTTCTGTTTTCAATTACAATCATAATCAATAATATTATCAGCGAGGAAAATGAAAGAATACCCAACTCCTTGGAGATTACTTGAATTTTAAAAGCTAGTGCGAAGGCCGATACAAACCCGGCAATAATTGCAATCATTTTGTAGAAATCAGCCCGATAATCATTTAAGAAACCATAAACCGCCAAACCCAGAATGAAAGCGACTGTGAGTGACCAGTTCAAATAAATCGCCAGAACAAACGCAACAAGAGTAAATCCCCAATCGATATATCGTTTTGGTATTTCTTTTATAACAATTTTCTTTTTCATTTTATCATCTGTCCGATTTTAATTATTTTACTACAAGTGAGGCTTCAATGTTTATTCCTTCCAAACCGAAGAAGATCGAGTGTTTATATCTGGCGTCATCTGGATCATAGGTAATTTTAAGATAGAAATTTCTCTCATTGTTTGAGGGTGGAGTTACGACTTGCTGGAAAATAGGATCGCCATCCTCGTTTTGACTTATCGACCGCCAGTTTTTATCATCAAAAGAGTAAAATAGTCGATTGTCGGCAGCACTTGCGAGACTTTGATCAAGGGTAATTTTTAACTCATTTATTGTATAGATTGTATTAAATTTGTAGTAAAAACTCGTTTCTCCTTTCGCCGACGCGATCAAACCTCCCACCAGATTATCATACACCGTACTCGGGTCGTATTTATAAAGATCAAGAATATCGGTCGACTCCCCAACCGACATATAATTATACTGTCCGTTTCCACCCCCCAAGTCCTGAACCACAACCCCGTTCGGCAGACAACTGCCCAAGAATTCCCTACACTTGATTCCGTTCACCTTCATAAACAAAGGTGGGATCGATTTAACTTTCCCTTCCCTTATTTTCGTTACTGCCGGAAGCGTTTTGTTGTTTCCGATCTCCGGACTTCCGACTTTGAGAGTATTAAATAAATTAAATTTAACCCCATAGTTACTTATAGTAACAATATATGTTTTACCGAAAGATAGGTTGGCGGCCAGTGGAATACGGTAGACGCTTTTACCAAGTGAATTATCTTGCATCACTTCCTTATTGAAGTAGTAATAAGCAAGCGAATCGGAATAAACACCCTCTGAAAGAACTTCTTTTAATTCAATGATATAATCGCCCGATCCCCCGGTCCCCTTCCACAATAAAGCAAGATCGACAGATGAAATTTGCTTAATATCGGATTTAAATGTTTGGCCGAAGAGCTCCTGTTTTCGATTAAAAATGAAGGGGTATCGGCCGCTGGGATCAGCTGATGTCTGAAACACGATTCCGGCCGATTCATATCCGCCGATAATAGTCGGCCTTAGACCCCCTAAGCCACTATCACTAATATTCAACCGATATACTCTGGTATTGCTTATAATAAGATCGCCTGTTTTCCTGGTGTCAGTTCGCTTTATAATTAATCGCGCAATATTAAATTCCGATTTAAATGCCAATTCCCTGGAATTGCTTTTTGAGGGTATGGTTAGCGAGAATTGACCGATCAACTGCTCGTTTCCATATTCAGAGGCGGCGTAGATGGAAAATTCGATCGGCCGGTTTTCATAATTTTGATAAAGGAGTTCGTTTTTGGTTTCAAGATCAATGAGCAAACGGATATAATCTCCTTTTTTGTAATCGCCCGGAAGATCAATTTCCGTCGGCTTACTCCCAGATTTGGACTCGTACACACCTTTTTTAATTTTTTCTGTTTGTTTCTGTTGAAGTTTGATCATCACGGTGGAGTAATCAACAGAATTAAAACGCTGACCCAAAAAGAAAAGTGAACTAAGAAAGATTAAAACTATAAAATATTTGATATTTTTTTTAAGGAAATAAATATTCATCTCTTTTTCCAGATTGCTATTAGCCCTATCGCAAGGAGATAAATAACGCTAACGAATACTGCGGAAATACTCACAAGGAGGGAGGTCCAATATATTCTTTGAGGCAGAAACTCGGCTACTATTTCATAATCAAAGCTTGAATCGGAATTTATCTGGCAGAGGTTTGATTGGCCGCAGATGGTATTTGGATCCATCAACCAGGAATTTGAATAGCCATTGGCAGTCAGTCGCTTATCATCAAGAATCGATTTTTGAAACCAAGTTTCAAGAAAAGATCCATTATCCAGGTTGTTGTTTTGAATAGTACCGGCCATATTTTTGGATATAAAATCTAAACTTTCGCCTGATTTAAGTTCAGAGATGAAACCCTGCCGGATATAGTTGCCTGTCTCTTCTTTTGTGGCTTGGAAGTTTTCATCTCCCCTAAATTGATTATAGCGACTTAATGATTCGGTTAGGGATTCAGTATCGATTGGGACATGCTTTTCTAAATATATCTTCCAGTATTTATTCGAGGATTCATTAAAAATAAGTGGAAACGGCTTTTTTGCTCCATGAACAATAACTCGATATTTGGTCGGATTGATTTTTTTATACTCCAATGTCGGTTTATCTTCCGTTGTCTTTGGAAGGGCAGATAATATATCTTGAGATGATTTGTTCTGGTCTACCAGATAAACAGCGTTGCCAAACTGATTTTGATTCGAATCTTGAATCAAATCTCCAATTGGTTCGTTGCTTGAATAAGTTTGCTTTGGAATCCAGAAATGAGGCAGATATCTGTTTGAAGCGACACTACTCAATATCAAAAGATTGTTTTCTTGGACTTTGGTTGTATTGTCAACCTTAAAGGACGGAACATTTTTATTGGTTATTAGGGACTTATCATCAAGCGTATAGGCCACGCTATGATTTTCTGGAGTTGAAAATATGTTGTTATAACCGATGTTGTAATAATCAAACATAAAATTATAAACGCTTGGTCCGAAATAACCCCAGGTTGTATTCATATAGGCCAGATCATTTTTCAGACTAAGGAGTTTTCCGTCGATTTTTTGTTCATCAATCACTTTCTTCATATCAAAATATTCCTTTGGCAGATTAACCCCATGGCTTTTTGTGTCTATCGCCATATTTCCGACCACATCCAGATTTTGATAGAACTTACCGTTTATCAGAGGGTAGCTCGATACCAATAGCGCGACGGTTAGCAGAATCGTAATTATCAGTTTTGATTTGCCCTTGAAATTCTCGATAAAACCAAATAACAACACCGAATAAAAGATAGAGAGGAAAAAAACTGCGCCGGCTGTTGTCCTCAAAAAGGCCAGGGCGCCTATTCTTGAGACTATTGTCTTGTATATCTGTCCGAAAGGCGGATTAGGGCCGACGGCAAAGAAGAGGAACAGACAGACCAGTGCCAGAAAGATTAACTCGATCTCAAATTTAGGTTTTTTCTTTTTGAATAATAGACCCAGTAAAATACAAATAAAAAACACGGATCCGGCGAATACGACTTTCTTTGAAGCATTATAAGCGATCCTGTCCCTGGCGTTAATGTTGAGACCGCTATGATGCAGTTGGACCATCCTGTTAATAGTCGAGGAGTTTTCATCCATAAAAAGACCTGTGTCGCTGTAATTTTGCTTGATGTGTATTTTGTAATTCCCGGGAGAAAAGCTCAAGGCGAAAAAAATCAATGGGATAATCAAGTAAAACAAATACACTGAAAACAGGACCGCTTTCCACCAGTTTCTGGCAATTGACTTTAAATTAATTATTTTCAAAGTCAAAGCCATAATCATCGCGGAAAAAAGAAATATAAATAAAAAGAAAAGATACTTGGGATTTGGCAGATCGATCGAGGCAAAAAAGATGACAAAATTCGAGAGGACAAGATCTCGGATGGTAATCCGTCTGGTAATCAATATCTTAATTACAAAATAAACAAACCAAGGCGCAAAGGCATAGATAAAACAGTACCTCCAACTATTCAATAAAGCCGGCGATATAACATAAAAAACAATCGGGAAAGAAAGGTAGAGAGGATTTTCCGGTTGATAAATCAATTTGCAAAGCTTATAAATTGCCAGACCGGAGATAAAGTTTAATGTAAATAAAATAATGGCCGCGGTTGTCGTTAAGCTCAAAGAAAAATAGGCGGCAATTTTATAAATCAAATAGAGTGGCGCTAGATTCTGAGAAAAGTATTGACCGTTTTCACTTCCGTACCATTGCCAAAGAAACTTTTGAACCCCTTCCGGGTTAAACGGTAAGATCGTATCTCCGCCAATGGCCAATTTACCCCGAGTGTAGTAAACGGGAATCAAAGAAACAAGAATAAGAAATAAAAAAGGCAGGGTTTTAATAAATATTTTTAAATATTTGTTTGACATAAATGGGTCTTAGCGGTTTATTATTGACTCAAGTTCAAGTTTGGCGATTCTTTTCCAGGAAAAATCCATCAGCAAGGCGGCGCCCGCCTTGTTCTCAAAATCCTTTTTATTAAATAAAGCAATGACCGCTTTAGCTACTGATTTATAATCTTTCTGTTTAAAAATAATCAATTCATTATTCTTATAATAATCATAGGCCGGTAGACAATAAACGAAACACCGAAGGCCGGACGAGACTGCCTCCATTATAACCTGCGGGAATCCCTCGGCTTCACTAAAAAACCAGAAGGATTTACTACTTTTGATAATGTCGAATTTTTCTTGTCCCTCTTTGTAACCCAAAAAGAATACATTATCAGATAATCCCATCTTCTGTATCCTATCCTTAAATTTAATTACCGTGGTCTCTTCGCCATTTCCCATGATCGCCAACTGAAAATTCGGGATTTTTTTCTTGACCAATGCGAGCACATTGAGTAATTCATAGATACCTTTGGCTTCGTTGATGCGGCCAATGTATAAGGCATCGATTTTAATGCCTTTCATTTTCTTCGCCTTTTTAATCAGATCGACTTCGATTCCGCCACAAGTTGGTATGATTTTTTGAGCCGGAAAGTGTCTGCTCTCTAGATATGAACGGACATTACCAGATGGAGCAAAGACGCGGTCTGCTTTTTTAATCAACCGGATACTGATGCTAAAGAAAAACCAGTTTAAGAAACGTATTAACTTATTTCCTGCGCCGGTGAACGGTACCGTATTGTCAAAAACAGTCAACCAAAGGAATTTGTTCTTGCGAACTTTTAACAAGAAAGGGATAAAGACCAGATCCAAAACCGATGATATCGTGTAGACAACCGCGAATTTTCTCTCTTCAATTTTTTTCAAATACGACAATGAAATTAAATTTCTTCTCAAGCATTCAATCATAAATCTGATTTTGTTGTTAGATTCACTCTTACCGACAATTTCGATTGCTTTGAAAGGAAGCAGAAATTTTTCTTTTTTAATTTTTCCAATCAAAGCTCGGCTCCCAAAAACAGTAACAGAATAACCGGATTTCTGCCAATAGCTCATTTTGTTGACCAACGGAACGGTGTTCCCGATCACGGGAAAGGTGTTTAGATTATAAAGTATTGTTTTATTATTCATCTTATCTTGGGAATGCCATATTTTTTGAAATACTGTACTTTTGAACTACCGATATACATCTTCTTCAGTATCATAAAGTCATTGACCTTTCTTTTGGCCTGAACAATCCTTCTTTTCTTTAAAATTTTTCTAATATTGATTATAACCCAACCATAAGCTTTCAGATAACAACCCACGAATTTAAAGTTAAGTGTAACTGTAAATAATATAATTTCAAGTAAACTAAAAAGAATAACAGACGGAATGATAATCAGCAAAGTTGGAAATGAATAATTCTTAATGATGTTTTGTAAAGTATTCCTTTCGCCAAGATACCTTTTGAAAGTATTCGTAGTATAGTTTTTTATTTCTTTTTTAATCCCTCCGCTTGGAGTTGATCCACCGCTGTAATGAAAAAGTGAGGCGTCTTCGGCTGTTACAAGCTCAACACCGCGAAGATGGGCTCTCCAGGACAAATCAACATCCTCTTGGAACATAAAATAATCGGGATCAAACATACCCAGATTGATAAATGTTTTTGTCTTTAAAAAGATTGCCGCCCCGTCCACAAAAAATATTTCGCCGTCTGCCGGATAGCCAAAAACATCCAATCCCATCCCGTGATGCAAAAAAGTGCCATCAAAAAGATACCTTTTCGGCATCAAGATTTTTTCCTCGCGAAAAGGATTGGCGACAAGATTAGATAAACAATTGCGGTCGATTTTTGTATCGGGATTCAAGATGAACAAAAAATGACCGGTCGCTTTCTTCGCCAGAAAATTATTGCCTGCCGCAAAACCAATACCGTCCCCTTCAAATAAATGTATTTCCGGATGCAATTTTTGATACTTCTTAATCCGTTCAACCGTACCATCTGTTGATCCGCTATCATATATCAATACTTCGGTTGGTTTTGCGACACCGGAAAAAATTGATTTTACATAATCTTTGATAAAATTCTTGGCATTATATGTTACGGTGATGATCGATATTGACTGATCGGATTTGATTTTTTTTTGCCTTTTTTGAGATTTGGCCATATGGTTCTACTTATTTAATCTTTTTAATAAGTTTGGCAGGATTACCCCCGATCATAGAATAATTGGGAAATGACTTTGTAACCACGCTATTTGCTCCTACAACACAATTTCTTCCCAAGCGAACCCCTTTTAAGATAAATGAATGTGCGCCGATAAAGCAACCGTCTCCAATTTCAATCTCGTAGCCTGAAGTTAATCCGCTTTTGGCAGGAGATAACTTTTTGTTTTTAAAATTATGGTCATGATCGAGGAACGAGGCATCATATGAAATCAAACAGTTTTTTCCTATTTTAATTTTATTTCTGGCCGCAATGGTGACACGACGACCGATTATCGTCTGATCACCGATTCTAATTTCACCTCTATCGATGGTGTGAATCCAAGCATTTTTTCCAATTAAACAATCATCCCCTACCGAGATATTCTTGAGCTGTTCAAAAAGAAAATCGTAGCCGGGGGCAATAAAACTATTCCGGCCGAATTTCATTCCCTTCAAACGGGCCGGCAAGGAAATAAGATATCCGATTGTGTTTCTGATTATTCTCATCTCATCTTCAACTTAACATTTTTTAGTTTCTGGGATTTAACCCTTCTTTTGAACCAATCAACCAGTGGAATTAAGATAAATCGCGGTGTCAGCATTACGCCAATAGCATAAAACCAAAACTTAGGATTTATCAAATTTTTGGGACGGTATTTTATCAACACTCCGATTTCACGGAAAAGCTGCCGGTATTTCCCAAAGTTTTTAATTTGAATTAAACCGACAAAGTCGCTTGCGATAAAATCGATGCCCCAATTCCTCGGTAATTCATATTTCTTGCCCGGCAGAAGTGTTTGGAACATCTTTATCCAAGTCCAGGTCGGAGAGGGATCGTAAATTGATGACATTGATCTTGTCTGGCTAGAAAAAATTCTGACCGCCAAGAGATAGTCCTTAAGATGGACCACCTTGTGGTTTCTGAAAATAGAGAAGAAAGGATATGCGTGAGCCGGAAAAATATGGGGGTTGACCGGAGCTTCGATCCAACGCCGGCGCATTGCCAGTCCCGATAATTGGCCGATGGAGGTATAGACGCTTAGATATTTCTTTTTGCTATCAAAAATTGAAATAATCCGATCTTTTGATGGATCAAGGGGTTTGCCAAATACCCTAACGGCATGATTGATGTCCCTGTTTTCAAAACAGTAAAATGGTCTGGTCACAACACCGACATCGGGATCCATTTGAAAAGCTTTATATGTCCTAGAAAGAGCGATCGGCGAAAGAATATCATCGTTACCCATTAGAAAAACAAATTCTCCGGCAGCTTTATCCAAGCATTTCTGTAAATTGCCGGCATAACCCAGATTTTTTCTATTAGCGGACAGTCTGATGCGGCTGTCTTTGGCGGCGTATTTTTTTAGAACAAGAAAAGTATCATCGGGCGATTTATCGTCAATGATGATTAATTCATAATCCAAAAAGGTCTGTTTTCTTATACTATCGATTGTTTCGCTGACTATGTCGGCCGACTTGTAGACCGGCAATAGAATAGAAAATGTGGGTCTTTTCATACGAAGGCCCCGTTATTTAATTAATTGAAGAATCCCCCTTTCAAAATCATACTTGGGGCGCCAGCCTGCAACAGTTTTAATATCGGCTCTTGAGTACATTTGTTCATCCGACCGATACTTGACTGACCCGAAATTGATCTTTGACTTTGAGTTCAATTTTTCCTTAATCTTTTTAATAAAACGACCCAAAGAGATCGTTTTACCGGTACCAATTTCAAATTTAGAAAATGAGCTCTTGTATTTGTCCGCGTTGTTGATTAGAAAAATGAAAGCGCTGACGCAATCTCCAACATAAATAAGATCGAGTTTTTGTTTACCGTCGGTCATATCCAGGTCTTCATTCTTCTTTAACTTAGAAACCGCCATCGGAATAAATTTAAAGAGATCGTCGTTTTCACCATAAACATGCTCCAGCCGGCAGTTAAAAATCTTGATCCGTCTTTTAAAATGTTTCTTGATGATATCCCGAAAAACCCGTTTGGTGTATGAGTATAGATTTACATCGGGATTTAGGGCTGAATCAACATTGAAAAAACACTCCGCTCCTCCTTCTACGGACGCTTCAATCAGTTTTAAACCGTAGATAATATTTGTTTCGGCAATCTGGCTCGGCTGATTTGCCTCTCCTCGGCCGAAATTGGTCACCAGATTAATCACAAAATCTATCTTTTGTTCGTTAAATATCGTGGTAAAATCGGTTTTGTCCGTGTCGAAAAACTTCAACTTTTTCAGGTCTTTTTTGATTCTGGTAGTATCCTCAATAGATCTTTTAAGAATTACGACCTCGAATTTATTAGCAAGCAATTCGTGAACCAAGCGGGATCCGATAAAACCGGTGGCGCCGGCAATTAATATCTTTTTAGTCATTGAAAAAATCTCCAAAAGCTTTATCGACTGTTTTGATCATATTGTCCGTAATGGCCGGGAAAAGACCGATCCAGAAAGTTTTATTCATCACAAGATCGGTATTTTTAAGCTTCCCGATTTTTCGATATTTAATCTCTTTGTTATCATGAAAATACGGCTGTTTGGTGATATTGCCGGCAAAAAGAAGCCGGGAACCTATGTTTTTGTCTTGCAAAAAGCGCATAAAATCCTCGCGATTGATATGATCGTCCCTAAGGGTAAGAATAAAACCAAACCACGACGGATCGGAATTTTTTGTCGCCTTCGGCAAAGTCAGGTATTGGTCATATTTTTTTAAAACCCTTGATAATTTTTGGAAATTTTCCTGCCGTTTTTTAATGAAACCCGTCAATCTGTCTAACTGGGCAACGCCAATGGCCGCGTGGAGGTCGCTTAACTTTAAATTATAGCCGAGTTCACCATAAATATACTTATGGTCATATCCTTCCGGTAAATCCCCCGACCGCCATCTGAAACGGTTCTTGCAGGTATTGTCTTTGCCGGTTGGACACCAACAGTGCCGACCCCAGTCGCGAATTGAACGGACTATCTTTGAGAGAATCGGGTCGTTGGTTGCAACGGCGCCCCCCTCGGCTGTGGTAATGTGATGGGCTGGATAGAAGGAAAAGGTGGCGATGTCGCCAAAAGTGCCGGTATATTCGCCATCGTATTTTGAGCCTAAAGCGTCGCAATTGTCCTCAACCAACCAAAGCTTATGTTTGCGGCAAAACTTTAAAACCTCTTTAAGATTAAAGGGATTACCAAGAGTGTGGGCGACCATAACCGCTTTGGTTTTTTTCGACAGCGCCTTTTTAAGTTCCAAAACATCAATCTCATAAGTTTCCAGGTCAATATCGACAAATACCGGCACACAACCGTTTTGAATAATCGGGTTGACCGTTGTCGGGAATCCTGCGGCGGTCGTGATGACCTCGTCCCCTTTCTTTATCTGCCTCTTTCCAAGCGTCGGAGAGCAGAGAGCCGAAAAAGCCAAAAGATTGGCTGATGAACCGGAGTTACAACTATGGACAAATTTCATTTTCAAAAATCTCTTCAATTTTTCCTCGAAAAGGGCGGTCCACCTTCCTTCGGTCCACCAACCCTCCATTGAGGCCTCAATTAGATTGACGATCTCTTCTCGTCCAAACACTTTGCCGGAAACGGGCACGCCGCTGTACTTGGACGCCTCATAATTATCTTTCACAAACCTTTTAATCTCACTACGCATAATTATCCCTATTTGAAATACTGATCAATTTGTTGATTCGAATATCTGATTATATCCTGTTTCTTGTTGTAATAATTGTCGTACCAGGTGCAGGTTGCCTCAACTGCCTGGTTTAAATTCATCCGCGGTCTCCACTTCAGCTTTGATATCGCTTTTCTATTATCAAGTTTTAAATTTGTAGCCTCGTGCTTATCTTTGTCCGACTGAATCGCATATTTGCCTTTATTCAAATGATTGATAACCAGACAGAGAACATTCTCAACTGTCTGCATATCAGAAAGAGAGGGACCAAAATTCCAGGCCCCGATGATTGTTTTGTCACCTTCAAATAGTCTCTGTCCTAGCAGCAAATAGCCGTAAAGCGGTTCAAAGACATGCTGCCAAGGCCTGATGGCATTCGGCTTCCTAATCACCAAATCAATATTATCAGATAGAAAGGCCCGCATTGCGTCCGGGACCAAGCGATCCTTAGCCCAGTCGCCGCCGCCAATAACATTGCCGGCTCGGGCGGAAGCGATTGCCGAAGAATGCTTCTTGCCATAATCTTTTGGATCAAAGAATGATTTAATGTAAGAATCGACAACCAAATCGGCGCAGGCCTTGCTGTTGCTGTAGGGATCATGACCGCCGAGGGGATCTCCTTCCTTGTAGGCGACATCTTTTTCAAAGTTTTTATAGACCTTATCGGTTGTGATGATAACAGCTACCTTGATTTTGTTGTTTTTTACCGATTCCAAGACATTGACCGTTCCCATTACATTTGTCTCGTAGGTGTAACGAGGATCGTCGTATGAATCTCTCACAAGAGGTTGGGCCGCAAGATGAAAAATAATATCGGGTTTGAATTTTTTAACGACCTCGTTAAATTTTTCAAGGTTTCGAATATCGCCAAGATTGTGATTGAGATTCTTGCCCAATTTTAGAACGCTAAACAGATTCGGGTCGGTATTCGGTTTCAAGGAATACCCCGATACTTTGGCTCCAAATTGTAGAAGAATCTGTGACAGCCAGGCACCTTTGAATCCGGTGTGTCCGGTGATTAAGACCCGCTTTCCTTTGTAAAATTGTTTTAATTTCACTCTGACCAAACCTTCCATAAAGCCGCTTTATTCTTCCACATATCCTCCAGTTTTTTCTTGTCGCTAAGCGTATCCATCGGGCGCCAGAAACCATCGTGTTTGAAAGCCGACAGTTGACCTTCCTTGGCCAGTGTCTCCAAGGGTTCCTTTTCAAATGTAGTGTCATCGTTTTTGATATAATCAAATACTTCCGGCTCCAAGACAAAGAAACCGCCGTTTATTCGAGAGACATTGTCGGTTTTTTCGCTGAATGATTGGACCCGATTATCTTTGTTGATCCCCAAAACCCCGAATCTGCCTTCCGGAATCACAGCTGTCAGGGTGGTTAATTTCTTTTGTTTTTTATGATGTGCAACAAGTTTAGCAATATCGATATTGCCGACCCCGTCGCCATATGTTGCCATAAAGGTATCATCGCCGATATAATCTCGGATCCGTTTCAGACGGCCGCCGGTCATAGTGTTGTCGCCAGTATCAACCAGGGTGACTCTCCATTTCTCGCATCTATTGTTGTGGTGATCGACAGTATTTCGAACTAGGTCGAACGTGACATCATTCTGGTGAAGGTAGTATTGGCTGAACCATTCCTTTATATAATGTCCTTTGTATCCTAAACAAATGATAAAATCATTGAAGCCATAATGAGAATAAATCTTCATGATATGCCAAAGGATCGGTTTTCCGCCAATTTCCACCATAGGTTTTGGTTTTAAGGTCGTCTCCTCGCTCAATCTCGTGCCGAGACCACCGGCCAATAAAACTACTTTCATGTTTCCTCTTTGTTATTTTTTCTATAAATTCCCGAAATTTCTGACTGAACTATTGAAATCCCGTAGGCATAAAGAAAGCACCAACAGACCACCGGGTGCAGAAACCAAGCCGAATCCGGTTTCTTTAAATAACCCCGAATAGAATCAAAAAGCGGTCTAACAATAGTAATAGTATAAACAAGAAATAAAAGCAACCGTAAGACATCTAAACGATTTTTAGAATCAAAAACTTTGTATCGGCGTTTGCCGCTTTGTTTGATGTGATGCTGGGAAAAATAGCTGATCCTTTTTTTGATCAATTTACCTAAACTATCGCTTGTGTCGTGTATGATCCCGTTTTTAACAAAAGCGATATTTTTATGGCCCTGTTTAACCAGATCAAAAATGACATCGATGTGAAAATACTCCTCCGGCGTTGTTAGAACCTTATTTAATATTTTGCGTCTGATTAAAAAACCGTTACAGCCGACTGTTGGCACATCATCTTCAAAGGTCACTTTATAATAACCGCCAAAATCTTCGGCCTTCCCCATTAATCGCCAGCCCCTCTGATAGTGGGTAGCTCGATCGGCCTTTCCTAAATAAAAAGCAACCGGGTCGTTTATTCCGAATAAGGAACAATACCGGTTGAATGCCCTGTCTTTTCTTCTATATGTGTAAAACAGGGTTTCGGCCGCAAATATTTTTTGATCCAAAATGAGCGGTTCCACCATCCGACGAAACCAATTCTTTTCTGGCAGATAGTTGTCGGAATCAATCCAAACAATAATTTCGTTCTTGGCTTTTTTGGCGCCCACATATCGGCGCGCTTCCTGATTCTCCGGGTAACCGCCGTTGATGAACTTGGCCCCGCCGGCAATGGCCGTTTTCTTGCTGTTATCGGTCGATCCGCCGTCAATAACCAGAATTTCGATTAATTTTTTAGGGTAATTCTGCTCCCTAATTCTCCTCAAAGAACGGGCTAGCTTTTTACTGCTGTTCCGATTGACGATAATAATAGATAGGGATGGAAGGTTGTCGGTCTTATCTCTTGTTGGTGCAATCATTGGAACCAGTCTTCTTTGTTGAGCAAAAATCGTTGTGACTAAAATGGTTAATGAGCCGGAAAGTGAAAAAATAGCTTTGCCGTTTTGTTCTGTTATGAATGGTATCAAAGCACAGATGAAAAAACAACGACAGACCAAGAGAGAGGAAAAGCCAACTTAGATTAGAGAAAACAACTCCCATTACTATCAATACTGGAACATATTCAAAGCCATGAAAAAAGACATAAACCTTCCCGGATTTGTCAAAAAACTTGCCGGATAAAAATTCAGACAAATTAAATTTGCGGAATTTTTTATAGATTCCATAATCAATCAGGTGATCAGCATCAACAAAAAAACCGGAGAGAAATGCGACCGGAATTGAATAGTAATTTCGACAAAAAAAACCGACTAATGACCCGGCTAACAATGAAAAGAAGAGATGTTTAATTTCACTTTTTAACATAACTGATTGATTTAGGATTCGCCCTTATTGCTTATTGTGACTTTTTAGGAGAAAAATCAGTCAGATGACCGATGACTTTACCGGCGGCCCGGACGAGGAATTTGATGTCATCTAGACTGCGGACCGCCAAAACCTTGCGCAGGATGAATTTCGGGGTCATAAATGATTTGTAGAGCCCTTGGGTCAGCTCTTTGACATCGGTATCAGTCAAAGGAGATTTCATAACTGCCATTCTCTGGTCAAAGTTATCCCAATCCTCCGTCAAAAGCCAGCCCTTCGCTTTGCACTCGCGGAATAGCGGTGTTCCTGGATATGGAATAAGGATCGTCCCCTGCAGGGTGTCGACATAACCCTTATCGAATAATTTTTTTGACAGTTCAATTGTGCGCTCCGCATCCTTGCGGGTCTCCCATGGGTAGCCGATCATTGTGGTGATATGGGGCTCAAGCCCGCCCCCTTTCGCCATCTTGACGCCCTTCTCAATCTCGGCCACCTTTAGATTTTTATTGATATGGTCGAGCGTTTTTTGGTTTGCTGATTCCAAACCATAAAGGATGAAGCGGAAACCGGCCTTGCCCATCAGTTTGTACTCCTTGGGACTTAGGGCCTTAAGGCGCATATTGCAATCAAGCCGGATTTTCTTATTGTAACCTCTCTCAATCATCCCCTCGCAAAATTCCTTCAGCCAGGGACCGACCGGGAATGTACCGGCGTCATCCATAATTTCTTTAACATGATATTTTTCAATCAACATTCCGATCTCATCCAACATCCGTTTTGCGGAATGCTTCCTGAAATCCTTGCCCGGATAAAGTGTCGTCCAAGAGCAGAAGGCGCATTGTCCCCACCAGCAGTCGCGGGCAGAGAAAGTGTAAGTGCCGGGAGTTCTTTTGAAATTACCGTTTTTGTAGGCGTAGAGATACCACTTGGTCAGATCGCGGTCGATCACCGGTAATTGATCAAGATCATGATTTAGCAGAAAATGTCCTGTGCAATTCAAATTTTTGCCTTGCCGGTACCAAATACCAGGTTGCAATTTCTCGCCGTGGTTCAAATAATTGGCAATATTGAGTAAGAGAAAGTCGTAATCTCCGCCGGTAGCGATAAAATCTACCTTGGAGTTCTCCATCGATTCCTCCGGCATAGCCGTAACATGATCACCGACCAGAACAACAATCGGCGGTTTGCCATCGGCCGTCCTTAGCTCCTCTTTCACAACCTCAATCACCTTCCAGTGCCGTTTCACGACCGGCGTTTTTGTTTCAAAAACTATTAAGTTTGGTTTGAATTTTTTTAATCTTTTAAGCCACTCTTCCGGTTCCAGTTCCTCGGCAATGCCGTCATCCCACATCAGATTATAGCCCTGCTTTGCCAGCAGTGTTGCCATGTAGGAGGGTACCATCGGGTAGATATAGGTCGGATTATTGAACCACTGGAATTGGCGGTTTTGGGTCAGGAGCGGGATTCCCTTCTCGCTCGGCATCGGCGGATAGGAAATCGAGATCTTAAATTTTTTATTTTTGTCCTTTTGTTTCACATCCGGCTCTTTAAAATGAACTACTCCAGGCATGTCGCACCCTTTCTGGTTAAGAAATCAAAATACCATTTTTGAATTAAAGTTTAGTAAATCAGGAATCAAGGGTAGGATATCAAAACATGCTACCCGGCGCAACATTGCAGGAATTAAGAAAAGAGCTTAACTATCGCTCAAGCTTTGGGATTACCAGGCCCCAGACAAACCTGACCCCATACCAGATGTGAGTCAGTAATATCATCGGCGCTGTTAATAATCCGACGACTGGTTGTCGCCAACGCCAAGAGATAATTATTGCGTCAATAATCAGAATAGCAAAGTACAAAACCAGCGGGACTCCGTAGAACATTGAACCGGGGTAACGGTGGAGAGCAAGCGGCCAAATTAGAAATGAGATTAAATAAAGATCGAATAAACTCGGCACAAAATAAAAAGGTTTTCTCGAGGTTTCGGGATAAATCTTGGCAAAGTATCCCCGGTGGAGAGCGTAGTTGCCAATTTGTTTGAAATGTTTAAGGAGGTTGCTCCGGCGGTGATGGTAGACTACCGCTTTCGGTTCATAAATTATCCTATATCCAGTATGGATAATATCCAGGCAAAGTTTTGTATCCTCGCCCGGCCAGTAGGTATTATCGAAACCGCCGACTGCCTTAAATATATCTTTTCTTACCAATAAGTTGACCGTCGGCCAGTCGTCAACTTCTTTTTTCTTGCCTAAGGGCAGATAGCGGTTTCTGGTGGCGCCGCCTCCGAGGTATGATTCGAAAACGGCGCCAGAGGTTTTCTGCAATATCCCGTCATCGGCCGGGGTAACAGCCGGACCACCGACGGCAGCTACTTTTTTATTTTTGAAATGTCTAACGGCCCGAACCAGCCAATCCCGTTCCGGATAGGCGTCGTCATCCAAAAAGGCCAGAATCTCTCCCTTGGCGTATTTAATTGACAAATCCCTTTTTTCGGCCGGACCGACTTTTCCCGAAGCGATAATTCTGGTTTTCGGCCATTTATGTTTCTTGTCCGGTTTGTCGGGGAAAATAATGATCTCAAAATCCGGCCAGTCCAACTCCAAAATCTTCGGCACCGATTCTTTGATGTAGTCGTTGACGGCAATGACCGGAATAATGATGGAAACCTTAGGATTTTTCATATTCATTAATTAGAACAAATTATCTTCCAATAGAATGGTACTCAAAACCCTCCTCCTTCATCTCCTCCGGGTTATAAATATTGCGTCCGTCGAAGATAACTGGCTTTTTCATTATTTTTTTAATTTTTGATAGGTCAATCTGTCTGAACTCATCCCAGCCGGTCACGATCGCCAAAGCATCGG
>CAYILA010000004.1:3290-78431 GCA_964364265.1 uncultured Candidatus Saccharibacteria bacterium | reverse complement strand
TTAATTGTCCCCTCCATAGTTCCCCTACATTGTGTTTAAGATTTTGGCGGCCAGTCGGTGGATAGGCGTGGTTTTGCGCTTTTTCTCCGCTCTTGACAAAGTCATTATATTGTAATACAATCTAAGCAGAATCACGATGAGAGGACTACCAAAGGGTTTCGTCCCGAGGGAATGCCTCTCTTTTTTTGTTTATTATCTCTTAAGTTTGTCTCTGAATAAGTTGATTGAGACTATATGGGCGCTGAACTCTCTGAGTAAAGATGAATATTTTCTGTTTGGCGCGATAACTTTTCCTAATTTTTCTTTCGATTCCAGATATTTAATCAGGCAGTGAAAATCCCCGTCGCCTGAAACAATGACAGCTTGTTTGTAATTGCTAAACTCTATCATGGCGTGGAGAACAAGTTCGGCGTCGACATTACCCTTGATCCTCACGGTTTTTCCTTTTACCCTTGTCTCCAGAACCGGTTTAAATATAACAATGTAGTCGTCTTTCTGCAATTGAGTATAAAGATTTTGATTAGTCGGAATATAGCCAATGAACAAAAAGGCCTTAGACACCAGGTATTTGTCACTCAAGAAAATTCTAAATTTTTGGAAATCCAGATTCCATCCTAAACTTTTCACTCCCAGATTTAAATTCTGGCTGTCAATAAATGCATAATTTACCCCAAGTCTTTTCTGTGAGATTTGATTTGTCTTTTTCTTATGAACGAGCAATTTTGTCTCCCTACATTGTGTTTAATATTTTGGCGGCCAGCTGGTTTGCCGGATCAATTTGGGCAACCTGTTCCAGTGCCTCTTTGGCGGCCTTTTTGTAAACTTCTTTGTTATCGTTGCTAGTTTCTAAAAGTTGAGCGCATTTGAGATTGGCGATCGCCAGGTAGAGCCAGGCGTCGCGGTAGTTTTTATCCATTTCAATGGCGGTCTTGGCCGAGATGAGGGCAAGTTGATATTCTCCCGCTTCAATCAATCGTTTCGATGTCGCCACCGCCTCGTCCTCGGAGGCCGGTACTTCGGCCGCCAGATCGTAGGCGAGAGCATGACTTTCGGAATTTTCGCGGCTGAAATTTTCCAGCTTCAAAACATTAGCGGAGGCCTCTTTCGCCAGTTCCCGATTCACCCGCGCCTGACTGTTATTCGGGTACAATATCAAAGCTTTGCGGTATTCCAAACCGGCCGACAGATATTTTTTTGAAAGTAAAAATCGGTCGCCGGATTGGCGGTAATTATCGGACAAATAGCTTCTGACCGGCGTTGAGGCAAAATATAAAACGACGCCGGTGATCGCTAAAATCAAAACCCACTTCAAAATCTTCCAAAGTATATTTTTGCTCGGCTTTGTCGTTCGATGAGTTGTGTCGATGGGCTGATTCAAGAACCTCCAATAAATCCTAATATCTAAATCCTAAATCCTAAATAAATTCAAACTGTCAAAACTCGAATATACTAAACAACCCAGACTCATTTTATTTACTCTTGCTTTTTTCGATAATTGAGCCGAATATTCGCGTTAATTCTACGGACTCCTGAAGAAGTATTTTTCTTTCTTTCTCAAGAAATTCGTCATCATTGGTAAAAACCAATCCTAACCAAAGTCTTGATTCTTTCGCTTCCTTTCGGCAAATCTTAATCCTATGAATGAAATCTTTCGGGCTTATTGACTCGTTGGCTTCGATATAGTTGGCTGCTACTGAACCCGATGCTCTGATAAGTTGTTCACTGTCTTCTCTGTTTTCGATAGATTATGGTAACAATCTTGTGAATTCCCTGCATCTTTGAGCAAATCTGAATGTTCTATCCTCTAAATCGTATTCTTTTGTTTTTTGAAATTCCGTCATTTAAATTTTATTAGGATTTAGAATTTATTTGTTCACTATGGCTATCTAGTGAAATAGATTGAAAGCACTATCGCTGCAATCAGTATCCGATACCACAAAAATATGACAAAACTGCCCTTCTTCAGATATTGTAACAAATATTTGATGGCAATAAAACCGAAAATGGCCGAGGCAATCACCCCGACCAGAAAAGAGATATCAAGGGAGGAGGAATTGATATCTTTGGTCTCCAAAAGGAATGCTCCAAGCATGGCCGGCGCGGCTAAAAGGAAGGAAAAACGGGCGGCCGATTCGCGGTCCAACCCGAGCGATCTGGCGGCTGTCATTGTGATACCGGATCTGGATACGCCTGGCATCAGGGAAATTGATTGAACTACTCCGATTAGAAATGATTTTCCGTGGCTGATATTAATCATCTTCTTGTCGGACTCGGAATATCTATCAATAAGCCAAAGAATCAGGCCGAAAAATATCAGGTTGCCGGCAATCAGTAGGGGGGAATGCAATCTTGACTCGACACTGCCTTGGATTAGAAGACCGACAACGGCGGCCGGAATGGTTGCGACCAATAGCTGCCATAGAAGATTCTTGGGATACTGCATTGTGTCATTGCGAGCCGTAGGCGTGGCAATCTGTGTATTTGTACCGCTAGATTGCTTCGTCGCTTCGCTCCTCGCAATGACATCCGGCTTGCCGATTGCGTTAGCAATTATACTTTTCCAGTCACTCCAAAAGTAGGCGATGATGGCGACGAGAGTACCGAAGTGAAGAGCGACATCAAAGGCAAGACCGTTGTAGTTCCATTTGAAAAGATAAGGTATTAAGACCAGATGGCCGGATGACGAGATCGGCAAAAACTCCGAAACGCCCTGAATTCCGCCAACAATAAAAGAACGAAAAATTTCAATCATAACAAAATTATACCAAATAATTCGTAAATCCTAAATCTCTCCGGGCCTTTGGCATCGAAGAGCCGGAGGCCTAATATCTAAATCCTAATAAAATACAAAATATTAATTTCTAAATCACAAATATTTCATTATTTGAATTTCGATAATTTAGATTTTTTTAGAGTTTAGGATTTAGTGCTTATGATTTGCTTTTTATGTTATAATCTCCTCATGACAAACCTGTTCGACAACTTTCGCCACACCGATTACTCGCTCTATATGTCGCTTTATAATCTGGGCCAGAACAATATTCTGGTCAACGAATCATTTTTCTTTTTCGCCAAATACGGAATCGTGCTCTTCTTGTTCTCCTTCACCTATCTGATCTGGATGAGGAAAATCAACGCTTTTTTGTGTTCGTTCATCGCCATGACCCTGGCCGGATTGATTGATCTGGCGATTGTTCTCTTTTGGCAAAGGCCGAGACCGTTCGTCTCACATGATTTAGTGATTTCCTCAATCGGAAATCTGGAGACCGGCCGGATCTCTTCTTTTCCCTCCAGTCACACTTACATCGTCTTTGCCATCGCCACCTCGGTTTTTCTATACGGTCACAAAAAACTGGGCGCGACATTATTCGTCTTGGCGATCCTGGTGGCGATCGGCCGGATCGGAAGCGGGCTTCACTACCCTTCAGATACGATCGCCGGCGCAATATTGGGTATTGTTTCGGGAATAATTGCCTATCGTTTCGTGCATAAAAATGAGAAGTATTGGGAGTACATGGATGAAAATACAGGTAACGTCAAAGGGTAAACGGTTACGATGCTCGTATCGTTCAGCGGTTAAGGGTAACGGACGATAACCGCATGACGTCAGCCAGCCACGAGGTGGACCCTTTGGGTTAAAGGCGAAAGTGACGAATGTCATCCCGAGCGAGTATAACGAGCCGAGGGATCCCTCCGTTCTCCGCCAGCTGGCGGATCAGTCGGGATGACACTGATGTGTCACTTTACGGACTTTATAGACTTTATAGACTTTCAACTATGGACAAGGATTTATTTGAACTAAAACGAGAGTTTTTAGAGTACTGCGAGCTTGACAAGGGTCAATCGGAGTTGACGATCGGCGGGTATGATAGGTACCTGTCTCGTTTTTTTGAGTGGCTGAAAGATCACATAGCACATAACATGGAACACATAACAAAATCACCTGTCATCCCGACAGAAGTGGAGGGATCCCTTGACTCGCAGAACACGCTCCCTAGGGATGACAACAATGGAACAATGGAACAATGGAACAATGATTTGCTTCCTTCCGATATAACCCAAGAGGCGGTTAGGCAATATAAACTGTACATCAATCGCTTGACCGACCGCGGGGGGCGGGAGTTGAAAAAATCGACCCAAAACTACCATATGTTAGCGATCAGGGCCTTTTTGCGTTTCCTTTCGTTTCGGGGAATCAATTCACTTTCGCCCGAAAAGGTTTCAATCGCCAAGCTGGGCGACCGCGAGATTAATTTTTTGGAAAGCAAAGAGATAGAGGAAGTATTGAACACTGCCGATATTTTGAAAGTAACCGGTCTTCGCGACCGGACAATATTGGAAGTATTATTCTCAACCGGTATGCGCGTTTCGGAGATTGCGGCTCTCAATGTATCACAAATCAACTTTGAGCGCGGTGAGATTCCGGTCTTGGGAAAAGCTAAAAAACTTCGAGTTGTATTTCTCTCCGAAAGTGCTATCAAATACATTCTGGCCTATCTGCAGGCGAAGAGAGTTCCGGTTGAGAAAGCTCGTGAATACGATTTTCCCCTCTTCACCGGTCGCAAAGGCGAACGGTTGTCGGTTAGAACAATTCAACGGATAGTTGAACGGGCATCAAAAAAAGCCGGTCTTTCAAAGAGAGTTTCCCCCCACACTTTGAGGCACTCATTCGCGACCGACCTGCTTATGAACGGGGCCGATATCCGCAGCGTCCAATCACTGCTTGGACACTCCTCTATTACCACGACTCAGGTATACACCCATGTTACGGACCAACATTTGCGTGAAGTCCATCAGGCGTTCCATGGAAGACAACTTAAGAACCCCACTTCGCCCGAAGGGCTACGAGGGGCAGGCGAAGGAACGGAAGAACCTAAAAACTTGATGACAAATACAGATGACGAATTATGAGGATAACAAAGAACGAATCTGTTATCCGTTATCCTGACAATCTGTTATCCATTTTTGATTTAGTCGTTCCACATATCGGAAGGTTCGACTTGTTCTACGACTGGTATGGATTGAGCGGTGGTGATGTTGGATTTAATCTGGATAATTCGAGTAGCGCCACATTGAATGTTTTTTGTATCTTTAACTTCTTTTGTTTTGGTTGTAGACATTTATTCCTCACTTATTGACAATTATGTTGTAATAATGCCTTAACCCTCCTTCGCTAAACCTACGGATGGCAGGCAAATTATGTCATTATAACAGAAAAAAATCCGCATGTCAATGGCGGATTTTTTCACGTAACACGAAATATGTGCTAGCGTTCTTCGTGAAATCTCATCTGGAGTTCCTGGCGGGCGATCTTGCGGTCGGAAAAAGGCACAAACTTGTCACGGCCGACAGCCATCACCTCTTCAGCACCCTTGCCGGTTATAATGACGACATCATTCTTCTTTGCCTCTTTAATCGCCTTGTGAATCGCCTGGCCTCTGTCAAGTACCTTCCAATAATTGCGGTTTAGGTACCATTGATGCTTTTTGCTTCCCCTGTGAATACCCTCGGCTACCTCTTCCATAATAGCTTCGGGTGCCTCATCGTAAGGATCCTCATTCGTAAAAATAACATAATCGGCATAACAACCGGCCAAGGCACCCATAATCGGCCGTTTTGTCCGGTCGCGGCGGCCGGTAGCGCCCAAGACGGCAATTATCCGTCCGCCTGTCTTGTCGATGCTCTCGCGGACCGTTTCGTAGACATTTTTGAGCGAATCCGGGTTGTGAGCGTAGTCAACCAGGACTGTAAAATCCTGCTTTTGGGAGACTCTGATTGATTCCATCCGGCCGGTAACTGTTTCAATACTTTCCAGTCCCTTCTTGATTATTTCCGGTTCGATGGCCAAGGCACGGCCGACACAGAAAGCGGAAAGAGCGTTTTGAACATTGAACACTCCCGGGAGGTTTAGGGCAACTGTGATTTGACCGGCAAATTGACCGTCATCATAGGCGGCGGTAAAGGTAGCGGTGTCGGATGTCTTCAATATCTTTCTGGCTACTGCACCGTGCTCAATCGGGGTCTTCACCGAATAAAGAAATTTCTCCTTGGCTGGAAGATCGTAAAACTTATTCCAGTGAGCGTCGTCACGATTAATTACGAATATAGCGTTCGGATTGTCTTCAAACACTTTCATTTTGGCGGCAAGATAGTTCTCCTTGGTTTTGTGGTAGTCAAGGTGGTCGTGAGAAAGATTGGTATAGACCAAAACATCAA
This sequence comes from uncultured Candidatus Saccharibacteria bacterium, assembly GCA_964364265.1. Lineage (GTDB taxonomy): Bacteria > Patescibacteriota > UBA1384 > XYA2-FULL-43-10 > 1-14-0-10-43-13 > CAYILA01. The sequence goes on along the minus strand of CAYILA010000004.1, from coordinate 72,215 downwards.
ATTCAATCCCGAAGACGCGGTATTGGTCAATCGCTTGTGAGGTTACTTCCATAATCAGATACTTGCAACCTGCGTCGAGTGCTTGCCTAAAGAATTTATTGATCACCGAAGCCGGCGGGGTGGTCACCCACTTGTCTTTGACCCTGTGTGGAGTAACCAAGTTGCCGATCTTGGTGGAGATTGTGGTCTCCATGGCGTTATGAAGCCCGGCGGCGTCTAAAATTGCCGAGATCATCGAGCAGACGGTTGTTTTGCCTTTGGTGCCGGTGACGCCGATAATTGTTAGGTCGCGACTCGGGTTTCCATACCTAATACGAGCCCATTTGGCTTGGGCTTTGTGATACTTGTTTTTTGTAGACTGGGGAAGAATGTTGGATAAAAAACGCTTCATAAGCTCCATTGTTCTATTGTTCGACTGTTCCATTGTTATCCTAACAATCGAGCAATCGAGCCATTGAGCAATTAGCTCTTTCTCCTAAGTTTTTCAGCCATTTTAAACACTTTGTACTCAAATGGTTTAAAGACAAGGTCGTAACTGCCCAAAATCTTTATCTCTTCGCCTCCGAATTGCTTTTTGAATCTGGTTATGCCGGCCCAAGGGTGATTTTCGTCGTCGTTGGGAGCAATCCCGAAGAAATCGTATGTTTTATAACCCTTCTCTTTGGCGTCTCTAATCATCTGCCATTGCATCAGGTATGGCGCCATCAGATTCCGGTGTTCGTCGGAGGAAGCGCCGAAAAGATATATCGCTTTCTCCCCCGAATAGACGACGATTGCGGCTGACAAGACTTTCCCATCGTCCGGATTTCTGGCGTAAACATTGTACAGGCGAGCATAATCCTTTCCACCTAAATTATCAAGTAGCTTTTCAAAATATGCCTTGGCTCTAAAGGTGATCTTCTGCCGTTTGGCGGTCTCGGTATAAAGCCAGTAAAAATTGTCAAGCATCTCCCCTTTCTTATTGTCCGATGAAATAAGAAGGCCGGCGTTCCGGGCGATTTTGATATTATAGCGACCCTTTTGCTTCATACCGGATAAAATCTCTTCTTCGGTCTTTGCGAGGTCAATTACAAGTGAGTTTTCGGGCTGCATTTCCTCAAATGCCTTGCGAAAGCCCGGCTTTCGCAAATTGTTAAATTGTTTAATTGCTTCATTGTCGCTAGGCACATCTAACTCCAGACGAAAAAAAATTGATTTAGATTTCAAAACGATAGAATTTACTTGGTCAATGAATGTCTGCGCCCTAAGTCCCGCAACCTGCGAACCGGACACCATCGGCGAGTAGAGCATCGAGCGGCCGAACGGGAGGATTTTTTTTAATATTAAAATGCTATTGATCCGGAAGCTCTCCTGATATCCGGTTGCCAACTTAAAATCAGCCCACTCATCGGATTGGAATATGTTTTCCATGTAGGTATATTCTATCACAGATATATCCGAATTGTCATTCCGACCGGTGTGTCGCGAGAGCGGAGGAATCTTATAAATAAATCGAGTTTACTATACAAAGATCCCTCGGTTACACTTCGTTTCACTCGGGATGACAAAACAATATATCGCATATGTTGAGCTTGAGAAAAACAAGAAAAAATGGTAGTATCACCTAACGAATGAAGGAACAAACAATAAAAATTCTTGCGATCGAAAGTTCTTGCGATGAAACGGCGGCGGCCGTGATTACAGAGACAACAGTCGACGGACGACAGACAACAGGACAAGAACGAAAATCAAGCGGTAGTCTGTCGTCGGTAGGCAATCGTCCGGTTATTCTATCGAACATAGTATCCTCACAAATCGATCTGCATGCCAAAACCGGCGGGGTTGTACCGGAAGTGGCCAGCAGAGCTCATATGGAGGCAATAATGCCGGTGATACAAGAAGCCCTAGAAACAGCCAGAGAAACACAGGAACTCGGTAATCGTTTAAGGGTTACGAAACCCGTATCGTCTAGCGGTGAGCGGTATACGGCCATGTCTGCCGACAGGCAGGCCGGAAAACGAATAACGGCGACCGATACGGGCATCGTTACCGTGAACCGTAAGCCGTCTGCCATGGATTTATTTAGTGATTTAACCCACATTGCTGTAACAAACGGTCCGGGGCTGATCGGATCATTATTAGTCGGTTTCAATGCGGCAAAGTCACTCGCCTACGCGAAAGATTTACCGGTTATTCCGATAAATCACATTGAGGGACACATCTTTTCGGCACTTTGTGCCGAAAGACAAAAGGCAAAAGTCGAAAGGCAAATATATGAATGTATGGAAAATTATCAATATCCGCTACTTGCATTGGTGGTATCGGGTGGACATACATCTTTGATATACGCAAAAAGTGAGGGAAAGTACCAAGTAATCGGGGAAACTCTTGATGATGCCGCCGGCGAGGCATTTGATAAAGTGGCAAAGCTGCTGAAATTGGGCTATCCGGGCGGACCGAAAATATCTAAGAAAGCGATGATATTCAGACAGAAAAACATTTCAGGCACAATCATTTTCCCACGGCCATTATTAAAGGAGAACAACTTTAATTTCTCCTTCTCCGGTCTTAAAACAGCGGTGCTTCGGGAAGTGATTGATTCAAAATATTTAGATGAGGATAAAAAACAAGAGATCTCGGCCGCTTTTGAAGACGCGGTCGTCGATGTCCTGGTGTCTAAAAGTATGAAGGCGTATGATAAATTGAAGCCAAATACCTTTGTATTGGCCGGCGGTGTGTCGGCAAACGAGAAATTGCGTAAAACGCTTGATGAGGCGGTTTTCAAACAATCAGGAAAAAGACTCTTGATTCCCCCGCTTTCCCTCTGCGGCGACAATGCCGCCATGATTGGAATCGCGGCCTATTACCATATCAAAAGAGACGATATTGCCAAGTGGAACGAGATAAATATTGATTCAAACGCCGAGCTTTAGCCGGTATTTAGTATTAATGTAGTAAGTATCAAGCAAGATATAGAAAATCATTATTTAATATGATAGTGTTTTACATAATACATAATACATAATACTAATCTTATGAAAAACATACCAAAGGCATATGAACCGCAAAATTTTGAAACCGAACTCTATAAACAATGGGAAGAAAAAGGTTATTTTAAACCGGAGACTTCTTATTGTCATTCCCGCGAAAGCGGGAATCTTGTTGCAAAAGATCCCCGGGTCAAGCCCGAGGATGACAAGGTTGGTGGTTGTTCCTTCAGCTATGATCGAGACAAAGACGGCAAGCCCTTTGTGATTTCAATGCCGCCGCCGAATGTTACAGGTAAATTGCATATGGGTCACGCCATGTTTGTCACCTTGGAAGATATTTTGACTCGATATCATCGTTTGAAAGGCGAGCCGACTCTGTGGCTGCCAGGCACGGATCATGCCGGTATTGCCACTCAAACAGTGGTTGATAAAGAATTACGGAAACAGGGGATCAATAGGCACGATCTTGGGCGGGAGAAATTTGTCGAAAAAGTTTGGGAGTGGAAGGAGCGGTACGGAGGTATCATCACCGAGCAGATAAAGCGCCTCGGAGCGTCTTGCGATTGGTCAAGAGAGCGCTTTACATTGGATGAGGGCTTAAACCGCGCCGTGCGCGAAGCTTTCGTCCAGCTATACGAAAAAGGCCTCATCTATCGAGGGTTGCGGGTAGTGAATTGGTGTTCGCGTTGCCAGACGGCAATTTCCGATGATGAGGTGGAATACGAGGAACAAAACGCTAAATTATATTACTTCAAATACGATAAAAATTTTCCCGTAACCATCGCCACCACCCGTCCCGAAACAAAATTGGGCGACACCGGCGTGGCCGTAAACCCGGATGACCGGCGATATCAGGAATTTGTGGGTAAATCATATGAAGTTGATATTGATGGAGTCAAAAGGACTATTAAAATTATCGCCAATCGATCGATAGATAAGGAATTCGGAACAGGCGCGGTCGGTTTGACGCCGGCGCACTCATTCGCCGATTGGAAAATGGCCGAGGATAACGGTTTGCCTGTCATCAAAGTTATTGATGAATACGGCAAGATGACGGATGAAGCCGGGAAATATACCGGTATAAAAGTGTCGGAGGCACGCGAGAAATTGGTTGAATACTTGAAGAGCCAGGGACTGCTTGAAAAGGAGCAGGAGATTACGAATAACTTATCCAAGTGTTATAGGTGTGGGGGATCGATTGAGCCGATTCCATCCAAACAGTGGTTTGTAAAGATGCGGCCGTTGGCCGACAAGGCGAAAGAAGCGGTTGAGAGCGGTGAGATTAAAATAATTCCAAACAGGTTCGATAAAGTGTATTACCAGTGGATGGATAATATCCGCGACTGGTGTGTTTCGCGTCAGCTCTGGTGGGGACATCAGATACCGGTTTGGTACAGACAGGCAGGAAATCCGAAATCCGAAATCCTAAATCCTAAAGAAATTAGAAATTCGAATTTTGAAAATTCAAAAATTGTTTCGGACCTGCCTACCGGACAGGTAGGTTTAGATATTAGAGATTCGGATTTGTCGAGCGACAGCGAGATCTATGTCGGCGTTGAACCGCCGGAAGGCGATGGCTGGGTTCAGGACGAGGATGTGCTTGATACCTGGTTCTCCTCTGCTCTTTGGCCGTTCTCAACTCTTGGCTGGCCTCAGTCCAGCGATGTCATTCCCGACCAGATCGGGAATCTTTCGAAAGATCCCCGGGTCAAGCCCGAGGATGACAGCGAAGAAAATTGCAATAGTCATCCATTCTCCTATGCGTCGGGAATAACTAATTGCGATTATCAATATTTCTATCCGACGAGTGTGATGGAGACCGGCTACGACATCCTCTTCTTCTGGGTAGCTAGAATGATAATGTTTGGACTGGAATTTACAGGTAAAGCGCCCTTTGAGACTGTTTATCTCCATGGTTTAGTGCGCGATGAGCAGAACCGCAAGATGAGCAAATCTTTGGGCAATGTCCTTGATCCTCTTGATTTAATACCCAAATACGGTACGGACGCCATGCGTATGGCACTTGTGGTGGGCTCAACGCCCGGCCAGGATATTCCCATTGGCGAGGCGAAAATCAAGGGATATCGAAATTTCTCGAATAAAATATGGAACGCCTCGCGCTATGTGATCCTGCGAGTTTCAGACGGTGACTTACAGAGCGGTGACATTGGAGAATCAAGGATTGCAAGGGGACTGTCCCCCTCGGGGACTGTCCCCGGGTTGACAGATGCCGACAAAGCAATCTTGAAAGAGCATGAAGAGATCAAAAATGAAGTAACACGCTTACTCGATGAATATAAATTTTCGCTTGCGGGTGAGAAGCTGTACGAGTACTTCTGGCACAGCTTTGCCGATGTTTACATCGAAGCATCGAAGGCACAGCTACAACCGTCATGCGGTAACGGTAACCCGCCTACCGGCGAGGCAGGCGAAGTCCGTATCGTCGAGCGGTCACGTAAAACGTCCGACGTAACCGAAACGGGTCTCGTAACCGAAAACCGAAAACCGAATGACAATGAATCTATTGAGGTGATCACAAATACGAAGAAAATCTTAATGAAAGTTCTTTCAGAAACTCTAATTATGCTTCACCCATTCATGCCGTTTGTAACCGAAGCTGTCTGGCAGGATTTGCGCCAGATTTATCCGAAACTATCGGAATCGATTATGATCGCAAAGTGGCCGAAATAAAGGCCTAGGAGGGGTGTATCGAAAATATTTTGACCATAATTGAAATAATCAGCGTGGGCACGACTTTTGTCATCGCCCTTTTGGTGTTATTTTCCAACCGCAAGTCGGTTATGAATAAACTGATATGTTTGGCCTTGCTTCTGCTTGCTTTTTGGGCCGGCAGCATCGTTTTGACCTCAATCTATCAAAGCACTTTCTTCGGCCGGCTGACTTTCTCGTTCGGCATTTTTGCGATACCGAGTTGCATTGTCTTTTTGAAGCTGCTGGCCGGTCGAATTATTGCAAAGTGGCAGGCGACGCTTTTATTCGCCCCGCCGTTCGTTGTGGCATTGCTGGCGCCGACAGAGGGGATGCTCTTTCCTAAAATGGAGATAATACAGGGGAGCATTGTGACCGAGGGAGCCGGACCGCTCCTGCTGATTTTTGAAATTCTTTATTTCTTTTATGTTGCTTGGCTGATCAAGGTAATTTATATCGGTTATAAGACCCTAACCGGCATAAAACGGGTTCAATTGAATTATCTCTCGGCCGGATTTGCTTTTACATTGGGAATTACAACTTTGACTAATATGATTCTGCCGATGATGAAAATCTACGACTACACCGGCTACGGCCCCCTCACCATTTTACCCTGGAGCATGGCGACTGCCTATATGGCGACCAAGCATCACATTTGGGAACCGCGCGTCGTGCTTTCCGAGGTTTGGGCATTGCTTTTGATATTGGCGGCGATCGCATCGGTTTCAATCAGTCACGGCACGCTGGAATTTGTGATATTGGGCATGATTGCGATTGGCAGCGCCTTGCTGGTGAACTCCGTTCTTTCCGAATCAAAGGCAAACGCCGCTTTGCGGCAGAAAAATATCCAACTCGAAAAGGATAAAGAGGAGCTGGAGAAGCTTGACAAGATGAAAGACGAGTTTATCGATATGGCGACGCACGAATTGAATACGCCGATTACGGCGATCCGCGGTCGGCTCGATATGGCGATACACGAGAATCTTTCACATTTGACTCCCGACCAGAGCAGGTTTCTTTTGCCCGTTTTAGCCGATTCTGGTCGTCTGGCTAAGATGGTGAAAGACACGCTTGATGTAATACAACTTGACCAGAAAAAGATTGAGCTTCGTCCGGTTGAGACGGATATTAATAGTTTTGTCAGGGATATCGCATCCGGTTTTGAGCGCGAGATTGTCAAGAATAACAATGTCCTGGAATTTTACGGTCTCAAAGATTTAAATGTTAAAATTGCTTTTGATCGGGACAAGATTAAGCAGGTTCTGGAGAATTTAATCAGCAATGCCAACAAGTTCACATCCAAAGGCAAAATCATCATCAACTCTCGCTTAGAGGACGACCGCGTAGTTATTTCCATCTCGGACAGCGGCGTCGGGATTTCCGAGACCGACCAAGAGCATCTCTTTGAGAAATTCTACCAGCCAGGAAGGTTTGACGAAGATCATCCGCAGGAACAGCAGGGCACCGGTTTGAGCTTATACATCTGCAAAAGCATCATTAAATTACACGGCGGTGATATCTGGCTGAAGTCGGAAAAGGGCAAAGGCAGCACCTTCGCCTTCTCCCTGCCGATTAAATAATTGTCCCGCCTCCGAGGACTTTATCATCGTCATAGAAGACAGCAGCCTGTCCGGGTGTGATGGCTCTTGCTCTTTTATGAAATCGTAGTTTTAGTGAATGATTATATCTCTCTGATTCAGCAGTACAAAGCCCGTCATTGTTCAATTGTTCAATTGCTTCATTGTTTTCCAGCACACACGGAATGGACTCGCTTCTATACCTAATCTTAACTCCAATTTCGGCGGGTAGTATTGGCATTGCCCCAACCCAAGTTACATTAGGCACAATGGCCGTATCGGAATAGAGATCTTTCTCTTCTCCGACATAGAGAATATTTTTCTTAACATCTTTTCTGGTCACAAAGTATGGACCGCCGCCGTTTTTAATGTCCATACCGTGCCGCTGGCCGATAGTGTAGTAATAAACTCCGTCGTGAGTACCAAAAACAAGCGGATCAGATTTTATAACTGATTTACTGATTAGCTGATGGAGCCGAAGGCTCCCCTTCGGGGCTGATTTACTAATTTTGACTATGCTGCCTTTTTTCGGTTTGATTCTCTCCTTCAGAAATTCCCTGACTTTGAGTGGTCCGATAAAGCAGACGCCCTGGCTATCCTTCTTCTCGGCTGTCGGGAGACCGAACTTCTTTGCAAGTTCACGCACTTGTGGTTTGGTGTATTTTCCGATTGGGAACAAGGTCTTGCTTAGATGTTTCTGGTTAAGCGTGTATAGGAAATAGCTTTGATCTTTATTGAGATCTTTCGCCTTTAACAGTTCGTATCCGTTATGACTGTCATCCCTGACTAGATCAGGGATCTTAAGATTCCTGCTTTCGCAGGAATGACAACTACCCTTGATTCTTAATTCTTGATTCTTAATTCTAATTTGCGCGTAATGTCCGGTCGCGATTAAATCGGCGCCTTCGGCAAGAGCTTTATTAAAGAACATTCCGAACTTGATCTCTTTGTTACACATCAGATCGGGATTGGGAGTTATACCCTGTTTGTAGGCATCAATCATATAATCAACAACCTTACTCTCGTATTCCTTAGTGAAATCCCAAGTTAAAAGTGGAATATCTATGATGGCGGCGACGCGCAGGGCATCTTCGCGCTCCTTCTTCCATAGGCAAAAAGAGCTCTGATTGTCGTCGGGCTCGCCCAGCGAAGCTCCGCCGGAGGCGGAAGCGAAGTTGGGGCTCCAGAACTTCATGAATACGCCGGTAACATCGTATCCCTGATCTTTGAGGAGAGCCGCGGCCACAGAACTGTCTACCCCACCGCTCATTGCAATAAATACTTTCTTCATGTCGAATGATTCTACAATAAAACGGCATAAATTACCAGATATTGTTTTAATTATTGCAGGTAGTGATATAATTAAATCATTAAGTTACGAAGGGAGGTGAAAAAAATGTACGTAACATCAATCGTTCTTTTGATAATCGGCGGGTTGAACTGGGGACTTGTCGGCTTGTTCAAGTATGATTTGGTCGCGGCAATATTTGGTGATCTGTCAACGGTGACTAGAGTCGTTTACACGCTTGTCGGCCTAGCGGCAATCTATGTCGCAGTTGCCTTCTGGAGCAAAGAAAAAGAGGCATAAAGTTATTACCGCGACAACTTGTTTTTGCAAACACAAAAGATAGTTTTTTAATTGATTAGAGCAGAAGCCAATTTTAGAGGATATAAATTTATTTTACATGTTGGTTTAAGTTTTGTTGTTGATAACTTTTTGTATTGTATTGTTTCCAATCTATTGTTAAAATATCTATTACTTATTCTTCGAACCTGCCTGCCGCAGGCAGGTCTGCCTATCGGTAGGCATGTAATGTCGAGATCATATTAGAGATAGTTCTCGACCCCGCCTTGGCGGGGCTCGAACAATAAATAATTCGTAATTTCGTAATTTTGAATAAATTCGTAATTTAGTAGGAGTTAGGAGACTATATGCCAATAGAACTGGATGCAAAAAACTTTAAGACAGAGGTGCTTGATTCAGAAGCGCCTGTTTTTGTAGACTTTTGGGCGAGCTGGTGCCAGCCCTGCCAGATGATGAACCCGATTATCGACGAACTTGCGAAGGACAAGGGACTAGAGGGTGTTGTGAAGATTGCCAAGTTGCAAATAGACAAAGACGAGAATATGGATTTGGCGAACGAATTACGGATAATGAGCGTGCCAAATTTGCGGGTTTTCAAGGGAGGCAAAGTAGTATCGGAAATTACCGGCGCCCGCCCGGCTGCCGATCTGAAAGAAAAAATATTGGAGGCAGTGAAATAAGCGTAACAGCTGGTAAGCAGGTAAGCTGATTAACTATAAATAAGGTTTTATGTCCACATTCAACTCGATTATTGATAGATTAGATAAAATTAAAGATATTGCCGGATTTAATGACAACGAGATCAAATATTTATTAAAGCACCATCAGGTCAGCAAATCGATATTGAATATTGAAGGCGATAAGCTGCCGAGTTGGCGAATTGTTCACAACAATGATTTGGGACCGGGCAAGGGCGGGATCAGATTTCACCCCGAAGTATCGGAAGACGAGGTCAAATCGCTCTCATTTTGGATGAGTATGAAAAATTCTTTGCTTGGTCTCCCGTACGGCGGCGCAAAAGGCGGAGTGAAATTTAATCCGAAGGGCAAGAGCCAAAAATACCTAGAAAAAGTTTCCAGAAGCTATTCTCGCGCCTTCTACAAGGTCTTGGGACAGGACACCGATATACCGGCGCCAGATGTTTATACCGACGGCCAGATTATGGCTTGGATTTTGGATGAATACGAGAAGAAAGTCGGGCATCATGAGCCGGGGATGATAACCGGCAAGCCAATCGACCTTGGCGGAATCGCTTTGCGATCGGATTCAACTGCGCGCGGTGCCTATCTAATATTCGAGGAGCTTATCTCCTCCCTGTCATCCCGAGCGAAGTCGAGGGATCTTACGAATAAAAAGGACTTAAAAATCGCAATTCAAGGGTTCGGCAACGCCGGGCATAACTTTGCCAAGATGCTCCTTGATGCCGGATACCGGATAGTCGGCGTTTCGGACAGCCGAGGGGGGATGAACTGCCAAAAAAAGATCTGCTTTGATAAACTAACGGCTTTGAAGGAAAAAGAGGGTACCGTCAAAAGCTGTGAATGTCCAATGGGCCGGCAGATTTCCAATGATGAATTATTGGAATTGGATGTTGATGTCCTGATATTGGCGGCGCTTGAAAATCAGATTACGAAGGAGAACGCCGGCAAGATTAAAGCCAAGTACATAATTGAACTTGCAAACGGGCCAATTACGCCTGAAGCGGACAAGATATTGTTTGAAAAAGGTGTGGCGATCGTTCCTGATATCCTAGCCAACGCCGGAGGCGTGGTTGTCTCCTACTTTGAGTGGGCGCAGAATCGGACCGGAAATATCCTTGATCCGGAGTACCTGAAGAAGAAGCTTGAACTAATGATGAAAGACGCCTGGAAGCGGGTTTCCGATCAGGCGAAGGAATCAAAAACCGACTACCGCACCGCGGCCTACATTATAGCTATGAAACGCATCCTCTCCGCCGCCAAGTTACGAGGGAAAATTTAAGGCGATATTTTGTCGAGTCATTCCCGCCCCGTATCGGAGTACGGGATAAACTCCAGCGGGAATCCAGCTTCATTATTGTTCGAGCCCCGCCAAGGCGGGGTCGAGAACTATCAATAGGAAAAGAGCCTTTTAACCTTGCGGTCACCCAGCTTTTTTGTTGACTAATTTGAGAGCCATAATGTACTATCATTTCGACTGGACGCGCCCTTGAGAGGAGGTCTCGATGGTTCAGATGATTGAGCGAGCAGCATACGGCTTGTCTGCCGTATATTGCGACGGGCATATTCATGTTCGGTATATGCCCAATGCCTCGGGTTATCAGGTTAAAACACTCTGTCCTTGCCCGGGGACTTGCAGAAGCAACCCGGAAACATTTGTTCCCTTGCGAGTGCGCCGCTCGTTCAAACGGGCGGCGGCAAAACGCGGCGGGTGAACCGCAATTCAGGCGGCTGTGTTGGAGCTTATCTCCAGCCAGCCGCCTTTTCTATAACTATGTGTTGACATGTTTGGTATATGTTCGGTATGATCGTCTTAATATTTAAGGAGGGGTGTTATGAAAAAGGAAGAACTCAAAAAGGGTGAAGTTAAAATCTATGCTTTAGGCAAAGCGAAGATTGAAGTTAGATTACTCGGTGAAACGGTTTGGCTAAGTTTAGACCAGATGGCCGAACTTTTCTGTCGTGATAAGTCGGTAATTTCACGGCACATCAGCAATATCTTTCGCGAGAAAGAACTATCCAAGAATTCAGTTGTTGCAAAATTTGCAACAACTGCTGCGGACGGGAAAACATACGAGGTGGCGTATTACAATCTCGATGTCATCATTTCGGTCGGTTTTCGCGTCAAATCAAAACAAGGGACGCAATTCCGTATCTGGGCGAATAAAATACTGCGGGATTATCTGGTGAAGGGCTATGCCGTCAACGAGAAGCGTCTGCTTGAGCAAAGGCAAGCATTCCTGGAACTGCAAAACGCTATCAAATTCATCCGGAATTCAGCCGATTCGGATTTGCTGGAAGGCAAAAAGGGTGATCTGATTCAAATTATCGACAACTACACCGATTCGTTTTCTTTGTTGTACAAATATGACGAAGGGAATCTTAAACTTCCGAAGGGAACGAAAGGCAAATATCACCTTGAATATGAAGATTGCCAGAAAATCATAGCGGAACTGAAAAATGACCTCACATCAAAAAAAGAGGCCGGCGATCTTTTTGGCCGCGATAATGGTGACCGCTTGCCTGGCATTATCGGCAACTTATATCAAAGTTTTGATGGGGTGGATCTTTATCCGACTGCAGCCGAGAAAGCATCTCATCTGCTCTACTTTGTGGTCAAAGACCACCCGTTCTTTGACGGCAACAAACGGATTGCCTCGCTTCTATTCGTCTATTATTTAGATCAAAATGGTTTCCTGCGCATCGACAAAGATACTTTGGTCGCTTTGGCATTACTGGTGGCTATCAGCAACCCAAAAGATAAGGACACGATCATCAAAATAATCGCCAACTTGATCCCAGCTCCATATTAGTTATTCTATGCAACCCCACTTCGCTCTTCGAGCTACGCAGGGCAAGACAGATTTATTCTATGCAACAGTCTATCGCGCGCTTTACTAAACTTCCCAATTTACTCATTACGGAGTTCTTTTTAGTATCGTTTTTATCAATTTTATCGTCGTCGATCTTTTTGACATCTCCAATGTCGATAGCATTCAAGTTGATGCCCCAGAACAGGGAATAAAGATTATAGGCCTTTTCGAATAAATCCTCGGCTTCTTTTTTGCGGCCGCGACCTAGCTCCTTAGTCCCGACCTCCATCAGGCGCATCGATGAAGCTAAAAGGTGCTTGGAGATGCACCAGACCTCGCCTTCGGAGTCCTTCACAATTCTTTTTAGCAGGTCTTTCCGCATCTCGCGAACTTCTTTGAGCAGATCAAAATACTTGGCTTTGCCGGTTTTCTTGGCGGTGAAGAAGAAGTGCTCCTCGATTGAGATCAAGTTCATGATAGCAATTGAAAGGTCTTCATCGGCCGAAAGGTCGAGCTTGTTCTCTTTGCTTAATTTGATTTTTTTGAGCAGGTCGTCTGGATTGGATATCGCCATCTTGTTCCTATTTGGTTATGAAATAAAATATGACGCTCATTATTGCCAAAGCGCCGATCGGGAAAGCAACTTTTTCGAATGGGAAATGGGCGTGGCCGGCGTTCTTTCTCTTGACCGTTTCGTAAGCCATGACAGCTACGGCCAGAAAAATAGTGCCGATAATTATCCCAAGGACCAGTTTATCGATTCCGAGGTAAAAATCGCCGATGTATTTATTGCGCGGGTGAGTGATAATCCCCTTGTAGTGGAAAGGAACAAGGACGAATCCGTAAGTGATGAGAGCTATAAGAATCTTCCTGCCTACAAATTTGATATTCTTCTTGTTTAGCCAGTTGATTGTCCAGGCTGTGGTTGAGGCAAGAGCCCCGCCGACCCAGAGTCCGGTCACCAGATCATCAATTTTCAGCCACCTGGCCAGGCCGACGCCGCCCAGCGCGGCGGCGGTGCAGACAGGACATTGGGCGTAAGCTTGACCTGCAGAGAGCGGTACAAAACCAGAACTCAATAATGCAATTAGGAGTAATTTCTTCATGGGTTTGATTATATACTATTCCGTAGTACTGCCGTCAAGAATTAGATAAGTGAAATATTTTGGTACGCACTCACTACTACGCATCTGCAGTATACAATTATGTCAACTTGTGGTAATTTGGTTACTGAAAACAAGAGCCAAGCAACCGGGAACATAGCAAAGTTCTCTTGTTTAGTGTTACAAATGGAGAGATGCGGATAAGGGAATCCCGCCGTTGGCGGGACTAAACCGTCGGTGGATTATATGTCGTTTTATGCTTATGTGATTCAAAGTAAAAAACACGGAAGATTTTATATCGGATCGTGCGAGGATATGACAGTCAGATTAGAGAGACACAACGATGGCATGACTCGGTCTACTAAGAACGGCATTCCTTGGATAGTCAAATACACGGAGATCTTTGAAACAAGGTCAGAAGCGATGAGACGGGAAAAACAAATCAAATCTTATAAAGGCGGTGAAGCTTTCAAAAGATTAATGAAATAATTATGGAGAGATGCCCGAGAGGCTTAAGGGAACGGTTTGCTAAACCGTCGGTGGTCTAAAAGCCGCCACATGGGTTCGAATCCCATTCTCTCCGCCACGCTAAGCGTGGCGAAAGGGACGCTTAGCGTCCCGCCATTCACATAAAAGGAGGAAATATGGCTGAAGAAAAGATTGAAGACAAGAAATTGAACGAGCAGATGCAGAAACCAATTCTCTCATGGGATTCGGCAGAGTATGTTCATTACAGCAAGAGCAATAATTGGTATGTGTTGGTTTCTCTGGCCGGCATCGTCATTGCGGCCGGACTTTACTATTTCGGCCAATTGAGCGGTTCGATTGTAGTCGTTGCGGCCACGGCCGTTTTCGCCATTATGTCGGTAGTCAAACCTAAAGAAATTCATTGCGAGATATTCCAGCAGGGAGTCATTATCGAATCAAAGCCGTACAAGTATGAGCAGTTCAAATCATTCTGGCTGACAACCGGCGAAATCCCGAAGATTAAATTCAAACTCCTGGGCAGATTATCCGGCGAGATCACGATGCCTCTTGAAAAGATAGATATCGATAAGGTTCGAGAGTTGCTCGTCAAACATCTTCCGGAAGAGGAACCGAGAGGCGAAGATGTCGGAGATTTCTTTAATCGCTTCTTGAGATTTTAAGATATGTGCCTGTAGCTCAGCGGATAGAGCACCAGCTTGCGGAGCTGGGGGTCGGAGGTTCAAGTCCTCCCAGGCATACCAGAATGGAGCATAAATGAAAAAGATTGTTCTGAAGAACGGGGTTCGGCTGATGCTGATGCCGAATAAATCCACCGGCGTGGTCACGATTATGACGATGTTCGGAGTCGGAAGCAGACACGAATCAGATAAACTGGCCGGAATCTCGCATCTGCTCGAGCATATGAACTACAAGGGGACCTTGAAACGCCCGACATTTCTGGAAGTGGCGGAATTTATCGAGTCGATCGGGGGCGAACACAACGCCTTCACCGGCAAGGAGTACACCGCCTATTACACAAAGGTCACGCCCAAGCATTTGGAGAAGGGGGTCGATTTCGTTTCCGACAATGTCTTACACTCGACATACGACTCGGAGGAACTGAAAAAGGAAAAAGGAGTCATTATCGAAGAGATCAATATGTACGAAGACCAACCGATGGAGAATATCGATAACAAATTCGAGGAAGCTCTATTTGGTAAAAACGCCCTCGGCCGCGACATTATCGGAACGAAGGAGAGCGTGTCGGGCTTGGAGAGGGATGACTTATTGGAGTATCGCAAACACCACTACACGGCCGAGAACTGCGTTGTGGCGATGGCCGGAAATTTCGGCGAGACGACCGAGGCGCAAATTGAAAAATTGATTGAGGAAAAATTTGTTTTTACCGGCACAAAGGCTGTCTCCAAGGCAGGCAGTCCGGAGAATCCGGAACAGATTGTCCTTAATCAGAGTAAATCTGTAATTATCGTTCCCAAAAAGACGGAACAGTCCCACTTGATGATTGGCTTCTTCGGTCCTCCGTTTGTCTCCGAAGACAGAAGCGCCTTGAAATTACTTGGCGTGATTTTGGGCGGATCGATGAGTTCGAGAATGTTCGTCGAGGTGCGGGAGAAAAGAGGGTTGGCCTACGCCGTCCGGACATCGTTCGGCTGTTACCGCGAGGCGGGATCGATTGAAACGCAGGCGGGGGTGCCGCATTCAAAAGTTAAAGAAACGATCAAAGCGATATTGGATGAATACCGGAAAGTGACTGAAAAAGAGGTAACAGAGTCAGAATTAAGCAGAGTAAAGGAGATTTTAAACGGTCAGACCATGATTGACCTTGAGGACTCATTCGAGGTAGCCGACCACTACGCCCGATACGAGACAATCGCCGGTGTTACGAAATCACCGGAGGAAATTTTGAAAGAGTATGAAAAAGTCAGACCGAGTGATATATTGAAAATAGCGAAGAAATATTTGGTGGACAACCGAATGTCTTTGGCGTACATCGGACCGGCACTCGAAGAGAAAGATATTACAAATCTATTTATGTTATAGGAGATGCATGGATAAGCGAATACCTGAAATCGTGTTGGATAGAACTTTTGTGATGGTTAAACCAGACGGTGTCGAGCGAGGATTAATCGGAGATATCGTTTCCAGGTTCGAGCGCCGCGGATTAAAGATTGCGGCCATGAAGATGATGAAGCCCTCGATCGAGCATGTTGACGCACACTATCCCAAGGACGAGACCTGGATTGAGCGTTTGGGAGAAAAGGGTTTCAATACTTTTGCCGAATATGGAATGAACCCAAAGGATGTAATGGGAACCGACGACAAAAAGGAAGCCGGCAGGATGGTTCGGGAGTGGCTGGTCAATTTCATTGCCGACGCCCCGGTGGTGGCGATGGTGGTTGAGGGAGTGCACGCCGTAGACATGGTTAGAAAGATCGTCGGCGCTACTTTGCCGCACAATGCGGAGATCGGCACAATCCGCGGTGATTACTCGATTGACTCTCCAGCCGCTGCAAATTTATCCGGTCGAGCTATCAAAAATTTGATTCACGCTTCTGAAAACAAAGAGGAAGCCAAGCACGAAATTGCCCATTGGTTCTCGGAAGAGGAAATATACGATTACGAGCGCGCAGACCACTCCGCAATGTTTTAGTAGAACTAAACATTGCAAATGTCGAATTAAGAATTTCTAATTACTAATCAACAACCAATTACCAAATTAGCAATTCAATCAAGTGATGTCATTCCCGACCTGATCGGGAATCTTGAGAAAGATTCCGGCTCTCAAGCTTCTAGGCCGGAATGACAAGATGGATGAGTGGTTATTTGTTCATTGGGGTTTGATTAGAAATTAGTCATTAGAAATTATGAATTATTTTGTAGCATTTGTCATAGCTTTCGGTTTATCTCTTACACTCACATGGTTAGCGCGCAATGCGGGCGCTCGTTTTGGCATAGTCAGAAGACCGCGCAAACGGGATGTTCATATAATACCGGTTCCCAGAGTCGGGGGTGTGGCCATATTCCTGTCCTTCCTGATCACCTCCTTGATCGCCTATCTTTATTTGACCGAAGCGAGGTTTGGAAATGGCAATTGGCTAACTTTAGATAAACACTTGGTCGGCATCTGGTTTGGAGCGACGATAATTGTCCTTTCGATGCTAATCGATGATATCCGCGGCCTTAGGGCCTGGCAGAAATTGTCATTTCAGATATTAGCCGCGCTGATGGTAATCGCCTCCGGCGTCGGGATTGATCTGCTCTCAAATCCCTTCGGCAATCCGATTAATCTGAACACTGTGTACATTCCAATATTGACCTATCATGGCATCACTTATCACTTTTCGCTCATATCCGACCTTTTGACTCTAATCTGGCTGGTCGGGATGATGAATGTGATCAATTTTGTCGATGGGGTGGATGGACTGGCGGGCGGAATCGCCGGCATTTCGGCTTTGACGATATTTTTCTTATCAATAAGTTTGGGAGTAAACCAACCGGCTACGGCAATGCTTTCAATAATTGTCGCCGGCGTGGCGGCCGGGTTCCTGGTCTGGAACTTTCCGCCGGCCAAAATCTTTATGGGCGACTCCGGCAGTATGTTCCTGGGCTACATCTTGGCGATTTTGGCAATCATCTCCGGCGGGAAGCTGGCAACGGCATTTTTAGTCCTGGGATTTCCGATACTGGACGGCGTCTTGGTGGCAGGCGGGCGGATTCTGCGACATAAAAATCCATTTACCACCCCCGACAAGACCCATCTTCATCATCGGTTTCTCTCGGCCGGCTTTTCGGCCCGGCAGTCAATCGTATTTTTATATTTAATCTCGGCCGGCTTCGGCTACGCCGCCCTGGAACTAAAAACTCTGGACAAAGTAATTTTTGCTTTTGTGCTCCTAGTCGCGCTTGTGGTCCTGATTAAATTTCTTAATATCAGAACTAAAAAAATCAGCCTGTAATTAGGCTGATTAGCTGACCAGACCCGAAAGGTCCCCGTTGGGGCTGATATGCTGATAGGCTTTGTTTTATTTCTTGTCCTTCATCTTCCAGAATTTGTTTGGAAGCGTATTTGTGTGTTGATGGACATGCTTGCGGACGGCGTCGAAAATAGCGTCATTAACCTCATGCGGCCTCTCGATATCTTCAAGCCAGAGTTCGGCTTCGGTTTGGACCAGGACGCGGCCGTAGTGGAATATTGACTGTCTGAAGCCCTTCACCTTGGCGGCGGTCTGGCAGATGTCCTCG
This sequence comes from uncultured Candidatus Saccharibacteria bacterium, assembly GCA_964364265.1. Lineage (GTDB taxonomy): Bacteria > Patescibacteriota > UBA1384 > XYA2-FULL-43-10 > 1-14-0-10-43-13 > CAYILA01. The sequence continues at coordinate 54,030 of CAYILA010000004.1, read as the reverse complement.
AGATATGATTCCTCCTTTTTCTGTGAGAAAATCCCCTCCTGTGTCAGGGCGATCACCCGCAAGTTGGTGATAAAGAACAGGCTTTTGTTCCAGCAGTACCAGGCGCGTAGAATGAAATAGGCCATCAGGGTGAAGCCGATGCCGAAGATCCAAGCGGCGTAAGCCAGGTCGGGAAAAAAGGAGGTCAGTATAATCGAGCCGAGACCGCAGATCAGGCCCAGTATCAACTGGCTGTAATAGGGAAGAATGCTCTTGCGGTAAACCGACAAAAGGATCTCGTCTTTCTCCTTGATTTTATCAAATTGGTTTTCGCTCATAAAAACATTATAACAATCATTAATTAATTATAATAGTTTGCTTCCCCTAGATTAGGGGGAGTAAGAGGGGGTATTGAGCTCTGAAAGTATAGCTGTTATCACCCCATCCATGTTGTCTTTAATCTCAATGTTTGTAAATCTTAAAACTTTAATCCCAATTGTTCTCAGGTTATTGTCTCTAATATTATCGCATTCAATATTTCTTGGTCGGAAATGAGATTCTCCATCAATTTCAATTGCAAGATGTTTTTCCGGGCAATAAAAATCGATTATGTAATTAATAATGCTAAACTGTCTTCTGAATTTATATCCCAACTGTTTGCCCCGTATCCTATTCCAGAGGATCACCTCCGGTTGAGGCATATTTCTTCGTAATACTTGTCTAATTATTTTAATGTCTGAGTTATTAAAATGATATTTATTCATAGTACCCCACCTATCCTCCCCTAATTTAGGGGAGGGAATTAAACAACATTTTCTTTGCCGACCAATTCTTTTAACTGGCGCAGAAGCACCGGATTGCGCTCGACTTTAGTTTTGATTTTAATCTCTTTATAACCCGATCCGTTGTTGGGGATTTTTAATGTTACGGCAGTTTCGCCCGGGTGCTTTTGCAAAATCTCTTTAATATCCTGCAGGATATCCATGTGGGAACCGGCCGGAACGGTAATAGTTATTAATTTGGGGGTCCGGGAGGTGATAGAAGCTACACTAACGGCATTTTGGGGGCCATCAGGTGCATTCGTACCCCTACTAACTCCCCCTACCCTAGGAGGAGAACCAAATTCCCTTTTTTTCTTAGCCCTGGGTTCAAAAGCGGGGGCATTCTTAGTTTCTGATATTTCATGGATCGCTTCGGCCAAAATCTTGGGCGCGCCGTCCTTAAACGAGACATAACCGTCAACAGCCACGATCTTATCAGCCAGCCAGAGAAGCGGATTAGCTTCCAGAACTTTGGGAAAAGCCAGAATTTCAACATTGCCGTTTAAATCCTCCAGTTTGGCAAAGACCATGTTTTGGTTGGAGCGGGTTAGAATCTTTTGGATTGTGGTAATGATGCCGGCGACGCGGATGAATTCGCCTTCAATATCTTCTGTGATCTCGTTCATCTTCTTGTTTCGGTTTGGTTCAAGAGTGTGGGCGATTCCCTGCAGGGGGTGTTCCGAGACATACATTCCCAAAAGTTCACGCTCCCAGGTCAGCCGTTGTTTGCGGTCCGCCGGTTTGGTTTTTTCCAATTCAATATCGCCGATTTGAATCTCCGATTCACCGAAGAGCGAATTCTGGCCCGAGGTCTTGTTTTTTGAAAAAGAATTGGCAAAGCTCAAAATCCGTTCCAGATTGTATATCAATTCGGCTCTCTCCCCCAGGTCATCCAAAGCGCCGGCCATAATCAGGGCTTCGAGTGATTTCTTGTTTATTACTTTGGCATCAAGCCGCGTTATCAAACTTTTGAGGTCGGCATAGATTCCATTATTCTTCCTCTCCTCGACGATCTCTTCGGCCACGGCCGCACCGACATTCTTGATAGCCGAAAGGCCGAAGCGGACATTACCGGTTTCCTTGACCACACCGAACTCGACGAAGGATTCATTAACCGAAGGGGGGAGGACTTTAATGTCCATCCGCTCGCATTCGGAAATGTCAATCGCCAGCTTATCGAGATCGCCCTGGTTCGAGGTCATTAAAGAAGCCATAAATTCGGAGGGATAGTGGGCTTTAAGATAGGCGGTCTGATAAGAGATTAGGGCGTAGCAGGCGGCATGGGATTTGTTGAAGGAGTATTGGGCGAAATCCTGCATAGCGTGGTAAAGCTCTTCGGCGATTTTCTTATCAATCTCGTTATTAATACAACCTTCGACAAACTCTTTGCCGACCTTAACCATCAATTCCTTGATTTTCTTGCCGGTCGCTTTGCGGAGAGTGTCGGCCTGGCCGCCGCTGAAATTGGCCATATCCTTGGCCATCTGCATCAACTGTTCCTGATAGACAATGATTCCGTAGGTATTTTCAAGCGAGGCCTTGGCTTTTTCGTGAGCGTAGCTGATCGGCTCTTTGCCGTGTTTGCGGGCGATGAAGGAGTCAATCCATTGCATCGGGCCGGGACGATAGAGAGCGACCATAGCGATAATATCTTCAAAGACATTCGGTTTGAGTTCTTTCAGGTAGCGGCGCATGCCCTCCGATTCCAATTGGAAGATGCCGATCGTTTCGGCGCGGGAGAGGAGCTTGTAACTTTCTTTATCATCCAAGGGGATACTATCAATATCGAGCTCGGTATTTTTAGTTTTGCGAATGATACGAAGAGCATTTTGGATGATGGTGAGGTTGGAAAGGCCGAGAAAGTCCATTTTCAAAAGGCCGAGGTGTTCGATCGGGTTCATCGAGTACTGGGTTACGACTGAAATATCACCTTTGGCAGCTTCCTGGAGGGGGACATATTCGGTCAATCTTTCCTTTGAAATGACCACGCCTGCGGCGTGAACGGAGGCGTGGCGGACAACACCCTCCAGCTTCTTGGCGATATCGAGACACTCCTTGACTTGAGCATTAGCCGAGTAGAGATCCTTGAGCTCGGAGACGAAATCGATCGACTCCTGCAGATGCATGCCAAGGGGAATTAGCTTGGCTATCAGGTCAACCTCGGCATAGCTCATGCCCAAAACCCGCCCGACATCGCGTATCGCCATCCTGGCAGCCATGGTGCCAAAGGTGATAATCTGGGCGACATGATCGCGGCCATATTTGGAACAAACATATTCAATTACCTCACCCCGTCTGGAATCGGCAAAATCCATATCAACATCCGGCATGCTTATTCGATCGGGGTTCAAAAATCGTTCAAAGAGGAGATCGAACTGCAACGGGTCAAGATTGGTGATATTCATGCCGAAAGCGATGATTGAACCGGCGGCCGAGCCGCGGCCCGGACCGACGGCTATTCCCTGCTCCTTGGCCCAGTTGACATAGTCGGCCACAATTAAGAAATAGCCCTGATAGCCCATTTTATTAATCACGCCCAGTTCGTATTCGGCTCGTTCCCAGATTTCAGGTGATATTTTTAATATATCTGCCGTTATTTTCTTGAATTGAACATTAAAAATGTCATCCCGAGAGAGTGTGGTTTGCGAGTCGAGGGATCCCTCCGCTTCGGTCGGGATGACAGGAGAGGAGGTGGGAATGACATCAATAGCGGCATATAGATCATCTTTATTGATCTTCTCGCTTCCGTAGCGCCAGTTCAGCCCGAGATAGGCCTTCTCCATAAAATAAGATTCAATGCTATAGTTCTCCGGGACAGGAAAGACCGGAAAGATCATTCCGCCGAGCTCGAGGTGAAGGTTGCACTTCTCCGCGATCTCTTGGGTGTTAGTGATTGTCTCGGGATTATCGGGGAAATTGGCCATCATCTCGGCGGTGGTCTTTAAGGAGTAATCATCCCCCTTCATCGACATACGGTTGGTATCGGAGAGAATACGGCCGGTCTGGAGGCAGATGAGAGCGTCTTGGGCAATGGCGTCGTCCGGATTGACATAATGGGTGTCGCAGGTGGCGACTACTTTGAGACCAGTTTCTTTGGCAAGTTGTAATATCAATTTATTGACCCGGTCTTGAATCTGGATCGAGGGGTGTTTTTGGACTTCGAGATAAAAATCGCCGTTTGGAAATATCTCCTTGTATTCCAAGATTGCTCCTCTTGCTCTGTCCATATTTTCAAGCGCTTTGCGCGGGATTTCGCCCTGCAAACAGGCGGAAAGGGCAATCAAACCGGCGGAGTGTTTCTTGAGCGTGGCCTTATCGATTCTCGGTTTGTAATAATATCCCTCCAGATGGGCGATTGTCGTGATTTTTAATAGATTCTTATAACCCTCTTCGTTCTTGGCGATCAGAACGAGGTGATAGGGGTTGGCGTCGATCCGGGGGGTTTTGTCCTTGAGTGTCCGGGGCGCCATATATATCTCGACCCCGATCAGGGGCAAAATGCCCTCTTTTTCACATTCTTCATAGAACTCAATCGCCCCATGCATGACGCCGTGGTCGGTAATAGCAAGGGCGGTTTGACCGTCGGCTTTGGCCTTAGCGACCAGATCGGGGATCTTGCCCATACCGTCCAGCATCGAATAATGACTGTGCACATGGAGGTGGACGAAGGGAGAAGGCTTGAACTCTTCAGTTTTAGATTCATCTGGCATAAATTGCTGTCATCCCGACCGAAGCGGAGGGATCCCTTAAATTTCTAAATCAGAATTTCTAATTTCTAAATAATGACCAAACACCAATTATTTAATTTTACAATTGAGATTTGATGAGGAATTAGAAATTTGTAATTAGTCTCTATTGATTACTCGTGACAGGATAAAGTGTTTCTGGTATGATTATACGATTATGGACAATAGCCAAACCTATAGAACATATGCTTTTGTTTTGGGACGAGAAAAAGAGATTGCGCTCGTCGAGTTGGAGGCGACTTTGGGCCGTCTTGGTTTTTGTTTTGATAAACCCATAGTAACGGGAAATGTTGCCGTCATCAACATAGAAAATATTGAAGCTGATGAAGTGGCGAAGCTCTCCGAAATACTTGGCGGCACTATAAAAATATTCCGTCTCATTAATTGTCATTCCGAGCGAAATGAAAAGAAGCCGAGGAATCCCTCGGCAAGCTCGGGACGACGTCTCCTATCAAAAGATCCCTCCACTTCGGTCGGGATGACAGGAGGAACGGTCGGGATGACAAGTCATGGATTGGCTATAGCAATAGCTGACATAATTAAGCGTGAGAAGATGGGGCGGACCGGTAAGATTAATTTTGGAATCTCCCAATATTTCGGCGCAGCTAAAAAGAGTGAAATATATACTTTGGGGTTGGAGGTAAAACGTTTGTTAAAAGGCGCTCACCCCGCAAGATTTATTGAATCTCGTCAAGAGGACGCTCTTTCATCCATCGTTTCCCTTAAAAACGACCTTGTCGGGAAAGGCATCGAGATAGGATTGTTCGACACCCCCGCTGCCACACCGGGGGTGGCAGCGGGGGTTCTCGTCGGTTTGAGCGATGCGGAAGAATGGTCAGAGCGAGACTACGAAAAACCGGCTTTTGACAAATATTCGGGAATGATGCCACATAAATTAGCTCGTGCAATGGTTAACATTGCACTCGCATACGCAAATCCGAAATCCGAAATCCTAAATCCTAAAGAAATCAAAAATTCGAATTTTGAAAATTCAAAAATTGTTTCGGATTTAGATATTAGGGATTTGGATTTCCACCGTTGTGCGGTGGTAGATCCCTTCTGCGGTTCCGGTAATATTTTAATGGAAGCCGCGATGCTGTGGTGCGATGTAATCGGCTCTGATATCAGTGAGAAGGCGGTATCAGACACAAAAAAGAATTTGGAATGGCTAAAAGAGAAGATGCTAGATTCTAGAAGTACGAATTTAGGATTTTTTAAGGAAGATGCAACTTCATCTGAACTTATTAATATTCTAAATTCTAAAATCCTGCCTGCCGGCAGGCATGGCAAAAATCTAGATTCTAATATGGTTCTGGTTACGGAACCTTACTTGGGTGAGCCAAAGAAGTTTATGCCTTCACAGAGCGCCGCCGCAGGTGAGTACCGGAAAGTGAAGGATACTTACATCAATTTCTTGAAAAATATCAAAAAGTTGGATAAAAAGATTGAGGCGGTCTGTATCGTATTTCCACTCATCGAGACAACGGAAAATAAACGCTACAGTTTGTATTGGGAGAGTGTTGACGAAATTAAAAGTTTAGGATATATTGAAGAGCGTCCGCCATTGATTTATGGCAGAGATTATCAAGTCGTAAAAAGAGAGATTGTATTTCTTAAATACGAAACTCGAAATCCGAATATCGAAACAAATTAGAAATTCGAATTTTGAAAATTGTTTCGGATTTAGATATTCGATATTAGAATTTTCAAACGGAGTTTGTAATGGCTCATAAGAAAGCGGCTGGCAGTACCAGATTAGGACGAGATTCCGTTTCCAAAAGATTGGGCGTGAAGGTCTTTGGAGACCAGCAGATTAATGCCGGTGGAATCATCGTTCGCCAGCGTGGAACAAAATATCATCCGGGTGAAAATGTCAGCCGATCGGGCGATGACACTCTTTTTGCGTTAGCGGCCGGCACAGTCAAATTCCAGGAAAAAAGAGTTACCGGTTTTTCCGGCAACAGACAGAAAAGAATGTATGTTCACGTCGAATCTACTTCGTAGATTCGCTACTACCAATCTACGAATTGCTCGAAATTACAAATATTACGAATGATTAAGATCCTATTGCAGTATTTGTAAGATTCGTACTTTCGGTAGATTCGTAATTTCGTAGGAGTTAGGAAATTTATGCAAAAGATTTTAGAAAAATATAATAAAAAAAATATTCCCCAGATTTCGACCGGTGACACGGTCAAAGTTCATATCAAGGTCCGCGAGGGCGGCAAGGAAAGAATCCAGATCTTTGAAGGTCTTGTGATTGGCGCCAGACACGGCACTACGCTTGACGGCACTTTTACAGTCAGAAAAGAATCGTTCGGAATCGGAGTTGAGCGGGTCTTCCCGATTCACAGCCCAAGAATTGTTAAGATTGAAAGAATCAAACAGTCCAGGGTTCGCAGGAGCAAACTTTACTTCATCCGCGAGCTTTCCGGCAAGAATGCCCGCCTAAAGGAAACCAACCGCGACCACAAAGTTTGGGAGGAAAAAGACGCCGAAGAAGAATTGGCTAAGATCGCCGAAGAAAAGGCGAAAGAGGCAGAGATAGCCGAAGCCAAAAAGAAAGCCGAGGAAGAGGAACTGGAAAGAAAAGCAAAAGCTGCCGCCGGCGACCGAGTCAAGGAGTAACCAAACCAAAGACGGATAACCTGCCTGCCGCAGGCAAGCTCGAACAATATACATTTAAGCAAACAACAAATGCCCTAGCTTGCGCGAAGCCAGATATCACAAGATATTCTGGTTAGCAAAAAGCCGGGGCATTTTTGTACTATTGACAACAAATGGGCGACTTTGATACTATTAAGATGGTGATTTCACCGTCAATATGCTAAATCCCCCCAGTTCTCACAAGGAGCTGGGGGTTTTATTTTTGCCAATGAAATTGTAAACTGAAAAGGTGAAGAAAGATCTTGTAATTTTTGATGGAAGTAACTTTTATCATGGTGCTAAGCAATTATCTTTGCGGACGCACTTGATTGATTTTGATTACGAAAAATTGGTCAAGCTTATTGCGGGAGGAGACAATTGTAGCATTGAATATTGTGTTGGAGAAATTAGGCAGAATAAAAGAGATATAAAATCTCAAACCCTTTACGCCAACCAGCAGTCGCTCTTTTATCATCTCGAGCAACAGGGTGTAGTTGTCAAGAAGGGCTATATGTTGCGCCATTTGCAATACCACGAAAAAGGCGTAGATGTCCAGATTGCGATTGATATTGTCCGCGGCGCGCTAAAGAACGAATACAGCCGGTGTTTTCTGGTTTCATCAGATACAGACATTATTCCTGCTATACTTGACGCTCAAAAAGCAGGCAAGAAAATAATTTATGTTGGTTTTGATAAATCAATTAGCAGAGCCCTGAAGGCAAATTGTTCAGAGACCGTGCTTATAACGAAGCAGATGATTTTAGAATGTGCTAAAAAACGCAAAAAGTGAAGACGCAAGAGTCAGGTAATTTGCAGGCAATTGATAACAAAGTGTATAATGCAGTCATTACAGAGTAATGGAGGGTAGGTTCCCGAACAATTTACATTGGCAAACCATCATTGCGGCTTGGCCAGGTCGATAGGGGGCATTCCTGAAGGCGCGGCAGTTGTCAAGAGGTATTTTGTTTATGGATAAAACAAGAAATAAAAAAACGGGAGAGGCCGGGGAAAATGAGGCGGAAATTTATTTAAAAGGCCTCGGCTATAAAATATTAAAACGGAACTATAAATTGTTTTGCGGCGAGATTGATATTTTGGCGCAGGATAAAAAGGCAATTGTAATTGTCGAAGTGAAATCGGTGCGAGGAACCGGTTTTGGATCGGCGCAAGAGTTGGTGCGTTATAAAAAGCAAAATAAACTGAAATTATTGGCTCGGGCGATTGAACAGAAATATCCAGACAGAACTGTGAGGATTGATGTTGTCGGGGTTGAGTACGATTTTGAGGGCCAGGAAGTGATTGATCACCTGATTAACGCAGTATATTAACCCCAAGCCGAAGGCTTCCCTTTGGGAAAGGGGCCCTTTCAGGGCAAGTAAGCAAGTAAGCGCTATATCCTCTCTCAATGCGTCATTCTGAGGAGCGAAGCGACGTGAGAATCCCTTTGTGATAGAATCAAAGAGATCCCTCCACTTCGGTCGGAATGACAGAAGGGGGGTTTGATGACAGGGATAGAATAATTTGATATTGTTAAACTATGATACGAACACGATTTGCTCCAAGTCCCACAGGCGAGCTTCATATCGGCGGAGTCAGAACCGCCCTATTCTCTTATCTTTTTGCCAAGCACGAAAATGGCCAATTCTATCTTCGGATTGAGGACACCGACCGCGAGAGGTATGTGGAGGGCTCGGTCGACGGAATCAAAGAATCGCTTCAATGGCTGGGAATCCGGCCGGACAACTACGACGATATCCTGGTTCAGTCCGAGCGCACCGAGATTTATAAAAAACACGCCCTTACATTAGTCGAGAAAGGCGCCGCCTATGTCTGCGAATGCTCCAAAGAACGGCTTCTGGCTTTGCGCAATACGCAAAACGCCAATAAACAGGCGCCGATGTATGATCGTGCCTGTGTCGATAAAAATTTAGAATATAAAGAGGGTTGTGTAATCCGGCTCAAGATGCCAACGAATGATATCGTGGTCGACGATCTGATCCGAGGCAAAGTCAAGTTTGACGGCAAACTCGTGGACGACCCGGTGATATTAAAATCAGACGGATTTCCAACATACCACCTAGCTTCTGTCGTCGATGATCACGAAATGGAAATCAGCCATGTGATCCGAGCCGAAGAGTGGCTTTCGTCCACGCCCAAACATATTACCTTGTATCAAGCTTTCGATTGGCAGGCGCCGGCCTTTGCCCATCTACCGATGATTCTGGGCACGGACAAGAAGAAGCTTTCCAAGCGCCATGGCGCGACAGCGGTTCTCGAGTACAAGACAATAGGGTATCTGCCGGACGCAGTCGTCAATTTCTTGGCTCTTCTGGGCTGGAATCCGGGCGATGAGTGCGAGGAGTTCTCGGCCGAGCGGCTAATCAGCGATTTTAGGCTCGAAAATGTAAATAAATCCCCCGCTATCTTCGATATCGATAAATTAAACCATATCAACGAAAGCTATATCCGCGGGCGCGATTTCGGCCAGTTGAAAAATGAATTGCAAGAGGCGGCGAATATCAATGATTTAACCGACGGGGAGATTGCCTTGGCAAAACGGGGCGGGTTCAAGACCCTTGTTGAAATTGCCGATTATCTAAAAAAACTGCGCGCCGAGCCCGACTATCAGAGAGAGTTATTAATATTCAATAAATCAGATGCGCCAACAACACAAAAAGGGTTAAATGTCGCCCGCCAGAAATTGGCAACCGCCAGCGTCTGGAGCGAAGAAGAGCTGCAAAATCTATTATCGGAAACTGTGGCTGGAAGCGAAATGACGAACGGCGATGTCTTCTGGCCGGTGCGCGTGGCGCTTTCGGGCAAGGAAAAATCGCCTTCTCCGGTCGAGCTGTTAATCGCACTCGACCGAACCGAATCATTGAAAAGAATCGACTACGCAATCGCGAAGCTCTTATAATCTATGAAAACAAAGAGGAAGATAAAACTGATTGAGGTAATCGGTGATTCTGCTTTGGGCGGGGGTCCGAAGCATATTCTGGGTTTGCTATCCGGCATCAACAGAGAATCATTCGAGTGTACCTTGATCTGTCCCGAAGGGTATTTGAATGATGAAGCGCGGAAGCTGACCCGTCTTGATATCAAAAACCTTGAATTTAAATCAAAATACGATCTCATTTCCGCCTATGCCCTGCATCGATTGATCGATAAGATAAGAGCCGAGTCAAAAGATCCCTTTGGACCGGTAATCATCCATCTTCACGGGCCGCGGGCCGGGTTTCTGGGCCGGATACTCAAAGTTCACGGGGCTAAGTATATTTATACCGAACATATCTTTGATTATGGGTACAGAATAAGAAATCCTATCAATCATTATTTACAAAAAATGTTGTTGTCACGCCTGAATCAGAAAACCGACCTGATTATCGCCGTCTCCAATTCGGTCAAGGAATATTTAGTTGAGAACAAAATGGCCGATCCGGAGCGGACTACGGTGATTCCAAACGGAATTGAAAAATTGATATCAGACAAGGCTAAAACTGAAGCTAACCAAAAGCCGGTTATCGGCGCAATCGGACAGCTGAATGAGCGCAAAGGATTTAGATATCTAGTAGAGGCAATGCCGGCGATATTGGAAAAGATCCCATCAGTCAAACTGGAGATTATCGGCGAGGGGGGGGATCGTAAGCGATTGGAATCAATCATTCGTAAACTGAAGCTGGAAGGGCAGGTGAAGCTGCTGGGAAGAAAAACAGAGGCAGATAAGTACTTGAAAGAGTGGGATTTACTCATAGTTCCCTCTCTAAACGAGCCATTTGGAATCGTTGCCCTGGAGGGGCTTTCGGCGGGCATTCCGGTGATCGCCTCGAGTGTGGGCGGCCTCAAGGATATTATTGAAAATAATGAGTCTGGAGAGCTCATAAAACCGGCCGATACGAAGGCACTCGCCGAGGCTATTGTGAGTGTGTTAAATGACAAGCGAAAATACGAAAAATATGCAAAAAATGGCCTAAAACGGGCAAATGAGTTCCTCTGGAGCGATATCAGCCGAGAGTACGAGCCAGTTTTTACGAATCTAATAGGTAAGTAAGAGCGTGAAGATAAATAGCCCCCAAAGGGCTATTTTTATGGTTGACAAATGATGCGATATGTGGTAATATCTGCATCAATGATGAGAGTGGGATTGGGCCCTCCAGGGTTCAATCAGTTCTTTAACAACATAATAAAGCTTGTAAGCGCGTAAGCTGGTAAGACCCAAGGGGTCCCCTTTGGGGCAAGTAAGCATAGACGCGTAGCATGCTGATCTGGCGCACATTCGCGCCAAGTCGCTTTGTCTCGATATGTTCTCTCCCTAGATTAGGGAGAGTTAGTGAGGGTAGTAAGATAGAAAAATCTATTTAACTACCTCCTCTAACTCCTCCTGATCCAGGAGGAGGACCCTCGAGGCAAGGAACCATGCGAAAGCAAGCTTTGTCTCCGAGTGCGGACACGCTCTATGGAGCGCCGTGGGTATTGCCCCCGCTTGCCATCCCCTATATGGGGTCGGGGCGCGTCCCGCTCGTCACCTGCCTTAATCTAATCCGGATTGAGGCAAGACCAAAGTGATCAATATTTGATCCTTCTGGTCTTAGGCTTGCTAGGGCCGTCGTTCAAACCTAGCAGAACAGCGTGCCGCCCCCCGTGGGCGGCCGCTTCCCCGAATTGCTTAATTTGTTAAGCTATACGGAAGAAGCAAAAGGACCCTGTCGAATGACGGGGTCTTTTTTGTTTGATCACATTAATCAGAAGATTTCTCGGTTCTCCGCCAGCTGGCGGATCACTCGAAATGACAGTGGACGAGGAGTTCTCGATTCGGTCGCCGTGGCGACCTCGCTCGAACAATAATTAAATCGGTTTGGCGATTTTTTCCAATCTTCCGATACGCGTTTCATGATTGAGGTCGCGGTCGATCAGCATCTCTACATCGCCTTCTATCCGGTGAAGGATTTTTGAATGTTCGGCAAGCGTTTCAGTATGTTTTCTCTGAGTTAATTGAACATCTATCATACTAGACTTGAGCGTGCCAACATCAGACTTGAGCGTGCCAACATCAGACTTGAGCGTGCCAACATCAGACTTGAGCGTGCCAACATCAGACTTGAGTACTCCGACATCGGATTTGATGATCTCTACATCGCTCTCTATATCGTCCGATCGTTTTTCCAAACGGTCAAAACCGGAGATCATAATCTCGGTCAATCCGTCAAACTTTTTGTCCATTATCCGGGCAAGCTCGGAAACGGTCATATCATTTTTATCAGTATTATTCATATGTTTATCTTACTGTCGGAAATAGTTTTCGTCAAATGTTGATAAAGCGCTGGATTATTGACGCAAACTCCTCTTGCGCTTTTTTAAGATCGTCGTTGATGATTACAAAATCAAATTTATCCTTGTAACCGAGCTCGAGTCGATAGCGGGATTTGCGGACGCAGATCGCTTCTTCGCTCTCGGTCGAACGCTTTTCGAGCCGTTTTTCAGCGTCTTTGATATCGGGCGGCATTATGAAAACGGTCGCAGCATCGGGATAGCGCTTTTTTATGTTCATCGCCCCCTTGACATCGAGTTTTGCGATTACCGGACGGCCTAATTTTAATAAATTCTCCAGATCGTTTTTCCGACTGCCGTATTTGTCATTAAAAACCGGTTCCCATTCGAGAAAGTGGTCGTTTTGGATTTCTTTTTCGAACTCATCGTCTGACAGGAAATGGTAATCCCTGTCGGCGATCTCACCCTCGCGGATAGGACGAGTGGTGCAGGTCACCAAAATCGAAAAAGCCGGATTATTTTTATAGGGGGCAATGACAGAGTCCTTGCCCGATCCGGAGGGTCCGGAAATGACAAAAATCGGGGTGTTCATAAGATTAGCTTATCAGCTAGTCAGCGCATCAGCAAATTAGCTAGTAAGCAAGTCTTGGCCCGAGGCCGACCATCCTTTTAATGTTGGGCGACTTTGACGCTCCCCGATTGAATTTACTTTAGCGATAAGCGAAAACAGTTTCTCTTCATTTAAAAAACGACTACCGAGAGGGTATTCGTTTTTTTTGGTTCCGAGACTAGGATTCGAACCTAGGTTGGCGGAGCCAGAATCCGCTGTCCTGTCCGCCCTTCGGGCGAGATCTCGCTCTGCCCGGAGGGCAGGCGGACCGCTAGACTGCATCAAAGGATATTAGAAAGTAAAGAATGTATGGTTCCGAGACTAGGATTCGAACCTAGGTTGGCGGAGCCAGAATCCGCTGTCCTGCCGCTAGACGATCTCGGAATAATTTTGGTACCGCGTATGGGAGTCGAACCCATGATCTTCGCCGTGAGAGGGCGATGTCCTGGACCACTAGACGAACGCGGCATAAAAAATACCATGTGATTTTAACACAAACTCGAGTGATTTTCAATCGTTATTTGATAATCGCGTCTGTTACGGTTTGGGCAAATTTTTCCGATGCTTCCGGTCCGTTGCCGGTGATGATGTTGCTATCGATTTCGACTTCCGCGCCGGTGTAATTTCCGCCGGCCGCCACCAAATCGTTTTTCGAGTCGCTCGACCCGGTAACCCTTTTTCCGGAAACTATCCCTGCCTTGGCCAGTATCACTGGAGCCCAACAGATGGCCGAGACGATTCTTTTGTCTTGATAGAATTGCTTGGCTAAGCCGATTGCCGACTCATCGGCAAAATATCGTTCGACTCCCAACCCTCCCACAAACATTATGGCGTCAAATTGATCCTCGTTGACCTGATCAAAGGTTAGGTCGGGAGAAATTATTGTCCCGCCTGTGCCGATACAATCGTTCGGGTCGGCTGCCGCCACCTTGATGCCAATGCCATTTTCCTTATAGATCGCCTCCGGGATGTTGTATTCCTCGTCGCGGAAATCCTTGTTAGCCAACACTATTAAGATATTGTTCTCTGATTCCATTTGCCTCCTTTTTCAAGTCAAACCAATTATACTACAATTGTTCGGAAATATTTTATTGTATTCAGGATTTTGTTATAATTAAGGCAAGAAGCAATTATGAAGCACCAGATGGGATCGGCCCTGATTATTGCCGTTTTTATCATTAGCGCTGTTGGCAGCGTCGCTCTTGGTATCGGAAGATTAATTTACCTCCAAATCGGTTCGGCCAACGCCTACGAAAAAGGCGTTTACGCCTATTACGCGGCCGAATCGGGAATCGAGGAGGGTTTCTTGCGCTACCGCTACAATCAAGGCGCCAATCTCCCCTACGGCGATGAATTCTCATATAAAAATGATTACGCTTTTAGAAACAATCTGACTCAAGTCTCGGTGATATCGACCGGTGTTTCCGGCAACGGCATCTCGGCAAACGAGCCGGTCAGCAATATTTTCGATCAGATTTACGATCTTCGGATGAACCCGAGAGTCCGCTTTATCGGCGAAGGGGCGAGTCCGAGCGAGGGTATAACAACCTCGACATCTCCTGAATTTTCAATTAGAAGAGACGAATCAAAAAAGTTTGATTTGGATTTTTCCAAAACCAATATATTTTACGACCTCTATTTCAAGCCGGTTCTCGGTTCCGAAGGCGGTTCGAGCGCCATCTTTTCCGATTCAAAATGTGTTGTCCTGGAAATAAAAATCGTGGGCAATAATAGCTATGTCGCGTCCGGCGGCGCGAACATATATCCCTTGCGGGAGAAGAAAAAACTTTTTTTCAACGGTTCATCCGACTGCCAGACCAAGTACTCCGCCAACGATGTCATCGATCTTCGCGCGCCGCGCGAAAGCTACGGAAATTATTATCCGATGTCCGGCAACAGCTATTACACTATTCTCGGTCTAAAAAGCAGTATTTGGGGGTCGGAGAATTTAAGTAAAGACGCGGAGATATTTATCAAACCGATCGGGGCCGATGTCAGGTTTGCCATCGGGTATACTCCGGATGGCGACGATCAGGGCATGCTTGGCTCCGGCAATGTTATTACCGCCAACGGATATTATATGGGAATTAGGCGAGGGTTGGTGGCAAAAGTTGACCGCCAGTCGGGAAGCTTGTATGATTTGTTTGATTATGTGCTTTATAAAGCGGAGTAATTGTTTTGGTGTATAATGAAGGCAATTAAACTTTTGGGAGGAATATGGCTAAAATATTGATTGCGGATGATGATATGATCTTAAAAGAAATGTATGAGACCCGATTAAAGGAGGGCGGTTACACCGTGGTTTCGGCCGCCGACGGCGAAGAAACATACGAAAAGATCGAAAAAGAAAAACCCGATCTGATCCTGCTCGACATTATGATGCCGAAGATGAACGGCATCGATGTTATGAAAAAGGTCAGAGCCAATCACGAGATCGCCCATATCCCGATAATTCTTCTGACCGCCCTGGTCCGCGAGATTGACAAGGTAAAGGAGATGATGAAGCCGGGGGATGACTACCTTATCAAAAGCGATATTATGCCCGGCGATGTAGTCAAGAAGATAGAGGAATCACTTGGCAAGGCCGGCGGTGCAGCCGCAGAACCCGCAAAAGAGGAGACGAGAGAGGAATATCCGGCTGAAGAAGTAAAGGATTCATAAAATACGGATAACAGATTATTGGGATGACGAATAACAGATTTGTTATTAGTTATCCTTATGATTCGTCATCCGTATTTATTATTTGTAATCGGCGAAGGGATTTTCCCGTCCGAATCCGGCGGCATCAGTCGAGATTGCGCCGCCAAAGTCCTTCGGGTTGGCGATGCTTTTATAGATGTTGTTGTTGATTTGATAGCTGGAGGTATCGGTGCTCCCCGTGGCGGTTTTCTTCTTGGGATACATTTTGGTGTAGGCGAAATAAACGCTTCCTAAAAGCGCCAAAATCAGGACAACCGCCAATATGTTTTTTGGTAACTTATTTTGCATAGATATAGCCGGTTAATCGCAAGGTTAATTCATTACCAGCCGCCCCTGAAATGCTGATCTGGCTTTCGGAGTTAAATCTGGCTAGCCGTTCCATGCCGACGATAAAATCAAATAGTTGGTTGTAGGGAGCTACGGTTTGAAAAGAAAATTTAATACCGGTTTCCTTGGTAACTTTTTTAGAAACAGAGCTGTCGATTGATTCGGCGTCCTTACTGGTTTTAGCAGTGCTTTTGGTATCTTTGACAACCATTTCGGCGACAGTGATACTATCTAATACGATTTGTTTCTCCGAGGCCAAACCCTCCGATTGAACGATGAACTTGCTGACATCTTCTTTGTCCGGCCAAAGATTGTTGACTGTGTCAAAAGCTTTTGTAACCTCGGCAGAATTAGAACTTGCCTCTTTCAACTTGGCGATCCGCTCCTCGGTCTTTGTGTTGTCGCTGATTTTTTGCTTGATAAGAGTATTGTTCGAAATAATGGTCTGGATCTGGGCGACGACACCAAACCAAACCACTCCGCCCAAAAAAAGCGAAAGCAAAGCGACAAAGATAAAATATTTTTTTGTAAAACCGAATACTTTCATCAGTTTGTTTTCTCCAATTCGGCGGTTAGATTGAATGTAAAATTATCTTCCTGTTGATTGTGTGACGATGAAGAGAAGATCACATTTTTAAAATAATCGGAACTTTCTAATTTCTCCTTAAATCTGGCTATTTCCATGCGAGATTCCGCCTCTCCGGTCATGGTAACTTTTTTAGTACTCTTATCAAGAGAAAGCGTAGAAAGTTTGACCTGGGTGGGGGTGGAGCGGGCCATATTGGAAAGAATCAGACTCCAGATGATACGGTTTTTATTGATATCGTCAATCTTGGTCAGTTTTTTATTGATAGTAGCGATTTGGGTGGCGACCTGTTCGTATTGTTTAGCGTCCTTGGCTAATTGGTCTTGACGGCTGTTTAAGTTTTGGATTTTCAGACCGAGCTCCAGATTGTATAAGTATAGTCCGCCTCCAATCACCAGGAGCAAAATAGTCAATAAAAAAACGTAGAAAATCGAGCGGCGGATTTTTTTGCCGGTTTCTTTCTCCTGTTTAATTTGTGGCGGCAGGATGTTGACTGACATCAGATCTCTTTTCTTAAGGCCAAACCATAAGCGGTGGTAAAACTGGTGTCCAATTTACTGTCGCCCGAGAGATGGGGCGATATGATATTGGTTTTGATTTTTGTTTCGGATTGGATAAATTTGTCGATGCCCAAGAACTTTGATCCCGATCCGCAAAGCATAATCTCCTCAATCGGTTTGGGATGATAGTCGCGGTTTTGGTGATAGCGGATGGTAACAGTGATCTCATCGATGATCGGCTTTAAGACGCCGCTCTTTCGGATTGGCTCCTCAAAACTGCCGTCGTTCAGCCCTTGATTGGGCGATATACCGACCGCATTGGCAATCTGATTTTTACCGACACCGACGGTGGTGGCAAGGCGGATCTTGCCTGAATCCCAGATTGAAATGCGGGAAACCTCGGTTCCAATTTCCAAGATTAAGATTCCGCGGTTATTCCTGGCTGGTATCAGGGCGCGTCCGACGGCGAGAGGTTTTGTTTCAAGAGCGGCCAGTTCGCATCCGGCCATCTTGGCGACCTCGACATAGTCGTCTACCAATCTTTTTGGAGCGGCAACAAGCAGAAGGTCGATCAGAGGTTCGTCGGGGTGGACGATTAACTTTTGGTAATCAATATAGACCTCGTCAATCGGTATCGGCAGATACTTGGTCGCTTCCGAAGGAACGGCGGTTTGATACTCTTTGTCTGACATTTTCGGCATTTGGATTGTCTTTGAAAAAACAAAGGTTTCCGGAAGGGCTGAAATGATTTTTTTGGCTGTGATCTGATGCGGTTTTGCGGCGGCGCAGGCCTTTTTAATCATATCGGCGGTAACCTGCTTATCGCGGAAACGGTCTTTTTCCAAAAGGCGAGCGGTAATCGGAAAATCAACCGCTCCTCGAAGCGCGATGTTTCTGCCTCTATTAAGTTGGACCAGTTTTAGGGTTTCGAATCCGATATCAAGCCCGAAACTAGCCTCGCCTCCAAACATACCCATTACCCTCCTAGCAATTCATTTCTATTGGTAATTATAACATTAATGAAATTATAGTCGAAAGTCTATAAAGTCCTTAAAGTAATACATTAGTGTCATCCCGACTGAGCGGAGCGAACGGAGGGATCCCTCGGCTCGTTATACTCGCTCGGGATGACATTCGTGACTTTTACCTTTTGACTTATTATATCGCATTGACGAGGCCGTAAATCGGTTGAAGAACGGAAATAATAATCGCGCCGATTCCGATGCCCATAATCACCAACAAAACCGGTTCAAGAAGCGTTGAAAGATTGGAAGTGATTGAATCGACATCGCGGTCGAAGAAGTTGGCCAGTGAATCAAAGACATCATCCAAACTTCCGGACTTTTCTCCAACCGAGGCCAGCTGGGCAATCACCCCCGGGAACAGTTTGCTTTCTTTGAGCGACCTGGAGATGCTGACGCCATTTTTAATTTTGACGGCCATTTCATCGATCTCTTTTTTATAGATTACATTTCCGACTACCCCGCTTGTAACCTTGAATATCTCCAAGAGAGGTAAACCGGAGGAGGCAAGCGAAGCAAAGGTGCGGGTGAACCGAGCCATATATGATTTTTTTAAAAGCGTGCCGATAACTGGAATCTTCGTGACCATTGAATCAAAGAAATGGCGGCCGGAATCGGTCTTTCTCCAGCGCGACAAACCGATTACCGACAGAATTACGATAACCAGAAGATAAAGGCCATAGTCAACAATCAATTGGCTGGCTTTGATAATGGCGCGGGTCAAAATCGGAAGTTCGACGCCGGCGTCATCGAAAATAACTTTCAGTTGGGGAATGATAACTACAAGGACTAAAACCATAACCGCTGCCAGGGCAAGCATGACGAAGGCCGGATAAGCCATCGCTCCCCGGATTTTTCTGTTTAGCTCGTAATCCTTTTCCAGTTGTCCCGACAATCTCTTTAAAACGATATCGACTTTGCCGGAGCGTTCGCCGGACTTTACCAAATTGATATAGATTTCGTTGAAGGTGTCGGGGTGTTTGGAGAGGGCTTCGGAGAGAGGCTCGCCGCCTTCGACATCGGAGACGATCTGGTTAATCTGGCCGGCAAAGTATTTATTTTCGGTCTCCTCCCGCATTGATTTTAGGGCCTCAATGATTGAAAGGCCTGACCGGATCATAATCTCAAGCTGATCGGTGAAGATGATCTTGTCTTTGAGACCGACTTTGCGGTGAAACCATTTTCTTCCCGCATTTGTTGCCTTGACTTCAATCGGATAAAGACCCCGGCTGCGGAGAACCGAAATAGCGGCGTTTTGATCGGTTGCCTCAATCGCGCCTTTTTTAATCTGGCTTAAATTGTCTCTGGCGGAATATGTGAATTGCATCCTAGTCCTTGGTTACTCTCCAGACCTCATCGATTGAGGTCATACCCTTTAGGGCTTTGATTATGCCATCCTGGATCATAGTGACCATTCCCTCCGAAATGGCCAGTTCCTGGATTTGGCTGGATGATATTTTTTTTAAGATCGACTCCTTGACTTTTTCAGTCATCTCCAGAGCCTCAAAGATACCGAGCCGGCCGGTATAGCCGGAATCGTTACAGCTTTTGCATCCCTTGCCGTGATAGAAAACGGGGGGCTTGCTTAAAACTGCGGTCCGCTCTTTTTCAGGCATTTTATTGACAATCTCTTTAATCTTTTCAATTTCAGACACAGGCAAAGTAACCTGTTCTTTACAATCAGGACAGATTTTTCGAGCCAATCTTTGGCCGATAATCACATTGGCGGATGAAGTTAGCAGGAACGGCTCGACTCCCATATCGATCAGTCGGGGGGAGGCGCCGGCGGCGTCGTTCGTATGAAGCGTAGAAAGGACGATGTGGCCGGTCAGAGCCGACTGGACCGCCATCTCGGCCGTCTCGCCGTCGCGGATTTCGCCAATCATAATGATATCCGGGTCCTGGCGGACGATGGAGCGCAGGCCGTTGGCAAAAGTGTATTTAATATCGGGATTGACCTGGCTTTGATTGATACCCGGAATCTGGTATTCGATCGGATCCTCTAAGGTTACGATATTTACTCCCTCGGCAAAGAGTCGGTCGATGAGGGCGTAGAGTGTTGTGGTTTTGCCTGAACCGGTCGGTCCGGTCACCAGAATCATGCCATGGGATTTCTCCAGATTGTTTTTTAATTTCTCCAAGCCGGAGCCCTCCAGACCGAGCTGTTCGACGGTCAGAATACCGGTCATCTTATCCAATATTCTCATAACAACTTTTTCGCCGAAAGCGGTCGGCATACTTGAAACACGGAAATCAACCTTCCTTTCATCCATATGGATTGAAAATCGACCGTCCTGGGGAAGCCGTTGCTCGTCGATTTTTAGGTTTGACATAATCTTGACCCGCGACACGACTGCCGAGAGGATATCCTTGGGCAGAGTGATTTTCTTCTGCAAAACGCCGTCAATTCGAAACCGGACCTGAATCTCGGTTTCAAGCGGTTCGATGTGGATGTCAGAGGCCTTATCGCGAATCGCCCGCTTCAGAAGCGAACCGACAATTCGGGCGGCCGGAGCGTCGTCGGCGGCGATATCAAAGAGGGTTTTACTATTCTCCGATTTCTTGATCACCAGATCGTCTTCTTCTTTCGCCTCCTCGATTGCCTCTTTGACCTCGGACTCCAGCCCCTGATATTGATCCAGAATGTGGTTGACATCTTCCTCGGTCGCCAGCTTCGGGACAACCGTCTTTTGGACTAATTTCTTTATTAATTCGCGCGCTTCAATATCCTCCGGATCGATCATGCCGACAATCATCTCGGTCGGAGTTTCCTCGACCGGCACCGCCATAAACTGGCGGGCGATTTTCTCGGGAATTTTGGCGAGAAGTTCTTTGGGCACCACTTTTCTGGAAAGATCGGTATAGGTAATCTGGCCGGCCGGCGCTTTGAACGGAGTCATATCTCGTTCTTTTGGTTCCGCTGTAGCGGTTGGATCAACCGGTTTGGGACTAAATTCAAACCCGGTATGCCCGGAAGCCGGTTGCTGGATGTAAGCTTTCGCTTCATGAGGTTGGTTGGCAAAAGCTGAAGTATGTTGTTCGGGCGGATGTTGCGCGGAGGGATTGTGATCGGGAAGTTCGGTGTTTTCCTTATTGAAGATGCCGGAGCCGACCATTCCCTGGCTCTCCGAGTCGGCTGTCGTTTCGGAATCCTTTTGGAAGATTCTTTTCCAAAACGGTTTTCTCTCATGTAGACGGATTACGCCGTCAAAGGTCGCTTCCTCGCGGCCGCCGTCATTCATCAGTTCTTCATAAACA
Source organism: uncultured Candidatus Saccharibacteria bacterium (assembly GCA_964364265.1). GTDB lineage: Bacteria > Patescibacteriota > UBA1384 > XYA2-FULL-43-10 > 1-14-0-10-43-13 > CAYILA01. The sequence goes on along the minus strand of CAYILA010000004.1, from coordinate 32,570 downwards.
TTGGCATTGGTTTTTGGTTGTTCTTCGGATGCCGGTGTCATCCGGCCAGTATTTGATAGGTCGGGATTATTATTTTCATCATTTGAGTTTTCCGGGTCGTTGCGGAAGTAATTTTGACTGAAATTTGACTCCTGATTCGGGCTTGAAATCGGTTCGGCCTTTTTGACGCCCTTCAAACCGTGGGCAGTCACAGACTCCCTTTCTTCGCCTTGACCGACCATGCTTTTGATGTTTCCCGAGGGCATCCACTTAGCGACATTGGTCGGCAGCATTATTATCTTCTTTTGGGCCCCGTATTTGGGGTGGTTGATCACTTTTGAGGGGTAGTGGACGGTGTAAAAAGTGCCAAAATTAGAATAGACGACTCGGTCGCCTTTGGCCAAGCACTCTCTGATTACATCGCCTAAAGCGACAACCAAACTTTCGGCCTGGTTGTAGCTTAGTCCGCTTTTTTGGGCGATTTCTCGCGCCAGCTCTTTTCTTGTCATTACTTCCCCTCCAAAAGTATTGTAGCATTAAAAGCAATAATATAACAATTGTTTTGTGTGGAAAAAAGGGGAAATATAGTAAGCAGGTAAGCATGTAAGACCCAAAGGGTGCCCTTTCCCGAAGGGAGGCCTTTGGCCCGGGCCAGGTAAGCAAAGAGCAGAAGGTTATTGATAGTAGCTTATTCGCTAGTGTTTATAACCCTGTGGATTCTTTGTTGATATAAAGTCGTAAAATAATATATAAGTTTGTGGTAGTGTTAGGACACTGACTAATGTCTAACAATTGAACAGGTGAACAAATCCTAAATCCTAATTTCTAAATCCTAATTAAATCCAAAATATTTATTGTTTATTGTAATTTGAATAATTGTTAATTTGTTTAGAGCTTAGGATTTAGTGCTTAGAATTTACTGGAAATTTCAATATGGCTTTTTATCAAAAATACCGTCCTCAAAAGTTCTCCGACCTGATCGGCCAGGATCACATCAGTAAAACCCTGCTGGCGGCAATCAAGTTAGGCCGGCTTTCCCATGCCTTTCTCTTAACCGGTCCGCGCGGAACCGGCAAGACGACCACTGCCCGACTTCTGGCTAAGGCGATCAACTGCCAAAATTTGGATTTGGCGGTCGGAGAACCCTGCGACAAGTGCGATCAATGCCTGGCCATTGCGGTCGGAAGCGCCCTTGATGTAATCGAAATTGACGCCGCCTCCCATACGGGAGTCGACAATATCCGCGATATCATCGACAAAGCCCGCTTGGCGCCGACCTCGGCCTCCAAAAAGATTTATATCATCGACGAAGTTCATATGCTCTCGAAGGGGGCATTCAATGCCTTGCTCAAAACGCTGGAGGAGCCGCCGGATCATGTCGTCTTCATCCTGGCGACGACCGAAATTCATAAACTGCCTTCGACTATCATCTCCCGGACCCAGCGCTACGATTTTAAGCGGGTCGGCAAGGAGGACATTATAAAAAATTTGAAAATGATAGCCAGGGCCGAGAAAATCAGCATAGACGACGGAGCGCTTGACGCTATCGCCACGGCGGCGGCGGGCGGTTTTCGCGATTCAGTCGTCTTGTTCGAGCAGGTCGCCGGTTTTGGCGGTAAGATCAGTAAAGAGGATGCCGAAAACCTCCTGGGACTATCATTCGGCGAGAGCGCCCTCGATCTGATCGAGGCGATAATTTCAAAAGAGCAGAAAAAAGGACTTTCGATCATTTCAAAATTGTACGAACAGGGAGTCGATCCGAGTCAGTTTATCCGCGAAGTAATTGAAGCACTGCGAAAAATACTTCTTTACCAAATTTCAGGCAGTGTCTTGTTCGAGGAAACGAAAGAGCGGACCGAGAGAATCAAAAAATTGGCCTCTGACTGCGATTATGAGACGGTCAAAAAAGCAATTGATACCTTCATCGGAAGCGGGAGATTGCTCCGCGATCTCTCAAACCCGATTTTGCCGTTGGAGATGGCGGTGGTGGAGTTGACGAACATAGAAGTATCAAGTATCAAGTATCAAGTATCAAGGGAGGATTCCAAGGACGCGGAACAGCCCAGGAAGGAAAAACAAAAAGAGGAAGATTCAAAAATCGAAGAACCGAAGAACCGAGGAACCGAAGAACCAAAGAAGGAGAAGCTAAAAGAAGATGTCATTGCGAGAAGTGAAACGACGAAGCAATCTATCATAACTGAAGAAAAGATTGCCGCGCCTACGGCTCGCAATGACAGCGAAAAGAAATCGGGAGCCAAACAATCTGATGTTACTGACAACAATTCAGCAATGAGACCCGAAGAGTCCCCTTTGGGGCAATTGAACAATTCTGATCTAGCACCGGCGCCGGTTTTTGAGATGACAGGCGATCTTTGGCAGAAGGTAATCGATGCCACCAAAAAGGAAAATAACTCGCTGGCGGCACTGCTCCGCGACGCCAAACCATTGACGGTCAGCAACGAAAAAATTGTTTTGGGCGTGAAATTCAAATTCCACAAGGATCGGATATCGGAGGTGAAAAATCGCCAGATTTTAGAAAAAATTTGGAATGATGTTACCGGTTTAAAGTGTATAATAGGGTGCGAACTTATGGACGGGAAAAAGATTGATGCGAAGCCGGCCAGCGATGACGAATTACAGAAAGCGGTAGGGGAAGTGTTCGAGGTTATATAGTATCAAAGAACAAACTCTAAATTCTAATTTCTAAATCCTAAAAAAATTCAAAATAATAATAATATTCAAAAATAAAGTTGTTTTGATTTAGTAATTCGAACATTGGAATTTGTTTAGGATTTCGGATTTAGTACTTAGGATTTATTTTGTCCAGATAAGGAGAGTTGTGGCTCGAGGAAAAGAACAAAATTCAGAGAGAAACACGAAATACGGTGGTTTACGGATGCCACCGCAGAATCCGGAGGCGGAGCGAAGCGTCTTGGGCGCTATTTTGCTGGACAAAGACGCCATTATCAAAGTGATTGATATTCTGATTGCCGATGATTTTTATGAGAGCCGCCACTCTATCATCTTCGAAGCGATGCTGAAACTTTTTGATAAGCGGATGCCGGTTGATATCGTGACACTTTCAGAAATACTGGAGGCGGAGGGTAAGATCAAGGAAACCGGCGGATCGGGTTATCTAGCTGATATTGTCAATTCAACCCCGACCGCCACCAACATTGTCCACTACGCCCAAATTGTTCGGGACAAGGCGATTTTGCGCCGCTTGATTACAGCCGGGAGCCGCATCGCCGAAATGGGTTACGAGGAGGATGAGGAGATCGCCCAGACGCTTGATAAATCGGAACAGTCGCTCTTTGCCGTTTCCCAAAAATTTCTAAAGGATAAATTCCAGCCGATTCGTGATGTCCTGACCGAAGCATTTGACCGAATTGATAGAATCCACCGCGACAAGGATAAGGGAGCGCTCCGTGGCATCCCCTCCGGATTTAAGGATCTGGACAGTAAAACGGCCGGTTTTCAGAAATCCGATTTGATAATTATCGCAGCGCGTCCTTCGATGGGTAAGACTTCATTCGCTCTAAACTTGGCCGAACACGCCGCGATCGAGGAGAAAGTGCCGGTCGGGGTATTTTCACTTGAAATGAGTAAAGAACAACTTGTCGATCGGCTTTTGTCATCGCAGGCCGGAGTCGATTCCTGGAAACTTCGAACCGGAAACCTCTCCGATGAGGATTTTCCAAAAATCGGGTATGCCATGGGTGTTTTATCCGAAGCGCCGATATTTATCGACGACTCGCCGGGAGCCAATGTGATGGAGATTCGGGCCAAAGCAAGGCGCCTGCAGATGGAACATGGCCTGGGTTTGATTGTGGTTGATTATCTGCAGTTGATGGAGGGGCACTCCAGTAAGGGCGACAACAATAGAGTCCAGGAAATTTCGGAGATTTCTCGTGGGTTAAAAGGTTTGGCTCGGGAATTGAATGTGCCGGTGATCGCCCTCTCCCAGCTCTCTCGCGCGGTGGAACACCGCGACGACAAAAGACCGCAATTATCCGACCTTAGAGAATCGGGTTCGATCGAACAGGATGCAGACATCGTGATGTTCCTATATCGCGAGGAGTACTACAAACCTGATACCGAGAAGAAGGGCATTACCGAAGTATTGATCAAGAAACACCGAAACGGCCCGACCGGCGAATTGCAGGTATTCTTCAATCCTTCGCAAATGCGCTTTGCCGATCTGGAACACCATCGGAATGCTCCGGTCGATGTTCCCGCCGAAGCCCCGGCAGGTTAATATGATAAAATCGTAATATAAGTGCGCTTCGCTTCTTTTAACGCACTGTATCAAGAACATTACTTTGGATCTTGTTATGAAAACTTTAGTCCTGCTCGATTCAAACGCCATCATCCATCGGGCTTATCATGCTTTGCCTAAGAATTTATCGAATTCAAAGGGCGAACTAACTAATGTAACCTACGGTTTTGCTCTGGCGCTGATTAAGGTGCTCGAAGAACTTCATCCCGACTACATCGCGGCCGCTTTTGATTTGGCCGGCCCGACATTCCGGCATGTCGAATATAAAGAATATAAAGCAAAGCGGGTTAAAGCCGATCAGGAACTCTATGATCAGATTCCTCGGGTAAAAGAGATGCTTGCGGCCTTCGGGATTCCGGTTTTATCTCTAGAGGGATATGAGGCGGACGACATTCTCGGCACAATAGTAGAGAAATGCCTAAAAGGCGAAAGGCGAAAGGCGAAAGGCGAAAGTCAAGAGGAAGAATTGATGATTTACATCGCCTCGGGCGACAAGGATGTTTATCAACTTCTAAACGGTCATGTCAAAGTTTTAATGTTAAAGCGCGGCTTTTCGGAGGCGGAGATATTTGATCATAAACACTTGAAAGAGGTTTACAATCTCGATCCGGAGGATTTCGTCGACTTAAAAGCCCTTGCCGGGGATCCCTCGGACAATATCCCCGGGGTTCCTTCAATAGGTCCCAAAACTGCAACTGATCTTATTCTTAAATTTGATACGCTGGAGAAGCTTTATGGGCTGATTGCTCAATTGCTCAATTGCTCAATTGCTGATTTAACAATCGAACAATCGAACAATGAAGCAATCGATAAGCTTGCCGAGCAAATGGATATAAAGCCTCGCATATTAAGGTTGTTGATCGAACACAAGGATCAGGCATTTCAATCCCAAATGCTGGCCACGATTGAACGCAATGTGCCGATTGATTTTTCTCTTGCAGATGCCAAATGGGGGCAGTATGATAGGGGGGAACTGCGGAAGTTGTTTGAGGAATTGCAGTTTAAATCGTTGCTTGAAAGATTTACGAAGGAAACTGAAAGACGAAAGGACGGATCCGCCGGCCGGCGGACGGAAGAACAACGGAAAATAACCGAGGAACAGAAGAAGAAGGATAGTCAATTAAGATTGGAGCTATAACTAGAATTTAGAGGATAGATATTAGATTTTAGAATGAATGTATAATATAGAATCTAATTGCTAATTGCTAATCTCTAATCTCATTCTAACTTCTACAATCTGAAATCAATATTCTAAAATTATGTGGTCACATCTACGTGAAAAGGGCGTCAAAATCCCGAATATCAGTGCGGGAGAGATCGACAGACAAGTCGAGCCGGTTTTGCGCGCCATGGAGAACGCCGGGATATTAATCGATAGAAAAGTTTTGAGCGAGCTCCAGCGGAGACTCGAAATCAGAATATCGAAACTGGAAAAGGAAATATACAAGGCGGCGGGAGAAAAGTTTAATATCAATTCTCCGAGCCAAATGGCGGAACTTTTATTCAAAAAACTCAAGCTTCCCATTTTTGACCTTAAAAAAACAAAGTCGGGGATTTCTACGGCGGCGCCGGAACTGTCTAAATTAAAAAGCAAACACAAAATTATCGAACCGGTTTTGGAATACCGCGAACTTTCAAAATTGGTCTCGACATATTTAAAACCTCTGCCGGCCTTGGTAACTAAAGACGGCCGGATTCACACCACTTACGGCCAGGAAACTTCGACCGGCCGAATGACATCCAAAAATCCCAATCTGCAAAATATTCCGATCAAGGGTGAGCTTGGCGACGAGATCAGAAAAGCATTTATCGCGCCGGAGAGAATGGTTTTGATCTCGGCCGATTATTCGCAGATTGAGCTTAGAATCGTGGCCTGTCTGGCGCAAGACGAGGTGATGTTGAAGGCGTTTGAGAGCGGAGTCGACATTCACTCGAAAACAGCATCGGAGATTTTCGGCGTCCCGGCCGACAAGGTGACCAAAGAACAACGCAGGGCGGCCAAAACAGTTAACTTCGGGGTTTTATACGGCCAGACCTCATACGGTTTGTCACAGGCGCTGGGAATCAACCGGCAGGATGCCCAAAATTATATCGATAAATATTTCGATGTCCACACCGGCATCGCCCGGTATGTCAAAAATATGCGGGCCAAGGCGGACAAGGACGGCTATGTTGAGACGCTGTTCGGCTTCCGCCGCAACATCGCCGAATTGAAATCGGAAAATTGGCAGACGGCCAATGCCGGAGAGCGAATGGCGATCAATACGCCGGTCCAGGGCACGGCGGCGGAGATATTGAAACTGGCAATGATCGAATTGGATAAAGAAATTAACCGACGACCGACGACCGACGACCCGCCCACCGGCGAGGCAGGCCGACGACCGAGATTGATTCTGACTGTTCATGACGAACTGGTGGCGGAAGCGCCGGAAGAAGATGCCGAATCGGTATCGAAAATGATTAAAGAGGTGATGGAAGGGGCGGTTAAGCTTTGTGTTCCTCTTGAAGTGGAGGTCGCCTACGGCAAGAACTGGCTGGAAGCAAAGCACTAAGCTTCGCTTAGTGCAGTATCAAGTATCAGGTATTTGGTATTAGGGGGTTAACCACAAAATACATTGTGTCTATGACATTCCTTGATACTGGATACTTAATACTGGATACTTAATACTTTTACTATGTTTTATCTATTTTACGGAGAGGATACATTCTCTCTCAAAGAAAAAATCGTTTCCTTAAAAGAGCAGATTCTGGCGAAGGCGGAGTTTCCGCCGGAGGTTTTTGTTCTAAACGGAGACGATCTGACCAAACCGCAATTTGATGAGGTTGCTTTTGCCGTCTCTATATTTTCGGCCAAAAAAATTGTCGAAATCAGGAATTTTTTGCTTGAAAATAAGGATAAAACTTTGGCCGAATATATTGGCAAAAATTTGGAAAAAATTCCAGATACGACATTGATAATATTTAGAGAATCAGGCCTGCCGGACAAGAGAAGTTCGCTATTCAAAAAATTAAATAAGCCAAAACAAGCATTTGAATTCAAACAGATTATCGGTTCCAGATTATTCAGCTGGATTATCGGGAAGGGGAAGAGCTTGGGAATCAGGATTGGTCAAAAAGAGGCTGAAAAAATTGCCGAATTTTCGGGCTCCGACCTTTGGCGGATAAATTCCGAGATTGAAAAATTATCGCTTTATGCCATGGCAAACGGGCGTGAGAACATTACAATAGGAGACATTGAGGAAAATCTGGCGCCGGAAAATTTCAGCACTAATTTTGACCTGATCGATGCGGTGGCGGCAAGGAACGGAAAAAGAGCCTGTATGGTTATGGACAAGCTAATTAAGGGAGGAGTGAATGAAAACCTGATTTTTTCAATGATCGTTTACCAATACCGGACGATGCTTTCAGTCCTTGATTATTACATAAGGGGAGAATCGCAAGGAAATATTGCCAAAATAGTCAAAATGCATCCCTTTGTCGTTTCAAAAACGATTAATAATCTGAAAAACAGCGGCCAGAAAGAGATTCAAAACTTTTTTTTAAGATTGGGAAATATTGATAAGGAGATAAAAAACGGACAGATTGAAGTAAGACTAGCGCTCGATTTGGTTCTGGCGGAATTTTGTCTTAGATGATAAAATAGTTTTGACACTCCAGATTAGTAACTGTCGGAGGGATCTTGTGAATAAGCGGTCCAGAGCGCGAAGGAGTATTTTGGGATTTTACGGCCGTAAATTCCTCTTTTTCTCGTTGCTTTTACTTGCCGGTTGGGCTGTTTATGTCTTTGTTTCAAACAACAATTCGCAGGCGGATCAGTCCCCGATAATATCCGGAGACGCGACCGGCGACAAGGATATTGCAGTCGGTATATCAACCGAAGGATCGGTGACGATCGATGGGGAGGAATCGGACAAGAAAATCAACTTTTTGGCTGATGGAGACGAACTAAGAACTCCGGTAATCGACCAATCGGGTGTTTCGATGCCGAGTTTAAAGATTACCCTGACTTTACCCGGCGATGTCGCTTACCAAACAAGTCATGAGGTCTTGGCAATCCACGGCGCCGGCGCTACCAATTCCTATGTCTCCGATTCAAAAACAATAATCTACGAAATCGACGATGTCTCCGGCTATGCCACGGTCTCAATTGTGGCCAAGATGCCGAAAGGAACGATTAAGGCGAATGTCACTCAACAGATACAGACCAATTTGGCTTCAAAAAGTTTTAATTACTGGCTGATTGCGGCCATCGCCTTGCCCTCCTTCACCTTCGTATTTATGGTTTTTTTCCTTTTGATTCAAACAAAACGCCAGAAGATTGAGATTCCCGATAAACCGATCAACGCTCCGCCGATGGCGATCCCGCCGGCTCTGGTCGGGGTCTTAATGCATCAGAAGGTTCGTTCGCGAGAGATAGCCGCCACCCTGATTGATATGGCGATTCGGGGAGACATTCTGATCATCGACCGGGAGCGGGGATTTGCCTTCGGCAAGGGCAAATTTGACAAACGGCTCTTGGGATACGAAAAGATACTGCTTTCAAAAATATTTAGAAATAATTTAAGCGCCGACCGAATTGAGATTGAACAACGGATTAACAACCATTTTTACAGCAAGAAAATCTCGCTGGTTTCAGCCGGCATTTACGCCCTGACCACCCGGCTCGGATATTTTAAGACGAACCCCCAAAGCGTCCATGCCAAATATCGATTTTTCGGAATACTCGCTTTCCTTTTGGGGTTAACAGGTTTCGGTTTGAGTTTCGCCTACTTCCCGAACCCGCCCTATGTCGTCTTTTTCTGGATCGGGATGATGATTTCGGCGGTGGTAATCACCGGAGCCGCCTCCTACATCCCGATTCGGACGCCGCTCGGCCAGGAAGAGCTGACCAACTGGCTTGCCTTCAAAAAGTTTCTCTCCAGTCCGGAACCGATGGTTTATTCCCAAAATCTGGCCGCCATTTTCCAAAACTACCTTCCCTACGCCATCGTTATGGACTGCGAGGCGGCCTGGGCAAAACGCTTTTCGGACCACAACTTTGAGATGCCGACTTGGTTCTTGACCGAGAAGGGCGGTTTGGCTTTGGAGGATTTTTGCTTGTCGCTCTTTCCGATTATTTCTTATGTCTCGCGCAGCTTTGTCGCCTTACGCGAACCGGGGTTTGAGTAGTCACGCAAACCCTACGAAAGTACGAATTAAACAAAAATACGAAATTACTAAAACATTTGTATTTTCGTAATTTAGTATTTTCGACATATTTGTAATTTGGTAAGAGTTAGGTAATTTTATGAATAAATTTATTGGTTCTATCGTTTACGGGGGAGGAATCGTTTTTGATTTGGCCAGAGGCGTGATTATGCTGATTATCGTCTTAATTTTAGTCAACGCCTTCTGGATGACGGTATTTGTGGTGGACGGACTCTCGATGGAACCGAATCTACACGACCGGGAGCTGGTGTTGCTCCAAAAGAATGCCTATACGAAGCAAAAAAATCCAATCCGAGGCGATGTGGTGGTGGTTCAGTATCCAGGCGACCCGGCCAAAAAACGATATGTGAAAAGAGTGGTCGGCCTTCCCGGCGAGACGGTTGAGACCAAGGGTGGAAAGGTCTACATTAATAATAAATTATTGAAAGAACTATACATTCCCTACGGTGTGAACAGTGAGCCGGACGGCAAATGGACCCTTTCGACGGTTGAATACTTCCTGATGGGCGACAACCGGCCGAATTCAAATGACTCCCGCTATTTCGGAGGGGTTGAGAAGCGGTTCTTCCTGGGCCACGCCCTTTTCATCATCTACCCCCGAATGCGGTCGCTATCACTTTAATAAAATCGCGCCTCCCTGAATACAGGGAGGCGCTTGGTTTTCTGAGCATCTTATTCGTCATTACCGGGGTTTCAGATTCTGAATAGCTGCCCCGGTCATATGGGATGAGAAGAGACCTCATCAGCCAATAAACCGTCGTCGTAAGCCACTGGTGATACCGACACTCAGGTTCACTGACATTGCTGTGATTGGGAACATTAAGTCCCAACCACTCTTCCAGCGTAACCCTATTACAATCAGCTGAAAGATATACGACACAGCGAGAAGATTCCAGACGATAGGTCTTTCTCTACTGGGATCTATCCAAACGCCTACAAGTGTTGGTATGGCCGAAAAGGCTATGCAGCTCAGTACTAACCCATTGGCATAGGGTGCCTTCGGGTTCAATGCCCAGAGTGTCGCAGCAATTAGCCCGACAATTGCGATCAACCAATCACGCCGACTCAAAGGATAAAATCTTCCGAGTTTTAGCGCGATAATGAAAGTTGCCGCGTTCGTTAGACAGGCACCATAGGCCGCCGCCGCTTTTACCCAGTCTCCCGAAAGAGTCTGATAAGATGCGGCATTCAGTATGCCGAGAACTGCCCATATCAGCCATGTGGAGGCGTTTGGGCTTATTCCTCCGCGAATAACCAATCGCATGTACCAGCAGAACACAATCAGGTACATTGCTAAACCGGTTGCTGATAGCATCAATGTAAAATTCAAACCCAACACCCCCCTTCCTGGATAAGTGTTTGTGTGATGCCGAAAGTAATTATAGCACAATGAGGATATATTGCAATACTATTTGAGTACTAATAGTAGCTGTCATTCCGACCAACCGCAGGGAGCGGAGGAATCTTTTAAAAGATCCCTCGACCCGGCCCAAAGGGCCCCCTTTGGGGCTCGGGATGACATCAATTAAGTAAATAATAAAAATGCCTTCGGTTTCCCGAGAGGCATTTTATTGTCTGTTGTCCAGTGTCTAACTATTTAGCTTTTTTGACTGCCTTGGCTTTCTTCGGCTTGGCTTCGGCGACCACCGGAGTGGCGGCGACAGCCTTGGCAAGGCGGGATTTCAGCCGGCTGGCCTTGTTCTTATGAATAACTTTTTTCTTGGCGGCCATATCAAGCTCGCGGTAGGCAAGCTGAAGCTTCAAGGCATTATCGGCTGCGCCGGATTTAACACCAATTCGAACGCCTTTGGTGGCGCCTTTTACTCTGGCTCTAATCTTGTCATTCTCCAATTTTCTTCGTTTTGAGACGGCAAGGGCCTTTTTTGCTGATTTTGTTAGAGGCATAACAGTAATTCCTATATTTCTAATTAGTTTGTCATTTCGAGTGAGTGAATCTATCGAGTCGAGAAATCTTTTAAAAGATCCCTCCACTTCGGTCGGGATGACACGAAGTGGAATGATGCGCTTGGAATACAATAGACACTTTAACATATTCTCGTTCCAATGTAAATAGTGGATTATACCTCTGTAAATAGTGGATTATACCTCCTCTGACTCCTCCTACATTAGGAGGAGAACTATTTGACATTCGTGTACGAAAGGACTATATTTGTCAGTTCAAAAAATATTCTGCCCGTTCCGTCTCACCTAGTGAAACGAGGCCGAGGCATGAGGCAAGTCTCATGGAACTTACACCCAAACAACAAGTCGTCGACATTTTACGAAATAAACAGAAGTTTATTATTTTTACTCACAAATCACCGGACGGCGATGCGATCGGAAGCACTTTGGCCGTGGTTTTGGCTATGAAAAAGCTGGGCAAAGAGGTGACGGCCGTCTGCAACGATTCGATGCCGGCCGTCTTCAATTATTTAAAAGAAATTACCGAGATCAAGGACCAGTTCAAGGCGACAAAAGATTTTGTGATCTCTTTGAATGTTTCAGATATTAAAGCTGACAAGCTTCTATATAAGGTCAAAGACAACCAACTCGAGATAATTATTTCACCAAAAATGGGGCAGTTTGAACCGGATATGGTCACTTTTCCGGAGGGCGGATTTGGCTACGACGCCGTGATCTGTCTTGATTCGACCGATTTGGAGCGACTGGGCGAGGTCTATGAAAAAAATGCCGAACTCTTTTATTCATTACCGCTAGTAAACATCGACCATCATTCGGGCAACACCCACTTTGGAAAGATTAATCTGATCGATATGACGGCCACATCAACCTCTGAAATACTGGTCTCGGTCTTTGAAGCTATGACCGGCGATCCGAAATTCATCGACGAACCGATCGCCACCTCTCTCCTAACCGGTATTATCGCCGATACGAACTCATTCCAAAATGCCAACACGACTCCAAAATCCCTGACGGTGGCGGCCCAATTAGTGGCATCAGGCGGGCGCCAGCAGGATATTATTAAAAATATCTATAAAACCAAAACCCTTTCCACTTTGCGGCTGTGGGGGCGGGCTCTTTCTAACTTGCACGACGAAATGGCCTACAAATTCGTCTGGTCCGAGCTTAGAAAGCGCGATTTTGCCGAGGTTTCCGCGACTGAGGACGAATCGGGCGGCCTGATTGACGAGCTTTTGAAAACCGCCTCCGGCGCCAATTTTGCTCTCCTTCTTTCGGAAAAGAGCGGTGAGGTTCACGGTTCTTTGCGTTCATCCGTTCCCTCTATCGATGTGGCCGAGATCGCCAAGCTCTTCGGCGGAGGCGGTCACATGATGGCGGCCGCTTTTCAGATGCCGGACAAAACCCTTTCGGCGGCGGCGATTGAAATCATCCGGAAAATTAAGAGCTATCTAAAAGAAAACAATAGGATTTAAAATAGTAAATAATGTTTCTCTTGTATTGAGAAAAACAACCCGCCAGCGGTTGTTTTTTTATCAATATAAGGTAATAATATTAAATATCCGGCGCCGATGGGGAGGAAATAATGAAACGAGAATTGTATGAACGTCAGGTACTGGAATGCCACGCCACAGTTCATGGTTTGGCGATTTTGGAGCGGCTGGGACCGGTTCGGGACGTGCCTGCTTTGCAGGCGTGTGAATTGTCCCGCAAGGTCAACGACCCGGTTCTGGGCAACGGCATTCTTGTTGCCCACGTGATCCGGAGCCATGGACCGGGACCATTTTTTGGAGCAGACTGAAACATGTTTGTTCCAGCACAGCGTGAGGCGCCCTCCTGTATCGGGCGCCTCTAATTCATTTTAGACTTGTAAAAATCAATAAATTATAGTATCATAAAAAACGTAATAGAAATTAGTGACCAGTTTCAGGTTCATTGCTAAATTGCTAAATTGCTAAATTGTTGGGATGCGTAAGTTGTCATTGCGGTTTCAACAATGAAACAATGAAACAATTGAACAATTGTTCTTGAATTGCCGGCCGAAAGGAAGATATGCCAAAGACAGTACAGGGGCAGAATACAGGAAAAGCTGCCAGAGTTGATTTGATTACCAAATATCAGACCCACAAGGATGATACCGGTTCAACCGAAGTCCAAATCGCGGTTTTAACTAAAAAGATCTCTGATTTGACCAAACACTTGAAGAATCATAAGAAAGATTTTGATTCCCGCCGAGGTCTTTTGATGATGGTTGGCAAGAGACGCCGACTTCTAAATTACCTGAACAAAGTAAACGCAGAGAAGTACAGTAAATTAATTACTGATTTAGGTTTAAGAAAATAAATAATAACCCTACGAAAGTACGAATTCAACAAAAATACTAAATTACGAAAAGCGCATTTAATATTCGTAATTTAGTAGTTTAGTAATTTCGTTTGATTCGTAATTTCGTAGGAGATTGGGAAACTAATGATCAAGAACAAAGAGTTCGATCTCAAGAAGTACGAAGTCGATTTTGCCGGCAAGACTCTCTATTTGGAGAGCGGAAAATTGGCCGAGTTTGCGACCGGTTCGATGGTCGCCAGATGCAATGAAACGGTTGTTTTAGCTACGGTTGTAATTGGAAAAGAGCCTCGCGAAGGTGTCGATTTCTTTCCCCTGATGGTAGATTTTGAGGAAAGATTTTACGCTTCCGGCAAAATCTCCGGTTCCCGTTTTATAAAAAGAGAAAGCCGACCTTCCGAAGCCGCCGTTTTGGCCGCCAGAAAGATTGACCGGCCTCTTCGCCCGCTGTTCCCAAAGAACTTTCGCAATGATATTCAAATAATTATCACTGTTTTGTCATACGACGGAACGGTTGACCCCGACATTATGGCCATTGTCGCCTCATCGGCCGCCCTGATGCAGACCTGCGCTCCGTTCAAGGAGCCGATTGCCGCTCTTGGCGTTGGAATGGTTGACGGAGAACTGGTATTTAACCCGACTGAAGAGGAATTGGAGAAATCCGACCTCAATCTTTCGATTGCGATGACCAAAGACCGGATGATGATGCTGGAAGTCGAGTCGAAGGAAGTTTCGGAGGAAAAGATTGTCGAAGCGATTGAAAAGTCCTTCGCTATCGCCAAACCGATTATCGATATCCAGCATAAAATCGCCGAGGACTTCCAAAGAACGGCCGCGACCGAAGAGGATGAGGTTTCGGCTCTTCATACCGATGTCAAAGCTTTGGCTGATTCCAAGATTAAAGAGGCCTTGGCCGAGATGGACAAGGAGGCAAGAGAGGCCAAGTTAGCCGCTTATGAAGCGGAAGTTCTGCAAAGTTTAGAGGGAACCCATAAACAAATCGATATCAGGGGCGCTTTTGCTAAATTAGTTGAAAAAGAGGTAAGACGGATTATTCTAGAAGAGGGGGTCCGCCCCGACGGCCGAAAGAACGAAGAAATTCGCCCGATCGGAATCGAAGTCGGACTCTTGCCTCGAACCCACGGCTCGGCCCTTTTTTCCCGCGGCCAGACGCAGGCGCTGACCGTTGCCACCTTGGCCTCGCCCGGAATGGAGCAGCTGATAGACACGATGGAGGGCGAATCGACCAAGCGTTTTATGCATCATTACAACTTCCCGCCATTTTCGACCGGTGAAGTCCGACCGATGCGCGGCGCCGGACGCCGAGAGGTCGGGCACGGTTATTTGGCCGAAAAGGCCCTAAAACCGGTTATCCCCTCACAAGAAGATTTTCCCTATACTATAAGATTGGTTTCCGAGATTTTAAGCTCAAACGGTTCCAGTTCGATGGCCGCCACCTGCGGCGCGACCTTGGCCTTAATGGACGCCGGTGTTCCGATTACAAAACCGGTGGCCGGAATTGCTATGGGCTTGGTTACGAATGAAGATGCAAGCGATTATAAAATTCTTTCCGACCTTCAGGGTGTGGAAGATTTTGCCGGCGATATGGATTTCAAAGTGGCCGGAACCCGCGACGGTGTGACCGCGGTTCAGATGGATACCAAAATCGCCGGACTTTCAATGGATATTATTAGAAATACATTTACGCAGGCCAAAACAGGCCGTTTGGAGATTTTGGGACGGATCGAAGAAGCGATCAGTACACCACGGGCTGATTTATCTAAATACGCCCCAAGAATCGAGGCGGTTAAGATCAATCCTGATAAAATCGGTGAATTGATCGGGCCGGGCGGCAAAAACATTAAAAAGATTATCGAGGATTGCGGCGGCAAGGAGTTGGTCTCGATCGATATCGAGGATGACGGCACCGTTATGATTTCATCCCTCGATTCAGCGGCGGGCGAAAAGGCGATCCAGACCGTAAAGTCGATGACAAGAGATATCGTTCCGGGCGAGATTATCACCGGAAAGATTATCGAAATCAAAAAAGACCGGATGACCGGCAAAGAGATCGGCGCCATCGTTGAAATCACACCGAAAATGGATGGAATGGTTCACATCTCACAGATTTCCGAGAAAAGAGTTGAAAAGGTATCCGATGTCTTGCGGGTTGGCGATGTCGTCACCGCCAAAGTTATGGAAGTCGATCCGGAAAAGGGCCGGATCGGTCTCTCAATTAAAGCAATGCAATAAAAAACTTGACTTATCGGAAATTCTCTGATATTGTGTAATTAACTAATAAGCGATAGTTCTCTGCAATCTAATTTTTTAATATTAACGATTGATGTCATTCTGACCGACCTCGACTTGTCGGGGAGCGGAGGAATCTTTTAAAAGATCTCTCGGATCAGCCCAAAGTGCCCCTCTTGGAGCTCGAGATGACAAACAGGGGATATAGAACTAAGAGTCTCCTTTAAGAAAGGAAGGAAATGGAAAATAGAACTAAAAGAATACCTAGAACTTCGAGTTTGGCAACACGAAGTTATTCTACTAGTGGCAAGGCGACCAGAACCGCCGGCGATATCAAAAACGCCGAGCGTCGCCAGGGCGACCGTCAGAAAGACGCCCTTGCCTTAAAATCAAAATCGGAGCCGAGGTTCACGGCTCAAAGAGTCGATCCCAACAACGGCAAGTTCTTCACCGGTCCGCGTCTTCGGATCATCCCTTTGGGTGGTGTCGAGGAAACCGGCGGCAAGAATACGACCGTAATTGAATACGGCAACGATATTATTGTCGTTGATATGGGTCTGGATTTTCCGGATGAAACGATGCCGGGAGTCGATTACATTATCCCGGATGTAACTTATCTGGAGCAGAACAAGAGCAAAATCCGAGGTTTGATCGTAACCCACGGCCACTTGGACCACATTGGCGGCATACCTTATGTTTATGAAAAAATCGGTTCGCCGACAATCTATTCGGCGCCGCTCTCAATCGGACTAATTAAAAGCAAGTTGGAGGAAGTCGGCTTGGCCGACAAGGCGAAATTGGAAAGCATCAAGATCGGGGAGGATGTTTTGCAACTTGGCGTTTTTAGGATTTCTACATTTCGTCTAACTCACAGTATTCCTCAAGCGATGGGCTTTGCGATCGAGACACCGGAAGGTCTCTTGGTCTACACTACTGACTGGAAATTCGACCATACGCCAGCCGACGGCCGCCCGGCTGATTTTTCGGCTTTGGCCATGCTTGGAGCCAAGAAACCCCTAGCTTTATTCTCCGATTCAACCAATGTCGAGAAGCCGGGCAACTCAATATCAGAACGAGAAATCGAGTACTCGCTTCACAAATTGGTTGAATATGCCAAGGGTAGAATTATCGTCTCGACTTTCTCGACCCTCATTTCCCGAATCCAGCAGGTTTTGAATGTCTCCCACAAATTGGGCCGCAAGGTTACCTTCGTCGGACGAAGTATGTTGAACACGGTTGAGATTGCAATCTCATTGGATGCCCTAATCGTTCCGCCAAACACAATTGTTGATGTAAAGGATATGGGGCATTATGCCGATGACAAAATCGTAATCGTCTGTACCGGTTCGCAGGGCGAGGACAAGGCGGCTCTGACCCGAATCGCCGCCGGCGAGCACCGCCAGATCAAGATCAAACACGGCGATTTGGTCATCCTGTCCTCTTCGCCGATTCCAGGCAACGAACGATCAGTTTCGGGTTTGATGGACAATCTGTTCCGCGAAGGCGCCAAAGTTGTTTATCAAAAATTGATGGATGTTCACACCTCCGGACACGCCAACCAAGAGGACTTGAAATTGATGCTGGCCCTGATCCGCCCGCAGTACTTCATCCCGATCCACGGCGAACGCCACCGCCTGATGCTTCACTCTCAATTTGCCCAAGATATGGGAATTGCCGATGAAGCCCACTGTTTGGTCGCCGATGACGGCCAGGTCATTGAATTCCACAGCGGCAAAGGCGAGGTTACAAATAAACGAGTCCCCGCCTCATATGTCTTGGTTGACGGCTTAGGCGTGGGCGATGTCGGAAATATCGTTCTACGCGACCGAAAAGCGATGGCCCAAGACGGTATCTTCGTCATCATTATGACGGTCGACCATGAGAACGGCGATATTGTAACATCTCCCGATATCATTTCGCGCGGTTTCATCTATATGCGCGAGAACGAGGAGCTGGTCCACAAAGCCAGAGCCGAGATTAAAAAAATATTTTCTCACCACGCGCCGGAAAAGAACGGTCCGAAGGTGGACTGGTCGCTCTTGAAGCAAAAACTGCGCGATGAGGTCGGCGAGTTCCTCTATACCGAAACCGAACGAAGACCAATGGTAATTCCGGTAGTTATAGAAGTATAGGGGAGAGAGGGGCAAAAAGGGAGAAAAGGGGGACGGAATTGTCCCACCCTGCTTATCTAACCCATCTAACCCATCTAACCCATCTTCTCGGTTTAGTTAGGACTTGATAAAAACTGGATATTTGATTCCCCTCTATCCCTTTTCGCCCATTTAACCCTTTATGTAATAAGGAGGTTAATGAGACAACATAAACCCGATGGTTTTCGCGAACTTCTTGTCTACAAAAGATCCGATGAATTAAGACTCAATATCGTCAAGTTGACCGACAAATTGTCTTATGATGAGCGACGGCGTAAAGTTCACTTAATCGATTCCGCCCGTTCCGTTAAACAAAATATTGTCGAGGGTTGGAAGCGGACCACGACCAAAGAGTACTTCGATTTTTTAAGTTTCTCTCTCGGTTCTCTGGCCGAGATTAAAGAAGATATTAAGGATCTCTTCCTAGACAAGAAAATCACAGAAGTTACTCGTGACTTCTGTGAAAATAAATGCAATGAGCTTGATTTTCTCCTAAATCAGCTGCGCAAATCCCTGTATTTGAAAATGGAAAGAGAGGGAACGCTCCCTTCGCGCGAAAAATCTCTGATTCTTAAAAATCAGAAGGATGATGACAGGGATATTTTTGAAAAACTTCTTGCCGAAGCGGGGTTGGAAAAATCAAATGACGGCAAAATTATCCAAAAGGGAGAAAAGGGTTAAAGGGGTGAGAAGAGGGAACAGATTTATCCCACTTTACTTATTCCTCCAATCTAACCCCTCCCGTCCCATTCTAACTCCCCTCCCGTCCCATTTCACCCCTCTTCCCCCCCTCTTCTATAACAGAAAGCGGCTCTCGATTATTTCAGGCCGCTTTCTGTGTTTATAAAACAAAAAAGCCCCGGCACCAGACTTCCTTTTATTTGGGCATTTGCTTCTTGATAGTTAATATTCTATAATGTAGCAAAAGGGGCACTTTTTTGTGTATAAACCAACTTAAAAAGTATCAAGTATCTTGTGTTGAGTATTAAGGGTTTGGAAGGGGGCAGCTGCGAGCCATAATACATAATACTTGATACATAATACTATCATTGGAGGGTAGGTGGGCAGAAAAAGAAAACATCCGAAGCACAAACAAACCAAGCCGAAGTGGTACCAAAAGGAGAACGATTGGGGTGATTTTGTCTTTGATATTGGGCTCGGTATGTCGGGAGAGGTATGGAGAGCGATTTTTGGTCTGATATCAATCATCACAGCAACAGTTATAGTGCTGGGATTTTTTGGCAGTGCCGGACAAATCGGTTCCTCAATTTCGGAGGCGGCTGCTAAAATCTTTGGGCCGCTCGGTGTTTACTTCTTTGTAATTGCCTTTTTCTATTTCGGATACATTTTACTCGTGACTCAAAAGGGCGAAAAGGCATACGCTCCCTCGCGCTTTATCGGAATATTCCTATTTATGGCTTCTTTCCCGGCTTTCTTCCATCTTTTTATTCCGATAGAAGACGCCAAAGACGCCGTCTCTCTTGTCCGCGGCGGAGGAACGGTCGGTTATATGATCACCACACCGCTTCGAGATAGCATCGGTCTCTTCCCGTCCTTCCTGGCAGTGGTGGCGGCTATATTCGTCTCAATATTAATGATTTTCAATGTCTCAATGGCCAAGTACTTCCGTGGCGGTGACGAGGAGGAAGAGCTAAGAAGCAAGGTCAATATTAATAACAGCAATTCCGATCCGGTTCCCCAAAGGGTTTCGGTTTTTGAGCTGATGAAGAGAAAGTTTTTGCGTCGCAACCCGAACCGCGGTCGCGCTCCGGTCATTGAGGTAGCGCCTCCGGAGCGAATGGAACGACCGACCCGCGGTATGGCTTGGGAGTATCCGCCGCTCGACATTTTGAAAGAGTCGGACGACATTGCCAGCTCGGGTAATATCGAGAAGAACGCCGATATCATCAGAAAGACCTTGGAGAACTTCGGCATCAAAGTGGCGACGAAAGATGTCAATGTCGGTCCGACCGTAACTCAATATACTTTGAAACCGGATACCGGTGTGAAATTAAATCAGATCGTTGCCCGCCAAAACGATCTGGCCTTGGCGCTTTCAGCTAAGAGCTTAAGAGTTGAGGCGCCGATTCCGGGCAAGGACTTGGTCGGTTTGGAGATTCCAAACAAGATCGGCGCCAAAGTGACATTAAAAGAGGTTTTGGATTCAAACAATTTTAAATCTGTCAAAAGTAAATTAGCGATTGCTCTTGGCCGCGATGTGGCCGGCGATCCGATTTCGGTCGACCTAGAAAAGATGCCTCACGCTCTTGTAGCCGGCGCCACCGGATCTGGCAAATCGGTCTGCATCAACTCAATAATCATAGCTCTTCTATTCAACAATTCTCCGGAAGATTTGAAACTTCTTTTGGTTGATCCGAAAAGAGTCGAACTGACCGGTTATAACGGTATTCCACATCTGCTCACCCCCGTCGTAACCGAGGTGGATAAGATCGTTTCGGCATTAAAATGGGCGGTTTCCGAAATGGAAAGACGCTATGAAATATTTTCAAAATCTGGCAAAAGAAATATTCTTGCCTACAATGCCGAACCGACTGAGGAAGGATCTTTGCCATATATCGTAATCATAATCGATGAGTTGGCCGACCTGATGGCCACTTCTTCCAAAGATGTTGAAAGTTCAATTGTTCGAATCGCCCAAATGGCGCGAGCGACCGGTATTCACCTAATCGTCGCCACCCAGCGGCCCTCGGTTGATGTCTTGACCGGCCTGATTAAAGCTAATATTTCAACCAGGATCGCTTTCGCGACTGCCTCTCAAGTCGATTCCCGAACCATATTGGATATGTCCGGCGCCGAGAAACTACTGGGCAACGGCGACATGCTCTACATTTCAAACGGTATCGACAAACCAAGACGGATTCAGGGTTGTTTTGTTTCGGACGGGGAGATTGAAGAGCTCAATAACTTTCTCCGGTCAAAAAGTCTGGCCCAATATGATGAATCAATTCTAACATTCAGATCAGCAAAATCAGGCGGCGGTTTTTCGAGCGGAGAGGGTTCGGGCGATGATGACCTTTACGATGACGCCGTTGAGACGGTTATGCAGGCCGGCAAGGCCTCGGCCTCGCTCTTACAGAGACGTCTTCGAGTCGGTTATGCCAGAGCTGCAAGGTTGCTCGATATATTAGAAGAGAACGGTGTTATCGGACCGTCTGACGGAGCAAAACCTCGCGATGTCTTAATCTCGAATATCAGCGCTGACGGCTACCAACCCAGAAACAACCGGCGAGAAGATGATTTTAATGAGGACCAATACAATAAGGGCGGGTTTTAAAATAGATATGAGATAAAAGTTAAGAAGATAAAAGTGGGGGTTCGCATATATCGTTTATCGTTTGTCTTGTATCTTATATCTTATATCTAGTGATTAAAATTATGAATCCAGTCTTTTCTACAAAAAAAATGGCCAAACGGCTCTCGCTGGGAGAGATTTTAAAGACCGCCAGGCGCAAAAAGGAAATCAAGATCTACGACGCCGAGATTGCCACAAAAGTTCGGGCAAAATATCTGATTGCGATTGAAAAGGGGGTTTGGTCTGACCTTCCCTCGACGGCTTATGCCAGAGGTTTTGTCTTGGCCTACGCCAGATTTTTGAATCAGGACATCGAGGAAATTTCAAAACTGTTTGATATGGAAGCCGGTATATATAAGGACGATGAATCGCCGGAACTCTCATACGGTCGGCCGATTAAAGAAAACAAATTGAGCGTCACTCCCAAGACCTTGGCCTATTTCACTCTGGGAGTTTTCGTTTTAGGAATGTTTTCATATATCTTCTATCAGGTGCTCGGTTTTGCCGGCAGTCCCAATTTACGGATTACCTCACCGGACAACAATGTTACGGTTGAGAATGATACCATTGACTTGACCGGTGTGGCCGATATTGATTCCTTTGTAACTGTTAACACCGAAAAAATTCCGGTTACGAACGACGGCCACTTCTCGCTTTCCTATAAATTGCATAAAGGGGTGAATGTAATCGAGGTTAGGGCGATCAATAAGGCCAAAAAGGAAAGCTCGGAGGTTTACACCGTCGAGTATCGGCCGAAGACGGCCGAGGCGACAACATCAGAAAATAGTTTCTGATGGTTCTCCCACTAGAGTAGGGGGAGTAAGCGGGAGTAGAATAAATTTAAAACAATTATACCTCCCCACCCCCTCCTACATTAGGAGGGGAAGGCTATAATGAGTTTAAGCAATATTAGTAGGAGAAAAATGCTAAAGAAAACTGAAATTCAGGAGGGGTCAGAAACACGCGAACGGGCAAATGAGGGGAAAAAGGAAGCGCTGAAAGCGGCGCTGTCGTCGATTGAAAAACAGTTCGGCAAGGGCGCGATCATGAGTATGGGCGAGAACTCGAGGATGAAGGTTGATGTCGTCCCGACCGGGTCATTGGGCCTGGATTTGGCTCTGGGGGTCGGCGGGTTGCCGAGAGGAAGAGTGGTAGAGATTTACGGACCGGAGGCGTCCGGCAAGACGACCTTGGCCTTGAATGTGATTGCGCAGGCGCAAAAAAAGGGCGGAGCGGTTGCTTTCATCGACGCCGAGCACGCTCTGGATCCGGACCACGCCGCTAAGTTGGGAGTGGATTTGAATAATCTCCTGATTTCCCAGCCGGATACCGGCGAACAGGCCTTGGAGATTACCGAGACATTGGTGCGTTCCAATGCCGTCGATGTAATCGTCGTCGATTCGGTGGCCGCCCTGGTGCCGCGCGCCGAGATTGAAGGAGAGATGGGCGACTCCATGATGGGAGTTCAAGCCAGGTTGATGAGCCAAGCCCTGCGCAAATTAACCGGAATCGTTTCAAAATCAAAAACTATATTAATTTTCATTAACCAGATTAGAATGAAGATCGGTATCATGTTCGGAAATCCGGAGACAACCACCGGCGGCAACGCTTTAAAATTTTACTCCTCGGTTCGGCTTGATATCCGGAGGAAAGCGGCCTTGAAAAGAGGCGATGTTGACATCGGCAGTCATGTTATGGTCAAAGTGGTCAAGAACAAAGTGGCCCCGCCCTTCAAAACAGCCGAGTTTGACCTTCTCTTTGGTGATGGAATCGATTATGTGGGCGAATTGGTGGACCTTGGCATAAAATACAACATCATTGAGAAAGCCGGCTCCTGGGTCTCCTACGAGGGCGAGAAACTGGGTCAGGGCAAGGACAGCGCTAGAGTATTCCTACAAAAAGACAAAAAGATAGCGGATAAAATTAAAGAAAAAATAATCGAGGCAGCCAAAGGAGGAGATAATGAAGAGAAAATCGAAGATACGGTTTAGCAGTTTCTTTCTGGTCCTCGGCACCGGAATGCTTTTATTCTCGAGCGCGTTTATTAATGCCGACACGGCCGAGACGATGACCAGCGATAAGGCGACTTTGATTCTGATAATGTCGGTGGCTGGCGTTTGCGCCTTGCTAATCGGGCTCGTGACTCTTGTTCTAACTTTGGCTTCCAAAAAATGAACCGAAAAAAACCAATCGAGTACGCTTTGTACCTCCTGAAGATTCGGGATCGCAGTTCGGGCGAGATTCGCCAGAAAATGGAAAGGAAGGGTTTTTCGGAAACGGAAATTTCGGAGGTTTTGGCTTTCCTGACAGAAAAAAAATTCCTCGACGACGAGAAATTCGTCAGAAATTATATCAGGTATCAGTTAGACCAAAAGCCGCAGGGGAAATTTAAGTTAAAAATGTGGCTTCTGACCCTGAAAGTGCCAGGCGAGATAATTGATCGGGCTTTGTCGGAGTACGGTAGTGATGAGGAGAAGTTGATGGCCAAGGAATCGGCCGAAAAGTGGCTAAACCGGAAGAAAAGTATCAAAAAAGAAGAGAAAAGGGACAAGTTAGCCAGATATCTTGCCGGTCGGGGGTTCGGATGGGAAATAATAAGGTCTGTATTAGAAAATAATAATAAAATTTCTAATTAAGAATTTCTAATTTCTAAATAATGTCTAATTGTTTAATGATTAATAATTTAAACATTGGATATTGGGATTTGATTAGAAATTAGTAATTAGGAATTAGTAATTTTGTGTCTGGAGGGACAGTGCTCAAAAAGAAGATAACCCGTCTCGCTCTCGGCGAGCCGAGGCGGA
The DNA here is from genome assembly GCA_964364265.1 of uncultured Candidatus Saccharibacteria bacterium. Classification (GTDB taxonomy): domain Bacteria; phylum Patescibacteriota; class UBA1384; order XYA2-FULL-43-10; family 1-14-0-10-43-13; genus CAYILA01. The sequence continues at coordinate 8,324 of CAYILA010000004.1, read as the reverse complement.
AAAAAGCGCCGTATATTATGTGGTTCTCGGAAATATCCAAAGATGATATCCCCTTGGTTGGCGGCAAGGGCGCAAATCTTGGTGAACTAACAAAAGCCGGCATTCCGGTGCCGAACGGTTTTTGCGTTACGGCTCAATCCTACAATTATTTCTTGGAAAAAACCGGCTTGACCGCAAAAATCACCAGATTAGTTAAAAATGTCGATCCTGAAAACTCCAAAGAACTAAATAAGGTTGCCACCGAGGTCAAAAAGACGATCGTTTCTGCCAAGATGCCGCTCGATCTTGAAGAGCAAATCATCGAGTCCTACCGAAAACTGGGCGGGTTGGCGGTGGCGGTACGCTCCTCGGCCACAGCCGAGGACCTGCCCGACGCCTCCTTTGCCGGCCAACAGATGACATTTTTAAATATTCACGGCCCTGGCGCGGTGGTGGAAGCGGTTCAAAAATGTTTCGCCTCATTGTTTGAGGCGCGGGCAATCTATTATCGAATTATCAATAAATATGATCATATGAAAGTCGGTCTTTCGGTGCCGGTCCAGATACAGATCGATTCCGAAAAGGCGGGCATTCTATTCACGATCGATCCGGTGACTGAAAATCCAGAACAATTGGTAATTGAGGCCGGACTGGGGTTGGGTGAAGCGGTTGTCTTGGGCGAGGTTGATCCTGATAGATATACGGTTGACAAGGCATCTTTAAAAATTATCAACAAAGAGGTTAAAAAGCAGAGTTGGCAGATTGTAACCAATGCCAAAGGCGGGGATCGTCACGCGGTTGTGCCGGCAAAATTACAGGAATCACAGAAGTTGACCGACGAGGAAATTCTGGAGCTCTCAAAATTGGGAGTCGAGATCGAAAAACATTATGGCAAACCGCAGGACACGGAGTGGGCGATTGATAACGGCAAGGTTTATTTTGTCCAATCGCGGCCGATAACCACACTTGGTAAGTCAGGAGGAGGGATGAGGGATGAGGGAGTGTCACCCCAGACTGCCAGCTCCGTACCCCCGACTAAACAGATGGCTGACCCGGGGATATTCAATAACGATAAGAATTTAGAGGCCGGCAGAGCCGAGGTTCTTCTCAAAGGGGCGGCCGCTTCTTTGGGTGTCGCCTTTGGGCCGGTTAAAATTATTCATAAACCATCCGAAATCGACAAAATTGAAAGAGGCGATGTCTTGGTCACCGAGATGACCACGCCGGACTATGTTCCGGCCATGCGGCGGGCGGTGGCGATTGTAACCGATACCGGCGGTCGGACCTGCCACGCGGCAATCGTCTCCCGAGAATTAGGAATTCCCTGCGTTGTCGGCACCGGCAAGGCGACCTCGACCTTAACCACCGGTCAGATTATTACCGTTGATGGCGCCAAGGGCTTGGTTTATAAAGGCAGGGTGGCCAGCAAAGCGACGCCGGAGGAGATCAATCCGGCAAAGAGGACTACTTCCGGGTCAGCGATTGTCGAAGAGATTCCGGTTACCGGTACCAAGGTCTACGTTAATTTGGGCGAACCGCATTTGGCCGAGCAAACGGCAAAATTGCCGGTTGACGGAGTCGGGCTGATGCGGGCTGAATTTGTCATCGCTGAAATGGGCGAGCATCCTCGGGCGATGGTGGCAGACGGCCGCGGCCGGGAATATGTGAACAAACTGGCCGAGGGGATGAAGACGATTGCCGGCGCTTTTGCGCCCCGGCCGGTCGTTTATCGGGCAACAGATTTCAAAACCAATGAATACCGCAACTTAAAGGGCGGGGAAAAATACGAACCTAAGGAGAGCAATCCGATGATAGGGTACAGGGGAGCTTCGCGCTATATCAAGGAACCGGATTTATTTGCCCTCGAAATCGAGGCGATCAAGCAGGTTCGCGACTCATACGATTTTAAAAATCTTTGGCTGATGATTCCGTTTGTCCGGACGGTCGAGGAGATGAGGCAGGTGATGAAACTGGTTGTCGACAACGGTTTGCACCAGTCCCCTGACTTCAAACTCTGGATGATGGTCGAGGTGCCCTCGAATATTATTCTTCTTGAAAAATTTCTTGACCTTGGCATTGACGGTGTTTCAATCGGTTCAAACGATCTGACCCAGTTGACTCTCGGAGCGGATCGAGACAACGAAACATTGGCCAAGATTTTTGATGAACGGGATGAATCGGTGGTGCTCTCGATCGAATATGTGATCAAGACCTGTCGAAAACGCAATGTTGCTTGTTCAATTTGCGGTCAGGCGCCGTCGGTTTACCCTGAAATTACCGAAATGATGGTCAAAGCCGGCACGACATCGGTTTCGGTCAGCCCCGATATGGTGATTGCGACCAGAAAATTGATTGCCTCTGTGGAGAAACGGCTGTTGCTTTCCAATGTGATTAACAGATAGAATAAAGTTGGAATAAATTATTAATTGGGAGGAATCAAATGCCAGACGAAGATACAACGACGCCGCCGCCGGCAACCACGCCTACGGACGGGCAGGCTGGTGACGACGCAGCCACTGGTGCAACGGGAATGCCAGGGGCAGCCCCGGCAGATGCAAATGCACCAGCCACACCGGCCACGCCTATCGGCGGACAGGCCGGTGATGCCGGAGCACAAACATGGAACACCCCGACAACGCCACCAGCCGTGCCTAGCGGCGGACAGGCCTCTGACGCTGGTGCCGAAGAGGTAATACCAAAGGCAGATGATGCTGCCGGCGACGACACCACAACAACACCGCCGGTAACACCAGAGGTCTAGTTATAACGAAAATCGTAAAAGAAAGCGCTTTTGGCGCTTTCTTTTACATATACCGTTAGATGGTAGACTAGCTAAGTATAGATTTTCTTTATCAATGGATTCAGGCGGGTTATAAATTCGTAATAATTCTGACCGGCTGTCTCGGCGATCTCATAGGCGGTTATTTGCTTGTTCAAATCGGAACCGATAATTGTGGCAGTACTTCCGGTTTTGCAGTCAATTTTTGAGATATCAACGATAATCATATCCATTGTAACACGACCCAACACTTTTGCGTATTGACCGTTGATGAGGACTTTGCCTTTCGAGGAGAGGGACCTCGGAAATCCCTGCCAATAGCCGACGGGGATAATGGCGATTTTGCCGTTTCTTCGCATTTTCTCGGTCAAATCGTAGCTAATCCGTTCTCCCTTTTTGATTGCTTTGACCTCGGAGATAGTCGCTCGCCAAGAGAGGGCGGGGCGAAGATCGATCCTCTTTTCAAATTGTTTTTTCAAATTGAGGGAGGGGAAATAGCCGTAAAGACCAATTCCAAGCCGGACCATGTCGAAGTGGGCGCTTGGGTATATTAAAGTACCGGCCGTGGCGCAAGCGTGGCGGATTGGTTTGAATCCCAAAGCTTCCAGTTTTGAAAATGCCTCAATGAATCTTGCGGTCTGCAAGGTGGTGAACTCGGTATCTTTCGGATCTTTCGCCTCGGCAAAGTGGGTGTAGATGCCCTCAACTTCAATATTTTCCATTTTCAGAAGAATTTCAGTCAGTTCATCAATTTCTTCGGGCAAAAATCCCTGTCGGCGCATTCCGGTGTCGATTTTCAGATGAATCTTAAATTTCTTTTTAAAGTTAAGCCGGTCGATTTCCCGGAGGGCGTCGAAACTGGAAACCGTTAGAGAAATATTTGCCGAGAGCGCCTCTTCCAACCGTTCGGGGAGGGTATGGCCCAGGATTAAAATCGGTTTTTTTATCCCCTTTTTGCGTAGAGTGAGCGCTTCGGTAACGGAATCGACGGCGAACCAATCGACTTCCAATTTATCCATCGCTAGGGAATAATCGTATAATCCGTGGCCGTAGGCGTTTGACTTTGCGACAGCCATTATTTTACATTCAGGGGCGATTAACTCCCGGAATTGGGACAAATTGTGTTTTAGAACGCTTCGTTCGACCTCAATCCAAGTCCGCACCCCATAATGATTAATTTTCATAGTTTCTCAAAATATATATATTTAAGATATCGTTCCAGACTTGTTGATAAACTATATCATTTTTCTCACGTACGCGTGATTTGTGATACAGTTTGGCAATAAGTCAATTGCTTGTTTAAAATAACCTTTCTTTTAATTCTTTCATTTTGTTTTCATCCAGCCGGGCGCGGAATAGGTAAGTGACTAGGGTCCGGTAGTGAAACTTGTCATCATCGTTCGCAAGAGATAGAAATTGGTCAAAATCATACCATTTGACTTCAATTTTTTCACCGGAGTCGAGATTTTGTTCGCCAGTTTTTTTGCAATTTCGGGCAATAAAGATGTGGATCTGACAATTTATCTTGTGCATCGGCTGGTCTTTTCGAAGGAATTCCCAATCAGAGGATTCGTACCCGGTTTCCTCGAGTAACTCACGTTTGGCGGATTCAAGGGGATCTTCTCCATCCTCAACTCTACCGCCTGGCATCGAAATGTAGGGCTTGGCATAGTCAGGTTGCTCCTGATTGAGAATCATAATCTTATCATTGACAATCGCTATTACAACAACCGCGTCAGCCCGGGAGATTCGTTCGAAGGTTTTTGTCGAGCCGTCATACATCTTCTGGTCCCACTGCCAGACATCAAAAAGTTCACCCGAAAAGGCCTTTTTTGCGTTTGCCGGCAAGTCATCGTTGTTTCTCATATAAATTCCTTTGTTCTTGTGTATTTAAAATATTACCGATAATATGTTTTTTGAACAAGAGAATCGTGATATTAATTTGTGGAAGTAATGAAAAAGAAAGCAATCATTATCGGCGCCGGGCCGGCCGGATTGACCGCGGCATATGAACTCCTGCAAAGAACCGATCTAATTCCGGAAATTTATGAGGAAACCGGATACATCGGCGGCATTTCTCGTACCGCCAAATACAAAGGTTACCGGATGGATATCGGCGGCCACCGTTTTTTTTCGAAATCAAACCGGGTGATGGATTTCTGGATTAATATTATGCCTTTGCAGGGTAAACCATCTAGCGACGATAAGATATTGGATCGGAAAATTGAGCTCTCAAAAAAACGGGGTGCTCCCGATCCCGAAAAAACCGACCGGGT
>CAYILA010000004.1:0-3190 GCA_964364265.1 uncultured Candidatus Saccharibacteria bacterium | reverse complement strand
TGGGGAATTGATCCGGACAAAATTGCACCGGATTGGGGGGCGCAGAGGGTCAAGGGTGTTTCAATCTCAAAAGTTTTGATTCATGCTTTTTTCAAAATGTTGCCCAAGAAACCGCTTGGCCGGAAACAAGTTGAAACCAGTTTGATTGATAGTTTTTTCTACCCAAAATTGGGTCCGGGTGAACTTTGGGAAATGGTTGCCGACGAGATCAGGAAAAAGGGCGGGAAAATCCATCTGAATTCAAAGGCAGTCAAAATCAAAACCAAGAAAGGTCTGATTTCATCCATCATTATTGATAAGAAGGGTAAGAAGAAAGTGGTTGCTGGCGACCATTACCTCTCGACAATGCCGGTTAAGGATTTAATCGAAGGAATGGACAAAAAACCGGCCGAAGTATTGAAGATCGCTTCAGGTTTGAAATACCGCGATTTCATCACAGTCGGCTTGCTTTTGAATAAATTAATAATTAAGAATCAGACGGGGATCAAGACCGTCAACAATATAGTTCCCGATACTTGGATATATATTCAGGAGCGCGATGTAAAAATGTGCCGGCTCCAAATTTTCAACAACTGGAGTCCCTATTTATTGAAGGACAGAAGCAAGGTTTGGGTTGGCTTAGAGTATGTTTGTTCTGAAAATGACCGGCTCTGGAAAATGAGCGACAAAAAATTTATTGATTTCGCCGCCAAAGAGCTGGAAAAAATTGATATAATCAAAAAAGAGGATGTCATCGACGCGGTTGTTTTCCGCGTTAAAAAAACTTATCCGGCATATTTTGGCAGTTACGATAAATTCGGGAAAGTGAGAGAGTTCTTGGATAATATTCAAAATTTGTTTTTAATCGGCCGGAACGGAATGCATAAATACAATAATATGGATCACTCGATGTTGACGGCAATGACGGCGGTGGACAACATTGCGGCCGGCGTTCTCAAAAAAGATAATATTTGGGCTGTAAATACCGAAGAAGAGTATCACGAAGAGAAAAAATGACTCCGGGGTCATCCCTGCGAAGGCAGGGATCTTTGAATAGTAACTGGATTCCCGCTTTCGCGGGAATGACAATACATAGGGATTTTATGCTTAAACTAAATGAAATCTTTTCGAAATACTATGGTTATTTAATTAGTATTTTGTTTTTGCTGGTCGGATTTTACGGCATCTTGCACCACGAAATGTGGCGGGATGAGCTCCAATCATTTCTAATCGCCAAAAATAGCGGGAACTTGTTCGAGCTGTTCAAAAACATCCGCTACGAGGGTCACCCGGGGCTGTGGTATTTTTTTCTTTTCATTATCACCCGGTTTTCCGGAAATCCCTTCTATATGCAGATTGCCCATCTTCTGATTGCCGGCCTCTCGGTATTTTTGGTGGCAAAATTTTCTCCTTTCAACAAACTGGAAAAGTTGCTTTTTGCTTTCGGCTATTTCCCGCTCTACGAATACGGCATCATCAGCCGGAATTATTCTTTGGGCATGTTATTCATCATTATTTTTTGCCTCCTTTTCAGCTCAAAAAAGAATATTTTGTTTTTAACAGTGCCGCTCTTTTTCCTAGCCCAGACATCGGTGTTCGGTTTGATTATTGCTTTTTTCCTGTTCTTGTACCTACTGCTGGAATTGTTAATCGATAACGGAGGGGTTTCCTATAAAAATGTACCTGAAATAATGCTTGCCGTATTAATCGCAAGCACCGGTTTCTATCTCGCTTATCTTCAACTGAAGGTACCGGCAGACAGCGGTGTTTATACCGCTTGGAATACTATCTTGAATATTGATCAGGCGAAAACCACCTTCTCAATCATTTGGCGGGCCTATGTCCCGATTCCAATCAATCAACTTAACTTTTGGAATACCAATTTTGTTACTGATGCCGGCCGGCAATACATTTATTCAATAATATTATTCATTATTTTCGGTCTAACTATGATCCGGAAGCCGACCCTGATGATTTTCTATATTTTCTCAACACTGGCGGTAATGCTATTTTTCTACACCAAATTTCCCGGATTCTTACGCCATCAGGGTAATTTGTTTTTAATACTTTTTGCTTGCCTTTGGATCTACAAAAAATATCTGGTTTTAAACAAGGAAGATTTGAAATTGGAAAATATATGGTTTAGTTTAATTGTCACCTTACTTTTTTCGGCTAATGTTTATGCTGCTTATATTGCCTACAAGACGGATTATGCGAACACTTTTTCGGCCGGCAGGGAAACGATGCAGTATATTAAAAATAATAATTTAGAGAATGACCAATTTGTCGGAGCGGAGGATTTCACCTCTGCTTCGGTGATCGGCTATTCCAATAAAGAGATTTACTTTCCCGAAAGTGGGCGATGGGGAACTTATGTGATCTGGGATAAAAAGCGTCATTTTGCCGATCAACTTGATATTTTGCAATCGGCTGATAAAATTACTCTTTTGAAAAACAGCAAAGTATTGGTGATATTAAACTCTGATAATCTTGATGTTTATTTGAAGAACGAAAATAGTGATTTTTCAATCACAAAATTAAAATCATTCGGTCCATCAATAGTAGACGGCGAAACATTTTCGCTCTATGAGGTCAGTAAAAAATAGTTCTAAACAAAAAAATCGCCGTTTGGCGAGTCGGGGAGGGACCGTGGTTTGAAGCCACAGTCCCTCCGGTGGGTAGTCATTGGGCAATCACCCAACGGCAGCTGGCTGACTCCGGATAGGCGGAGAGCCAGTACTCGAGCGGGAATTGCTCGGCAAACAGGGTAACTGTACCCTCTGTTTGCTTTAGCAAATGGATGGGAGGGCCGTTTCCGGCCAGAAACTCCCTCGGGTCGATGGGTGTGTAGTGCTTGGCGTATTCTCGTTCTGATTCCCGCCATCCCTCGTAGTGTTTCTCGATGTCTTCTGCAACACCGTATTGTTGCATACGGATGCGGGAAAAGAAATGCACCGCATTCGCTAGATAGAGGACAGTCATTGCTTCAATGTTTGGATTCTCTCGTACGGAACCCAGACATCGAATCAACATACCCAACAGACTTTTTATCACCGCACTGTTCTCCCCTCTGATTCGGATTTTCGATCATTCGCACAGTGAAAAGCATCTAGATGCACTTTTCTGCACTAATGAATCAACTCACAGCGAGCCGAATGGCGGTGTGTATTAAACAAAGTTCGAATGTTTTTCGAGCAAAATCCAAATGATT
>CAYILA010000003.1:0-85007 GCA_964364265.1 uncultured Candidatus Saccharibacteria bacterium | reverse complement strand
CGAGTCAGGATGCCTTTTTTAACTGGTTTGTTTAACTTCGAACCGGAACTTAAAAACGAATCATTGACATTGATAATAAAGTATGTTAGTATGTATTTAGTTTAGTTAATCGTACATCGCACTCTAGGAAAGTTGTTAGTAGGTTGGAAAATTACGTAGACTTTGGTCGAAAATTATAAGTATGCAAGGAAATATATGTCAGAAAACAACAAACTATTTGTTTCAAATCTTCCTTTCTCAGTCGACGATGCAGCCCTTGAGGGTTTGTTCTCCGAGATTGAAGGATTGAAGATCGTTGAAGCAAAAGTAATCACTGATAGAGAATCAGGCCGATCACGCGGTTTCGGTTTCGTTACACTCGAAACCGATGAGATGGCCCAGACCGCTATCAATGCGATGAATGGCAAAGAAGTTGAAGGCAGAGCATTGACCGTCAATGTTGCCAAGCCGATGGAAAAAAGAGACAACTCCGGTTCCCGCGGCGGATACGGCGGCGGCGGTTACAACCGCGGCAACAGCCGATCCTACAGATAATCTTTTATCTTAAAGAAAAATACCCCTTCGTCCGCCAGCTGGCGGAGTTGGGGTATTTTTTTTGTTCTATATATGCGAGAAATATTCTGCTAAAATTAAAGAAAGAACTAGGAGGCATGTGATAATGTCTAGGATTAGGTATTTAATTTATGCCTTTGCCGGATTATTTTTTACATTCGGCCTAATGATTGGTATTCAGGTCGGAACGGAATCCAAGCCAGATCAAAAAGATTGTGTTGTAATCGGTAAAACCTGTAATGTCGAGAACTTGGCTCCATCAACGAAAAATTGGAGTGATGAAAAAATTAGTTTTGTCTATCCTTCGGCTTGGACGATAAGCAGAAATGTCAGTGCCAGTGAGGGAGCGGTTGTGTCGCTTTCAAACAGATCCGGACTGGATCTGGATAAAAGAAAAGAACTAATCGATATTTCAATGATAAATTTTAGGTTGAGCGGAGACATTGAGAGCTGGTTGACTCAAAAAAATTTCACATACCACCGGGTTGACGGAACACTACCGACATATCTGGTCTCTCCAAATCCTCTGGTAAAGGCCGATTCAAAGATTACGACCAAAACATATTTTATAAACAACAGCGGATCGATTTGGGAGATTAATCTGATATCTTCAGGAAGCAGCCTTATCGAACAGTTTGAGACAATGTTTAAAACGATCAAATTCGGTACATAAATCTATTATTTGGGAGAAGCAATGGAAGAACAATCAATCCAGAAAAGAATTGAAGCGCTGGAAAAATTACAGGAGGAAGTGCGTGCTTGCCGAGAGATGCTAAAAAGCGAGTTGGAAAGTTCACCCGAGTATATGACAGCTTTTGAAGAATCAAAAGAAGCGAACCAAAAAAAGAAGCAGATCAAAGACAATATAGTAAGTACCGGTCCGAATCAAAAACTGACTCTTGAGATGAGGGAAAATCTGGAGGAGATCTCCACTATTAAAGAGATCCTAAATGCCGAGTTGCTGCGGGAATGGGAAAAAAATCAAACAGATGAAGTCCCCGATCCGGCCGGCGGGACGAGGAAGTTTGTTTTGACTGTAAAATTACTCCCTAAAAAGGGAGGTTTTTCAGGTCAATACGGCGCCGGACAATAGTGTTGGAGAAAAGAATAGTAAAGAAGGATTAAATGTGCTCCAATACGATTGACTTATAGGCACGGATTGGGTAGTGTAGGAATATGGAAAAACTGGAAAAAATATGGAGATATAAAGACCTGCGGCTGAAAATAATCATAACAGTCGGTATTTTGGCGGTTACTAGACTTTTGGCCCATATCCCGCTTCCCGGCGTTGACATTTCCCGCCTGCAGACCTTTTTCGAACAAAACCAGGCCTTCGGACTTCTCAATATGTTTTCCGGCGGAACGATGAGTAATTTCTCAATTATTCTGATGGGTGTCGGACCTTACATTACTTCTTCAATCGTTTTCCAATTACTCGGAATGATATTTCCGGCGGTCGAGGAGTTGCAAAAAGAGGGAGAAGCGGGACGAAAAAAAATCAACCAATACACTCGAATGGCGACCGTGCCGCTGGCTTTGGTACAGGCTTACAGTATGTTGGTATTGCTTCGTAATCAAGGCATTATCCCGACTTGGACGCCTTTCGACCTTGCCGTCATGCTGATTTCAGTGACTGCCGGCACCATGCTTTTGATGTGGTTGGGTGAAATTATTTCGGAAAAGGGGATCGGCAACGGCGTTTCCTTAATTATCTCACTTGGGATTATTTCAGGTATGCCGACTCAGATTAGAAATACAGTCGCTCTGGTTCAATCGGGCGATACCGGTAAGATAATCGGCGCAATCGTACTGCTGGCGGCAATCATATTTGTTGTCGGCGCAATCGTTTTTGTTCAAGAGGGGGAGAGGAAAATTCCGATTTCCTACGCCAGAAAAATGCGTTACTCCGGCAGCGGCGCAGTCAATAATTTCCTGCCAATCAAGGTAAATATCGCCGGCGTCATCCCGATTATCTTTGCTTTGAGTTTGCTGGTCTTACCGTCAGTGCTATCAAAATATTTGGAAAACGCTTATACCCCTTGGATCGCCAATTCCGCCAAAGCGGTCGGAGAATTTTTTGCTAATCAGACTTATCACGGAATAGTCTACTTTTTTTTGGTGGTATTTTTCACTTATTTTTATACCAGTATTGTCTTTAAGCCGGAGCAAATTGCCGAAAATCTTCAGAAACAGAGCGGATTTATCCCCGGGATCCGTCCCGGTAGCGAAACCAGGGAATATTTGGGCAAGGTAATTACCAGAATAACTCTTTTTGGTTCGATATTTTTGGGTTTGATCGCCATTTTGCCGTTCATCGTCGAAGGCATTACCCACATCACCACTTTTTCACTCGGTGGTACCGGAATTTTAATTATCGTTTCAGTAGTAGTTGAGACAATGCGTCAGATCGAGGCCCAAATCGTAATGCATACTTATGACGCGTATTAATATGGAAATTCAAAGAAAAATATTTACTATTTTGGGGTTGCCCGGTTCAGGAAAAGGGACGCAGGCGGAATTTTTATCAAGGAAGGAGAACCTTCCGATTGTCGGTATCGGTGAATTGATTAGAAAAGAAATAGAGTCATCTAATCCAAAAGATCCATTTGTCGCTGAAATCAATAAACGCTACATCGAGGGAACTCCCCAACCCGATGATATTGTTTTTGATTTAGTTAAGAAAGAATTGGAAAAAAGAGAAACCGGCATTATCTTCGATAACTTCCCTTTTTCTTTTGAACAAGCAAATATGTTAAATAATTATGCTAAAGAGAAAAAGTGGCGGGAACCGCTGGTGATTTACTTAAAAATCGATCCCGAATCTTCAGTCAACCGAATCATCCACAGAAAGGTCTGTTCAATCTGCGGCAAGATCTATATTGAGAGTGAAACCACGATGTGCGAATCCTGCGGCGGCGCTTTGGTTTCGCGGGCGGACGACAAAGAGGAAGTGGTCAGAAAACGAATCGGGCAATACATTCCAAGAATCGAAGAGGTTACCAGGTTATTCAAACAAGCCGGCCGTCTGATCATCATCGACGGCGAAAAATCAATTCAGGAAGTCAAAGAAGAAATTGAAAGATCTCTTTTACAATTTTCAAATAATTAAAACTATCAAAAATCGGGCATATTAATATATGTTTTTAATTTTAAGCCAGAAACAAATCGAAGATATTAAAGTGTGCGGCCATATTCTGGCCGAAGTTTTTGATTCTGTTTTGAAACTAGTAAAACCCGGTGTTTCAACTTTTGAGATTAACCAGTTCATCGAATCCGAACTTAAAAAACGCGGGGCGGCGTCCTCATTTTTGAATTATGAAGTCGGCGGAGAATTTTACCCAAGCTCTTCCTGTATCTCGAAAAATGCCGATCTTGTCCACGGATTGCCCTCAAAAGAGGATGTATTAAAGGAAGGCGATATCGTTTCGATTGATGCCGGCGCCTATTTCAAAGGAGTACACACCGACATGGCCAGAACAGTCGGAGTCGGTAAAATATCGGAAAATGACCATGAATTGATTGATATAACTAAAAAATGTCTTGAAATCGGTGTATCGGCCGCAAAACCGGACCAAAATATCGGTATGATCGGAAAAAGGATTGAGGAAGAGGCCAATAAGCGCGGTTTGTCAGTTGTTAAAGAATTGGTCGGGCACGGGATTGGTACCGAGCTTCATATGGAACCGCAGATTCCAAATTACGGCGACGGATTGCTTGGCCCGTCGATTAAAAACGGCATGGCCTTGGCGATCGAACCGATGTTAAGTACCGGTTCAAACAAAGTTAAAACCAAGGAGGACGGCTGGACAGTGACGATGAAGGACGGCTCCAACTGCGCTCATTTTGAAGATACGGTTGTAATCATTGACGGCAAGACGGTTATTGTTACGCGCTAGCCGCAAGTGTTGACTTACATGTCCAAATATGTTAAATTCTTAAAGAAATCACAATATGACAAGAAAAGATGTAATTGAAGTAACGGGTAATGTGACAGAGGTATTGCCTGATTCGAAACTTAGAATCGAACTAGACAACGGTCATATGGTATTGGGCTATCTTTCCGGAAGAATGATTCAAAATCGAATTCAAGTCATGGCGGGAGATAAAGTAACCGTCGAGTTGACGCCGTACGATTTAAGTCGAGGCAGAATTACGAGAAGAATAAATCCGGAAAGAAATTCCTAAAAATGACAGCTGGTTTAGTCGTTTTTTAGTGTTAAAAAGGTACAATGAAAGTTCAAGCATCAATCAAAAAAATGTGCAGCAAATGTAAAATAATTTTGCGAAGCAAGATGAGCAAAACAAAGCGCCCGGGAGCGAAGAGACGCTTGTTTGTTATTTGCGAAAATCCAAAACACAAGCAAAGGCAGGGGTAGGCCGCCAGAGGCGGCAATGTCAAATTTCTAATTTCTAATGTCAAATAAGTAGGAATTGGAAATGGAGAATTGTTTAGTGATTAGAAATTAGAAATTACACAATATGGCAGTTAGAATTGCAAACATAAATTTACCGGATGAAAAAAGAGTTGAAATCGCTTTGACTTATCTTTATGGTATCGGACTTTCTATCTCAAAAAAGGTTTTAGAAAAAGCCGGAGTCGATCACTCCGTTAAAGTAAAAGATCTGACCACGACCCAACTCGAGAAGATCAGAACAGCCATTTCGGAATACCGGGTAGAGGGGGATCTTCGGATGGAAGTAACCGGAAATATCAAGAGATTAAAAGAAATCGGTTCTTACCGCGGTCACCGGCACTCAAAGAATTTGCCAGCCAGAGGACAGCGAACAAAAACGAATGCCAGAACCAAAAGAGGCAAAAAAGTTACTGTCGGATCGGGAAGAAAACCGTCGGCAGAGAAGACATAGAAACAACCTAAACACTACGAATGTACGAATTCAACGAAATTACAAAATTACAAATTAATTCATTAATATTCGTACTTTCGAAAGATTTGTAAATTAGTAGGGAATTTGGAAACTTATGGCAAAAGCAGCACCCAAAAAAGAAGAGAAGAAGGTTGCCCCAAAAGCCCCCCTTCGGGTTAAAAAGAAAATAAAGCGAAGTGTTCACTCCGGAAGTATTTATATCCAGTCAACCTTCAATAATACCATTATCTCGATAACCGACGATAATGGCGGTGTTATTTCCTGGGCTTCGGCCGGTTCAATCGGATTTAAGGGTACCAAAAAATCGACTCCATACGCCGCCCAACTGGCCGCCTCGGCTGCGATTGAAAAAGCAAAATCGATGGGCTTTTCGGAAGCCAAGGTTTATGTCTCCGGTGTCGGATCGGGTCGGGAATCGGCAGTTCGGGCCTTAATTAATGCCAAAATCAGTGTTTCAACAATTAAAGATATTACCCCAATCGCGCATAACGGTTGTCGTCCAAAGAAACCAAGAAGGGTCTAATTAATATGTCGGATTCATGTGAAAAATGCAGAAGCGCCGGTGAAAAATTGATGCTCAAAGGCGAGCGTTGCTTTTCGCCTAAATGCGCTATGGTAAAACGTCCCTACCGACCGGGTGCCCATGGTCCCACTGAAATGAGAGGCAAAAAGAGTGAATACGGCCGGCAATTAGCCGAAAAACAACGCGCCAAAGAAATTTACGGCACTAGAGAAATTCAATTTAGAAACTATGTTACAAAAGCGGAGAAACTTTCCGGCAACACGGCCGAGAATTTGATGCGTCTTTTAGAGCTTCGACTTGATAATGTGGTTTTCAGATTTGGTTTTGCCGTCTCGCGGGCGCATGCCAGACAGATGGTAAACCACGGATTGATCAAATTGAACGGCAAAAAGGTCAATATTCCGTCGTACACCGTAAAAGAGTTGGATCAAATCGAACCGAAAAAGAAAGAAAGCTTTTTTGAAATCAAAAGCGAGCACTGCCCGAGCTGGATGGAGTTTGACAAGAAAAACCTGAAAGGCAAAATCAATCACCTGCCTATCAGGGAAGAGATCGACACGCCAATAAATGAAAACTTAATTATTGAGTTCTATTCAAGATAAAATATTTAAAGATCGGAGATTATATGGACAAAATCGGATTGCCAACAATTAAAGAGACAGCCATTAGCGATAACAAAAGTAAATTCGTCATCGAACCGCTTTATCCAGGATACGGCTCAACCATCGGAAATGCAATTCGAAGAGTTTTGCTTTCCTCTATTGTCGGTTCAGCCGCAACTTATTTTAGAGTTGAAGGCGTAGACCACGAATTTTCAGCCATAAAAGGTATTAAAGAGGATATGATCGAATTGCTATTGAACTTAAAAAGCATTAATTTTAAATCATATTCAGAGGAACCGGTAATACTGACCCTTTCCAAGAAGGGGCCTTGCCAGATTACGGCGGCTGATTTTCAAGCGAACAGCCAGATTGAAATCTCAAATCCCGAGGCCCGTATCGCCAATGTTGATAAGGGTGCTAGCCTTCAGCTTGAACTGATGGTTGAAAAAGACAGAGGTTTTCGTCCAACCGGCACCAAAGAAGACAAGAAAGAGATTGGCTGGATCGGAATTGACGCCTCATTTTCTCCAGTCGAACGCGTCAGCTTTTTAATTGAAAACACACGTGTCGGACAAATGACAAACTTTGATAAGATCACCATGGAAATTACGACGGACGGCACGATTACCGCGCAAGATGCCATTAAAGAGGCATCAAGAGTTTTGGTTGACCACTTTGAAGCGATTATCTCGGACCCAAGCTTTAATCCATCGTTGACTGAAAAGGTATCTGAAATTGTTGAGACCCCGGAGGTTCTGAAATTAATAGAGGATGAGGATAAGGAACAACTGGGCGAAAGCAAAGTAAAGATAGAAGAAGCCGGTTTCTCGCAGAGAACAACTAATGCGCTTTTGAATGCCGGTATTAAAACGATTGCCGGTTTAAAAAGAATGTCGCCCCTAAAGATTGAAGAGATTAAAGGATTAGGCAAAAAGGGAATCACTGAAATTGCCGACGTAATATCAAGATATGAGTAAGAATTTAAGCCGAAAAGCCGATCATAGACGATTAATGGTAAGAAATATTCTTACCTCCTTGGTATTGTATGAAAAAGTTGATACCACAAAAGCAAAATCAAAAGTCTTGAAATCTCAATTTGACCGGATTATTGCCAGAAGCAAAAAGGCCGATCTTGCAGTCCGCCGAAATCTTGAAGGAATTTTACTTGATAAAAGTGCGGTAAAGAAAGTAATTGAAGAGTTGGTTCCAAGATATGCCGGTCGCAAAAGCGGTTTTGCAAGAAGTTATCACCTTAAAAATCGTCTGGGTGACAATAGCCGAATGGTTCGGATTGAGTTGGTTGATAAAAAGGTTTTCGTGACTAAAGAAGAGGGGGAGAGTGAAAAAGTTGAGGATAAGAATGAAACAAAAGACACAAAGAAAACCAAAGATGTCGATGTGATGATAAAAGAGCCCAAGAAAGCCAAGAATGACAAACAAGGAAAATAATAAAAGTTGGTATTTGTACGACGCCGAAGGCGAAATATTGGGCCGGATCTCAACAAAGATCGCCGATTCTTTGCGTGGCAAGCTTTCAACCGATTTTGCCAAGAATAAAGACAACGGCAACATGGTGGTAGTAATTAATGCCAAAAAGGTAAAAGTTACCGGTAAAAAAGAGGATCAGAAAGTTTATTACAAGCACACCGGTTATATCGGAAATCTTAAGAAATCAACTTTCAAACAGATGAGAGAGTATCATCCCGAAGAGATTATTAAAAAAGCGGTTTACGGGATGATTCCAAAGAATAAACTGCGGGATGCGGTTACTTCCCGTTTAAAAATTTATTCCGGTCCTTCCCATCCGCATCAAAATGTTAAATTTGTAAATATCGAGAAAAAATAATGGAAAAAGAAGTAAAAAAATATTGGTACGGTACCGGACGAAGAAAAACGGCGGTAGCCACTGTTCGAATTTTCAAAGATCCCAATAAAATTACCGTCAACGACAAAGAAACGGAACTTCCGGCTAATATCATCTATCCCCTGGAATTAGTTGGTAAGAAAGGCATATTCGGAGTATCGATTAGAGTCAAAGGTGGTGGCAAGGAAAGCCAGCTGGAGGCCATCAGACATGGTATTGCCAGAGCTCTTGAGGCGTTTGATCCTGAATACCGATTGACTTTAAAAAAAGCCGGATTTCTAACCCGCGATCCGCGGGAAAAAGAGCGGAAGAAACCAGGTCTGAAGCGCGCCAGACGAGCGCCTCAATGGGCAAAACGCTAAGCGTTTTCAAAGCCAAGCTAGGATTGGCAAAGCGCTAAATATCTTAACTATATAATAAAAACCCGATTCATCATTTCGGAATCGGGTTTTTATGTGGCTAATCGTTAATATTTCTGATATAATTGCAAAGTAATATGAGTGATAGGATGGAAAAAGTCGATGAGTTGGTAGGCCATGAGATTTCAAAATTACTGTTGAAATTATTTGCTGACCAGATAATAACTGTCACAAATGTCGAAGTGTCAAAGGATCTCGGCTTCGCCAAGGTTTGGATATCGGCTCTGAACAATCCCGAAATGACGATTATTGAATGTCAGAGAGAGGGTCCAGCAATGACGAAGGAATTATCAAAGAAATTAGAATTACGAAAACACCCCAAAATCCGATTTTATCTTGATAATTCGCCGGAATACGCCAGTAAGATAGAGAGTTTGATTGAGGAAATTCATAAAGAGAAAAAATAATGCTGAAGAGAAATTTATTTTTTTTGTTTACCATTACCTTATTCGCTTTTGCCTCGCTGGTCTTAGACGTTTTTAATAATAATCCGTACCAATCCGGTTCCGCCGTCTTTATTAATTTCTATATTTCTATGTTTCTGACATTCGGTGGGATTGCGGCGATCGGTATCTATTACTTAAAGATCAAAGCGAAAGCCGACAAACTAATCTATTCATATTTTTGGCCGTCTGTTAGGCAGGGCATGATATTTTCCTTCGCCCTGACCGCCATGTTCGCCCTACGAGGTTTTCGGGTTCTGGATTGGTGGATTGGCATATCGGTAGTAGTAGTCGTGACTTTGTTGGAACTTTTTTTCCAAACAAAAAAGAAGGGTATTTCTAAAAGATCAAAAAAAAATGAATAAAGGTAATCTGCATCCAATTACAATATATCTGCGCCAAGCGGTAAAAATATTTGAGGAACTTGGTTTTTATGTCTATGAAGGTCCGGAAGTAGATACCGAATGGTACAATTTTGATGCACTAAACATCCCTTCAGACCATCCGGCCAGAGATGTTCAGGACACTTTTTGGCTGAAAGACGGCAGAGTCCTAAGGACGCATACTTCTAATTTACAAGTTCGGTACGGCGAAAACAAGACTCCACCGATTCGGGTAATTGTGCCGGGAGTTTGCTATCGGAATGAAGCGACAGACGCCAAACATGAGACAACACTGTACCAATTGGAAGCCCTCTATATAGATAAGGATGTCAAAGTCGGGCATCTTCTTTGGACGATTGAGAAATTTTTGATGAAAATGTACGGCGATAATATTGAACTTCGCTACCGCCCCCATCATTATCCTTTTGTCGAGCCGGGGATTGATGTCGACATTAAATTCAATGGTAAATGGATGGAAGTTTTGGGTTCGGGCATGGTCTATCCGAAGGTTCTTTCAAATATGAAAATTGACCCCGACCAATATTCCGGATTCGCTCTGGGTATGGG
This sequence comes from uncultured Candidatus Saccharibacteria bacterium, assembly GCA_964364265.1. Taxonomy (GTDB): domain Bacteria; phylum Patescibacteriota; class UBA1384; order XYA2-FULL-43-10; family 1-14-0-10-43-13; genus CAYILA01. The sequence goes on along the minus strand of CAYILA010000003.1, from coordinate 74,767 downwards.
AATTGACCGGCTGACGATGTTAAAATACGATATCGACGAAATCAGGTTATTTAGAAGCGGGGATCTTCGATTCTTAAAACAATTTAAGTAACCGAAATACTACGAATTTACGAATAATTCGAAAATACGAAAATACGAATGGTTTGACTTTCGTTAGCGCTGATATTTGTAGGATTCGTAATTTCGCTTGACTGTCGGCAGACAGGATAAATCTGTAAATTGGTAGTAGTTGGGAAACTTATGAAGTATTTAAAAAGCTGGCTGAAAGATTATGTTGATATAAGCATATCCGATCAGGAATTGATCGATAAGTTAACTGTTACCGGAACGGAGATCGAATCGGCCGACTTTGGATTGGATGACAATATTATTATTGCCAAAATACTGGAGATCAGCCCTCATCCAAATGCCGATCGTTTACGGTTGGCGAAAGTAACAAACGGTAGCCATGAATTTGAAGTTGTCTGCGGCGCACCAAATATTGAAGTTGGACAAATTGTCCCTTTGGCGCTTGTTGGGTCTAAAATCGGCGGTCAAATCTTAAAAGCGGCTGAAATACGCGGTATTAAATCAAATGGGATGCTCTGTTCAGAGAAAGAACTCGGGTTGGGGGAAGAGGGAAGCGGCATTAAAATTCTAGATCAGAATTATCGAATAGGCGAGAAATTATCAAAATACATAGAGAGCGACATGGTGATTGAGGCGGAAATCACTCCGAACCGTGGCGACTGCCTGTCGCATCTCGGATTAGCTCGGGAAATCGCCGGATTTAGCAAAACAGTAATTAAAAATGACGAGGGTAAAGATGCGGCAATTACTGCAGAGCTAAAGATAGAAATCGAAAAGAAAGAAAGTTGCCCACGATATTACGGATACCGGATAAATAATATCTCGGTCGGCCCTTCTCCGGAGTGGCTTAAAAAACGACTTATAATCCTTGGGTTCAAACCGATTAATAATATTGTTGATATCACTAACTACATCATGTTGGATCTCGGCCATCCGCTTCATGCTTTCGATGCCGATAAAGTTTCCGGTCATACCATTACGATTAGGGATTCCCGCGATGGTGAAAGTATTATGCTATTGGACGGTAAAAATATTAAACTTCAAGAAAATGATCTGTTAATTGCCGATAAGGAAAAAGCTTTGGCCCTGGCCGGAGTAATGGGCGGTCAAGATACAGGCGTAACCGAAACAACGAAAAACATCATATTGGAGGCGGCAGAATTTAGTTCGTCTGTAATTAGAAAAATAGCCAAAACTCATAATATTGTTTCCGATGCCAGCTACCGATTTGAGAGAGGAATTGATTCGGCGATGGTTAAAAATGCGCTTGTTAAAGCGGCCAAGATGATTATTGAAATTGCCGCCGGAGACGATTTGGGTTTTGCGTACAGCGGCGAAAAAGATATCGAAAGACAGATAAACATTCCATATCAAAAAATTAACCAACTCCTTGATTTGAATCTATCGGAGGATGATATCAATTCAACCTTGAAATACCTCGGTTTTAAAATAGAAGGAGCGGAAGCCAAAATTCCTTCATGGCGACACGATATTACCGTCTGGCAGGATTTGGCAGAGGAGGTTGAGAGAATTTATGGAATCGATAATTTAAAAAGATTAGAACTTCCCGAAGCGGAAAAGCCGCAAAAATCAATTTACTACCAGAAGGAAAGGTTGAAAGACATGATCTCCGATCTGGGATTTTCCGAAGTTAAGAATTATTCTTTCCTGTCTGAAAAGGATATAAAAACAGAAAATATGAATACCGACAATTTGCTCGAGGTTGCCAATCCGATTCAACATGAAAACAAATATCTGCGCGATTCATTGATTCCGTCCCTTTTGAAAAATGTCGCAAAAAACGGTCTTTTCGATCCAATATTACTATTTGAAATTGGAAATGTGTTTAATGAAGAAAAAGAGCGAACCAATTTGGCGGTCGTATCTACCGGCAAAGATGCCAGAAAAGAAATCGATAACATTCACGCGAAGTTATCACAGATTCAAAATGATGAAAATATCGAAATCAAGGAATTGAAAGGGGGCGAGTTGCTTTTGTTGAAGATCAGGAAGCCGGTTGTTTATGCGATTGAAATCTCATTAGCCGATTTGGACAATGAAGATGATTTGGAGTTGCGGCTGGATGATAAGGAATACCATTACAAACCGGTTTCCAAGTATCCGGTGGTAGCGCGCGATTTGGCGTTTGTTGTTGACACCAATACAAATCCATCTGAAATATCCGGTTCCATTCTGGAGATTTCGGATAAGATAAACAGAGTAGAATTGTTTGACGAATATGCTTCAGATAAATTGGGAGCCGGTAAGAAAAATCTTGCCTACCATATTTATCTGCAGGATATGGAAAAGACCTTGACCGATGTGGAAGCGGATGAGACTATTTCAAAAATAATTAGTAAAATTGAAAATCAATACAGCGCAAAATTAAGGGATTCTTAAGAAAGCGAGCAATATGGAAAGAACACTTATTTCAAAAACAATAGCAGAAGTCGGCAAAACGGTAAAGATATCCGGTTGGGTTCACAAAAGACGGGACCACGGCAAAATTGTCTTTATCGATCTTCGCGATATGTCGGGCCTTTTGCAGGTGGTGATGGTGCCGGGATCTTTGGCATATGAAAAGGTAACCGACCTTCGTCCGGAATGGGTATTGTCAATAATTGGCAAAATCAAAGCAAGACCGGAAAATCTTACCAATGAGAGCATTGCGACTGGAAAAGTTGAGATGGAGGCGATTGATATCGAAGTGTTGAACCAAGCCAAGACACCACCTTTTGAAATTGACAAGGATACCGGCGGAGTTGATGAAGAACTTCGCTTGAAATATCGTTATTTAGACTTGAGAAGCGAGAGATTAACTAGAAATATTACTCTACGGCACGAAATTATTAAATATTTTCGCGATTATTTAAACGACAAGAATTTTAGAGAGATTGAAACGCCGTACTTGACAAAGTCGACACCGGAGGGGGCCAGAGAATACATCGTTCCTTCACGGTTATACCCGGGCAATTTCTATGTTTTACCACAAAGTCCCCAGCAGTTTAAACAACTCCTAATGGTTGGCGGGATAGAGCGTTATTACCAGATTGTGCGGTGTTTTAGGGACGAGGATCAGCGCGGCGACCGCCAGCCGGAATTTACTCAGCTTGATATAGAGATGAGTTTCGTTGAACAGGAAGATATTCTTTCATTGGTTGAGGAGATGATGACGGGCCTGGTGGAAAAGGTTTTTCCGGAGAAAAAGATTAAAAGCAAACCGTTTCATCGAATGACTTATGCCGAATCGATGGAAAAATATCACTCCGACAAGCCGGACTTGCGCGAAAACAAGGATGACAAGAATGAGTTGGCTTTTGTCTGGATCATTGATGCGCCATTATTTAAATATTCAGAGACCGATAAAAAATTGGTTTCAACTCACCATCCCTTTACGATGCCTCAAAAAGAGGATTTAGATAAATTGGATTCCAATCCGAGAGATGTCAAAGCTTACTGTTACGATCTCGTGTTGAATGGATATGAAATCGCTGGCGGTTCGATCAGAATCCACAAAAGAGATATTCAGGATAAGATATTTGAGTTGCTTGGTGTAACAGAGGACGAGAAGAGAAGAAGATTCGGCCATATGTTGGAGGCGTTTGAATACGGCGCCCCGCCGCACGGCGGGATCGCGCCGGGAATTGATCGATTGGCGGCGATACTGGCAGGCGAAGATGTTATCCGCGAAGTGATGGCTTTCCCGAAAACGGGAGACGCAAAAGATTTAACGATGGGCGCTCCGTCTTTGGTATCAGAAAAGCAATTAGCCGATGTTCATATCCGACTTGCAAAAGAAGCCGAAGGTAAAGAGTTAAAAACTGCCGATACCGAAACAAATGATTAAGAAGATAAGAATCAATAAATATCTCGCAGAAGCGGGGATTTGTTCGCGGCGCAAAGCCGACGAACTGGTTTTGGCTGGGAAGATTAAAATCAACGAAAAAATTGCCGATCCGGGAGATTGCATTGGCGATACTGACAAGGTCTATTACAATAATAAACCAGTGGAATTCGATCAAGAGAAAGTTTATATCGTATTAAATAAACCGACCGGAGTGATTTCGGCGGCGATCGATGAAAAAGGAAGGAAAAAGGTAACCGATTTTGGTCCAGAGAGTGTTCGTCTGTACCCGATTGGAAGATTGGATGAGGATTCGGAAGGCCTGATTATTCTGACCAACGACGGCGATCTGGCCCAAAAATTATCCCATCCCTCATTTCAACATGAAAAAGAGTACGAAGTTTGGATTGACCGAGGCGAGAAAGTCGAATTTGACAAAATCAAAGGCAGGATGACCGGAGGTTTATTGATTGAAAAAAAGCTGATGAAAGCCGATAGTGTTGATAGCTTTCGCATGAAGACCAAAAACGGTCAAAAATATGTCATTTTTAATGTGGTTCTTCACACCGGCCACAATCGACAGATTAGGAAGATGTGTGGTAAAATCGGACTATCCGTGGCTAAATTGGTCAGAATCAGAATCGGTAAATTAGAACTTTCAAAATTAAATCTTAAAAGCGGCCGGACAAAACAAATAACGAAAAATGATATCATATGATAGTTAAATCATTAATTTTTGTCTCGATACTTCTCAATACGGTAGGGCTTGGCGGGATCTCGGATAGGATCGACAGAGCGATAATTGTAAAGGAAACGAATCCGACAAACATTGCGGTTGCTTCTGATATTGATATTTCGTTACCGCAAATTCTTGCGCGTCCCAAAGTTAAATTCGGAGCAGAAAAACCGTTGATCTACGCCAGCGAGTATATCCTAGTCGACAATGATTCGGGCAAGATTTTATTAAAAGAGGGGATCAAGAACCGCGTTCCGATTGCTTCAACCACCAAAATAATGACCGCGATCGTATCCCTGGAAAACTATAAGCTGGATGATACTGTGACGATTTCAGAGACGGCCTCAAGTCAGGTCGGAGCCGATACGTTTATCAGACCGGGAGAACAGGTCAAAGTCGGGGAACTGCTGAAGGGCCTATTGATCAAATCCGGTAATGATACCGCCTATGCATTGGCTGAAAAGATGAATGGTTATGGCGACATCGGCATAACCAGATTTGTCGATAAAATGAATGAAAAAGCCAAAGAGCTGGGCATGATGGACACCCGCTATGAAGATCCAGCCGGTTTGGACACGACCGGTTATTCAAGCGCATATGACTTGTATTTGGCAGCCAGCCATGCCTTGAAAAATGAGACATTCGCCGCAATTGTAAAGACCAAACAAGACGCCTTTACAAATATCGACAGCACAATCTGGCATGAAGTTACGAACTCTAACCGGTTGGTTGCCGATTATAACTATATGGGAGCTATCGGGGTCAAGACCGGTTATATGCCGGAAGCGGGACATGTGCTGGTTTCGGCGGCGAAGAGAGACGACCACACCCTAATCGGGGTCATCATCCGTACAACCGCCGATAATGCCACCGCCTCGGCTGATGAATCAATAAAACTGCTCGATTGGGGCTGGCAAAATGTTGAGTGGAGTTCTACTTTGAATTAAAGTTTGATATGGTTTCATCCCACGATTCAAGGGATTTTTTAGCCGCATCGGATTGGGCTCTTTGTTTGGACGGACCCTGTCCCTCGGCTATTTTTTGGTCGCCGAGATAAGCAGCCACAACAAAAACCTTGGCATGATCCGGCCCTTCTTCCGAGACGACTTCATAGGTCGGGGTTATAGAAAGAGATTCTTGAGAGAGTTCCTGGAATTTGCTTTTCGGATCGTAATAAAGACCTTTTTCTAAGATGTCTTTTAATTTGTAACAGATATTTTGCTCAATAAACTCAGAAACGACGTCATACCCTTGATCAAGATAAATACCACCGACAAGGGCTTCAAAGGCATTTGCCAAGATGAGATCTCTGGCTTTACCAAGATTTTTTGCTTCTCCGCGGGAGGTTTTAATCAGTTCGTTGATGCCAAGCCGTTTTGCTTCTTCGGACAAAGATTCGCCCTTGACTAAAGCGCTTCTCCAACTGGTCAGTTCGCCTTCCGGCTTGTTGTATTTTCCATACAGATATTCAGTGACCGCCAATTCCAAAACGGCATCGCCCAAAAACTCGAGTCGTTCATTATGCTCGAGTGAAGAGTTTCTGTGTTCGTTGAGGTACGATCTGTGAATAAATACTTGTTCCAATAGCTTTTTATCCTTAAATTGTATCCCAATTTCTTTTTCTAATTCATCTGTTGTGGACATATTATTCCTTTTTGTTACCTGATTTGTCGTATAGCGTTCCTAAAACTCCGTTTACGAATTTTGACGAACTGTTGCCGCCGAATTGCTTTGCCAACTCAATCGCTTCATTAATAATAACTTTGGGCGGTGTTTCTTTTTTGAAGACCATCTCATAAATGGCGATCCTAAGAATTGTCTTATCAATCAAAGCTATTTGTTCAATCGGCCATTCGGGAGCTGATACGGATATTTCTTTGTCGACAGCCTCGGTGTTTTTTGAGACATAATCGACAATATCTTTAACAAAGTTAGCATCAAGTTCATTCTTATACTCTTCAATATTTCTTTCTTTTATTTCAGAAAGGTCGCTTCCTTTTCGAAAATCCCACTCATAGAGGGTTTGCATGGCGACTAAACGGGACAAATGACGGTTCATCAAACCTCCATTATGTCTTTTTATCGAGAACTTTAGTGTTTTTGTACATACCGCAATTATAACAAACCGTATGTCGCAGAATTGGTTGGTGGCAGCTCTGACAATAATTAAGTGAAGGTGCGGCGACTTTGTCGTGCATTCTCCGCATGCCTTGTTTTGAGTTGTTGGTTCTTTTCTTTGGTTCAGCCATAAATTTCCTAACTCCTACAAAATTACGAATTAATCGAAATTACGAAACTACCAATCATTAATATTTTAGTGGGGATCTAGCTAATGATGACCTAAATATTATCGCATAATATAGAGCAATAATCAAGAGTCAAGCGATTACGATACTGACCAGTTTCTTGGCGACTGGGATTATCTTTACTATCTTCTTGTCTTCGATATATTCTTTCACTTCGGGTAAATTAAGGGCGAAATCAACCATCTCCTGATCGGAAATATTGGCATCGAGCATCATTTTAGCCCTGACCTTGCCGTTGATTTGGACGACTATTTCAATCTGGTCGGCGGAAAGATAATTTAAATCGGTTTTAGGCCATTCTTTTGCTTCAATTTTGCCTTTTTCCAACATTTCAAATAATTCGGATGAGATGTGGGGTGCTACGGGAAAAATAAGTTTAAGATATTTAGAATACGAATCCTTAGATATATGACCGATTTTTTCAATCATATTATTCATTTCCATCAATTTGGAGACGACCGTATTTAAATTAAATGATTCCAAGTCCGCGGTAACACAATCGATGGTTTGGTTCAATTTAATTAATAGATCTTTTTCATCCGATTGGTTATTGACTAAATCATAATTATTCCAAAGTCGGTTGAGGAAGCGGTAGACTCCCTGGATGCTGGAAGTGTTCCAAGCGGACTCCTGGTCGTATGGACCGATAAACATAATATAGGTACGCAAAGTATCGGAACCGTACTTCTCTACGATTTTATCCGGATTGATGACATTGTCGCGGGACTTACTCATCTTCTGTCCGTCGGGACCCAGTATTATACCATGAGCGATTCTTTTTTGGTACGGCTCGTTCGAAGGAACTTTCCCTAAATCATACAAAAACTTGTGCCAGAAGCGGGAATATAACAAATGCAAAGTTGTGTGTTCCATCCCACCATTGTAGATATCAACCCCACCTCCGCTCTTCGAGCTACGCGGGGCCTCGCTGGCATCTAAACCAGGATTTAACCAATATTCGAGTTTGTCCATCGAAGCAAATTCATTCATATTTTTCGGATCGCAGTAACGCAAGAAATACCAGCTAGAGCCGGCCCAGTTCGGCATAGTGTCGGTCTCTCTTTTTGCGGGACCGCCGCACTCCGGACAAGTTGTGTTGACCCAATTTGGAATAGCAGCCAATGGTGATTCGCCGGTAACGGTTGGCTGGTAATTTTCCACTTCCGGCAAAGTTAGCGGCAAATCATTTTCATCCATTGGAATTGTACCGCATTTATCACAATGAATAATTGGGATCGGTTCGCCCCAATAATGCTGGCGGGAGAAAATCCAGTCCCGAAGTTTGTAATTAACAGTAAAATCTCCGGCACCAATTTCCTTTAGTTTTATAGTGATTTTCCCTTGTGCTTCTTTACTTGTCAAGCCGTCAAATCCACCCGAATGAATTAATATGCCGTATTCCGTAAAAGCTTTATTGTCATTATAATTATCGCCGGTAATAACTTGCTTAATATCAATATCGTATTTCTTGGCGAATTCAAAATCTCGTTCGTCGTGAGCGGGAACTGCCATTACTGCGCCGGTTCCGTATGAAGCGAGTACATAATCGGCAATCCAAACATCGATCTCTTCATTGTTAATCGGATTTATGGCTTTAATACTTTCCAGTTTGACTCCGGTTTTCTCTTTGGCCAATTCCGTTCGTTCCATGTCGGACTTTTTAGCAGAATCTTCAATATATTGATTAACTTTATTACAATTGGCAATATTTGTTTTTAGTTTTGCAATAATTGGATGCTCGGGTGACAAAACAATATAGGTACAACCGAATAAAGTATCGGTACGGGTGGTAAAAATTTCGACAATATTGTCATCCCTGACTTGATCAGGGATCTTTAAGATTCCTGCGTTCGCAGGAATGACAGTAAAGCGAATATTTGTTCCAGTAGATCGCCCGATCCAATTTACTTGTTGAGTTTTGATCTTGTCTAAATAATCAACCGTATCAAGGTCGGAAATTAAGCGGTCTGCATACGCCGTAATACGTAACAGCCACTGCTTCTGCATTTTTTTGATTGTTTCGGTTCCACAGCGCTCGCATTTTCCGGCGATAACTTCTTCATTGGCTAGCCCTATTTTACAAGAAGGACACCAGTTAATCGGCATTTCGGCTTGGTAGGCAAGGCGAGGGGTGGTAGTATCATCATCGGCGACCTCAATCAATTTTCCAGCTTGCCCTGAGCCTGTCGAAGGGTCTACAATGCCGTGTTTGTAAAACTGCAAAAAAATCCATTGTGTCCATTTATAGTATTCCGGATCGGTGGTGTTTATCTCTCTTTTCCAGTCAAAAGAGTAGCCTAGGGATTCGATTTGTTTCTTAAATGTATCAATACTTTGTTTGGTGGCAAGGCGGGGATGGATGCCGGTCTTAATAGCGTAATTTTCAGTCGGAAGACCAAAAGCGTCCCAACCGATCGGGAACATTACATTGAAACCTTGCATCCTTTTCATCCGGCAGTATGCATCAGATGCCCCATAACCCATACAATGACCGACATGCAGACCCTCGCCCGAAGGATAAGGAAACTCGATTAGATGGTAATGTTTATTCCCACCCTCATCTTTGGCGACGCCATAACTAGTACTCTTCCAGTATTCCTGCCACTTTTTATCTATTTGAGAGAACTCATACTTTTTCATATATTTTAATTTCTTGGTGGACCCAAGGAGACTTGAACTCCTGACCTCCTCCATGCCATGGAGGCGCTCTACCAACTAAGCTATGGGCCCATATATTATTCTGTTATAAACGTTTCGATGATTGCCTTTTTCACCTTCTTGCCGATTCCTGTTTTATAGAAGGCTTCTCTTTTCGCACAATCTATTTCACAATAATATTCCTCAAAATAGATTAATTCAAAAGGTTTGTTGTGTCTACTCCAAACATTACTGCCATTATTATGTTCCAAAACTCGCTTGTCAGGCTTATTCGTCGTTCTGCCGACATAAACCTTGCCGTTACGCAGACTTTTCATAAAGTATACATAATTCATTTTCCCCTACCTCGTCCAGAGGACGATCAGCCTCTGGCTGAAACTAAGCTATGGGCCCGATTAATAAGCTCAATATATCAGAATTAACGCCAAAATTCAATTCAAGAGACTTGTTCCGGTCAGACTATCGGGAATATCCAAACCAAACATCTGAAGCAAGGTCGGCGCCACATCTAAGATGTCGTGTTTTAAATTTAAATAATTGGAAGCGATGCTATTTTCCGGTTCGGTTTGCAAATTAGCGCTTTCTGATTTGTATTTTGACAAGACAATAAATGGAACCGGATCAAAATTGGGCAAGATTAAATTATCTCGTTTATTATTTAAGTTATTAATTCTGCCGTAACTGGAAGTCAATATGAATAATAAATCTTTTTCCAAAATGTATTTTTCAACATCCTCGAGAAATTGATAGTAAAGATTTAAGGATTTAATGGTTTTTTCCATTGAGTCGGAGATAACCGCATTATCAAGCGTCGGAATTACCAAAATTGTCAACTCGTACTTCTCTGATTTTGATTTAAGATCGGACAATAGTTTAAGATAAAAATTGTTTTCATTGTTTTCATAATCAATAAATGTCGGATCGATCTTATTATTTTCAGTAAAGGGTTTTAGGTAAGCGTATCTTGATATCTCTGAAATTAGGGCAATCTTATTGTCTCTTGAAATCTGGTCAAAGATATCTTTTTTATTTTCGGCTGGAAATATGCTTTTTATCTTATCAACTTTAGAGGTTGAAAGAGTGAAAATGTTTAATGACTTTGGGATTTTCAATCCGAAAAGACCGGAGCCAAATACAAGTTTATTGATTAAATAATCATAATCATCATTGTTATAGTCAAAAAATAATACAGTATCATATCCGGAAATTCGGCCTTTTTGATATCCGTCCTCGACAATTGAGGTAGGAGCCAGTTTTGAAAAACCGTCTTTTTTATCGGATAAATTAATTATCTGTTCAGGGGATAGGGATTTATTGGTTTTGCCGCCGACAAAACAAGCAAGCAGGGCCTTGAAATATTTTAGATTGATATCTTGATGAAGATTGTCACGGCCGGCTATCGTTACGACCCGCCCCAGTTTTATTTTTGTAGTGAAGTTCTCCAGTTCCTGTAATTTAGAAAGAAGTTCCTCCTTCGTTTTAAATGAATTATCAATCAGAAGATGAATGTTCAAATTAAATATTCCTCTTCCTTTAGCTTGTTTTAGTATCTCTTCCAAATGTTTTTGCGAGCCATAAAAATTATCAGCCGATAGCGTGCCGACCAGATGAAGCGAGGAATGATGTTTGATCGGCATTTCAAACAAATCGTGATAATGGGAGCTATCCGATATCGATTTATTTATTCGGTCATATGACGGCAGGACATTTTTTCCAGTAAATATTCTTTGGTAGGACGAGTTAGTGTCCAACTGATTTCCGATTTTAGTAATCCCTTCAATATCGGTTTTTAGGAGTTCGGAAGGGTATTCTTTAAGAAAGCGGCCGATTATATTTGACTTGCCCATATTCAAAACATTTCCCTGCCAAGCGGAAGAAATTCCAATACCATCTGTAAGGCAAAGAATTATATTTTTATTTAGCGATTGGGACATTGATTTCTTTAATAATAATTGAATTGTTTCTCATATCAGCCGGTTTTTTAATCTGCATCAAATCTAGCATTGTTGGTGAAACGGAAGCCAATATTCCGTCGGCTTGCATTTTTAGTTTATTAATAGTTGGGTCATTAGATACGATAATAAAAGGGACGGGATTTGTTGAGTGTTCAGTATCTGGGTCCCCGGTTTGGGGATTAATCATTTGCTCGACATTGCCATGATCGCCAACAATTAGCATTATTCCATCCTTGCTTATGATTTCATCTGCAATCTTAGAAACGCATTCGTCAACGCACTCAACCGCCATTATTGCTGATCCAAGATTGCCAGTATGTCCGACCATATCAGTATTGGCAAAATTTACAACTGTAAAATCATATATGTTTTTTTTGATTGTGGATACGATAAGAGCGGTTAATTTAGGAGCGTTCATTTTTGGGACATAATCGTAAGTTTTGAATTTTTGGGGAGAAGGAATCATTGCGCGGCTTTCACCCGGAAAAGGTTTTTCGGTCCCGCCATTTAAAAAGTATGTGACATGAGGATATTTTTCAGTTTCGGCGATGTGCAATTGTTTCAAGTTATTTTCCGATAATACTCGGGCTAACGGGTACACGATCTTCTCGGGAGAAAATATCTGTTCGGATAGTAAGTGATCATCATAAATCACAAAGGTTGCAAAATAGAGATTGCTTAACTTCATGCGATCCGGAAACTCCGGTAAATGTTCATCTAAAAATGCTCTGGTGATTTCCTTGGCTCTGTCGCTTCTGAAATTGAAAAATATAATACTATCATTGCTTTTGATCGATGTAATCTGTTGACCTTTGTTTGATATTAATCGAGGTTCAATAAACTCATCGGTTATGCCTTGGGAGTAAGACGATGTAATCGCGGTCTTGGGAGATTCAAATATATTACCCTCGCCCTTGACTAGTAGATTGTATGCTCTGGCGACACGGCCCCAACGGTTGTCTCGATCCATGGCATAAAAACGGCCGGCAATTGACGATATCTTACCGACACCGATCTCGGCTATTTTGTGTTCGACTTCGTCTACCATTTCGATGCCGGACATCGGATCGGAATCGCGACCATCCGTAAACAAGTGAATAAAGACGCGGCTAAAATTTTTAGCTTTGAACAGCGTCAAAAGGGCAAAAAGATGTTTGATATGACTGTGGGTTCCGGTTTTTGAGAGCAAACCCATCAGATGAATGTTTGAATTGTGTTGCGTGGCGTGTTCGATCGCATTGAGGATTTTTGGGTTGCTGTAGAAGGATTGGTTGTCGATCTGGGCATCGATCAAAGTCTGGTCCTGATGGACGACATGTCCGGCGCCAATATTGAGGTGACCGGCTTCCGAATTGCCCGGAGCGCTGACCGGCAAGCCGACCGCTTCACCGGATGCCAATAGAGTCGTTTTGGGAGCTTGTTGCCAGACCTTGTCGTAAAACTTGGTATTGGCTTGAGAGATAGCGTTGCCTCCCCAAGACGGGGCGACGCCCCAACCATCCAAAATTACAAGAACAACAGGTTTTTTTTGTCTGCCTAAAAACACTCAATCCCTCCAAATTTTACTAAAGTTTGCTCTTAAATGTAGTTATATCAGGCATAGAAGTGGGATCTTGCATATTAATAACCGCAAGATAAATCGAAACATAGTTAAAGAATTGAATAAAGCTCAAAATTTCTACAACTGGATTTGTAACAGAGGAAAAATTGATTCTCTCGCAGGGAATATTTGATTTACGCAGAACTTCTTCTGTAAGATTGGCTCGTTTTTGACTCTGTGAATCATCTAAATTTGATTCAACGGATATTACGAATACCGGCGCTTTTGGATAACGATATCCCTGTATCGAATTATGATTTAGTTCGGGATAATATTCGCTGAATGAAAGGTTTTTTGAATTTTCATTAAACTGACTTTTGGCACGAAAACCAAGAGATTTTAAGGAGAAGCTAGAATAAATAATCGGAATATTTCCTTCCAATTTTTGAGCCAGGGCTTTGGCTGGATTTTGGGCGACTGGGATTTCGTGTCTGTAATTTTGAGTCAGCCGATTGACTTTTTCAAGAAGGTCAAAAATTGAATTATCAATTTCTAAATGTCCCAGCTTTTTAAATATCGAAAGTAATGAAACGAAAGTAAAAGGCACAGCCATTCTCGGGGTTGAAGGATAATTGTACTTAAATAGGGGCGCTCTGTATTTTTCGGCTAGCGATTCAAGTTTGCCACCGGTGGTAATGGCAATCAATTTAGCTTTTCTCTTGTATGCGGAAATAAATCCAGCCAATACTTCCTCGGTATTTCCTGAATATGAATTGGCAATGACCAAGGTATTTTCATCCACTAAGCCGGGGATGTCGTAACCATGGATTGAATTAATGCAAAGGTCGGTACCGTAAAGCAAGTCGGCAATGAAGTCGTTTGATACACCAGATCCGCCCATTCCAAGCAACAGGATATTTTTGGCTTTGACATAATAGGAGGGAAGTATCAGATTTTCGGCTTGTTGCCAGGCGTCTATACAATCAGTTGAAAAACTCTCAACTTGATCAATCATTCTTGAAGAGTCGTATTTAAACAATGAAGAGGTGTCAAGATCCGACATATTACTCCTTTAAAAATTACTTCAAATCGATTATATTACTCTTTAGGGATGATAACAAGCACCAGATTATGCTCAATAATATTATAAAATTGGACCAAAACCAAGAAGAAGTAATAAATAAAGCGTCGGAAATCATTAAATCCGGCGGTGTTTCGGTTTTACCGTTCGATACGATTTACGGAATTTGCGCCGATGCCTGTAACGACGGAGCGGTAAGGAGAATAATCGACCTGAAACAAAGAGGTCCGGAAAAACCGATCGGAGTGGCCGTTGACTCGATTGATAAAATCAACAATATCACGGTATTGGATGAAAAATCTAAACTATTGATTGAAGAAAAAATTCCCGGTAAATTTACCTTTATCTTGAAATCAAAATCGGGCAACGGCGTATCTAATCTGTGCCGGAAAGGTGACACTATCGGAGTTAGAGTGCCCGACAGCGACTTGATATTATCAATTATTAGGGAAAGCGGGCTTGTTCTCGCCCAAACATCGGCAAATATAGCCGGCGGTGGAAATATAACTTCAATAGACGAATTGAGAGAGCAATTCGGTGAAAATTTCAACAATATTGATCTGATTGTAGATGGTGGCCAACTGGAAAATCCGGTTCCTTCAATGATTATCGACATGACCGGAGATGAATTAAAAAGGGTTGAGCGAAGCTAGGATTTGTGTTAGAATAACGACGTGCCGCGGTGGCGGAACTGGTAGACGCGCACGACTCAAAATCGTGTTCCTCGTGAGTGTGGGTTCGATTCCCACCCGCGGCACCACAAAGGAAATTGCAAGTTTGAAAGGTTCGCCTCGCTTCGAAAGAAATCGAGTCGTCTTTAGAAATTGGTAGAAAAATTTCATAGGATTTTTAAGGCAGAATCTTGCAAAAAGGTTCTGTTTTAGTTTCGCCCAAAACTTGACGGAGGTGCCTATATGTGCTATTATTTGTGTCAGGGTTTCGGCACCTTGAAAAGGAGAAATCATGGACAAACTGCTTTGGAAGAAGAGGTTGTTTGAGGAGCTTATCGAGATGGCGATGCTCCAAGTTGGCGACATCGTCCATCAGCGGGCTGAACATTTGGGGAAGAACACTATCGGGGATTTTCTGGGTTGCCGGATTGTTCTCACGAGAAGCTCCGACCCGAGTCCCAGCGAAGCTGATGAGGTTCGAGCCGACATCGTCGAGGCGCTTGCCTTGGCGGGTGATCTGGCGGTTGCGGAGGAAATTGCCGAGAAGATCAGTCCTGAAGGCCACGATGAGGCTGTGTTCGCACGACAGAGCATCATAAGGGGGTGGGCAAAGAAAGATCTCGGATACGCTTTGAAACTTGCCTCGCTTACTGCCAAGACCACTGGCGACGAAGACGATTATGTAGACGAGGACGAGCAAAAGGTGCAGCGCCAGATCGCCATGTTCGTCGTTTTGGAAACGATAGCCGAAACATCACAACCCGACATGGTCAGGAAACTGGCTGATCGGATTGTTCGGCAATCATACAAACAAGGTGTGGTGCGCGTCATACGCGTACGAGCCACGGCGGCGATGGGCAAGATTGATGAAGCGCGGAAAATGGCAGCCAAGGAAAAGGTTCCCTGCTACCAACTCTCGGAATACCTCGCTGTTTACGAGTTTAGCCAGGCAAATGAAGACATCCTGGCAGCTCGCGCTATCGCAGAGAGATTCGATTGCGAGCCGTGGGAACATTGGCTCAAGATCGCCAAAGCTACTCGTGACCCTCGGGATATCGCAAGAGCAAGAGCTGAAATAACGGCTATCCCAGTTCAAGAAATTGAAAAGGGATGGTCGGCGGATTTCAGAAGGTACTTTAACCTTCTCGCACTCGCCAAAATCAGCGCTGACCAGAGCGATATCACAGTTGCTCGAGAAGCCCTTCTGTCAAATCCAGAGAGCGTTGATTCGCTTTTCATGGAGCTCTGTCGGATTACGCGAGATCGGAATGACTTCGCGATACTTCTCGAGAGCACCACAGATGAAACAGATATCTATTCCGCACTCGCTTGTATCGCAGAAATCTCGCAAGAAGAAGCTGATTTCATCACTGCTTCAACAGCAGCAATGGAGATCAGCGATCGGTATCTCCGTGGCAGGTCGCTTGCCGAGCTAGCCCAGGTTCTCTGCGGCAAACAGTTATCACGGTAACATCACACAAAGGCGTCTGCCTAATCAAACTCATTGAGTTTTGATCAGCGGGCGCCCTTTTTTTGTCGAAAAAGAATTTACCTCTTCGCGGTAAATTCTTTAATTACTTTTTGTTGAAAAATTTACTGGAATAATTTAAACTTAAATCATTCAAAAACTCGATATTGAAAAAGGGGTTGAACTATTTTAAGAAAATGGTGCCGCTAATATGGATACAGAATACTTTGATGAAAAGGAACTGGAAAAACTTTTTTCACACCAAAAGAAAAGTCCCGGTAAATTCAAAACATTTACGAAGTTTTTTTTTAGTTTCGTTCTTTTGTATCTGATAATTTTTGGCTTTATCAATTACTCCGGATTACTGGACAATATAACTTATTGGTATAAGACCGAGTATTTAAATCAAAATTACTCAAACAACTCCAAAGTTACAGAGCTTTCCGCTCTGACAAAAACATCCATAACAAACACAAATAAGTCTTTGATCCCGAATATTTCGGATAATCATCTAAAAATCGATCTGATTGATGTTTTGGCGCCGGTCACTTGGCGGGTTGAAAATAACCCCGACGCCGTGACGGCCGGTTTAGCAAACGGTTTGATCCAGTTGAATGGCACGGCATTGCCCGGCGAATCCGGCAATGTGTTTATTACCGGACACAGTTCGGACTACCCGTGGTCAAAAGGGAACTATAAGAATGTGTTTGTTCTATTGAATAAGCTTTCAGTCGGAGACGTGGTTCAACTTAAATATCAAAACAAGGATTACCTCTACAAAGTATCATCGATCAAAACTGTTACGCCCAACGATCTGTCAGTTTTAGAGGGCAAGAACCAATCAACCTTGACTCTAATGACTTGCACACCAATCGGCACCACCCTTCGAAGACTGATTGTCGTTTCAGATCAAATTTACCCCGATCCATCCGGAAATAAAAAACAAACAAACACTGGTACTTCCAATAAGTTGCCGGCTCCGAGATAGAGCTATGATTATTTAATCACCGCCTTATAATACCTGCCTAGATCTTTAAAATACAATTCATTTCCGTTTGAACTGATATCAAAATTGGTAATGGCGTTGTTTTCAAGTCGGATTAAGAAGGTATCGTTTGTTCCGGTTTTTTCAATGACCCTGATTTCATCACCCTGTTGGTAAATGATATGGTAATTATCAGAGAACCAAATGGCGCGATTAATCGGTTTTGAGAAGCGCGCAACTAAATTTTGTCCCTCCCAGATCTCATAATCATTGTAATAAATGGTGTTATTGCTTCTAAACAACTCGTCGTTAGGTGAAATCAATTGATTAATGACTCCGGCGTCGGAAGTTTGTTCTTTTGAAATATTGTTTTTAAACAAGACGATATAATCAAACGACGAAACTTTTTCGGCGGTTACTTGAATACGGGATTTCCAGCTTTGATATCCATCTTTTTTAATTTCAAGATTATAAAATCCCGGCAAACAGCCATAAGCGAATGGCAACTTGGGAGCGACTAAAACGCCATTGACATAAAGATTTGCCTCCCTTTGTTCGGACGAGACGTAGATTATTCCGGTTTTAATGATTTTGAAATTCTTAAAATTAAATTTATAACCATGGGCATAGAAAATAATACTTATACCGATTAAAAACATCAAAAGGCCGACTAAGGATTGTTTGAAAATTATTGAAAATATGTTTTTAGTCCTGCGGTTGTTCACGAGAACCATTATATTGAATTATCGGTCAAATTACCATACAATAAAGCTAAAGAAAGCGGTCTTTTTAAAACCCGGTTTATATAATTAATATGGAAAGAAAGTATGTCTAAAATCATTATAAACGGTAAAAAGAGATTATCGGGGACAATTACGGTTTCAGGCGCAAAAAATTCCGCCTTAAAGATTTTACCGGCCTCGATATTAGCCAGTTCAGAGGTCAATGTAAACAATGTCCCGAATATCACCGATATCAATAAGATGGAGGAGATTTTGGAGTCAATCGGCATCGATATTGAGGCCAATGGAAATAATATTAGAATCAATCCGACCAAGGTAACGTCTTGCAAACCGGATGAAAAGTCGGTCAAGAAATTGCGTGGTTCTATTGTCGTCGTCGGTCCATTGCTCGCCAGATATGGAAAGGCGGTCTTTTCACAACCGGGCGGTTGCTTAATTGGAGCAAGACCGATAGACGATCATCTTGATGCCTTCCGACAGATGGGTGTAAAAGTATCCAAAGATGGCGACAAATATGTATTGGAAGGGTATCCAAAACCGTCCGAGATAATATTAGCCAAAATGAGCGTTACGGCGACCGAAAATGCGATGATGGCCTCGGTTTTTGTCAAGGGCAAATCAATAATCAGAATGGCGGCGGCCGAGCCGGAAATCGCCGATCTTGCAAACTTCCTGAACAAAATGGGCGCAAAGATCAAGGGCGCCGGCACCCATGAGATTGAAATAGAGGGTGTTTCAAAATTAGATGGTGTTGTTTATGATGTAATGCCGGATCGGATCGAAGCCGCTACATACTTAATAATCGCCGTCGCAACAAATTCCGAGCTGACAATCGGTCCGGTTATACCGGAACATATGTCGATTGTAATTAAAAAACTGGAAGCGGCCGGAGCAAAATTCGAAGTAGTTGAAAAAGAGGGATCAAAATATTTCCAGACCTATAAACATGGCGGCCTGAAAGCGCAGGATATTGACACCAGAACGTATCCCGGTTTTCCGACAGACCTGCAATCGCCGTTTGCGGTCTTGATGACGCAGGCTGAAGGCAAGAGCCGAATCTTCGAGACATTATTTGAGGGAAGATTTCTCTATCTTTCCGAACTTGAAAAAATGGGCGCTAAAGACCAAATACTAAGTCCTCATATCATCGAGATTATCGGTTCAAGGAAATTAAACGGCACATCAATTCTCTGCCAGGACATAAGAGGCGGCGCCGCGTTAGTAGTAGCCGCACTGATTGCCGAAGGTCAGACTGAAATTAATCAATCCGAATACATTGACCGCGGTTATGAGAATATTGATAAAAAATTAATTGGTGTCGGAGCCGATATCGTCCGGGCGGAATAAATATAATGGTAAGAAAAATCGCAATTGATCTGGGGACAACAAACATTTTAGTTTATGTTCCAAAACGGGGGATTATCGTAAACGAGCCGAGCGTTGTCGCCCTGCAGGCCTTTGACAATAAAGTCGTGGCGATTGGCGAGGAAGCCAGAAAAATGATTGGCCGAACTCCGGAGAGCATTATCGCAGCCACGCCCCTGAAAGATGGAGTGGTGGCGAATTACCGTATCGCCGAAGCGATGCTTAAATACTTTATAAATAAAGTGACCGGAAATATTAAATTATTCAAACCCGACATTATGGTCTCGGTTCCGGCCGGCATTACTTCGACAGAGAGAAGAGCAGTGATTGATGCTTGCAACGCGGCCGGCGCAAAACAGACATATATTATTAAAAAACCGATTGCCGCCGCCCTCGGCGCCGGCATTCCGATCGCCACTCCGGCCGGCAATATGATAATCGATATCGGCGGCGGAACGACAGAAGTGGCGGTATTATCATTGGGCGATGTGGTGGCTTCATCATCGGTTCGTGTCGGCGGGAATAAAATGGATGCCGCCATCGCTAATTTCATTCGAAAAAAGCATAATTTAATTATCGGCGAACAAACCGCAGAGCAGGTTAAAATCCAGATTGGTTCAGCCCAAGTCCTTAAAAAAGAGGAAAAAATGGAGGTTTCCGGATCGAATACAATTACCGGACTTCCGGAAAGCATCATGATCACATCAAATGATGTCGTAACCGCAATAAAAGGCCCGTTAATGGAGATAATCAATGCCGTTAAAGACGTCTTGCAAAAGACGCCTCCGGAGCTTGCTTCCGATGTAATGGATAAGGGAATCGTTCTGACCGGCGGCGGCTCGTTGCTTCGAAATATCGATAGTTTGTTAACTAAGATTACCGGCGTTCCCTGCGAAGTCGCCAATCAACCGTTGGAATGTGTGGTCAAAGGATCGGGGATTGCGGTTGAAAATCTCGAATCGTTCAAAAAGTCTGTTCTTTGGGCGAAGGATTAATATGAAAATTGCCATTGACGCTTCCAGCGCTTCGCTGGAAAATAAAACCGGTGTAGAAAATGTCGCTTATCAGACGATTTTGTGTTTGAAAAAAATCGATAAGGAAAATGAGTATTTTCTCTATTCAAGCGTGCCGCTGGCCAAAGAACTGCAAGGCGATAATTTTAAAAATATCATAATCCCTTTTAAAAAATTTTGGCATAAATTTCGCTTGCCGTTAGCATTGTTCAAAGACAAGCCGGAAGCTCTGATAGTTTTTGGCAACGAAATTCCCGGCTTTGCTCCAAAAAATTCGATAGTCTACATTCATGACTTAGCTTTCAAGTACTTTAAGAAGGCATATACCAAAACCGAACTGATCATACAAAACAGAGCTATTAAAAAAGACATTAATTTTGGAGCAAAGATAGTAACCGTTTCTGATTCAACTAAAAAAGATTTAAT
Organism: uncultured Candidatus Saccharibacteria bacterium; assembly: GCA_964364265.1. Classification (GTDB taxonomy): domain Bacteria; phylum Patescibacteriota; class UBA1384; order XYA2-FULL-43-10; family 1-14-0-10-43-13; genus CAYILA01. Next base: position 53,907 of record CAYILA010000003.1, on the reverse strand, counting down.
AAAATTATACAAAATCAATCAGGATAAAATAAAAGTAATCTATAGCGGTTACGAAAATATCGGTGGAAAATCCAATCTTTATGGTGATTTTGTATTTATCGGCAGAATTGAAAAACGAAAAAATATTGTTAACATTGTTAAAGCTTTTGAAGAATATAAATGCGGCAATCCCGACAAGCGAAAATTAATATTGATAGGCAAGGCCGGTTTCGGCTTCCGGGAGATTTTAAAAGAAATAGATAATTCTAAATACAAAAATGATATCAAATTATTGGGTTATCAACCGCATCAGAAGGTCAAGCAATTATTTAATAACGCTACGGCCTTGGTCTATCCGAGTTTGTATGAAGGCTTCGGTATGCCAATTTTAGAAGCTTTCTCAACTGGTTTACCGGTAATAACTTCTGATTGTTCTGCAATGAAAGAAATCGCCGGAAACTCTGCCATTTTAATCGATCCGGATGATCCGAGTGAGATAGCAAAGGCAATGGAAGAAATTGTATCCGATAAAGCTAAAAGAGAAAAACTGATTAAGGATGGATTTCAACGATTAAAAGATTTTGATTGGCAGAATTCGGCAAAGCAACTGATTGATTTTATTAAAGAAGGTACTGAATGAAAATTGCGGTGGTTCACGATTTTTTAACTAAATTAGGTGGTGCTGAAAAAGTGCTACAAATATTCTTAAAACATTTTCCAAATGTTGATCTTTATACTTTATTGTATGACGAAAAAGGAACTAAAGAAGTATTTTCAAAATATAATGTCACACAATCCTCCCTCGGAAAACTGCCCCGAAATATTAGAAGCAAGACACGCTTATTATTACCGCGGTTTCCGCAAGCGATTGAAGAATTTGATTTATCAAAGTATGATACCGTCTTATCTTTCTCAAATTCATTTGCCCACGGCGTCATCACCAAACCGAAAACGAAGCATATCTGTTACTGTTATTCGCCGATGCGTTATGCTTGGGATTGGTACCACGAATATTTGGATGAGCACAACATCGGCCAAGGAATTAAGGGGATATATATTAGAAATATTTTGAAAAATGTCAGGATTTGGGACCGTGTCTCGGCGGATAGAGTCGATCTTTGGCTTGCTCAATCGAATACGGCGGCCGAACGGATTAAAAAGTATTACCGGAAAGATGCAAAAGTGATTTATCCCCCAACTGATATTAAAAATATTCCACTTTCTGATGGCAAGACCGGGGATTATTATCTGGTGGTTTCAAGGTTAGAGCCGTATAAAAAGATTGATTTGGCAATAAAAGCATTTAACATAAATAACAAGGAATTAAAAATTATAGGCATCGGATCGGATCAAAAAAGATTAAAAAAGTTAGCGAAAAATAATATCGAATTTCTTGACTGGCAACCAGACAGGGTTGTCGTGGAAAAAATGAGAAATTCGATCGCCTTGATATTCCCCGGAGAAGAGGATTTCGGTCTGACTCCCATTGAAGCAATGGCATCGGGAGTTCCGGTAGTGGCATATAAAAAGGGTGGTGTCACCGAAACGGTTGTCGAGGGGAAAACCGGAGTATTCTTTGAAAATGATAATCCGGATAGTTTAAATGAAGCGATAGAGCAATTGGAAAAGATTAGAGAGAACATCTTACCGAAAGATTGTCGAAAACAAGCCGAGAAGTTTTCCGAAGAAGTATTTATTTCCGAAATAAAAAAATGTTTGGAAAATGAATAGAGTGAATATCTTAAAAATCAGATTAGATGCTATAGAGAAAAAGGAATACGAAAAAATATTTCATGATTTTTCAATGTCGGGAACTCATATTATTTGCACTCCAAATCCGGAAATAATAACAAGAGCCCAAAAAGACAGGGAATTATTCAAAATTTTAAATCATTCTTCTTCCTTAAATATTACTGATGGAGTCGGATTAATTTGGGCGGCCAAATACTTAAATACAAAACCGGCTTTCGATAAGTATATTTCATTTTTCTATTTTTTGGCTGTTTGGTTTCTCTCAATAATATTCATGCCTGTTTACACCAGGATAGGGAATAGACCAATAAAAGCCAGAGTCTCCGGTTCTGATTTTATTTGGGACCTATCAGAATACGCCTCAAAAAATCGTTTAGAGATATTTTTTGTCGGAGGAGAACCGACGGTGGCCGAAAGGTGCTCGCTCAAACTTCAAACCGATCTGCCGGACCTTCGGGTCGTCGGTGTCCATTCCGGTTCGATTAAGGATACCGAGGAAATAGTCGAAGCGATCAAAAAGAGCAAAGCCGATATTGTATTTGTAGCATACGGCGCACCAAAACAAGAAAAGTGGTTGGCGGCCAACCTAAAACATACCGGTTGCCGCATCGGAATGGGCGTGGGCGGTTCGTTTGATTTTGTTGCCGGCATCAAACCACGGGCCCCGGTCTGGTTGCAAAAATTGGGCTTTGAGTGGTTATTTCGATTAATCATTGAGCCAAGAAGAATTGCTAGACAAATGGCGATTCCAAAATTTATGTTTCTCATTCTTATCGAAAAACTAAAAGGAGCAAAATGATTGAAGAAAATATTTCTCTTAAAAATTTAAGTTATTACAAAATCGGCGGCAATGCTAAGTATTATCTAAAGTTCAAAAACAAAGATGAATTGATTGCTGGTTTGAAAGAAGCAAAGGAAAAGGGGATTGCCAAAATGTTTATAACCGGCGGTGTTACAAACCTCTTAATAGATGATGGCGGTTATGACGGGCTGATACTTCATAATGATATCGACGAGATCACGGATAATTTTCCCAATGTAAAATATGGAGCGGGATTGCTGTTTTCGAAAGCGATTAATTATTGCATTGAAAAAGAATACTCTGGCTTTGAATGGGCCGGCGGCCTGCCGGGATCTCTTGGCGGCGCCGTAAGAGGTAATGCCGGGTCGTTTGGCGGAGAGACAAAGGATAATATAGGAAATGTCGAGAGTTTGGATTTAGAAACATTGGAAACAAAAATAAGGAGCAAAGAGGAGTGCGCCTTCACCTACCGGGGAAGTATTTTTAAGAATGAGAAATTAGACGAATGCATACTATTTTGCGGCTTCTTTTTCAAAAAAGGTCAGAAATACGATATTGAAGCCAAGGTTAAAGCAAATATCCGATACCGCCTTGACAATCAACCCTTAAATTACCCTAGCGCCGGAAGCACCTTTAAAAATGTACCGGTCTCTAAAGTTACACCGGAGCTGGCTGAAAAGTATAAAGAGTTTATCAAAAACGATCCCTTTTCGGTTGTTCCGGTCGCTTTGCTTTTAAGTGAAGCCGGACTGAAAGGCAAAAAAATCGGCAATGCCCAAATTGCCGAAAAGCATCCCAATTTCTTGATTAATCTTGGAGACGCCAAATCAAGCGAAGTTCTGCAACTAATCGAGTATGCCAAGAAAACAGTCAAAGATAAATTTGGCGTAGAGATTGAGACCGAGATTATTTATTTAAAATAACAGAGATAGCTAATCTCGGCCCGAGGCCGACCAACCAAGGATTGGAGCTAATCAGTAAATCAGGCCTAATATTATATTGTTCGAGGGGAGCCAGGGGCGGAATCGAGAAATAATTAATACTTCCCGATTTCAGCATCGCATCACTCGAAGAATAACTATATACCCGAATTCACGCCAGAGTTTGGGTATATTTGTGTCATAACATACGCTGCAGCGTGAATTTTGACACAATATTGTGCCTGTATAGAAGATTTTGACGGGGTAATCCTAGTCAAGTGGTATAGATGATATCGTAATTGTTAGGTAAGAGTCTGGTGAATCGAGCATTTCCCGATAGGCAAATCTAATATTGACATAAGCGAAGTATTATGCTATAATGCCAGTTGTTTAGAGTCAGTTCACGCTTGCTATTAACTTATAATATCAGGCGCGAGCTGACCCGAAAGGTCAACGCTCACGACCGGCGGCTAGGCCGCCTAGGAAGGGAAGTTATGAAAAAACTTCTCATCCTCGCGGCCATTCTGGCCGCGCTCTGGTCAGTCTGGACGGTGTCACCAGTACACCGCCAGGCTCGTGTAAAGGCCGAGCTTTTAGCTCGGCCACGCGTGGTCCTCGTCGTCCAAGCGAGCGACGGCGAGGACCGACTCTTGGAGCGGGCCGGCCTGCTTCAGGACAATCGAGTGTCTCTCTGGACACTTCGGGAAGTATTCAGAGAGACAAACCCCGGGCTTGACCCGGGGAAGCTTCACCCGGGTGACCGGGTGAAATTGCCACTAGCAAAAAACTAGCGGCAAAGTTTAGAAGGCGGAGTTTCCCCACACGGGATCCTCCGCCTTTTCTATTCCACATATATTAACTAATATCCCTAAATCTGGACGGCCGTCCAGAAAAGGTGATTAATTATAATACCTTATCAGTACTTTTAATTAATTGAGATTAGGAGAAGGAGATAATGGGGGAGGGACAGCTTAACTACGGATAATATTTAAGAGCTCTTGGGTCTTATCCTCGACCAGTTCTTTAGTCTTGGCCTCGACATTCAAGCGTAATAGAGGTTCAGTATTAGAAGCACGGATATTGGCTCGCCAATCAGGATATTCGAGCGACAAACCATCAAGAGTATTGAATTCGGCGTCAGAATATGTCTCTCTAATCTCTGAAAGGACGGCATCCTTGTCGTCAACTGTAGAATTAATCTCTCCGGAAATCGGATATTTGTTGATAATCGGCATTATCAGATCATCAAGCGATTTGCCGGATTTACTAATAATTTCTAGCATTAGTATAAACGGAATCATACCGGCATCGGCGTACCAAAAATCTCTAAAATATGTATGCCCCGATGACTCGCCGCAAAATATTGCGTTCTCTTTCTTCATCCTGGCTTTAATATAGGAATGGCCGACGCGTTCTGCGATGGCATTTCCACCGGCTTCTTTTGCTGCATCGATAATTGCCCAGGTATAGCGGGGTTCATAGATGATATTTTTGTCGTCGCTTTTTGCCAACATTTCTTTAATCAATAAGGAATTAATATAATATGCGTCAACAAATACACCGTTGCCGGTGCAAAAGAAGACCCTGTCACCATCCGCATCCCAAGCAACGCCAAAATCAGCATTTTCAGATTTAACAAGCTCAACAAATTCAGGTCTGTTTTCTGGGACATATGGATCAGGCCTTCCTTTCGGAAATGTTCCATCCGGCTGGTCATTTAAACCCACTAAAGTGATGGGAAGTTTTGCTCTTTTAATAATGTGGTCGGCAACAACAGCTTGGTAACCGAAATTCGCGTTCATTACAACTTTTAGTGGCTTTACGGAATCTACATCAATCAACCCTTGTACAAAATCAGAGAAGTCGTTTAATACATCCTTATTTTCAGTTATCCCGGTATTTTCGGATTTGATTTTCTCTTCGTTATTTAAAATCATATCCCTAATTTGATTTATTCCTTCTTCACCAAACAGAGGGTAAACATTTTCTCTTACCATCTTAAGACCGTTATATTCAGCCGGATTATGAGAAGCGGTAATCATAATTCCGCCAGCATAGTTATAGTTTCCAGCAGCGAAATAATACATATCGGTTGAAACCATCCCGATATTAACGACATCGATACCGGCGTCGGTTAAACCCGATATGACCGACTCCTGAAGCTTTGGGGAGGAAGTTCGAACATCATAACCGACAACGATTTTGCCTTCCGGTTGAACATATTTTACGTAAGCTTGAGCGATTCTGTAGGCTAGTTTTTCATCCAGCTGAAAAGGATACAATCCTCTAATGTCGTATGATCTAAATATTTCCGATGGTATTTCTTTTCCCATATAGTCCTTTATAAATAATTTTCCTTGCCTTCTTCTTTTAATTTATTGAGTAAATCTTTCACTTGATGGGCTCGGTTCCGGTCGCAAATTAGAGTGGCGTCCGGAGTGTCTACCACCACGATATCTTTCAACCCGATAGTTGCGATTAACTTTTCACCGGAAAATACAATTGAGTTTTCATCCTCAATGCTGATATGTTCTCCGCGCGATACAACATTGGTTCCTTCTATTTCAGATAATATTTCAAATAGTGTGCTCCAGTTGCCGATATCGCTCCAACCAAAATCACCCGGAACCACAAGAATCTTGTCAGTCTTCTCCATTATTCCGTAATCAACTGTTATGTTTTCAATATTGGGATACTCACTATTTAATACATCATCATACCTGTCGCTATTGTATGAATCTGTAATAGTTTTTAATACCGAATAAATATTCGGAAGATGATCTTGGACTAATTTGATAAAATTATCTGTCTGCCAAATAAAAATGCCAGCGTTCCACAGATATTGACTCGAGGAGATATATGAAACTGCAGTTTCCTGATCCGGTTTTTCAACAAAGCATTTAACCTTATTTATTCGTAAATTCTTTTCCTTATCAAAATTGATTTCTTCTGCCATCTGGATATAACCTAACCCGGTATCCGGTCGGTTCGGCTCAATACCAATTGTAATTATATGATCCGGATGTTGGTTTAGTTGAAGAAATGCATATTGCAAGGTTTGTTGAAATCTTTCTTCATTTTTAATAGATTGATCTGCGGGATAGAAAATAATATTCGCTTCCGGATCTTTTTTGGCTATCAGCATTGTCGCCAAACCGCAGGCGGCGGCGTTGCCCATGGCGACCGGTTCAATTATATAATTCTTTGCTGGGATTTCCGGTAACTGATTATTAATCTCTTCCTGATATTCAGGTGTGGTGGAAATAAAAATCTGGTCCGGTTTGAAAATGGGCAACAATCTTCCAACAGTTTCCTGAATTAATGATTTATCGCTTGATAAACGGTGGAGTTGTTTGGGCATGTTCTTTCTTGAAAGAGGCCACAACCTTGTGCCCTGACCACCTGCCATAATTACAGCATAATTCATATTTATCCTTTCTTGGCAATATGATACTGGAAATCCGGCAATAAATAAACACTATATATAATGTGCGGCGGCTTTGATTAATTTTTCCAAGATGGTATCTTAAAAGCGAAGTTGATAATCGACGATTTATGAATATAAATAACATTAGTGATGAAAAACTAATCGATCTGGTATTGAAAGACGACTCATACTATATTTACCTTATGAAAAGGTATGAGGGAAAGTTGTCTCGGTATATCAGAAGATTATTGGTCTCCTCCGACGAAGACATCGAGGATATTTTGCAAGAAGTGTTTATTAAAGCATATAAGAATTTAAATTCATTCGACAAAAATCAGAAGTTTTCAAGTTGGATTTACAGAATCTCGCACAACGAAGCCATTTCTTATTACCGAAAAATAAAAGCCAGACCGAGCGTAGTATCATTTGAAGAGGATTTCGATATTTTTGAGTTGCTTCCGGATCAAACAAACCTCGAAAAGGAAGCAGAAGCAGAGATAACCAAGATGAGTGTCGCAAAAGTTCTCGACACCTTAAAGCCAAAGTATAAAAGTGTTTTGGTGCTGAGATATTTAGAGGAAAAAAATTATAACGAAATTTCATATATTTTAAAGAAACCAAAAGGTACTGTCGCCACATTGATAAACAGGGCTAAGCAATTGTTCAAAAAAGCGGCAGAAAAACAAATCCCAAAAAATGAAAGACCTTAGTTCGAAAATTTTTAAGGAAATCAAAACAAAATCAATCAAACCGACACCCGCTTGGTGTTTTTCTTTGAAGGAAGAAGCCATCTGGTCGATATCGTTGATATCGATATTTTTTATGGTTTTGTCATTTGGAATAATTGTCAGCATTATTTTCGAGACCGATTGGGAGATTTTGGATTACGGCCATATTACTTTGATGGAATATCTAACAATTGTCGCCCCTTATTTCTGGTTTGCCGTATTCGTCTGTTCGTCCTACCTATTCTTCTGGATAATCAGGAAAACAAGATGCGGCTATCGAATCGAAAGAAGGGGCTTGATTATTTTCTCATTTTCAATAATTATCCTGATGGCGTTTTTAATGCAGATTCGAGGTTACGGTTTAATATTGGATAAATTCAGTTCGGCTTCTTTGCCCATATACGATAGTTATGAAGAGAAGATAATAAATAATCTGATCGAACCGGAAAAGGGCTTTATTGTCGGGCGTGTCGTCATGCAAGCGAACAATATTTACATCAAAGATTATAATGGTCAGTTGTGGCTGCTGGACACCGACAATCGAAACATTTTAAATTATGCCAGCTCTTGTCAAATGGTTATGGTTTACGGAAAAGTTGAAAACAACGCTGAAATTATTCCGGAAAAGATTAAATCAGTTTATAAAAGCCAATCCCTGATTGAGTATCATCCCGGTTGTAAATAATTATGAAATCTTAATATTTTAATTTTCGTATTAGTCAGTGAAGAGGCAATAAAAGTCTCAAAACATAAACAATGAGACAAACAGCCGGCCGGCACCTTTTCAAAAAAGGAGCTATATGAAAAATAATTTATTTCAAAGGCTAGAACCGGTATATGTCCTTGTCAACAGTCCGCCGTACAGCCGACAGAAAATGATATATAAAGGGGAATGTGCGCGGGAAAGTTATAAGAGTTTGAGACTTGCGACCAAAAAAGCGGTCGGAACATTGGGAAATCACGCCCAGTTAGCCAGAAGAAGTTTTCACAGAATTGGAATCTGGCGACGCAAAAAATAGTCCATCTTCCTCCTAAAAAGAGAGTTGAAAAACACTCTCTTTTGTTGTCGTATACATTTTCTGACTTGCATAATTTAATATTTGTGCAATAATCAATTAGTGAATTAAGGAAAGGTCTTATGGAAATATTTAGAAATATGTGGCGCCGGAAATTTAGAACTTTTTTGACCATAATGGGCATCGCCATCGGGATATTTGCTTTTACAGTAATGGGTTCCTTGGCCTTAAAATTCAACAAGATGATTGATGGCGGAAAAAGATATATAACCGGTCAAATTACAATTATGCCAAAAGGTAGCGCCGGTTTTGGACCAAGCGCGACAAACACTCTACCGCTTGATACATTAAATCAAATCGCAGAGGTTGAAGGCGTCGAGGCGGTTGGCGCTGGAGTAGAATTGCCGTATGCCGAACCGGATCCGAATAATATCAGCCTCAATATGGGCGTGCCGCCGACAATCGAGGGATACGACCTAAATTCAACATTCCAAAACCGCAACTGGACCACTCTGTCGATGAAAGAGGGCAGAATGCTTCAAAGAGGAGATAGAGACGATCAAGTTGTTCTCGGTATCAGTATCGCTACCGACAAAAAAGTCCGCGCCGGCGATAAAATTACTATCCGCGGCAAGGAATTTACTGTTTTGGGTGTAATGAACAAAACGATGACCGGTCCTGACAGCTTTGCCATGATGTCGATTAACCCGGCCCGGGAGATGCTGGTTTTGTCAAATCCATTCTTAAATTCTCTGAAGGAACAATCCGACAAGGCATCCCAGACATCCGATGCCGCAATGGCAAAACTGCCGGCCGACATCAGAACCCAACTTCAACAAGCCAAGACATTCAAGATGGAGGACCTTTCGACCGGCGCCTCGGTATCATGGAAGGACGGATATGATTCGGAGACAGTTTCAAACCGAATTAAGGATCAATTTGGAGACAAAGTTACGGTTTTATCCCCTAAATCCATGGGCGAACAGATTGACAAAGCCATGGTTATGTTTAATGCCGTGATACTCGGCGCCGCTCTTCTGGCGCTTATAGTCGGAAGTTTTTCAATTATCAATACCATGATTATGTCGATCTCTGAACGAACTCGTGAAATAGGCATTAAGAAGGCAATCGGAGCGACCGATGGCGCGGTGGCCAGGGAGTATACCCTGGAAGCCGGCATGATAGGACTGATCGGAGGGATAGTCGGGCTTGGTATGGGTATTATTATGATAGTTTTGGTTAATAATAAATTAGAAAGTAAGGGCGCGGAGATATTTTTACTCGATACCAATTTTATTGTAGAAGTGATTGCTTTCTCCTTCATTCTTGGAATCGTAGCAGGCGTAATTCCGGCTTGGAGAGCTTCGCGTCTGAATCTAGTTAAAGCGTTAAGGGAGGAATAGGAAAATATGAAAAATATCGCGCTTAAAATTAAAGATGTAACGAAATCCTATCAGATGGGTAAAGATAATGTCGTCCAGGCCCTTTGCGGCGTGGATTTTGAAGCCAAAAAGGGTGAGATGGTGGCGATTATGGGACCTTCCGGCTCGGGCAAATCGACCCTTTTGAATATGCTTGGGATTCTGGATCAACCGACGAGCGGAACGGTTATGGTCGGAGACATTAAAACAAAAACACTTTCGCGCAAACAGTTAGCCGCTCTACGCAACCGACATATCGGTTACATTTTTCAAAATTATTCTCTGATTCCATCCTTAACCGCTCTGGAAAATGTTATGCTGCCTTTGAAATACGCCGGAACCAAGAAATCAAAATCAAAAGAAATCGCGCTGGAAGAACTCGAAAAAGTCGGTCTTTTAGAAAGAGCCAATCATTTACCCAATGAATTATCAGGCGGCCAACAGCAAAGAGTGGCGATCGCCAGGGCTTTAATAAACAACCCCGATATCATATTGGCCGACGAACCGACCGGAAATCTTGATACTAAATCCGGAAAAGAGATTATGGATATGATAATTAAACTGAATAAAGAATCCGGACAAACTTTTGTGATGGTCACCCATAATCCGGATGTGGCTAAACTTTGCCATCGGATTATCCGAGTAGTTGACGGCCGGATTGTCAAATAACATTGATTAAAATAACGCTCTAAATCTTGAAAAACTTTTGGAAAAAATTAAATTATCCTTTTTTAGCCTTAGCTCCAATGGAAGGAGTGACCGACGCCGCTTTTCGTTTCATCACCGCCAAATACGGCCAGCCGGATGTTATATTTACCGAATTTGCCTCGGTTGACGGAATCTGTTCGGATGCGGGTTTTAATAAAATAAAGATTGATTTACAATACGATAAAATTGAGCGACCGATCGTCGCTCAATTGTTCGGATCGGATCCAAAACTATTTAAAATTGCGGCTGAAAAGATTGAAAAGCTCGGGTTTGACGGAGTCGATATTAATATGGGTTGTCCCGATAAATCAGTGGTGAAAATGGGAGCCGGGTCGGCATTGATATTAAATCCCGATAAGGCAAGGGGAATTATCAAAGCCACAAAAGAAGGGTTAAAAAATATTCCGATCTCAGTCAAAACTCGAATCGGTTTTGAAAAAGATACATCCGAACAATGGATCCCGATACTTTTGGATTGCGGCATTTCCGCCTTAACAATCCACGCCAGAACCAAGCAAGAGATGTGGAGGGTTCCGAATCATTTTGAAGTATATAAAAAGATTCAAAAATACTTTATCGGTTATGACACGGTTTTAATCGGAAACGGCGATATTGATTCATATCATAAAGCTCGAGAGATTTCCCGGAAATATAGACTCGACGGCGCGATGATAGGCAGGGCCAGTTCCGGTAATCCCTGGGTTTTTTCAAGCCGCGCGAGAAAAGAAAATCTTAATATCGGCGCCATTTTAAATGTGATGATCGAACATGCCGGCACTTTCGATAAATACTTTGAAAATGATAAGAATTTTGTCTTGATGAATAAACATTTTGCATCATACTTAAAGGGAAACGCCGACACAAAAGATTTGAAGATATCTTTAATGAAAGCAAAATCAGCGGAAGAAGCGATTGAATTGATGGAACAATTCAAAAAACGGGTTTTGATTTTTTAGTTCAAGCGCGATATAGTTGTAGCGATGGATAAAAAAGAAGAGTTGGATAAATTAAAAAGAGAAGCGATTGAAGCGGATTTGCCGCTTAAATCAGGCGCGACTCAGATGGTTTTCGGAGACGGAAATATTGGATCGTCACTCTTTTTTTTGGGCGAAGCGCCGGGGTTTTTTGAAGATCAAAAAGGTATTCCTTTTGTCGGACGCGCAGGCAAACTATTAAATGAAACCTTGGAAGGTATTGGAATCCGGCGGCCCGAAATCTGGATATCAAATATCATTTATTACCGTCCGCCGGAGAACCGCGATCCGAGTCCGGAAGAGATCGAGGCCTTTAAGATATTTGTCGACCGGCAGATTGAAATAATCGATCCAAAAATAATCGTGACATTGGGAAGATTTTCGATGGCAAAGTTTGGATCCGGAATGAAGATATCTCAGGTTCACGGCAAACCTCGCTGGATACTATTCAATCAAAAAAAGAGAGTATTGATACCGATGTACCATCCGGCCGCCGCCCTCCGCTCGACAAACTTGCTTAATGCTTTTAAATCGGACTTCGATAATATCCCAAAAGTAATTACAAAAATTGAGAATATGGTTTTAGAAAGTAAAAAGGGAAACAGCGAGCAAATAACCCTATTTTAATGGCAAAAAAACAATTTATCCGGCAATCAATATATGAGGACAGTATAAACAAGCTTCGCAAAATGGCTCATGTCAGCAAAGCCGATCTTCATATGCACAGTAATTATTCCGACGGCAAACCGACGATAGAAGAAATTATTGAATACACCGAAAACAAAACCGACCTGATAATAATTGCGATTACCGATCATAATACAATTGAGGGCGCAAAAAAAGCCGCGGAGATCGTAAAAAACGGCCATTATCGTTTTCAAGTCATCATCGGCGAAGAGATCACCTCTAAAGAAGGACATATCGTCGGGTTATTCTTGAAGAAAAAGGTCTCGCCCCATATGACAGTTTCCGATACTTTAAAAAATATAAAGGATCAGGGTGGAATCAGCGTTATACCGCATCCGTTTAACTATACTCGCATGAACGGCGGACGGATGGAGGTGTATAATGGGATTGGCGCCGTATCGACAATACGGGAACGAAATGGAATCGATGCGGTCGAAGTGATCAACGCCACACCGACATCAAGCAACGAAAACTTTGCCTCAAGATTTTTAAACGAGACAATTGTCCACAAAGCGGAGTCCGGCGGAAGCGACGCGCATATTTTAGAAGGCATCGGACAGGGGTACACTGTTTTCGAAGGCAAGACAGTTTTTGATTTGAAAAAAGCGATATTACTACATCAAACAAAAGCGGTCGGAAGAAAATGGCCATTGCTTTCGTTGCTAAAATATTTGTTTTTCTTTTTGCCTAAAGGATTACGATTAACCGTTTACACCATTTTGCATGGACGCAAATCAATGCGCTCGATTGAAGACAAAATGATTAATGAAGAGATTTTAAAAAATAGATAGGAAAGAGGGGAAATGTTTAAATTATTCTCAAAAAAAGAAAAAGAGCATGAGAAAAATAAAGTGGTAATCATCGGCACCGGAGCCGTAGGATCATCGACCGCTTTCTCTATGATGATTCAAGGTATCGCATCTGAAATTGTCCTTATCGATCTGGATACCAAAAAATGCGAGGGAGAGGTTTTGGATCTTGAACACGGACTTTCGTTCGTTCCCCAAACTAATATTCACGCAGGATGTTATGACGACTGCAAGGACGCCGATGTAATTGTGATTACGGCCGGAATTGCCCAAAAGACGGACCAAACCCGCCGTGATCTGGCTAAAACCAATTCTAAAATTGTCAAGGGAATTGTGGGCGAGATTAAAAAGCAAACATCCGGCGCTATAATATTGATGGTGACAAACCCTCTTGATGTTACTGCATATATTGCTTACAAGGAATCCGGTTATCCTTCCAATCAGGTCTTCGGCACCGGCACAACGCTTGATTCGGCCCGTTTCAGGTATTTTTTGGCCCAAGAATTCAATATCGCGGCTGAAAGTATGGGCGCATTTTTAATCGGAGAACACGGTGAAAGCCAGGTGCCGGTTATCTCTCATTCCAATGTTATGGGCGAACCGATTGAAAACTTAGAGGGTTATTCAAAAGAAAAGGTCGATAAGGCCTACCTCGATACCAAAAATTCCGCCGCCACCGTCATTGAAAAAAAAGGTTATACCTGCTACGCCATCGCTCTGGCAGTAACAAAAATTGTCCGTGCGATATTGTTCGACGAAAACCATATTTTTCCGGTATCCGTTTATGTAGACAATTTATATGGTCTAGATGATATTTATCTGTCATTGCCGGCGGTCATCAATAGAAACGGCGTTGATCGTATTATTGAAATCAGTTTAGATGAAGATGAAAAAAAGAAATTGAAAGAATCAGCCGAAATTATAAAGAATAATATTAAAGAAATATCTTAAAATACTTGACTTAAAAAAATCTTTCCATTATAATAACTTTGTAGTTATGTTTTTGGTGGCCTGTCCGGTCACCATTTTTATTCAAAATCAAATTACAAATTAAATCTTAATTACGGGTGGTTAACTTTAATATTGCTACCCGAAGGAGTAAAAATGGCACAAAAAATCAGCCCCTTTATCGCCGCAATCGACGAACTCTGCGAGGAAAAAGGACTCGAAAAGGAAATTGTGTTAGAGACAGTCGAAGCCGCTCTGGCGGCCGCTTATCGAAAAGATTACGGTCGTCCGAAGCAGATCATTAAGGCCATAATGGATCCGGTAACCGGCGACGCCGATATGTTCCGGGTTTATGAGGTTGTCGAAAGCGAAGAGGAAGCCGAGGAGCCGGAACAACAATTAACGCTCGATCAGGCCCTAAAAATAAATAAAAAAGCCAAGGTTGGTGAAGAGGTAACTATTCCGCTTCCGAAACAAAGCGATTTTGGCCGGATTGCCGCCCAGACCGCCAAACAAGTAATTATTCAGCGTCTCCGCGAAGCGGAGCGGAACATGCTCTATAAAGAATTTAAAGAGAAAGAACACGAGGTCGTTACGGCTGTTGTGCAACAGGTTGACGGTAAGAATATTATCGTTTCGCTCGGCAAGGCAAATGGAATTATGTATCCTTCCGAGCAGATCAGAGATGAAAGATATTATGTCGGACAGCGCTTAAAAACATACGTTAAGGAAGTTGTCGAAACGACTAAGGGGCCTCAAATCGTCGTATCCAGATCCGACGAGGGCTTGATTTTAGGGTTGTTCGCAATCGAAGTTCCGGAGATTAACGCCGGTTCGGTTATCATCAAAAATGTCTCAAGAGAAGCCGGTTCTAGAACAAAGATTGCTGTTATTGCCACCGAGGACAAGATCGATCCGGTTGGATCCTGTGTCGGACAGAGAGGAACAAGAGTTCAGGCCGTTCTGGATGAAATTGGCGAGGAGAAAATTGATATCGTCCTTTGGGATGAAGATGTTTCACAATTTATCTCGAACGCATTGTCACCGGCCAAAACAAATAGGATCGTGATCTCGGCAAAGGACAACAAAGCGACTGTTTTTGTCGATCAGGAGAGTTTATCATTGGCTATCGGCCGCAATGGTCAGAATGTTCGATTGGCCTCAAAATTGACTGGCTGGGGCATTGATATCGAGGTTGACGAAGAAAAAATTGAAACAGAAACAGAAGAGTAAGAGTATTACCAATACGGCGGGGTAATAAATCTGTTTTGATGACGGAGAATTTATGGATATGAATTTATTTAGAAAATTTTCTGAAAATCTAAAGAAGGTACTGGTCTCGGCTGAAAGAATTTCCCACGAACAAAACGCGGTGCTGGATACCGAGCATATGCTTGTCGCGATGCTTTTAGCTAGAGAAACTCTCGCCTACGAAATATTATCCTCATTTGATGTCAGTACCGAAAGGGCAGCACTGATTTCGTCTTTGGTTTCCAAAAAAATGGTCAGAAACGCTCCGGACGGCCTTACCGACGACGGAAAAGAAGCGATTAAATCAGCCGTGCTTGAGGCATCAAAATACGGTCACTTTACAATTGATACCGAGCATTTGCTTTTGGCTCTTTTATCGAATAAGAATTTTGTTTCATATTCGATAATCGAACGGATGGGTGTTAAACCTGATGAGATTAAAAAGCAGATTGAGACAATTTTTGGAGGAATACGCGATACCCTAACCGATATGAAACCTCCCGAATCCGAGCCAAGACCTGATTTTGAGCCCTCGTTCGAAATGGGAGAGGAAGGGTTCGGCCCGATCGGTCCCGCCATGGGCGGATCGACATATGCCAAAACCAAAACCGATTCAATCCTAACCTCGTTCACCACAAATTTAACGAAGTTGGCCCAGTCCGGAAAACTTGACCCGGTTATCGGCCGAGAAAGGGAAACAGAGCGGTTAATTCAAATATTATGCCGGAGGACTAAGAACAATCCCGTCCTGATCGGCGAACCGGGGATTGGAAAGACGGCAATTGTGGAGGGTTTGGCTCAAAAGATCATAACCGGACAAGTTCCAAATAAACTGCATGGCCGGGAAATTTTATCTATTGATATGGGCTCTATTCTAGCCGGTACAATGTATCGAGGGCAATTTGAAAGCCGCGTCAAAAAATTGCTGTCCGAAATTAAGAAAAACGGCAAGATGATTTTATTTATCGATGAAATACACACTGTTGTCGGCGCCGGTTCGACAGAGGGATCAATCGATGCCGCAAATTTATTGAAACCGATGCTAGCTCGAGGCGAACTCCACTTAATCGGTTCCACAACCACTGATGAATATAAAAAATATATTGAGAAAGATCCGGCTTTCGAGCGTCGATTCCAGCCGATTATTGTCAAAGAACCCACTCCAGCCGAAAGCGTTGAGATTCTTAAGGGTATCAAGAGCCGGTATGAAAGCTTCCACAATGTTACTTATACTCCGGAAGCGATCGAAGCGGCGGTATACCTTTCGAAGCGCTATATTAATGACAGAAATCTACCTGATAAAGCAATTGATTTAATCGACGAAGCGGCGGCGGCCACAAATACGGTTTCTCCGGCATCCGCCAGATTAGCTCAACTTACAACACAACTTAGAGAATTATTGCGCGAAAAAGAAGAAAGCATTTTGGCGGAACAATACGAAAGAGCGACCAAGCTTCGGGAGAGGGAGATTAAAATTGAAAACGCGATCAAAGAGATTAAGAAAAATGATTCTCTTGATAAGATAAATATTATCTCGGCAGAGCAAATCGGGGTTGTTGTTTCAAAATGGACAGGGATACCGGTAACCGACCTGACGATTAAAGAAAAGAAGCGTTACTTGGATTTGGAGAAAAGAATTAAAAAACATATTATAGGCCAAGACGAGGCGGTGGTCGAGATTTCAAGAGCCATCCGACGCGCCAGAGTCGGGATTGCCAATCCGAATCGTCCGAACGGTTCATTCATCTTTCTAGGTCCGACCGGTGTCGGTAAAACGGAATTGGCAAAGGTTTTAGCCGAAGAGATACTCGGCGATCGCAACGCATTGATAAAAATCGATATGTCGGAGTTTATGGAGCGCCATAATGTTTCGAGATTAATCGGCGCCCCGGCCGGCTATATCGGATATGAAGAGGGTGGCAAACTGACCGAGCTTGTCCGGAGACAACCGTACTCCGTGATTCTTTTCGATGAGATTGAAAAAGCTCACCAGGAGGTATTTAATATCCTTCTCCAGATTATGGAAGACGGCGAATTAACCGATGCCAGAGGCAGAAAAGTCGATTTTAAAAATACGATTCTTGTAATGACATCGAATATGGGAACAAATATCTTTGATAAACGATCGTTGATTGGATTCGCCAACGAAAAAAATATCGACGACGCCTATGAAAAAATGAAGGATCAGGTGCATGAAGAGCTCAAAGAATTTTTTAAACCTGAATTCTTAAACAGAGTAGATAAGATTATTGTTTTCCGTCCTCTTTCAAATTCTTCAATCGAAGAGATTGTCGAATTACAAATGAAGGAATTGAAAGACCGGATCCTTAAACAAATGATTTCAATCGAGTACGATAAATCGGTCACAAAATGGATCGCAAAGGAGGGATTTAATCCGGACTTTGGCGCTAGACCGATAAGAAAATTGATCTCTGATAAAATTGAATCGGTCATAGCAGAAAAAATCCTGACTGAAGAGTTAAGCAACGGAAATAAAATAAAGATCTCATTTAGTAAAAACGACGGATTAAAGTTTAAGATCCTTTAATTTCTTTGATTTTTTACTTAATTATTGCTACTATTGGCGCAGTTAGCTTGCTAACTTGGCTTTTTATAGTCAAAAAAAGGAGTAGTTATGAGTAAGCAATCATATCAATCGCCAAGAGGTACGAAAGACATACTTCCGACAGACCAGCAATACTGGCAGAGAGTCGCGGATGAATCATTTAAAATATTAGAAGGATTGGGCATCGAGCGAATCGATGTTCCTTATTTTGAAAATGCCGAAATATACGGGAGAGGAATTGGTCTGGACAGCGATATAGTAACGAAAGAGATGTTTATGCTCGAAAAGACCGGCGGCGATGAAGGCGTCGCTTACGCTCTTCGTCCGGAAGGCACGGCCGGCGTTATCCGGTCTTATATTCAGAACGGAATGAGTTCATGGCCGCAACCGGTTCGACTCTATTATTATGGACCGATGTTCCGCCGAGAACGCCCCCAAAAGGGCAGATACCGGGAATTTTATCAACTTGGAGTAGAGATCGTTGGCGATCCCTCGCCGAAATCAGATTATCTGGCCATAATGTCCGCTTGGGAGATTTTAAACCGTCTAGGACTCAAGGATATTATCGTTTATACTAATTCAATCGGCTGCCAAAAGTGCCGTCCGAAGTTTCAGGCAAAACTAAAAAAATATTACAAAGACAAGATTAAAAACCTCTGTGAAGATTGTATCAGAAGGTATGAGAAAAACCCGCTCCGGCTTTTGGATTGCAAAGAGGAAAAGTGCCAGAATCTGTCCAAAAACGCTCCCACCACTTTAGATTCGCTCTGTAGTGAATGTAAAACACATTTTCAAAACACCTTGGAGTATTTGGATTATTTCAATATCCGCTACGACCTTGATCCTAAATTGGTCAGAGGTTTGGATTACTACACCAATACTGTTTTTGAGATCGGCTCAAAAGATGACAAAAGCCGGCAAAGTTCAATCGGGGGCGGCGGTCGCTATAACGGCTTAGTCGAGCTTCTAGGAGGCATAAGCACGCCGGCGGTCGGATATTCCCTTGGCATTGAAAGAATTATTTCTCTAATGAAAGAACAAAAAATCAAACTTCCCCTAAAAAGAGGGGTTGATGTCTGCATCCTACAGTTGGGCGAGAAGGCCAAGGAGGCCTCGAAAAATATTTACGACGAATTGACCAAAGCGGATCTGAATGTATTTTTCGTTCCTTCAAACGATGGATTGCGCCAACAGCTGGGATCCGCTTCAAGGATAGGGGCAAAATATGTTGTTATCATCGGTCAGCGCGAAGCGATGAAGGACGAAGCGATTTTGCGCGATCTCTCCGCCTCGACTCAAGAGACATTTCCCTCAAGTTCATTAGCATCCGAGGTTAAAAAAAGAATTGATAAGTGAACGGATTTAATAAAAATCAGCTGAAAATAACAGATAAGCCTCTTTTGGAGGTTTATTTTGTTTTAGACAGTGTCCGTTCAGCCGAAAATGTCGCCGTCGCTACGGGTATTCTTATATATTCGTTACTAAATAAATGAAAATCAAAATTGAAAAACTAGTTTACGAAGGTTGGGGATTGGGCTGTTCAAAAGACGGCAAGGTCGTTTTGGTTAAGAAATCAGTACCCGGTGATGAAGTCGAGGCGTATATTACTAAAGATAAAAAGAATTATGCCAACGGCATTATCAAGGAGATTATTAATCCATCACCGATTCGGATAAAACCGCGTTGTCAATTTTTTGATAAATGCGGCGGCTGCGAGCATCAAAATATCCCTTACGACGTTCAGCTAAGATTTAAAGGCAAGATATTTACTGAAATTCTCAAAAAACAAAGGATAGATACAAAATCAGAGAAAATAATACCCGGATCTAATCACCCGTTCTTTTACCGCAATTCGATTCGGTTTTTCTTCATCGATAAACCGGATGGCGATATCGGCTTCGCCCGCCAAAACTTCGATTATAAAAAAGGATTGGTTGAGGTAGATAAATGTTTCTTACAATCCGTAACCGCAAATGAGATTTTGCCCAAATTAAAACAATATATTAATGAAAATGTTGAAAATAAGGGATCATTTTGGCAGTTAAAAATCCGCGAAGGCAAAGCAACCGGTGATTTTATGGTTGAGATTATCACCAGCACCGAAACCCTGCCAGATAAAGAGGGTATTGCTAATTGCATAAAGGAAATTACCGGCGTTAAATCAATTTATCATACTGTCGCGCCGGCCAAATCGCTTACGAATATGAAGCGATATCTTTTATTCGGTTCGCCGGTTATTTACGAAAAAATAGGTTCGCTTCTGTTTCAAATTTCGCCGGAATCTTTTTTCCAGACAAATTCGCTCGGTGTCAAAACGCTTTATAATAAAATCAAGGAATACGCTGCCGTCACTCCAAAAGATGTGGTCTTAGACCTCTACTGCGGCACCGGTTCGATCGCAATCTATTTATCGCCGATGGCAAAAAATGTTACCGGCGTTGAAATTATTCCGGAAGCTGTCCGCGACGCGAAAGACAATGCTATGATTAATCATATCCATAATGTTGAATTCATAAGGGAGGATTCCGAAAAATATCTGAACAACAATTTAACAATCAAACAACCTGCCTCGCCGGTAGGCGGGTTTAACAATTCTGTGATTGTCATTGATCCGCCGCGGGCGGGATTAAGGCCGGAAACCATAGAATCAATATCAAAAATTGATTTTGACCGTCTAATCTACGTCTCCTGCAATCCAGCTACATTCGCCCGTGATATCGTATTATTTGAAAAAAGGGGGATAGGACTCAAAAAAGTCCAGCCGATCGATATGTTCCCGCAAACCCACCACATTGAATGTGTTGGCCTATTAAAAAGAAATGGGACCGGCTGAATCGCCGGTCCCGGATAATTACTTTGCAAGATGTGAATTGTCTAATATCGGAAGATCGAGTTTCCCGAATCGTCTTCCGATATTTATTTTTTTTGTCTACATTAAATTTTCACATCTTGCCTTTTCCAATTCTACCATATTTTCAAGTTATCCACAACCACACGGCTACATAGATATTGACAGATGTTTGGTTTTTGTTCGATAATAGATATACCGAACACATTACGAACACAGGGAGCCAAATGGATCCACTGACAAAGCGACAAAAAGAGATATTGGACTACATACGCGGTTTTATCGATGAGAACGGCTACGCCCCCAGCTACCGCGAAATAGCCCATTACTTTGAGTTTTCTTCAACCGGCACGATTGCCGAGTATATCAATATCTTACAGGAAAAGGGTTATCTGACTAAAGAGGCGATGGAGGCGCGGGCAATTCAATTAACGCCTAGTTTTGACGATGGCGCGGGTATATTTACTATTCCGCTTGAGGGCGTAATCGACGCCGGTCGGCCAATCGAAGCGATAAGAACATCGGAGACGATCGATATCCCGCGTGATATGATGGGTAAAAAAACCTTTGCCCTTCGAGTCCGCGGCGAATCGATGATCGATGATGGCATACTTGACGGCGATTACATCATTATTGAGCAAACTTCTTCCGCCAAAAATGGCGACATCGTCGTTGCCCTAGTTGATAATCAAAATGCCACCTTAAAAAGATTCTATGAGGAGAAGGGCGGCATCCGGCTTCAACCGGCCAATAAGTCAATGTCGGCGATGCGCTTCGCCAGAAACCGAGTCACAATCCAAGGCAAAGTCCGCGGTATGATACGGAAATTCGGCCGCTAAAACAAAAACAAACCCTTAATCAATAACAAACTGGAGGGTTTGTGAATAATGATATCAATAACACAATCATCTCATCCTATATTGAATATTATGATTTAGAGCAGGTAATATGAATCGATGCTCCTCTTTTGATATAATATACTGGCGATGAGTAAAATTGCTTTTATTTCTTCCAACGACCGCAAATACAACATCGAGAGGGCTCTCTCTTTGATTAAAGGTGAAATCATTTCCGGTCTTCGCGGCGCAAAAAGCGTCGTCGTCAAACCGAATTGCGTCCATGAAGATATCCAGCTTTCATCAACCCACGTTGACGCCCTCGACGCTTTGTTGAATTTCATCTCTCCTTATGTAAAATCACAAATTATCCTTGCCGAAGGAACCGGCGAAGGCAACACTATAACCGCATTTGAAAACTACGGGTATTTTTCATTACAGGAAAAATACGATTTGGCTTTGGTTGATCTTAACACCGATGAATTCGAAACGATTGAAATCTTGGATAAAAAAAACAATAAGATCCGGGCGCAATTTTCCAAAACATTATTAAACTCCGATTACTTAATTTCAATCGCTTTGCCCAAAACACATAATGAAGTGATTTATACCGGCGCAATTAAAAATGTGGCTGTCGGCGGGCTGATCAAACCTTATTTCGGACTATCCGCTAAATTAGGGATGAATTTTTCGAAATTAAAAGACAATAAATCCTTAATCCATCAGGGCACTCCCGCTTTAAATGAAAACATTGCCACTCTTTTCGAACATATCAAGCTAAAGCTTTCCGTGTTAGACGGTTTCGAATGTATGGAAGGCGAGGGACCGGTACATGGCGACATGGTGCCGGCTCATTACTCGATAGTTTCTTCAGATCCCTTGGCCGCCGATTGGCTGGCTTGCAACCTGATGAATATTAAGATTGAAGATATCGGATATCTTTCACTTTTGGGGGCAGGCGACATCAACAATCATTTCATAATCGGGGATGACTGGCGGGAGCATATTGTTGACTTTAAAAAACCTAAAGATTTCGAACGGATTAGAAAATGGCGGTAATAAGTGTTATAATCAAGTAAATAAATTGAGGGGAAATGGGAATTTCAGACGACATAAGGCCGCATCGAAAGAAACACAAGGGTGTTGGTTTTTCAGATGATCCTGAAAAACCGATCTCTTTTTCTAAACCCGAACCAGAAAAGCCCAAAGAGGAAGTCGGGAATGAAAAGAAAGACAAAAAAGACGAGGCCGATTCTCCTGATTTTTTTGTTCCTGAGAATACCGGATCCAACGAAAAAACTTCCAAGAGCGGTTTTTTTGATGATATGCCAAATCCAAAACCCAAAAAGAAGCATTCCTGTATTAAAACTTTTGTCTGGTTATTGGTAATTTCCGGGTTAATATTATTGGCCATTTATAAAAGTCCTTACAACCCCTTAAGATCAAACGATACCAAATCAACTGATTCAACCAGCAATTCATCAACTAAAAATTCATACGAGGGGGAAACAATCACTCAAGAAGAAACAGCAAAAACCTCGACTGCTGCGACTTCACAGGCCACAACTCCTGCCTCGACTCAAACTGCCGCTCCAGCCGCCGCAACGACCGCTACCGCAACAAAGGCGGACGGCACTCTGCAAGTATTGAACGGTAACGGTGTCGCAGGAGAGGCCGCAAAGGTGAAAGCAACTTTAACTGCCGACGGGTTCACGGTTTTGTCGGTCACGAACGCCAGGAAGTTTTCTTATCAGACAACAATCGTGTATTATCAAACGGACAAGCAGGCTTTTGCGGAATTGGTAAAAACCTCTCTTTCTGCCCGATCAGTAACTATCGAGCAGTCAGACGCGATTGCCGGCAAGTATACGGCAGTCGTTGTAGTCGGGAAGAAATAATATGACATATCTTGATGTCGTGTTCTCTTTTTATGATAAAATCATATCGCCGCTACCACCGATGACTCAAGCGCTTATCTCTCTACTATTTCTTATATTTCTTGTCATCCAAATCTGGCATACTTTTAAAAGCGGTCATTGGATTATTATCGCAACGCTTATCTTGCTTTTGCCGGCAACTTGGCCGGCAGCAATGCATATTGGCAATATCATTGTTATTGTGATAAAATTCTTATTGACACGAATTCAAAGTGTTTTTTAGTTTTTAATGAATTGCTCAAAAGAAAAATACATATTGCGCCCCAATAAAGGAGACGAGATTGTTTCCGCAACTTGTGCGATATTTCTTGAAAAATTGCATACGATCAACAGAACAAAGAACGATGAGATCGGTTTGAACTTAATCAGGTAGAATTTTATGCTAGATGTAATCATAATCGGCGCCGGACCGGCTGGTTTGACCGCCGCCATCTACACATCCAGAAGATCGCTCTCAACTTTAATAATCAGCGCCGATATTGGCGGTCAGGTTATAAAAACCTATGATATTGAAAATTATCCCGGTTTCGATAATATCTCTGGATTGGATTTAATCTCTAAATTTCGGGAGCAAGCGACTAAATTCGGCGCTAAAATTGAAAATGCCGAAGTTAAAAAAATTGAACCCAAAAACGGAACATTTATTGTTTCAACCGCTTCCGCGTCATACGATACAAAATCGATAATACTTGCGTTCGGTAAAAAACCAAGAGAGCTTGCCGTGCCTGGCGAGGAGAAGCTGAAAGGACATGGAATATCTTATTGCGCCACATGCGACGCTCCGTTTTACAAAGGAAGGGATGTGGCTGTCATCGGAGGCGGCAGCTCCGCTCTGGATGCGGCCTTACTGCTCTCAAAATACGCCTCGCGTGTTTACATAATCCACCGCACTGCCGAGTTTCGCGGCGAACAACATCTTATCGACCGATTGAAATCAAATCCGAACATTGAGATAATATTTAACACTGAAGTTTTAGAAATTAAGGGAGACAATACCGTAACTTCTGTTATACTTAAAGATGGAAAAGAAATTCCGGTCGGCGGAGTAATGGTCGAAGTCGGATATGTCGTAGACCGAAAATTAGCAGAGGGTTTGGTCAATATCGATCAAACCAATCAGATAATAGTCGATAACCGCCAACAAACTTCTGTTCCCGGGATATTTGCCGCCGGCGATCTCACCCAAACCCCGTATAAGCAAGTCGTTATATCAGCCGGAGAAGGCGCCAAGGCGGCGCTCTCCGCGTTTGATTATATTCAAAAATTAGAAGGTAAAAAAGGAATTATTGCCGATTGGCATTAATTTAATACGAATATAGGAGGAGAAATGCCTGAAGAAGAGACAACGACCGCTACTGAATCAAATAATGAAAATGTGACAGTCAATAATAAAGGTCCTAGAAAAAAACTTAAAGAACGAATTAAGGATTTTTTTGCAAACCCCAAAAAGCGGCTTGTTTTTTTAATCGTACTCGGTTTAATTATTATCAGTTTATTCTATCTGGGAATAAGATTTTTAACAAAGGATAATATCACACCGACAGAAAATACAAATACGACAGAAGAGACGAATGATTTAATCTATCAAGCTCCCCTCGATGGAATTATGACTACCAAGGAATCCTCGGCAAGACATCCTCTTGCTGTCGTAGTTGAAAACCATCCCGATGCCCGTCCTCAAGCCGGCTTAGATAAAGCCAGTATAATCTATGAAGCGATCGCCGAAGGCGGCATCACCCGATTCATGGCTATTTTTGGTACTTTTGAAGCAGAAAAAGTCGGTCCTATCCGATCTGCTAGAACTTACTTCGTCGATTGGGCTCGCGGTTATGATGCTTATTTAGCTCATGTCGGTGGCAACATTGATGCACTTGATCAAATTCAAAAAGAAAAAGTATTGGATCTGGATCAATTTAGTAATCCAAGTCCATACTGGAGAGAAAGAACAAAGAATTTAGCTAGTGAGCATACAATGTTCACATCGACCGTTAAGCTCCGCAAAACCGCTTCCGACAAGAAATTTTCCACCGCCAACAATTATACGGTTTACAAATTCAACGAAGATATAGATGACAGCCAAAAGACTGCCTTGCCCCAATCTCAAAAGATAACGATCAATTTTTCAACCAATCAATACAAGGCAGTATTTGATTATGATAGAACAAAGAATTCCTACAAACGCTCATTGGCCGACAAAGCCCATGTCGATCAAATTACCAAAACACAAATTAATCCGACAAACATAATTGTAATGACCGTAAAGAGAAAAGCGACTATCACTCGAATTAATGAAGCCGGTTATGAAATGACCACGATCGGAAGCGGTGCCGCTAAGATTATTTACAACGGAACCATGATCGAAGCCACCTGGAAGAAAAACTCTAAAACCGATCGCGAGATATTTTACGATTCTGCCGGCAGCGAAATCAAATTCAATCGCGGACAGTTTTGGATAGCGGTGGTTCCTCCCGAGTCAACCGTAACAATCGAGTAAGTAGGTATTATGAGGAGATAATATGTCAAAAATTCAAAACTTAATGGCGCGAGAAATACTCGATTCGCGCGGAAATCCAACCGTTTCCTGTGAAATTGTTTTGGAAGACGATACTCATTCCTTAAGTTTTGTGCCTTCCGGCGCATCGACTGGAGAAAACGAAGCTCTAGAACTTCGCGACGGCGATCCGAATCGTTACGGCGGTAGGGGAGTATTGAAAGCAGTTGCCAATGTGAACGGTCCGATCAAACAAGCGGTAGCGGGAATGGATGTGGATAACATCCTAGCGATTGATCAGAAAATGCTGTCGTTAGATGGAACTCCAAACAAATCCAAGCTGGGAGCAAATGCAATTCTCTCGGTATCTCTTGTAGTGGCTAAAGCGGCATCAAAAAGCGCCAAAATGCCATTTTATAAATATTTAGCCCGGCTGATGGGAAAACCGACAACCTCATGGACTATACCAATTCCATTTTTAAATATTCTAAACGGCGGAAAACACGCTGTCGGATCGACTGATTTTCAGGAGTTTATGATTGTTCCTGTTAAGTTTACAACCTTTCGGGAAGCAATCCGGGTCGGCTCCGAGATTTTTCACGCGCTGGGAAAAATTCTTGAAGAAAGAAGCTATCAACCCTTAGTCGGAGATGAGGGCGGTTACGCCCCGGCTTTATTCTCAAACGAACAAGCAATGGAACTTTTAGTGATGGCAATTAAAAAGGCCAACTACCATCCCGGCGAGAATGTTTTTATCGCGCTTGATCCGGCCGCCAGCCGTTTCTATCAGGAGGACCTTTACACTCTCCATCGAGAAAACAGAACTTTGACGACCCAAAAAATGGTAGAGTTTTATGAGAGCTGGACAGAAAAATATCCGATTATTTCTATTGAAGACGCGATGGACGAAACCGACTGGACCGGCTGGCAGGAACTAACTCAAAGGATTGGTCATAAGGTTGAATTGATCGGCGACGATCTTTATGCCACAAATAAGACACTCTTGGCAAAAGGTGTCGCCCAACATTCGACAACCGGTATTCTGATCAAGCCAAATCAAATCGGAACTTTATCGGAAACTTTGGAAACTATTAAACTGGCTGAACAATCCGGTTTTAAAGTCATCGTTTCACACCGCTCAGGTGAAACTGAAGATGATTTCATCTCCGACCTTGCTGTCGCCACCGGTTGCGGTGTAATCAAATCAGGTGCCCCTTGCCGCTCCGAGCGTACCGCAAAATATAACCGGCTGATGGAAATCGAAGAAAAAGAGGGGACTAACGCTAAATTCGCTACCTGGGACACAGCTGATAACCAGGGCTTTACATCGATGTAATAAGTCGTTTTCGCAATCCGAAACAAAATAGCCATTTATCAAATATTCTCATCGGTGCGATAGAAAGACAGGTGATCGCTTTGGCGACATCAAGAACCGGCCGTCCCCGGGGACGGCCAAAGGGAAGAGGCAACGAACCAGCATTCAGAGCGCCGAAAGAGGTCTGGATCATAAGCCAAGCCGGCGACACATCCATGGTTCTAGCCAGAGTTTATAATGATGGAAGTCATGCTGGTATATCAGCCTACAACTCCAGAATGACTGCCAAGGTCAAAACACTTTGGGATTGGGATATGGATGAAGCTCCTGTTATTGAGGGGCCGTACAGTATTCCGGACGGACTGCTCAATCGTCTTGGCCTTCATGAAATAATTATATTTCTGGAGTGCCAAGAGATTCGTTATGTGGTCTATCATGTCCACACGAACGGGCGAAAGTTTATCTGTAAGATAGGAATGGAGGATCCCCGCCGACATTAAAATCCGGTGTCGGCGGAAGACCAGAATCATCAAAAATTGATGCCTCTGGTCTTTATTGATTAAAATACGATAGGTCAAAACGGCAAAACTTTTTCTTAAATGTTGCGTATTAGGGTGTGTTAGACAAAAAGCACCGTGTTCACCCCCCTTACACGGTGCTTTTTGATGCGACGAAAAAACCGCCCTTGATGTGATCGCTGGGCGGTTTTTCTTTTTTTCCATATTACATACCGAATGAGTAGGCCAGGTTGGCAACCTTATTCACATAACGCGAAGATGGGTTATAACCATACAAAGCTAACTTGACATTCGGATATCCACAGGCCTTCAAGTATCGGGCGGCGGAGAAAACAGCGTCTTCGACATTGCAAATGTCTTTCACACCGTCGCCATTACCATCAACACCGTAAGCTCTAAAGGTACTAGGCAAGAACTGCATAGGACCAGTCGCGCCTGAAGGGTTGGCCCTGCTTGTCGAACCGGAAGCTCCGGTTTCAACAATGTGGACGGCCTTCAGAAGAGCGGGGGAGACACCGTAAGCCGCACCGGCCCTTTGATACATCTCATCAAAGTTAGACGGGTCGACATGAATTCTCGTGCCTCGAGAAACGGTGTTTCTGGCGGCGGCTTCGGCTTCAGCGGCTAAACGAACATTTTTTTCTATTTTTGATTCACCCGGCGTTATTGTTGAAATTTTGGTATCAACACTTAACGGATTGGCCCTATCAAACTTAACATTGAGCAATGTACCTTTTTGAGTGTTGGCCTCAGTCACACCGGAAATCGGGGCAAACGAGGTGGGCAACATGGCGAAAAGTATGACTGATAAAGATACATTTTTTAAGACCTTACCAATTTTAGTAAAATCTATTTCCCAACTCCTGACCTTCCAATTACCTAAAGTCATTTATTGATTTGGACTTCGAGCTAGAATTTTCGGAGAATCTCTTGATCCAAATATCCTTATTAATTAAAAAATCGACTTCTGGTCGACACGAGTATACTAGCACACTTATCCTCGTCTGTCAATAGCTTTTAATAGTATTTATTCATTGTGAGACGTAATATTATCATGTACAAATCAGTTAAATGGCCTGCGTAGGCGTGATATCAAATTCTGGCGTGAATTACAGCTTTCAAATAGGCACGACTATTGCCATATATGATATCTTTAGGTATAGTTGTATTTGTTCAAATAAGCGTATCTGGAAGGTGGTGATTCTAATTGATAGAAGTGAAGAAGAAGGGCGAGGAAAAATTTGATGTCATGCTTCGTCGTTTTAACCGCGAGGTTCAGCAAAGCGGCGTTTTAACTGTGGCAAAAACTAAACGTTACCACGAACAGGAACCCAACCGGCTTCAGCGCAGAAAGTCGGCAATTCGTAAATCCGCCATCAGACAATCTAAAAGGGGATATTAGGAGCGCCATGTCTTTAATCTTACAAATAGATTCTGACTACATTGAGGCCTATAAAAATAAAGATGAGCTTACGGTCTCTGTTTTACGTTTACTCAAAACAGCATTAAAAAATCTCTCGATAGAAAAGAAAACCGAACTTACCAACCAAGACGCCATAACAGTAATTACTAAAGAGATCAAACAGCGTCGTGAGGCTTCAATCGAGTATGAAAAGGGCGGGCGGCAGGATTTGGCAGGGAAAGAGAAAGATGAAATCGTAATCTTGTCAAAATATCTTCCGGAACAGATGGGCGAAGATGAAATCCGAACGATTGTATCTGAAACGCTTTCGGTCAAAAGCTATACAAAGGAACAGACCGGCCGGGCAATTGGTGAAGTGATGAGTAAAGTAAAGGGTAGGGCCGACGGTGGATTGGTCGCCCGCTTGGTAAATGAATATTTAGCCGGTAATTAGTATGAAACTAGAATTTTTAGCTGATTTTCCCGATGATTGGGGAATGAACAAAAAGCATATTGGACAACTTTTGTCCGAATCGGTGGAAAAATTATCGAAAGATTCCGACCGGATAGTCGAAATCGGTTTCGTCACAGAGAAAGATATAGCGGCTCTAAATAAAAAATATCGCCGAATCGACGCCCCTACCGATGTTCTTTCTTTTCCGGAGAACGATATCTCGACGCCTGATAATGTGCTGGGAAGCATAATCATCTCTTTGAAAATCGTTAACGAAAAAGATGAAAATTTGGATGATGTTATCAAACACGGTCTATTGCATCTGTTAGGTTACGATCATGAACAGAATCAGCAAGAATGGGATAGGACGGCTAAATTAATTAATTGCGGACTATAAATATGAATTATAATAAGTTTACAATCCGAAAAATGTTTAAAAGCTTTCATTATGCGTTTAGGGGGGTTATTTTTCTGTTAATTTCAGAGAAAAATGCCAGAATTCACGCGGTTGCCACGGTTTTGGTCGGCATCTTCGCTTATGTTTTAGGGGTTACCCGAATAGAGGCCGCCGTTCTATTCATCGCCGTCGTTTTAGTTTTCGCAATTGAAATTATCAACACGGCAATCGAAAAGGTCTGCGATGTCTGCCACCCCGAAGACCACCATATTATCGCCAGGGTTAAGGACGCTATGGCCGGCGCCGTTCTAATCAGCGCCGTTATTGCAGTAGTTGTAGCGTTACTGGTTTTTCTGCCCTACATAAAACAAATATTTGTCTAAACACTTGCTTAAAGATACCTGTCTGTAATAAAATAGAGTAAATGAGAGTTTGAAATAAAGCAAAATCTGCCATATTTTGTTTTTGATGATATGTTTGGAGGGTTTTAATGCGAAATAATTTGTCGGTCGGAATTGATATCGGCACCACGAAAGTCATCACCTGTATCGGTAAATTCGAAAACGGCATCACCGATATAATTGGACTCGGTTCGAGCTTAAATCAAGGCATCAGGAGGGGCGTTATTGTTGATGTGGAGGAGACCGTTTCTGCAATCTCCGCCTCGTTGGTTGAAGCTGAAAAAATGTCCGGTATGAAAGTTGCAAACGCCTTTGTCGGAATATCGGGGGCCCATATCCAATCAGAGGATACCAAAGGAGTAATCGCTGTTTCCAAGGCAGATGGTGAAATAGGCGAGGTTGATGTCGAAAAAGTAATCGAGTCCACTAAAACGACACCGAGCCAACCAAATCGGGAAATTCTTCATGTCATTCCCAGATACTTCATAATCGATGGTCATGAAGAAATCAAGGATCCGGTCGGTATGACCGGCATCCGCCTCGAGGTCATTGCCAGTGTTATTTCAACGTCAACCAATGCTTTAAAAAGCTTAACTAGGGCCGTTACCCAAGCCGGAGTCAGTATCTCCGGACTGGTTTATTCTCCAATTTCAACAGCCGGGCTTCTCCTCTCGAAGCGACAACAGGATATCGGCGTAGTCCTGATCGATATCGGCGCCGGATCAACTTCATACTCGGTATTCGAGGAAGGAGATATGATTATTTCCGAAGTCATTCCGATCGGTTCAATCCATATCACAAACGATATCGCCATTGGACTACGAACCAATATCGATCTTGCCGACCTAATTAAGCTAAAATACGGCTACGCTATTCCTGATAAAATCGATGAGAAGGAAGAAATCGACCTTAGAAAGCTCGATAAAAACGAAGAGGGTACGGCTAATGTCAAATATATTTCGGAGATTATCGAAGCGAGATTGAATGAAATACTAATGATCGTAAAGGAGAGATTGACGCGAATAGACCGTGACGGCGCTCTTCCGGCGGGTGTAGTTCTGACCGGAGGCGGGGCAAAAATCGAAGGCGTGGTTGAGTTGACCAAATCTACCATGCATCTGCCAGCTCAAGTTGGTCGACCGATATTAGAAATTTCCGGCCTTATTGACAAGCTTGATGATCCAGTATATGCTACGGCCATAGGGTTGATGTTATGGGGTAAAAATAAGAACGAGGGAGGGAGTTCCTTCGATTTTGATATACCTGGAATGGGTGGATTTATTGACAAAACCAGGAACTTCTTTAGACACTTCTTGCCATAAATATTTTATCCCACTATAATCCTTTTAATGTCGATTAATAATTAAGGAAAGAGATGGCAGAAAAAAGATCTTCTGAGCTAGAAAATTTTGCAGTCATTCGTGTTGTTGGAGTCGGCGGTTCCGGCTGTTCGGCCGTGACTAGAATGATAACATCCAAACTTCGAGGAGTTGAATTCATAGCCGTCAACACCGACGCTCAAGCTCTCGCCTTTAACGAAGCCCCCCAAAAAATTCAAATCGGCAAAGAAACAACTCGCGGGTTAGGCGCCGGCGCCGATCCGGAGGTTGGCAGAAAAGCAATTGAAGAGAATAAAGAAGAGGTCTACGAAACACTCAAAGGCGCAGATATGGTCTTTGTTACTTGTGGTATGGGCGGTGGAACCGGAACCGGTGCTGCTCCTTTTGTGGCTGAAATAGCCAAAGAGTTGGGCGCCTTGACTGTCGGTGTCGTTACTAAACCTTTTTCATTTGAAGGTATGAGACGCCGAAAAATCGCCGATCTTGGAATTGCGGAGATGAAAGACAAGGTTGACACCTTAATCACTATTCCAAATGACCGTTTATTGCAGGTCATCGATAAGAAAACATCGCTTTTTGACGCGTTCGGCGTTGTTGATGACGTTTTACGACAGGGCGTTCAAGGTATTGCCGACTTAATTATCTATCACGGCATTATCAATGTTGACTTTGCTGATGTTAAGGCGATTATGTCCGATGCCGGTTCGGCTTTGATGGGAATCGGCCACGGAACCGGCGACAATCGAGCGATTGAAGCAGCGCGAGCCGCAATCGATTCGCCGCTTCTTGAGCTTTCAATCGACGGCGCCAAGGGTATATTATTTAATATCACCGGCGGTCCCGATCTCGGTATGTATGAGATTGATGAAGCGGCCAAAGCAATCACCGAAGCGGCCGATACCGACGCCAATATCATATTCGGCGCCATTATTGATGAAGCAATGCAAGGCGAAGTAAAAATTACTGTCATAGCCACCGGTTTTGAATCGGAACAGGTTAAATATCCAAAGAAAAATCTAGCTCAAAGCGAAACGCCAATCTCTGATATTCCAAGCTCGCAGATAATCAGAAGAACCGAACGACCTTTGTTCGGATCTTCGGCCACTCCGGAGCCGCAAAAACCGGCTGAACCGGAAGAAAACGACGACGAGGAAGAGCTCGAGGTTCCGGCTTTCATACGACGCAAATTGAAATAATTACAAGATAGAGGATATAAGAAAGAAGATAAAAGGCGCAAGAGTGGAATAATAGCAGATTCCTCTCTTTTTTTGTGCTATTATACTTATAACTTGTAACTTATATCATATTAACTCATATGTTTTGTCCTGCCTGTAAAAAATCCGATACCAAGGTCATTGACTCGCGAGACGAGGATAGTTTTGTCAGACGCAGAAGAGAGTGCATCAAATGTCATTATCGTTTTACCACATATGAAAAAATAGAGCCGGTCAAACTTCATGTGATTAAAAGAGACGGCTCGATTCAAGATTACGAAAAAGAAAAACTTTCCCGCGGCATGCATCGCGCCTTTGAAAAAAGACCGTTTTCTAAAGAACAGATTGAGAACTTCGTTGATGAAATTGAGGGCATGCTTTTGGTCTCAAATATAAAAAAGATTCCATCCCGCCAAATAGGTAATATGGTTTTGGATAAATTAAAAAGCGTCGACGAAGTCGCCTATCTTAGATTTTTATCTGTTTACAAAGGTTTCGGATCTGCTAAAAAGTTTCAGACGGAGGCAGAGAAGCTGAAAAAGTAGAGGATTGACTATTTTCCCCAAATATGCTAGTATATGTGCGTTGACTAATTAGATACCTCGGTGTCTAAGCCGTCAAAGCTCTTTGAAGCATCCCTCATTCGCAAGAATGGGGGACCTCCAAAGAGCTTTTTTGTGCTCGTTTTTGTATTGGTTATGTTATAATGGGCTCCATGCAGCTTAAAATCGACTTTGAAAATAACGACAAAAATATACTCGAAGACCTTAACAAGAAACAAAGAGAAGCGGTCGAATACAAATCGGGTCCTCTTTTAATTATTGCCGGCGCCGGTACGGGCAAGACGACCGTTATAACCAGACGAATCGCTCACTTGATCGATCAACACCTGGCTCTGCCATCCGAAATACTGGCTCTGACATTCACCGAAAAAGCGGCCAGCGAGATGGAAGAAAGGGTAGACCAGCTTGTGCCGTATGGCTTCGTTGATATTTGGATCTCAACTTTTCACGCTTTTGGCGACCGTCTGCTCCGCGATTATTCGCTAGATTTGGGATTGCCTCTGAATTTTAAAATCCTGACCCAAGCCGAGCAAGCAATTTTCATCCGAGAAAATCTTTTTGCTTTTAATTTGAAATATTATCTTCCGCTTTCAAATCCGACCGGCCATATTTCAGCTCTTTTAAACCATTTTTCACGGTTGAAGGACGAGTTGATAACGCCGGACGAATATTATGATTATGCCAAAAAGAAGTTGTCAAAAAGTAAAATAAAAGTGGAAATCAATGAGAGCGAAAAGATTTTAGAGTTAGCTGATGCTTACGCCAGATACTCTAACTTAATGATTCAAGCTGGAAATCTTGATTTTGGCGATCTGATATTTTTAACCTATCGATTGCTAAAAGATAATCCGAAGATATTGCAAGAGTGCCGGAATAAATTTAAATATATCTTGGTCGATGAATTTCAGGATACAAATTATGCTCAAAATGAAATAGTGAAATTTTTGGCTGGAAAAAACGGCAACATTACCGTGGTCGGCGACGATGATCAATCAATCTACCGTTTCCGCGGCGCTTCGATCTCAAATATCATGGATTTCAAAAAATCATATCCGAAATCAAAAGAAATTGTGTTGATTGAAAATTATCGTTCCAGCCAGGAAATACTGGATTCATCATATAAATTGATTCAACACAACAATCCCGATCGGCTGGAGGTTCAAAATAAAATAAATAAACGGCTGATTTCGAACAAACATGGAAAAATGCCGGAACTAAAATACGAAGAAACCCTTTCACTTGAAACGGACGGTGTGGCTGAAACTATCTTGAGCTTGAGAAAAAAATCCGGTTATGGTTTTTCTGATTTTGCCATTTTAGTCCGAGCGAACAGTCAAGCCGAACCATTTATCCAAGCCCTAAACATAATGTCGATTCCATACATATTCTCCGGCGCCAGCAATTTATATGACCGACAAGAGATTAAAATGTTAATCTCGTTTTTTCGAATACTAATCAATCTCGGTGATAATTTAAGTTTATATTCTCTAGCCACTTCGGAACTCTACAATATCGCTCCTTCCTTACTCTCTGAATACTATATTCGTTCAAAAAAAAATAACCGGCCTGTTATTTCACTAATCAGGTCAGATGCAAAAAGCACCGCACGGCCTGATGAAACCATAATCGGGTTGTCAAGCGATGTCTGTAGTTTCCAGAGCAAAATGAGGGATTTGAATGCCGGCGAGCTTCTTTATCAATACCTAGTCTCGAAAGATTACCTAAAGAAATTAAGCCGAAGCAATGAATATGAGGACGAAATCAAACTAAAAAATATCGCCAAGTTTTTTGAACGAATTTCAGAGTTTAATAATATTTCAAACCAAAAAAATGTCATTTCTTTTTTGGAAAATTTAGAGATGCTGCTGGAAGCGGGAGACGAGATATCGGTTTCTGAAATAGATCCGGATATCGATGCCGTTAATATTTTAACGGTTCATTCGGCAAAAGGGTTGGAGTGGAAAGTGGTTTTCATTGTTAATTTAACTTCGGAGCGTTTTCCGGCCAGAAAGAAAAAAGAATCCCTGCCGATACCGGGAGAATTAATCAAGGAAAAATTGCCGATCGGCGATTTTCATCTGGAGGAGGAAAGACGTCTTTTTTATGTCGCTGCCACCCGAGCAAAGGAATTGTTATACTTGACCTTTGCTGATGATTACGGCGGCAAACGGAAAAAGAAAATCTCCCAATTTGTTTTGGAGATTTTGGATGACCCGAATATTATCAAAAACCGGAATAAGGCGTCTTTTATGGAAAAGATTGAGAAATTTAATAAAGGGCCGGAACTGGCGCTAATGCCAAGACGGTTCACCTTGGACAATATCAAGCTTTCCCGGCTCCAGATAGACGATTACTATACCTGTCCGAAAAAGTTTTACTACAGTCATATCATACGGATACCGCTTTTGGAAAACCAGGCCTTGATGTTCGGGATTGCTATCCACTCGGCAATCAATCATCATCTGGCAAGAAAAATGAGAAAAGAGGAAACTAACCTATCTTTAATCATGGATGATTACAAAGAGGCCTTTCGAAATGTTGGTTTTATTAGCGTCGAACATGAGAAAAAGCGTTTTGAGGCCGGTCTTGATGCCATAAAACTTTTTTACAATGACGATAAAAAAGAGGGTATGACTCCTTTGGCGCAGGAAACATCTTTCGATTTTATCGTCGACGGCACCACAATCATCGGCCGATATGATGCCATCTACAAACATGGTAAAGAAATCGAGATTCGCGACTTTAAGACTTCTGATGTCAAAACAGAGGAGGACGCCGACCGCAGAATCAAGGAATCGACCCAAATGAAGATTTATGCTCTCTCATACCTTACAAAATTCAATGTCATTCCTAAAACCACTCTCTATTTTATTGAGTCCGGCGTAAGAGGCGAGGCGGTATTCAGAATTGATGAAATTGAGAAAACCAGAGAGATGATACGAGAAGTGGTAACCGGAATTAAGAAAAATGTGCTTACAGCCAAGCCGGATTTTTTTTCCTGCCGATACTGTCCATTTAATACGATATGCCCGGATTCAGTTGCGAGATAATTTACATTTATACCTATCTGTGCTATGATACATATTCATTTTATTGACATGTTCTAGTTTTGTTCGGTATAATTTTGTATATATCGGAATTACAGGAGGGAAATGGACACAACTACTTTAGTATTTATGATATTTGCCGCAGTTGCGCTCTTGGCAACAGTTTTAATATTATATATTTCAAAAAAATTCCGCGACATGGAGGAAATTAGAAGGGGAGATCAGGGACTATCGTTTTTAAACCAAAACATCCAGTCCCTACAACAAAATCTGGCCGATTCAATCTCAAAAACTACCAACGCCGTCAACGAAAGATTGGATAACGCCGCACGGGTGATTATGGCGGTCAATTCCGAATTGGGACAGATGAAAGAGATAGGGACGAATTTAAAGAATGTCCAAGATTTTCTAAAATCGCCTAAACTTCGGGGCAATTTGGGAGAGCAAGGTCTGAAGGATATGTTGTCAAAGGCGCTACCCAGGAAGTATTACGATATTCAATACGCGTTCCGAAACGGTAGCATCGTTGATGCTATTATTCATCTGGATGCCGGGAAAATTCCGATTGATTCGAAATTTCCTTTGGAAAATTTTAATCAGATGATTAAAACCGAAACAGAGATTGAACGACTCTCATTCAGAAGAAAATTCAAAGACGATTTCAAAAAGCATGTCAACGCCATATCGGAGAAATATATTCAGCCGGGAGAGGGAACTGCCGATTTTGCTTTTATGTACATTCCCTCCGAATCGATATATTTTGAGATAATAAATAACGAAGAGGAGATGTTTGAGTATTCTGCCAATAAACATGTGATAGTGAGTTCTCCATCAACTTTTTTTCATTACCTTCGAACTATTATGCTGGGGTTGGAGAGCAAGAGAGTAACTGAAATGAGCAGGGAGATATTAATGATATTAAAAACAGTCAAACAGGAATCGGGGATTCTGGGCGACAACATTTCAGTCCTCTCAAAACATTTGGGCAATGCCGGCAAAACAATGATCTCTGTAAATGAACAATTTAGTAAATTAAGTGATAAAATTGAAAGGGTGGATTTGCTTGAAATAAATGAGGATAAATTACTTAATAAATAACTTGAAACGGATAAATAAAAAATTGATTATTGCCGCAGTTGTGTTTTTTTTGTTAGTCGGCGTCACTTCATTTTATGTTGCTAAAATCAAAGGTGATGAATATTCTAAATCTTTAATCAATCAAGAAACGGCAACCGATTCTCAACCGACAGAAAATACTATCATCGGCAGTGAGGCGATCATAGAGGATTTATCCAATATGCAGTTACCGATTTTGATGTATCATCACATTCGTGATTATAATGATTCGACAGACAGCATCGGAACCAATCTTTCGGTTTCACCTGAAAAGTTTTCAGAGCAGCTGGACTTAATTCGGTCGCTCGGATACCAAACAATAACTTTATCCGAATTAAAACCATCGATTGATAAACCAATAATTCTAACATTTGATGACGGATATGATAATTTTTATCAAAATACCTATCCGGAGTTAAAGAAAAGGGGAATGGTCGCGGTTTCTTTCATCATCGTAAATAATATCGGTAAATCAAATTATATGACGGAATACCAAATCAAAGAAATCAATAATAACGGTATTGAAATAGGTTCTCATACTTTATCACACCCGGATCTTTCGGTTTCAAATACAACGAAACAAGGTACCGAAATTGCCGACAGTAAATTCCGGCTCGAGCAAATTTTGGGTAAGACAATTGACAGTATTTGTTATCCGGCCGGAAAATATAATACGGAGACCATAAATATCGTATCTAGCGCCGGATATAAATACGCCGTTACTACTAAGACCGGCATTTCAAAGTTTAGCAATTTATTGGAACTTAACAGATACAGAGTTAATGCCGATACAAGTATCTCCGGTTATTTAAAATGATAGAAAATATTTTTATCTCAAAAAATGAAACTGGGAGGAGAATAGACCTATTTTTGTTTGAGAAATATCCTTCATATTCGCGAACATATTTTAAAAATTTGATTCAGAGCAGAAGTGTTCTGGTCAACTCAAAAGCGGTAAAGCCGAGTTATCTTTTAAGGCAAGATGATAAATTACGAATTGATTTAATTGAGAATAAGGGTTCGATCGATCTTGAACCGGAAGATATTGATTTAAATATCATATTCGAAAATGACGATGTAATTGTTTTAGATAAACAAGCCGGCTTGGTGGTTCACCCGGCAACAGGGAATTTTACCGGAACCCTAGTTAATGCGCTTATTCATCACTTTCCAGAAATAAAGACAAGCGACATTGAAGAGAGCGGCTACTCAAAAACTAGGCCGGGTATCGCCCATCGTTTAGATAAGGACACATCCGGTTTGTTGGTCGTCGCTAAAAATCAAATGGCACTGCGGTCGCTTTCGAAGCAAATAAAAAATAGGACGGTCGAAAAAAAATATTTAGCTCTATGTTTCGGCTGGCCAAAAAATAAATCCGGAACGGTCTCAAATTTTATCGGTAGAAATCCCAAAAACCGTAAAAAAATGGCGATACTGGACGAAAACAAAGGAAGATTAGCTGTCAGTGATTACAAAGTTCTAAAATATTATAAATTTAATAACAAAAAGTTTTCTCTGGTTGAATACAACATCAAAACCGGTCGGACTCATCAGATTCGCGTCCATTCCAAATATCTGAATATTCCTATACTAGGAGATTTAATATACGGAACAAAAGAAAGCGTTAAACTAAGTAAATCTATCGGCGTTAAAAGACAATTACTGCACTCTTACCATCTCGCTTTTTATCTGCCGGGCGAAACCAAGCAGTCAATATATGAAACTAAAATGCCGGATGATTTTGTAATGATCTCTAATCGATTAACAATAGTATAACTTCTTCATACTTTTTCATATTGTGAAGTATTTTATATTGATTCAGGAATACGACTTTGGTAATATCAATATAAGAATAGTCTAATAAAGGATGAATATGGAGAGAGAAAGAATCACGATATCGATCAGAAAAGGAATACTTGAGAAAATTGATGCCACCATTGACGGGGTAGCTGTAAGAAATCGTTCCCACGCCATCGAACATCTGATCTCTAAGACCCTGGGCAAGGAAAGTTTAAAAAATGCTGTTATTCTGGTCGGCGGAAAGGGAGCCAACAAGACGATCGATGATGTCAATAAAATAATAGTTAAGTTGTCGCAATCCGGATTTAATAAAATCTATATCGCGTCCGGTTCTATGGTTTTGAATCTAAAGGACAAGATTTCACCTCCCGAAACAGGGGAAACCATAATAGAATACATCCAGTCCGAAAACGGCAGCGGGGGAGCATTGTCGCCCCTGAAAAAGATCTTTCGTGATACTTTTTTGGTAGTCAACCCGTCTTTTGAAGCGCCTCTCGACATTAATGAAATTGTAAAATTTCACAAAAATCATAAATATACCGCTACAGTGGCAACTAATGATTTAGGGGAGCTGAAGGGAATATATGTCTTGGAACCCTCCGTCTTTGATTCGATTCCCAAGGGTTTCTCCATGCTCGAAGATGATGTTTTGCCCGCCCTGGCCCGTAATTACGAGTTGGTGGTTTATCCATTGTTATAATTAGTATTTGACTATATTTTGTTATTCATAGTATTATCAGATTGAAAGGATAATTATGAGAAGAAATCTTTGGATTCTTTTTTCTTTTATTGTGATATTAACCACTTTCGCGGTCTTTATTGATATACCTCAAAGTCCGTTTTGGGGACAAAAAATAAAAGCGCTTTTGGG
This sequence comes from uncultured Candidatus Saccharibacteria bacterium, assembly GCA_964364265.1. Lineage (GTDB taxonomy): Bacteria > Patescibacteriota > UBA1384 > XYA2-FULL-43-10 > 1-14-0-10-43-13 > CAYILA01. Next base: position 13,369 of record CAYILA010000003.1, on the reverse strand, counting down.
TCTTGATCTGATAGGTGGGACCGAACTGATTTATGAAGCTGATCTTTCCGGATCGACCGACAAGATGAAAGATCTGAATAACCTTTCGAGTGTTTTTAGACAAAGAGTCGATGAGTTGGGCGTATCGGAACCGACGATTCAAACTTCCGGTTCAAACCGGGTGATAATAGAGTTGCCGGGTGTTAAAGATATGAACCAAGCCGTTTCCCGTATCGGCGCCACATATGAGTTGGTTTTTATGCAGCAGGGTACTGCCGAAAATGGCGTCCAATTAAATGATTATTACGATCCGGCATATACTTATCCCGGCTACTGGAAAACGACCGAATTAACAGGCAGACAATTGGTAAACGCCGAGGCAACATTCCAGAATGAGAACCAAAGCAACCTTCAATCCAGTCCGGTCGTTTCGATCAGATTTGACAATTCCGGAAAAGCAAAATTTGCCGATCTAACAAAGAATAATTTGAATAAACAGATAGCGGTAGTACTTGATAATAAGATTGTTACAGCGCCTTCGGTAAATACCGAAATTACCAGCGGCGAAGCAATCATCACCGGTTCAAAAGATATAAAAGAGGCCCAACAGCTGGCTAAAAGATTAAACGAAGGTATGCTGCCGGTGCCGGCCAAATTAGTTGCCCAACAAAATGTCGGCGCTACCTTAGGCAAGGACTCCCTCAAAATGAGCGCCCTGGCTGGATCGGTTGGATTGTTGTTGATCGCTTTATTTATGATTATTCATTATAAAACCAGCGGTTTGATCGCTGTATTTGCCCTTCTTTGTTATACAACTATCGCTCTGGCGCTTTACAAACTGATTCCGGTAACTCTAACTTTAGCCGGTATCGCCGGATTTATTCTCTCAATCGGCATGGCGGTTGACGCCAATATCCTGATATTTGAAAGGATGAAAGAGGAGTTGATTGCCGGTAAGTCCGTAAACCTCGCCATCACCGACGGCTTCAAGAGAGCGTGGAGTTCGGTTAGGGATTCAAATTTCTCCTCTTTGATTACCTGCGCCATTTTATATTTTATCGCCGGTACCGGTCCGGTTAGAGGATTCGCCCTTACGCTTGGCATTGGTATCTTTATTAGCTTATTTACAGCCATAACGGTGACCAGAACAATAATGCTGCTCTTTGCCGGCAGCGGAGCCAAGAGGTTTATCCATGTATAAAATTATTAGAAATTCAAAAATATGGTTTATACTATCCGGCCTGTTGGCCGTCGTCGGAGCGGCTGCCTTGATCGTTTTTGGGTTGAGGATTGGAATCGATTACAGAGGCGGCACAATTATGGAAATACAGTCAATCAATTCCAATAGAGTTGAGATAACGACTAAATCACTTCAAGAGATGGGGTACAGCGGTTTCCAAGTCAAACCGAGCGGTACAGACGGTGTCAGCATCAAGCTCGGATCGATATCAAATGACGAACATTTGAAAATCCTATCGACTTTAACAACGAATCTGGGAGATGCAAAAGAGATCAGCTACAACAATGTCGGCCCGACCATTGGCAAGGATCTGACAACAAGATCGATCTATGCCATAATCATGGCTTCAATCGGCATCATTATTTATATCGCTTACGCTTTTAGGAAGCTTCCAAAGCCGTTATCTTCATGGAAGTTCGGCGTTTCGGCGGTAATTGCTCTGGCTCACGATTTATTGATTACCATCGGATTATTCGCTCTAATAGGCCATTTCTATTATTGGATGGAGGTTGATGTCCTCTTTATTACTGCGCTGCTCACGATTATGGGTTTTTCGGTCCATGACACAATCGTTGTTTATGACCGGCTTCGAGAGAATTTCATTAAAAATCCAAGGCAGGATATCGCCGTCACAACAGAGGAAAGCGTAAATCAAACTTTGGCCAGATCAATTTCGACATCAATGACAGTGGTCTTAGTTTTGCTTTCATTATTGATATTGGGAAGTATTTCAATTCGGCATTTCATATTAACTTTGACAATCGGAATAATCATCGGGACTTATTCCTCGATATTCGTAGCTTCGCCGCTGGTCGTTGTCTGGCATAAAAAGCTTCAAAAAAGCGATAGGTAACCCTCGGACGGGCCTGCCTGCGGTAGGCAGGGGAGAGAGGGAATTAACTAATAAATAATATATAATCAATATTAACTTATAGTCGGCGAAGATAGAATTTGACACTAAAATATATTGAAAAATAAAAGTGCATATAGTTAATTTGTTATTTATTATATTTAATTTAATATTTTTTACGGGGGATATATGTATTTAATAATTGTCGGGCTAACACTTGGACTGATCATTGGCGGCTTTCTACGATTCAATATACCGCCGGAGTACACCCGTTACACCGCTGTTGCGATTGTCGGCGTTTTGGACTCCTTGTTTGGCGCTGTAAAGGCCACATTTGAAAAGAAATACAATACAGCTATATTTCTCTCGGGATTGGCCTTTAATATGCTTGTAGCCGTCTTCATCACCTTTGTCGGAGATAAGTTGAACCTGGACTTATATTTGGCGATTCTGGTTGCCTTTATGATTCGGATCTTTGCCAACATCGGACTGATCAAAACCACGACAATTGATAAATACCTAAAAAAAGACGCTACGACATAATAAATAGAGGTAATAGGTATCGGAAAACTAATAAAAAAGCCGTAGAATTGATTCTAGGGCTTTTATTTATATAGTCCTGTATTGCATAATCATACGAAAGTATTAAGCAATAATTGATTTAATTTATGACGCATTATGTATGTTATATGTCATTACTCAGGTCTGACATTGATGCTGTTTATATTTGGCAATCAGGTCATAATTGTTGTCATAGTGTGCCAATACGAGACTCTAAAATCATTAATCAGCCCTATTTAGGTACCATAAGCTCATTTGGTATTTTTTCCACATAATAGGTCAATTGGAGCCCCTCTCTTCCGCAATATGCTTCGGGGGAATGCGGGAACCGCGAGCACGGCTCAATTATGCCTAAATACGGTCGATATTCCGCATTTTTTAAGAGTTCATTCTATCAGCCCAAATCACCTGAAAAATACCACAATAAAATCTGTTTTATTTTTTCTTCTATTTTATTGCCTAGTTTAATCCCGGCTTGGGCTGAATTTGGCAAAAAATAAAAAAGTAAATAAAAGTGCAATTTCGGCCACTCCCCCGTTTTTCACTCCCCTTGCGAGTCACCAAATTACTAAGTGTCAAGTGATTTGTAATATCTGTAATTTCGGAATAATCGTAATTTTGTAGGAGATTTGGGAGCTCAAAGTCCGATTTCCTCACCCTCTTTAATCTCGGCAAGATCTTTTTCGATCTTATCAATATTGTTTATTTCCGGCTTTTTATCTTCCGCTTCCGCTGTTCCATAACTTATTTTATGTTCGGTATTTTCTTCGGCCCGGTTTTCATTCCTCTCCGGCTTCGCTTCTTCAATAACTGTATCGCTCGATCCGGCCTCTTTACCGCCATCCGATCGTTTGTTGGAATCCGACTTGACCGGCTCGATTGTTCGACCGCTTTGTCCTTTTCCTGCTTTTCCGGCAAGTTCAATCATTTTCTTGGCATTCTCGCTTAGCTCCATACCGTCCGCTCTGGCTTTCTCTAAATCAATACTTTCTCCGACATACCACTTAACCCCGCCTTTGGCGGTTTGTTCTTTGTAAATCTTATCATCGACAATATTTTCGTACCGAAAAACCTTTCTACGATCATTCTTATCCGCAGTTTCATGGGATTCAGGCGCTTTCAAATTTTCCGGCAACTCTTTTTTAATCTCTTCCTTAACAACCGGTTTCGCCGCATCAACAGTACTGTTGCCGGTACTTGAAACCGGTCGATCCATTTTTTTGTCGGCGATTTTATCGGTACTTACATTTCGCGTCTCGCCGACTGCCGCTTTTTTGGTAAGCAACGCTTCCAATCCGCCCTGCTTAAACATTTCAGCTTCCTTGCGAATCTCTTCCTCTTCTTTACTGGAGCGGTCGGCGATCTGTTGCTCGACAATAGCCCGATCGGTAGAATTTTTCTGCCGGCTTTGATTTATTACCGCTTCGCCATTGCCGGTGATTTTATCGACTGGCGGCAGGGTTCTGGCTGAAAATGCCGGCGATGAAATACCGTCGATTAGAAGTTTGATATAGATTTGATATTTGTCAAGATTAACCAGGTCGTTCGCTTCAAAGACCGGTTCGAATTCTTTAACCAGGAAATCGGCATCGTTTCCGCCGACTCGAAACGAAACAATACTGCCGGCATTTCCGAAAACAGCGCTTCTGACCTCTTCCGGCATCTGGTCAATGTATTGGTTCGCCATCGTCAGACAAAGATTATACTTTCTGGCTTCCGATAGAATAACGGCGAATGAATCCGTGGCAAAATTTTGAAACTCATCAACATACAGGTAGCACTCGGGCCTTTTATCGATCGTCACATCGGCCCGGCTCATAGCCGCCAATTGGATTTTGGTAATCATCATAGCGCCGAGAAGCGCCGAATTGTCCTCCCCGATTTTCCCGCGGGAAAGATTTACAACCATAATTTTCTTCTGGTCCATTATTTCTCTAATATTGATTTTTGAATGCGCTTGCCCGACAATATTTCTTATCGTCGAAGTGGCCAGGAACTGCCCGACTTTATTTAAGATCGGTGAAACCGCTTCGGTTCGAAATTTTGCGTCATAAGATTCGAATTCATTGACCCAGAATTCTTTAATAACCGGGTCTTTCACCTTTTCAATAACGGTGGTTCTAAATCTCTGATTCGTTAACATCTTTGGAATATCCAGCATGGTGGATTCCGGGAAATCCAAAAGAGCCAGGACGGTATTTCGCAAAATGTGCTCGAGTCGAGGACCCCAGGAGTCGCCGAAGATTTTCTTAAAGATTCCGACAAAACCGGAGGCGACCATTCCCTTGAAGTCGTCGTCCACCGCCTCCAAGAGGTTAAAAGCAATCGGATAAGCGCGATCTGCCGGATCAAAGACAACCACATCATTGACTCTTTCGTCCGGGACACAGGACAATACTTTGTCGCCTAACTCCCCGTGCGGATCAACGACAATTAGTCCCCTGCCTTCAGTCATATCGTCAAGCGCCATGTTTTCTATAAGCGTTGATTTACCGGTTCCGGATTTACCCACAATATATATGTGTCGTTTGCGATCGTCTCGCTTGATGCCGAAAAGCTTAAACGAGTTTCTGAAATTCGTTTCGCCCAGTATGGTTAAGTCCTCAACCGATGTATTATCGTTCATCGGCAGATTTGAAGGCGGTTCGCCCTTTTTCGATCCCGACCAGACGATATTTGGAGTTGTAACCGTTTCATGGGGCAAATGGAAGATCGAGGCCAATTCCGATATATTTAAAATATTGCTTGTTTCCCTGATCGTCCTGTTCCGGTAATCTTCCCAGCTGTCTTGCTTATTTATGTCAATTTCACCGATCTTAAACCCGTTGTGGTTTGTCGTATTATATTGCTTAAATGTCGCGGCTATATTCTGGCATTTCAACTTGGCAGTAACCGGATCGTTGGCCAATGCCTGGATCCTAATGTTTGTTTCGTAGCCGAGTTTCATAATCTTATATTCGATTCCCTTCAAAGCATCCTCAACTGTGCCCGGCAGTTTCACCTCTTTTGGCGGCTCTTCGACTTCCGCACCCGGTCTGACTGCCTGAACCAGCAGAAGTTTAAAAAAATTACCGATCGTATTAATAATCTTTGTCGCGATTCCGGTCGCGGTGGTGGCTTTGCCGGATCGGACCGCCGAAATTATATTATTTCCTTTCTCCTGCCACTCGTCTCCAACCGGTTTGATTACCAATTGAAGCCAGACCTGTTCATTTGTATTTAAATTCGACATGACCGAAGTGATTCCGGAAAGCGGATCAACCTCAAAATCGGAGAATAATTTGATCGGATAAACATCCGGCTTGTTCATACTCAAAGTACAATCGGCAAAATTAATATTCTCCTTGTGAACATCCTTCACATAGTCGGAAACTTCCGATATCTCAACCGTCGGATACTGGGCGTAAATTTGGCCCTCGATGAAATCCTTGAGCTGAACCGGGGTGTAGACATAGAACTGTATGTATTTATCTTTAGCCACAATTTCAAAGGATAAACGGTACTGCGACTTGCTCGCTTCGGAGTAAATACCGTGAATCGAGGCGAACATCTGCTCGGAAGCCAGAGGGGCTTTGTCATTGTTTTTCGGGACATCGATCCGAATCAAGGTATATTTAATCCCCTCTTCCCACTCCTCTTTTCGTCTTTTTTCCTGTGTCTGCCTAAATGTAACATAAAGATAGATCGGAGAGATGATCGCCACCGCCAACAATAAAAATAGTAATATGTTCATATTGATCCTGTCTGACGCTTTCGACCAAACAAATTATCAATATACATTTTACACAAAATTAAAGGATTTATCTATACTTTGTAAATTTATAAGAGCGCGAATTTGTTTCCCGACATTCGTCTGAAATCTTTTTTGGTCTTGAGATTGATTAAAATCGTGTTTCGTTTCACGACCCTTCGTTTGAGGACTTCTTTTACAATTTCGTCCGCCGCCAGGCCATCTTTCTTGCCGGCCAACACTTCTTTTATCACATCAAAAACGGTTCCGTTTTCGTAACCCCACTCTTTGAGCGCGTAGATTCCTCTGCCGACTAAAACAAATCGGCTGTCAGCGATAAGTTCATTGTGGACGGTTGCTTGAACCACGTTCTTCGAATCAAATTCCTGTCTTTTGATAGTTTCTGTAATGGTTTCAAAGTGAAGAGGTTTGTTGTTTTTTTTCAGGACATAATATATTTTGTCGCGAATGTTTTTCGGATTGATCTCCGACCAGTTCGCCAGGCCGATTTTTCCATCTTCAGTTTTAATAACTTTTTTACTGATTGTCGGCAATTCGGATAAGAAAGTCATCTCATACTTTTTATGATTTTCGTGCAGATTAACCAGGATTTCGAGATTTTCCGGTTTCTTGGTTTTTTCCAAATGATTGACCCAATCGTTAATAATTCCGACCGCGTCGTCCTTCGAAAGTTCGGCTAATATCCAACCCTCTTCCAATTCCTTGGTTTTCTTGATTTTTTTCAACTGCGGCATAATAAAGAATACGAGAGCCAAAGAATTAAATTCATTAGGGTCGCCGCTGATCGCCTCATTTAGGAATTTCTGTGAGATTTTATGATTGACGGCAACACCGCCGTTTTTCTCAAACAACTTGACGATCAAATTAATCGCCTCGGAATTTTTCTCCAGAATATTGGCTGAAAGCTTCTTTAATCCCTCTTTTTCAATTTGCCTTACCCGTTCCCGTGAAAGTTTGAGTTCCTTGCCGATTGAGGAAAGGGTTTTTCGATTTGAATCAACACCAAAACGACCCGATACGACGGTTTGTTCGTTCTGTTTTAGAATTGCTAGCGATGCCTTAACTATTTTATATGGAGAAAAATTATTGATAGACATTTTTTTCCTTTTATTATTCTTTACTCTTATCAATTAGATTCTCAAGGGCGGCCCAGAGCGACTCTCCTTCTTTCGGAACGATTATGGTAACCTTATCGCCCGCTTCCGCTTTGAAGTATGTGACTGAAGCCAAAAGCAACTGATAAGTTTTGCCTTCGGCGTTAGCCACAAACTTGCCGCGTTCCACTTCTTCGATCTCCCCGATAATCTTCTTTCTCTCGATCGGACCGATTTGTTTATAGACATAACTCCCGTCCTCGAGGATTGTCAATTTTAAGATGTCCCCCGGAATTAATTTTGACTTGGAAGCATAGTTTTGGGGAACAAAATATTTTTTTTGGTCGGGCCCGACCATCATTTCGCCGTCAAAGACGCCCTCAATCACCGAGCCGTCAGATGATTTTGAAACCTCAGCGGCCTTTTTGCTGATATCATTTGAAAAGAGTAAACTTTTTGCTTGTCGAATCTGGCTTTCGGCCGAATCCAGCAGCTGTTTAATGTTTTGCATCTCTTTATCAGATTGCATTTTGCTCCATTTTTGTTTTATCTCTTTGTCTAAATTATATTAACACAATTAATCTGCACCGTCAACAATTTGGAAACAAAAAAACAAAAATTGGCAATTTATTACCTATTTTTGTTATTAACGATTAGATGGTACTTGGTTTGAATTCAAACCGGGCAGATCGATTTTGTCCACCTTGCTTCTCTCGAGAATTTCAGCTGCGACTTCTTGGCGTGATTTACCGTATTTCAATCTTGATAGTTCTTTGATCGCTTCTCCCAGTTCTTTATTTTCATTCAGTTCCGGAGCCAAACTCTTGGCGTTGAACGGCCTGGTCGGCGCTCCGTCTATCAACATTTTGATGTAAAAATTATATTTATCAATATTGGTCATATCATCGCTCTTCAGCGGATTAAATTCTTTGACCAAGAATTCAGCGTCGGCGGCGCCGATTCTAAAGGAAACCAGTGTGCCGGCGTTGCCGATGACGGCATTTCTGATTTTCTCATCCATCTGCTCGATGTATTGGTTTGTGATATTTAAGGATAGCTTGTATTTTCGTGATTCTGAAAGAATAGTGGCAAAAACATCGGTTATAAAGTTCTGGAACTCATCGACATAGAGATAGAAAGGAATTCTTTTTGATTCTTCAGTATCCTGCCGCGAGAACGCGCCCATGGCAATCTTTGAAACAATTATCATGCCGAGCAGAAAGGCATTGATTTCGCCAATCATACCCTTTGAAAGATTGCATATTAGAATTTTGTTATTATCCATCACTTCGCGGAAATCGAATGATGATTTTGTTTGACCGATAATATTTCTCATCATATCGTTGGTCATAAAACGGCCGAATTTTGAAGTGAAGTAATTTAACATCTCGGATTTATGAAAATCAGCGGTTTTGGCGATCTGTTTCTCCCAAAAATTCCTGACCATCGGGTCGGTTACATTTTGAAGACACTGTTTTTCAAAATCGGGATCGGTAAACAACCTCGGAATATCGACGATTGTGCCGCCTTCCGGTTGCGCCATCAAGGTTAAAGCCGCATTTCTCATCCAATGTTCGAACTGCGGACCGACAACGCCGGTCTGATTCGGATCGAATAGTTTGTAGAACATTTGTATTGCTTCCTGAACCAGGAAATCGCGCTGTTCCGGCGTTTTCCACTCCAACATATTGAGCCCCATCGGCCGTTCGGTGTCGGCCGGGTTGAAATAGATGACATCTTCGGCTCTTTCTTTTGGAATCCGATGAAGAATATATTCGGCGGCATCGCCGTTCGGATCAAGATAACAGACTCCCCTACCCTCCCTGATATCCTGCATAATCATATTTTCAAACAAAACTGTTTTACCGACGCCGGTTTTTCCGATCATATAAATATGGCGCAAACGGTCATCCGGCTTGAGACGGATCGGTTTCCTTTCACCCCGATAAATGCTTTCGCCTAAAATAATTCCTTCGGTCGGGAGATTTGCCGGCGGCGGTTCTTTTCTGGCCAAAAGCCAGTAAATGTTAGGCGTTTCGACAAAGCGGTTCGGCAGATGGAAAATCGAAGCAATCTCTTCTGTGTTTAACATTATCCTTTTATTGGCTGAAAATATCCGAAGGATGTAATCGTGAATTTCATCCGATTTATTCAAAACCCGTTTTAATCGAAAACCGTTTAGGTCGGGGGCGTTAAATTGATTGAAGGAAGCAAATATATTTTTTGTTATTTGCGCCGCCTCTGCATCGGTTGCGGCAACTGAAACGATTCTTACCTGACAATCAAAACCGACTTTGGCCACTTTTTCACCCAACATCTTGATTTGGTTTTCCTGCATCGGGGTCAGTTTCATCGGATTTCTGGGGTTGTAAAACTCGCTATGAGCTTCCTCGCCATTTTTTCCTTGTGTTGAACTACTTGCCGATCCGAGAAAATTGTAGAATGTCTCGGCGCCCTGAACCCATTTGGAGCTGGAGTAAGATACTCGCGATTTGCCGTGTTGGATATTGAAGGCGGCTCGTTCTGCCGGCATCCGCCAAAGCGGCGAAGCCGGTCGCAATACCAGTTGAATGCCGGCCATCTGATCGCCTTCCAGTCTGGAAAGCGCGTTTGAAATCGAGTTAAGAGGATCCTCTTCCAAGTTTTTATATGTTTTAATCGGAAAAATGTATTTTTTAATCAGGTCAAGATAAGCAATATCGATTTTCAGTGGTTTGTCCGGGAATATTGAGAATTCCTTATCTTCGGAGATTTCAGCATTTGGATATTGTGAGTGCAGATTTTTAATAACGATTGAGGATATCCTTTTTGGACATCCGACATAGAAAAAGATCTTGCCCTCTTTGCCGATTATCTCCAACGATATATGGTCCTGGCCGATAATTTTCTTGGCAATTGTATCTGTAAATATTGCCGAGAGATTGGCATAAAACGGCTCAATCACCCCCAACATCTCCTGGAAATTCTTCCTCTGGTCATCCTCCTCGGCGTGTTGTTCCTTGGGCACCATCAGCCGGAACATTACCCAATCCTTGGTCATCGAAACCTGGTTTTTCTTTATAAATTTCTTCCTTATTCTTACATATACAATGTAAGTAAGGACAATTAAGGCAAACAAAAAAGCCAGCCACACCCAAAGCGGCCAACCGGTGGAGCCATCGCCAACAATGTTTCCATTGTAGCTATTATAACTCGAATACGACGCCATCTCCCTCCATTTGGCTTGTTTTCCGTTTTAATTTGTTTCTTCTTCTGTTGGGGCGGGTTCCCTATTGGCGACTGTTGCGGCATGAAGAATGGCTGCGTCGTTTGCGGTTTCAATCGGGTTTTCCGGCTCAAAACCTAAAGACTTTTTTAACTTTCCAACCAATCCCAGTTTTTTGGGTATCTTAGGTTCGGGAACGATTGAGGCGGAAGTCTCGGCAGGTTCCGATTGAATCGGTTGAATAATATTTACGGGAACCGGTTCCGGTGCCTCTTCCAGAAGCGGTTTCGCCCCAAGAGTCGCGATGTCTTCTTGGGCCATTTGCTCCGGCGTCTCATCTGGGGGCGGAATATCTATTTTGCCTAAATTCGGGTCGGTTATAACTGAATCCATACCGGTATCGGCGCCGACAGCTTTACCTTCCTTAAATGTCGTAACAGCGGAAGGGACGGCCGGTTCTATTGTTTTGCCTTCCTGAATATCTTGTAAGGTTTGTAGTGCTCCATTTCCGGTATCAATATTTGCCGGTTTGATGACTGGGGCTGGAGTAACCGCCGGTTCCAAAACTGGAATTTTATTAGTATTTTGCGCTCCCCCATTCATCTTTTCCAATCTTAATGCAGTCAATGTTTTTCTACCCGGCGCTGGAGTGAATGGTTCCGGAATAGCCGATTCGTAATCAATCGGTTTTGTCGGTTCGGGTCTAATTACGGGAGATTCAAAATTCGAATCGGGCGCGACCTTTGCGCCGGGAAAAATGTACCCGACAATTTCATTCTGCACGCTCGGGTTAACCACCCCCATTTGGGTTAACAACGGTAATATCTGACCCTGTTCAACTGGCTTGCCTTGCGTCCTTGAAAATAATGCCTCGAGAGCGCTCGTTGCCTCGGGCGAAAGTACCGGCTCGGTCGATGTCGCTTCCGTAATCCCCGCTGGCATCTCCGGTGTCGGATCGGTTGTAGTTTGTGGCCAAACTGAATTATTCATATTACTTCGCAAGTTCTTTAATCTGATTCTTTATATCATCATCCAAAAGTTCCGAAAACTCAAACTCTGACTCAATTGATTTGATGTAAATTGCCAATCTGCCCTTGATCGCCCGCTCTCTGGTCTTGTCGTCCATACCCGATTTCTTGGCTTTGTCCGATAACGACGATATCATGCCGGAGAATTCTTCGACAACACCCTTTAGGTAATCCTTGTCCGGACCGTCGTAATCCTCAATTTTAGAGTTGAATGATTTAATAATCTTATCGGCTTTATCCAATGCGGCGCTGGAATTTCCTTTGAAATAAACCTCTTCTATTTTTTCTGATTTTGGTGTCAAGGTAATCTCCTCTGATTTTTTGTCGCTTTTATCCCCTTCAGCATCATCGCCACTCGGAATTTGATCTTCAATTCCCCCGCCGTCATTTTTATCGACGGAGTAATCATCGCCGATTAAGCTCTTCTTTTCAGCCACCGGCTTTTCTATTATGGGTTGAGGCGTTGGGGTAGGTGCCGGTGCGGGTGTGGTAGCTGTTGGTGCGGCTGTCAGCTGTTGATTTTCAACCTGATGACGAAGCGAGGAAAGCTCGGTTTGCCTCTTGGTGAGCTGATCTTTTTCCTGTTTTAAGCTCGGCGGCAGGAATTGATATGTGGATAACTCCTTTAACCGCGCCTCGATTGTCTTAAGTTCATCATCTATTTCTTTTGTCTTATCATCAACCATACTCCCTCCATTTCCATTTTCATTTGATTTATTTGACCAAGATTCCAGTATCTTTTTTTGTTTTTCTAATTTTGTTTTTTCTTTAAGTAATTGTGGATTCAAATCAGAAAAAGAGTTAATTTCCGCTAAACGGGTATTAACTTTTTCCAAATCTCCGTTAATTATACTCGCCAAAGCTGTGCCAGACACTAAATCCCCTCCGATTTGCATCTAATCAATTACATTCTAGATAAATTTACTAGTTATATCAAGGCGTATTTTCTTCTTTTTCTATATAGTAACGATAACCTCCGTTAATCAGTTGTTCTCTCGTCAAGTTTAAATCTCCGCTAAATGCGAATCTATCTTGCATCGGATTTGAATTTTCTAAATCAACAACATGATCTTGACGTGTACCGGGATCAATTAAATGAATAACACTTGAATGATAAAGCGATCTTGTAACATCTTCCGAAAAGCGGTTGTAATTTCCCACCTTGATACTATAAGTTTCTCTTGAGTTTTCTGCGTTTTCGACAGATGGTGGTTCTTCCGGTGCTAGAGGTTGTTGAGTAGTTTCCTCTCCCTTTTCAGCCCTTGGCTGATCAACCTCGGGTTGATTCTCTTGGGGTTCTTCATCAGCTCCAGCAGGTTTAACCTCTGGAGTAGCATCTTTGTCTCTTACTTGATTCTGATCTTCTTGTGTACCATTTTCATCATCTTTCGATTGCCATGGTTTCTCCGGTGAGTAGAAATATGTATCCTTTTTGGGATCGAATATCTGATCATATGATAAAGTGGTTTCCGTGTTGGCTATTTCTTGGAATTTATTGTCCACTTCTACCGCCCCAACAGCATTATCAAGGGTTTTGATTGACATCACCTTAAAGAACCTGCCGTTTTGTTCTATAATTATATTTCTGTTACTGGTTGTGCCCTTGTACATCATTTCCCGTCGCATCAATTCGGTTCCACTATCGACTGCATTTTCTCCTT
>CAYILA010000002.1:52606-87023 GCA_964364265.1 uncultured Candidatus Saccharibacteria bacterium | reverse complement strand
CAATATCTCCTTCTATTATTATATTTTTTCAAATCCAGCCGGGAAAAAGGCGGAGTTAACAGAAGTTGATTTGGCCAGGTCCGTAAATTTTATTGGACCCTCAATGCCAGTCAACTTATAGCCTGCTAACCAAGTTCCCTAATTCCCAGCCAGGTTCGAAAAAACACTGAAAAGATTATATTCAATTGCTTTCTTTTAGAATTACTTACTCACAATTAAATATGCGTAATAATAGCACCATATTGTATATATGTCAATACTTATTCTAAAAATCATCACCTTTTCTGTACGGCCGTACACATTTAGTGATGATTTTACAAAATCACCTCTAGTTAGAGGTGATTTATTCGATTATTTTTGAATTAATTATAGTTTCTTGATTTTTGTGTTTTAATGCTTCTATCTCATATCCTGTATCTTATATCCTCTCGATCTTTTGGCCGGAGGCGGTGTCTTCCACTTTCCAGCCCAAATCCAATATTTGAGTCCTAATTTGATCCGATTCGGCATAATTACCCGATTTTCTAGCTTCTTCGCGTTTTTGTACTAGTTCGTTCACCTCGTCTGGAATTGTAATATCTTCCTTTTGACCTAATTTCAGCCCCAAAACCTTGTCCATCTCAAGAATTGCGGCATATTTTTCACCATTTTCAACCTTATCATCCCGAATCATATTCCAAAGCACCGCTAGAGCCCCAGGCGTATCCAAATCGTTATCTATTTTTGCCTTAAATTGCTCCAGATATTGACTATTTGGGCTTTTTTCGGTGTAATTCTGGCCAATTTCGGCTATTATCCTCAACAATCTGACTCTTGAATTGCGAGCGCTTTCCATACCTTCAAAGGTGAAGTTAAGTTTAGACCGATAGTGAGCGCCAACCGCGAAATAGCGGAAATCAAGCGGAGAATAACCTTTGTCCACCAAATCAGCCAGTTTGTAGAAATTTCCCTCACTCTTGGCCATTTTCCTGCCGTCAACCAGCAAATGCTCGCCATGAATCCAGAAATTAACAAACTTAGTGCCATTTCTTGCCTCCGATTGTGCGATTTCGTTTTCGTGATGCGGAAAAATATTATCCACCCCGCCGGTATGAATATCTATTGTCTCTCCGAGCTCTAAGTTTGCCATCGTCGAGCATTCAATATGCCAACCCGGCCTCCCCTTGCCGAAACGCGTTTCCCAGAAAATCTCACCGTCATTTTCGTCCCAAGCTTTCCAAAGAGCAAAATCGGCCGGATTTTCTTTACTGTATTCATCCTGCGAAACTCTGGCGCCAGCGCGGATCCCCTCCTTGTTCAACTTGGACAACCGCCCGTAATCAGAAAATTTATTTATTGAAAAATAAATCGAGCCGTCTTCACCTTTGTAGGCAAAACCCTTATCTAAAAGATCGGATATGAAATCAACCATCTGCTCGATGTAACCGGTGGCATGAGTGATAATTTCCGGTTTTTCAATATTTAAAGCCGCAATGTCGGCGAAGAATGCCTCTTCGTATTTCTTGATCAAATCGGTAAATTTTGCCTTGTCACCGCCGCTTCCCCGAATCGTCTTGTCGTCAACATCGGTGATATTCATCACCTGTTTTGCCTTATACTTCTCGAATTCCAGAGTCCGGCGCAGGAGATCATTAAAGATGTAGCTGCGAAGATTGCCGATATGGGCGTTGTCGTAAACGGTCGGGCCGCAGGAGTACATTAAAACCGCATTTTCGCTTTGCGGCTTAAAATCTTCGATCCTGTCTGAAAAAGTATTGTAAATCTTCATGCCATTAACTTAACAAAAAAAGAAGCGTATTGAAATACCCCTGCCCATTCCCCCCGTAGTCGTTCGGTGGAGGGAGTTATCTAAACAGCTTCTGCCAAGTATTCTTCGTTATCCAGATTGATGTCTGAAGCAAGGGCCTCGCCGTAGGCCAGACGAGGCGATGAGTATCCCCCGTCCTCCGCTTCGTCCTCGAAATCCTCAAAGACCTCAATCCCCTTGCTGATCGGAACGGTAGCGTAGCCGCACAAAGGACATTCATCCGAAGTTCCAAAGTATTCACCGCAACTAGTGCATTCGCTCATTTCATCGCTAACTTTTCTCCTGGGCATGATTTCCTTTCCCAATTTTTGTTTTTGATTACTGAATGGATTTTAACACTCTACACTTTCTTGTCAAGCGGGTAGATATCCACAGTTTTTACCTACAAATTCTTTATTTGTCGCATTATCAATATTCCCGTCTTCCCTCAATTGATCTTTTTATGGTCACCTCGTCTGCGTATTCCAAATTACTTCCCACCGGCAGACCGCGGGCAATTCGTGTAACTTCAGTTTTTATGTTTGCCTGTGAAATCTTGTCCTTTATATAAGCCGAGGTCGCTTCACCCTCAAAATCCGGGTCGGTGGCTAAAATTACTTCTTTTATATTTCTATTCTTTAATCTTGATATTAATTGGCTGATGCGGAGATTTTCTGGACCAACCCCCTCGATCGGCGAGATTGCCCCGCCCAAAACATGATAAACTCCCAGGTAACCGCTTTTTTCAAAAGCGATCAGGTCAAGCGGTTCCTCAACCACCGCAATTTGGCTTTGATTTCTTTTGTCGTCCTCACAGATCCGGCAAACCTCGGTGGTAGCGATATTGAAACAAACTTTACAGAAATGAAGGTTTTTTTTAAGTTCCAAAACGGCGTTACCTAGATTTTCGATATCATGGTCTGGCTTGGTCAACAAATAAAAAACCAGTCGGGCGGCGGTTTTCGGCCCAATCCCGGGAAGTTTCGCAAATTCATTTATTAAGTTCTCAACTGAATCTGGAAGCATCATTTACTATCTTTCTCCTCCGTCTCCTTTGGTTCATCTAGAGCTTCTTTTGAGAGTTCCCTCGATTCCTCTCGGGATGACTCCTCCGGAGTCACCTTTTTCTCAGTCGGGTTTTCCCAGCTGGCGTATTCGCATTTTGGGTATCTTGAACACCCCCAGAACTGGCGACCCTTCTTGGTCCGACGCTCGATTACATCTCCCTCCTTGCAATCGGGGCATTTCAGGCCGGTTGAAGTCGAAATCGAGAGAGTATTTTTACATTTAGGGTAATTTTCGCAGGCCAAAAATTTCCCGAAACGGCCCTCTTTGGTAATCATATTGCCGCCGCATTTTTCACATTTAATCTCTTCCTTGGCCACATTTTGGGCCTCGCCGTCCTGAACCACGACATCGGTTTTTTTGTCCTCTTTGGTCTCCAATGGTTTGGAATATTTGCACTCCGGATATCCGGAACAGGCCATAAACTTTCCAAAACGACCCAGTTTAATGACAATCGGCTTGCCGCATTCGGGACATTTTTCTTTGGTCGGCTCGTCCCTGATAAAATCTTTCTTCTCTAGTTCTTTATTTTTTTCGCCCAGTTTTTTCTCAAAGGGATCGTAAAACTCGCGAATCACCGGCACCCATGCCCTTTTTCCTTCGGCAATATCATCCAACTCGTCCTCCATATTTGCCGTGAATTGGTAATCGACGACATCGTCAAAATGCTCGACCAATAAATCATTTACGATTTCAGCGATCTCGGTCGGCTTGAAACGTCTCTCCTCCAGCTCGACATATCCCCGGTCTTGAATCGTCGAAAGTGTCGGGGCGTATGTAGAAGGCCGACCGATATCCATACTTTCTAATTTTTTAACCAGCATCGCCTCGCTATAACGTTTCGGCGGCTCGGTAAATTTCTGGTCTGAAATCAGCTCGATTAATTTTAAAACCTCGCTTTTTTCAAGTGGAGGCAAAATTCGGGAATCATCTTCGGCCGTTTCGTCATCCTGGCCCTCTGTGTATAATCTGATGTAACCCTCAAATTTCACGGTCTGGCCTTTGGCCATGAAGATGAAACTCTCCTCCCCTGCCTGAGGGGAGGTTGGGTGGGGTGGGAGGGCCTTGGCAGCAATTTTTGCCTCAATAACTTCAACCTTGGCATCACTCATCTGTGAAGCAACCGCTCTTTTCCAGATCAAATCATATAATTTTTGCTCTCTACCGTCGGTGGCAGCTTTCTCTTCCTTAAATTCTGTCGGACGGATCGCCTCGTGGGCTTCCTGTGCCCGTTTACCTCTGGCCGCAAATTGGTTTGGTGTTGCCGGCAGATATTTGTCGCCATATTTAGCTTTTACCACTTCACGAATTGATTTGATGGCGCCTTCAGAAAGATTGACTGAGTCTGTTCTCATATAGGTAATGTGGCCGGCTTCGTAAAGTTTCTGGGCTAGCATCATTGTTTGTTTAGCCGAATATCCTAACTTTCTAGACGCCTCCATTTGTAAAGTAGAAGTTACAAACGGCGCCGGCGCTTTGCGGTAACCATCCTTTTTCTCAACCGAAATCACAGTGTATTTTGCATCTTCGAGAGCTTTTGTGATCGTTTCGGAGTCTTTTTTGGATTTAACATCCATCTTGCCGACTGACTTGCCGGCTCTTTCAATCAGAAAAGCTCTAAAAACCTGTTCATCGTCTTTTTTTGATAAATCGACAGCCATTATCCAATACTCTTCGGCTTTGAAGCCCTTGATTTCGCGCTCCCTTTCAACCACTAACCGGACTGCGACCGATTGGACCCGGCCGGCCGAGAGGCCGGTTTTGACTTTTTTCCAGAGAAGGGGGGATAGTTTGTAGCCGACTAACCTGTCCAAAATCCGGCGGGTTTGTTGGGCGTTAACTAGATTAATATCAATTGCCCGTGGATTTTTGACCGCATGTTCAATGGCCGTTTTGGTGATTTCCGAAAAAGTGATTCTTTTTATCTTTTTGTCGTCTTCTTTCAGTTTCAGAGCATGAATCAGATGCCAGGAAATCGCTTCGCCTTCGCGATCCAAGTCAGTCGCCAGGTAAAGGTCGTCGGCGGTATCAACGGCTTTTTTGATGTCTGCTACAACCTTTTTCGCTTTACCCACAATCTCGTACTCCGGTTCAAAATCTTTTTTGGTATCGACCCCTAAAGTTTTTACCGGCAGATCGCGGACATGGCCAAACGAAGCCAGAACCCGGAAGTCCTTACCTAAATACTTTTCGATTGTTTTCGCCTTTGCCGGCGACTCAACGATAACTAAATTCATCTTTTGTTTTCCCTTCCGTTAGCTTTTAACTTGTATATTTCAGGTTCATTTTAATAATTTTTCAAACGCTAATTGATACAATATTATCCCCTCAAGACTAACGATTCGCTCATATCATACACTTTCTGTCATTCCGAGCGAAGCCGAGGAATCCCTTAAAAATCCAGACTCAAATCGCGCCAGGTCGGATTTACTCTTTTAATTAATTTTTCCTTCTTTTCTCTGCGCCAGTTCTTTATCTGTTTCTCACGCGCAATCGCGGACCCGACATCTGATGTCTCCTCAAAGTATATTAGTTTGTGACAGTCGTATTTTTTGGAAAACCCTTCAATTAATCCCTGCTTGTGCTCAAAACATCTTCGGATTAAGTCACTGGTAATTCCCGCGTATAAGGTTCCTGAAGCACTTGCCATAATATAAATATAATAGTTTTTCAAGTGATCCCTCCACTTCGGTCGGGATGACAATAATTTATTTTCTACATGATTCTACGATAGCGTCCTCCGCCAACATTTTCCACCATACCTTTCATCTCCATCATTGTCAAAGCGCCGTTTAGAGCTATTATATTCATTTTACTTTCCGCCACGATGGCGTCAACCAGTTTTTCCTCTTTCAATATTTCCAAGATAATTTTCTCCTCTTCGGTTTCCGGCATCATCTCTTTGGCTCGAATATGCGATCTTTTGGCCTCGATCGGCAACTCCGAAAAAATATCTTCTGCCGACAAAACCAGTTTCGCTCCTTTTTGAATTAAAATATTTGTGCCCCGACTGGAATCGTTATTGATATTACCGGGCACGGCAAATACCTCGCGGTTATATTCGAGAGCGCACTCGGCCGTAATCAAAGTTCCCGACTTCTCTCCCGCTTCGATTACCAAAGTTCCCAACGACAATCCGGCAATGATCCGGTTGCGGGCGGGGAAGTTAAACTGCAAAGCCGGCGTCCCGGGGGAATATTCGGAAACAATAGCGCCGCTTTTTTCAATTATCTCATAGGCAAGATTTTGATGGCTGGATGGATATATTCGGTCCAAACCACACCCCAAAACCGCCACTGTGACACCGTTATTCTCCAATGCCATCCGGTGGGCTTCGCCGTCGATTCCCAATGCCAGACCGGAGACGATTGATAATCCGCCGTTGACACAACTTTTTACCAATTCTCTAACAATCCGCTTACCATATATAGTATATTTTCTGCTCCCGACAACAGAGAGCGAATTGACCTTTAGCGCCTCCGCATTTCCCTGTATATATAGTATAACCGGCGCGTCATAGATTTCTTTCAGAAGCGGGGGATAGGATCTGTCCGTTAAAGTCAGGTAACCGATATTATTCTTGATTATTTTTTCCAATTCCCTGTCCGGATCGTAAAGCTTTTTGGCATCGATTATTAAACTGACTATTTTTGGGTCCAGTCGGCTCGCAAGAGACGCTTCACTCCCCCGCCAAACTTCCTCCAAATTTGGAAAAGCAGCCAAAACCTTTTTTAGTGTTTGGCTGCCAATCTTCTCGTGGGCGTTTAAGGCCAATAAATATTTATCATTTCGCATTTAATCCATAATACTTCAAATTGTCTCAATAATAAATTATCAACATCGTATTTTACTTGAACAGTACTATATTATTTGATATTGTTTTTCTATGCCGGTGACTCGTGAAAGGAGCATGCCAGTGGATAGTTATCAGACCCTTGAGCTCTTGCTCAAAAATCTTGGGCAAGTATTTGCATTCTACCGCGCGGGCCTGACAAAGACTCAGAGCATGTTGAATAACTGCTCCTGAAGGCAGAAACGAGCAGATTTCGAGCCTGCCTGCCGGTAGGCGGGCGAAAAACGGGAATTGTAAGGAAGAGTAGCCAAAGCTACTTTGACAAGCAATTCACGTTTTGCAGCCGGAAGATGCCGTTTGTGACTATCGGATGTAGTTATTAAACAGGCTCTTAGCTACCGGGAAAAGCACAACCGAAAAACAGGAAACCATGTGGCGTCATGCTACCACTGAGAACACTCTGCTGCATTGAGCCGTTGTTACTCTATGTTCCAACGACTCAATTTCTACTAATGCTTTCCAGATCTTGATCTAGGTGTTTGGTGCAATTTATAACATCAATCTCATAATTTAGGTTTTTATCGAAATAAATTTTTGATACAGATGTATTCTTTATTCGAAGAGTATAAAGTGCCTGATTTAATGGGGTTTTAAGAAGAATAACAATAATAAATATTCTTATCCAATTACCGGATGTCGAAATCAGAATTGTTTCGTCGTTGTTGTGATTTCTAAGTAATTTATTGTAGAATCGTTCTACCCTATCTTTGAGATCAAACATATTTTCACCACGTTTTGGTCTGAATTTATATTTTGATATACCAGACCTGTATATTTCTTCTTCATAAATATGTTTTTCAACACCATCATAAATCCCTCCCGTCTTTTCTCTAAGATCCATATCGTATGTGGTGGGTATTGAATTAAGCTTTAGCAATTCATCTAAAGTTAATTTGCATCGTTCTAAATCACTACAATAGGCATGGTCAATTTTCTCTTCCTTTAACCTTATTGCTAACATTTTCGCCTGTTTGATACCCTTTTCAGACAAAGAACCACCAATGTGACCCAATCTAATTC
Source organism: uncultured Candidatus Saccharibacteria bacterium (assembly GCA_964364265.1). GTDB lineage: Bacteria > Patescibacteriota > UBA1384 > XYA2-FULL-43-10 > 1-14-0-10-43-13 > CAYILA01. Next base: position 79,299 of record CAYILA010000002.1, on the reverse strand, counting down.
CCTGGGCTCTTTCTTTCGTTTCACCATGTCTGATAATTATTAACTTCAATTTAATATCTAATTGGTTAGTTAGTGAACAATCTAGCCTTGGTAATTGGAAAAGATTGTTTCACATGATTAATGTATATTCTGGACTTCGCCGTCAAGATCGAGCTCTATGAAATGTTTTACATCCCCGTTTATGTAATCCAGACATTGATTTTCCGGTCGGTTGTCAATCGCCTCCCTTGGATTGTGGACAATATCAACCACCCAATCGTCATTTAGCTTTCCAATACAGGGACCGCTTGAAACATCGGCACCGGATTCTTTCTCTTCTTTAAACAAATTTTTGGCATCATCTATTAAATTTTGTTGAGTTGTCACTTCTTCCGGTGTTTTTTCCGGATTACCCTGTTTTACCCAGACACCATTATCATTTTGAACCCAAGTATTTTTCTCCTCCCGAACCATAAAAACGACAAGGACAACAATAACGATTGAAACAACCGCAATCAGAACTTTTTTCATAATTCCTCCGCGATTAATATTCAAACTTCTTTACTGCGACAATAATACTAATATTTCTGTTAGTCAAATTGGCTATTTATTTTTAAGCCGCAAAACCGCCGTTTTAAGCAATTTCGAGTATAATACCAGGCCGACTGATTCCATATTGCCGTGTTGTTCCCGACCTAAAATATTGCCGCCGCCTCTAATTTCAAGATCAGACATTGAGATATTAATTCCCGATCCCAATTCGGTATTTTCAGCTAAAGCTTTTAGGCGTTTCACAGCATTGTCAGTAATTTTCTTGTGCGGAAAAGTGAATAAAGCGTAAGCCTGTTTTGGGCTTCGGCCGATCCTGCCCCGGATTTGATAAAGTTGCGAGAGCCCGAATTTATCGGAATCCTCGACAATCAAAGTGTTAACATTCGAAATATCCAAACCGCTCTCAATTATTGTTGAACAAACTAGTATTTGGATATTTCCATCAGCGAAATTTGCCATCGTTTCCGCCAGTTTTTCTTCCGGCATCTGCCCGTGACCGATTTTGATATTAATATTTGGAAATATCTTTTTAAGCCGTTGACATTTCCCTTCAATCGTTTCAACTTCGTTATGCAAATAATAAACCTGTCCGCCACGCTTCATCTCCCGGTCAATGTATTTTTTGACAATATCATCCTGAAATTCTTTGACCTCGGTTTTAATTTCCTTTCTCCCTTTCGGCGAAGTATTAATCTGTGAAATATCCCGAATGCCCGAAAGCGACATAAACAAAGTTCTGGGAATTGGTGTCGCTGAAAGACTTAGGACGTTTACTTCGGTATGGATTTTTTTCAACCGTTCTTTTTGTTTGACTCCGAATTTTTGTTCTTCATCAATAACATAGAGACCGACATTTTTTATCCTTAAATTTTCATCCAATAACCGGTGCGTGCCGATAATTATGTCAATCGACCCGTTTTTTATTTTTTCAAAAATCTCTCTCTGATTTTCTTTTTTGGTAAACCGGCTCAACCTTTCAACCCTGACCGGAAGATTTTTAAATCTTTGTTTTAATGTTACGAAATGTTGTTCAGCCAATATCGTGGTCGGGACCAGAAGTACTGCTTGATAACCGTTGGCCGCCGCTTGAGTCGCGGCGCGGATCGCCACTTCCGTTTTTCCAAAACCGACATCGCCTATTAACAAGCGATCCATCGGAATGTTATTTTTCAAACTCTCCAATGTTTCGGTGATGGCGATTTCCTGATCTTTTGTTTCGATAAATGAAAATGTCTTTTTAATCTCTGCATCCCATTCCTTATTTATTTTCCAGGGCTTTCTTTTTATCACTTCTCTGGCCGCATAGATATTTAATAACTCATGCGCCATATGTATGATATTTTCATAAGTTTTTTTATATGTTTTTTTCCAGGTCTCGCTTCCCATTTTTGAAAGCTTCGGTTTTTTTCTGCCGACCCCGATATACGAAGAGAGTTTATCAATCTGGTTTTTAGGAGTATATAGGATATCGCCGTTTTGATATTCGACATCGATATATTCTTTCTCCCCATCATTAATTTTTCTTAACGACAATCTTTTAAACCGGCCGATTCCGTAATCTTCGTGAACCAAGAAACTCTCCGGTTTAATTTTGGCGCTATCCGTCAAAACCAATATATTTTGAAATATAATTATTTCTTTTAATTTGGCGATCTTTTTATTGTCTTTTATATGGTATAAATAAATCTCATCGACAAACTCGCCAAATAGATCAATAGTTACGGGATTGGTTTTATCAATCAGATAAATCTTAATGGTTCCACCAGATAAGGAGAATTGCCCAGGACCGGTTACCGTTTCGACTTTTTCAAAACCAATATCAAAGAGGGATGATTGTAAATCGTCTGGTTTAATCTTTTGACCAATTCTTAAAACAATGTCTTTCATGATGCAATAATCATAGTACTATACCTAATTTTAACAAAATAATGCTGGATTAATACACAAATACTACGCGTCCGCGTAGTATTTGATAATTTATTTTATGGTTATTAAATATCCTAAGCCCAATATTTTACGGATTCGGATTAGACCACCTTGGGTTATTTCTCTATTTCCACACCCATGCTGCGAGCAGCGCCGGCGATGATTTTTTCGGCTGCCTCGATATCATTGGCGTTCAAGTCCGGCATTTTCTGTTCGGCAATTTCCCGAAGTTGGTTACGATTAAGTTTTTTAGGAAGTTTGTTTTTCTTTGAGTTGTCCGATCCCTTTTCGACACCAAGCGCTTTCATAATCAAAATAGCGGCCGGCGGAGTTTTTAGGATAAAAGTATAAGTTCTATCTTCATAAACCGTGATTTCAACCGGAATGACAGTATTGCCCTTGTCTCTGGTCTGCTCGTTGAAAGCTTGGCAGAATTCCATAATATTCAAACCGTGCTGGCCAAGAGCCGGACCAACCGGAGGAGCCGGATTAGCGGCGCCGGCTTTGATCTGCAACTTTATAACTGTTTTAATTGCTTTTGCCATAAGTTTCCTAATCTCCTATGAAATTACGAATTTTACGAATACTTGTGGTGAGCGTGAGTCGAACCATTTGTAATTTAGTAACTTCGTATATTCGTAGTATTTTGGTTATCTAAATTTTCTTAACCTGTAGAAAATCCAACGCGACCGGTGTTTCACGGCCAAACATTGAAACCATAACTTTGATTTTTCCTTTATCCTGATCAATTTCCTCAACCTTGCCCTCAAAACCCTTAAGAGCTCCGTCGGTAATTTTAACTAAATCGTTGGTTGAAAAATCAATTTTGAATTTCGGTTCTTCGACACCCATCCTTTTTTTGATTCGATCAATCTCCTCTTTTGACATCGGGGTCGGTCTAACACCAAAGCCGATAAAACCGGTCACATTCGGAGTGTTTCGAACTACATACCATGAGTCGTCGGTGACAATCATGTCGACTAGGACATAACCCGGGAATATTCTTTTTTCAATCACCCGACGTTTTCCGTTTCGAATTTCTATCTGTTTCTCTTTCGGAACAATTACATTGAAAATCTTGTCCTCCATGCCCATTGATTCGATCCGCTGTTTTAAGGAATCAGAAACCTGGTCTTCATAACCGGAATAAGTGTGGATAACATACCAGTTGCGTTCACCGGACTGTTTAAGGGTTAAGAATTTTTTCCTGGAGGTCTCTTTCTTGCCGATTTCTTCCGTAACTTCCCCTTTTTCAGCCGGGACTTCTGGAGTTTCCAACTCTTCTGCAACCTCGGTTGTATTTTCGACTTCTTTCTCGATATCTTTTAAGTCGGACATTATAATCCCCTTTCAACAATTAATTGCACCAGGGATGATAAACCGTAATCCAAAGTCGCGGTTACTCCCATAGCAATAATTACTGAAGCCAAGACAATTACGGTGTGATTAATTATCTGTTTTCGAGTCGGCCAGGTTACTTTGCTTAATTCACCCCAAGATTCGATGAAATACTTCACAATGAAATTATTACGAGACACAACAGTCAAAAAATCAAGGCGTAACAAACTATGCTTATTTTTCATTTTTAATCTCTAAGACTTTAATTAAAGTATAATCTTCCCGTTGACCATATGTTCTTTTATATCTTTTTTTAGCTCTGAATTTAAAAACTCTAATCTTATCCTCGCGACCATTTTTTAGAATTTCGGCTTTGACGCTGACGCCTTTGACTGTCGGCTCGCCAACCATGACCTTCTTGTCATCTGAGTATAGCAAAACATCCGAAAAGACGATCTCTTTCTGTCCGCCAGCTGGCGGATTTTGGTCAGAAATCAAATCAATCTTTGCTTCCTTGCCTGGAATAAATTTGTACTGATTTTTGTTGTAAGAAACGATTGCGAACATTTTGCGCTCCGAATTTAAAAAAGACCGGTTGGTCTGACTCTAATCAGTTTATCATATACACCCCGCTTGTCAAGAGTTAGAAAGAAATCTTTTTGTGCCTTATAAAAATACTTTGGACAATCCCTATCATAAACAAAGAAATAATTAAAGATGTACCGCCATAGCTCAAAAACGGCAGCGTTATGCCGGTAATCGGCGCTAATCCCAGATTCATACCGATATTAATCAGAACTTGAAAAATAAACATAGCGGCGGCACCAAGACAAACAAGCATCCCGAAGTTCTCCTGCGCTACAAAAGCGATGCTTAAAATCCTTAATATTAAGTAAAAGTATAAGATCAGAAAAATACCGGCGCCTAAAAAACCGAACGATTCTGAAATACCGGCAAAAATAAAATCAGTGTGCGGTTCCGGCAAAAATTGGAGTTGGCTCTGGCTTCCCCGGCCCAATCCCTTGCCCAAAAGGCCGCCGGAACCAACTGAAATTTGGGCTTGCCGGACATTGTAACCGCTGCCATATGGATCAAGATCAGGCTGAAAGAATGTTACGATCCTTTCCCGTTGATAATCACGCAATAAGGACTTGAAGGGCGCGATATTCATAGACGACAATAGAATTATCATTGAAATCGCCCCGACCAAGCCAATGATCATTACCATCTTTGATTTCGACGGTTTGGTCGAAAAAAGTAAAACAAGATAAATAAATACCACGACTAAACCGGAACCGAAATCCGGCTCGGTCAATATCAGTCCCAACATCGGTGTTAATATCAGAACCGAAATAAAAATGTCTTTCCAGCGCAATTGTCCGATTTTGTTTGAAAAAAAAGCAGAAAGAGAAAAAATCAGGAAGACCTTCGATAATTCCGATGGTTGTAATTGGAAAAAACCCAAACTTAACCAGCTCTGCGCCCCGCCGGCGACACGGCCGGCAACATTGGCAATAATCAATAAGGCCATACCTAATAAATAGAACATCCAGCTTGTGCTTTTGAAAAAACGATAATCGGCAAAACAGGTGATTGCCATCAATGCCATACCGATCATGGCGATTATTCCCTGCTTGTAGGCCAGGGATTCATCGGTTGTTTGAAATACCAGACTATATATCACCGCGACTGAAGTGACCATAAATATTATCGGGGCGATAAATAGAGCGACATCAAATGTTTTGATTTTCAACGGCATTTATTTTTTGACTCCAATCCAGATCATTTCCCCATAGACGGAATAATTTTCTTGACCATCAACCTCGTATTTTTGTTTTTCGATATTATCGGCGAGGACTTCCCTCTTAATATTGGAATTTAATTTCTGAAGTACCGTATTCAATATCTTAGAATCGGTTTCATATAAAACTGTGATTCTATCCTCAACTTTATATCCGGTCGTTTTACGCAAATTCTGAATATCTCTGATAATCTCGCGGGCAATGCCCTCTTCTTGTAAATCCTGACTGATTTCAGTATTGAGACGAACATCGGAAATATTTTCCTGCCAGACAATTTTTTTAATGTTGACCTCTTCGGCAATGATATTTTCTAATTCTGGATCTAGTTTTTCACCACCATAAAAAAGCTCACCGAGTGGTTGTCTGACCTTAATCTTCGCTTCCGCTCGAGCTGATAAACCTTTTTCAACGATATCTCGGACCAAGTTCATCTGACCGTTAAGTCTTTGATCTATTAATGTCGCATCTGCTTTGGGATAATCCTGCAAATGAACCGATTCTTCACCGGTTAAATTCTTGTAGACTTCGTCGGATAAAAATGGCGTAAAGGGCGCCATCGATTTTGAAAGCTGGACCAAAACATAATGAAGGGTTTTGTAAGCATCTGATTTATCCGAATCATTTTCCGATTTCCAAAATCTTTTTCGAGATCTCCGAATATACCAGTTTGAGAGATTGTCGACGAAGGCGGTAAAATGACGGGTCGATTGCATTAATTCATACTTCTTCATCGATTTGTTAAGATTGGTTATTAAGATATTAAGCTCTGACAAAATCCATCGATCTAAAACATTCGTCAGTCGTCTGGCGTCTGGCGTCGGGCGTTCGATATTAGCATCCCATTTATCGATATTGGCATACAGCACGAAAAACGAATACGAATTCCAAATCATTCTAAACATCCCCCTCTGTAATTCCGCAAGTTCTTTTTCTGAAAAATTGATATTTTCGGCAGCTACCACCGGCGAGCTTAATAAATACTGCCTTAAAATATCAGCTCCATATTTATCCATAACTTCCATCGGGTCGGGATAATTATGCAGCCGTTTTGCCATTTTCTTTCCGTCTTCAGCCAAAACGATTCCGTTGACTATTACATTTTTAAAAGCAATTTTATCTTTAATTGAGGCGGCGATAACATGCAAGTAATAAAACCAAGCCCTGGTTTGGTCCACCGCCTCGGCGATAAATTCGGCTGGAAAACTATTCTCAAATTTCTCCTGATTTTCAAAGGGATAATGGATTTGGGCATACGGCATTGACCCGGAATCAAACCAGGTGTCCAGGACATCGGGGATTCTTTTCATAATTCCATCGCATTTCTCGCAATCAAAACTAACATCATCCATCGCGTCTTTATGTAAATCAAGAATCTCCTGGCCGCTTTTTTGTTTCAAATCAGCTATCGAACCAAAGGCGATCAGGTCGGAACATTTTTGGCATTTCCAAACCGGAATAACAGAAGCCCAGTATCGCTGGCGCGAAATTGACCAATCTCTGGCGCCCTCCAGCCACTTACCGAACCGTCCCTCTTTAATATGAGTCGGCGACCAATTAATTTCTTTGGCTAATTTAATCGCTTCATCTTTGATCCCGGTAACTTTTACAAACCAAGAACCGGTAGCGTAATTTATCAAGGGCGTATCGCAACGCCAACAGTGAGGATAACTATGCTCATACTTTTCTTTAGCAAACAACAAATCCTTGGCTGCCAGATATTTAATAATTTCGACATCGGTTTTGGTGCCATCATCGATCGGTTTAACATGCATGCCCGCAAATTCTATCGCTTCGGACTTAATGATTCCATCCATTCCGATATGCTGGATAAAAGGAAGATGTTTTTCTTTGCCTAAATTCATATCATCTTCGCCAAATGCCGGAGCAATGTGAACTACGCCGGTTCCCTCTTTGGTAGTAACAAAATCGGCAGTATAAATCTTCCAGCCGTTTTCTTTGTTCTTTTGGTTCTCATCGTTTGAATAATAATTGAAAAGCGGCTTGTATCTTTTTCCAACCAGATCAACTCCCTTCATCTCTTCGGAAACCCTATAATTTTGACCGGTTAGAATATTTTCGACTCTTTCTTTAGCCAAAATATATTGTTCGATCTGTCCGCTTTCCGGGTCTGTAAGTTCAACTTTCTGATAATTGATATTGTCTCCAACTGCCAAAGCAACATTACCGATTAAAGTCCATGGCGTGGTGGTCCAAGCCAAAACAAAAGTTCCCGGTTCATCCGTAAGTTCAAGTTTTACGACCACAGAGAGATCCTTTACAGTTCGGTAACCCTCCGAAACCTCCGACTGGGAGAGAGTTGTTTCGCATCGAGGACAGATATACATCACCCGATAACCCTCATAAATTAAATCTTTATCCCAAAGCTCTTTAAATGTCCACCAGACCGACTCCATATAGGGCAAGTCCATCGTTTTGTATGAATTTTTCATATCCACCCAGCGGCCCAGGCGGGGGATAACCTTTTCCCATTCGGAAACATATTCCATAATCTTCCCGCGGCAAACATCATTGAATTTTTTGACCCCCATTTCTTCAATCTGTTTCTTGTGAGTAATTCCGAGTTCTTTTTCGGCGATATTCTCAATCGGCAAACCATGACAGTCCCAACCCCAGCGCCTTGGTATCTTGTACCCTTTCATCGTCCAATATCGCAGGACGGCATCCTTCATAGCGCTGACTAATATATGTCCGTAATGCGGTGAACCGGTGGCAAAGGGAGGTCCGTCATAAAAACTATAAAGAGGTTTGTCGGCTCTGTTTTCAATTGATTTTTCAAATATTTTATTCTCATCCCAAAACTTCAAGATCGCTCTCTCGATCTCAGGCAAGTTCATATTCGAATTAACTTCTTTAAACATTTTACTCCCTTTGATTAGCCGAATATAATCGCTTTTACTGTGTAATTCTAGCCCATTTAGCCGTCTATTTCAACTATCTTGCTCCGGTTCTTTTCCCCTTTTACGATCCGGACAGACCTTTTTGAAACCTTTAAATAGTTAGCGATTATTGAAATCAAAGCATTATTCGCCTTTCCCTCAAGCGGTTTTTCCCGAAGCCAAACTTTCAAACTGCTATCCAGCCCGACCTGGATCTGTTCGACTTTGGCGTGGGGAATAACTTTGATATAATATTTTTTCATTGATTCAAATTAATAACACCCTCGTCCGAAACCGGAAGTTTTAAATATCCCCGCATTTTTGAAAACAAAGCCGTCTTTTCGTCTCCGGTCATAAACCGCGGTTTATATTCCTCGCTGATTGTCGGGAAAAGCGACATCTCGGTAAGTTTGCCATTCATAATTTTCCCGGACAAAACTAAACCGTGTTGGGTCGGAACCGAAAAATTCTGGTCAAATAGGAGATTTCCAAGCGAATAAAATACCGGCTTGCCATTTAGAATTTGCGCGTCTTGAATTACGTGCGGGTGGGAACCGATTACTAAATCGGCGCCGGAATCAATCCAACTCTCTGCCAATTTTTCTTGGCTGGCATTGTGCATTTCGACATATTCCTCGCCCCAATGTGGAAATATTACCACAAAACAACCTTTTTTCTTCTCGGTTTTTATCAAATCCACAATCGACTTATCTGTCTCTAAAACATTGAGGGCGATAACCGAAATTTTATTTCCAGCGATGTCAAATTCTTTAATGGAATTATCGGTTATTCCAACCTCTTGACCGATAGGAACAATTTTAGCGGCGGTCAAGACAGTTACAGTATTGGTATATCCCGCCTTTCCGTTGTTATTTGTATGATTATTGGCCAAACTAACAGCATCAATCCCCATACTTTGGAGAGCGTCAACGGTTTTGGGCGGGAAATTAAAGATTAAGCTGTTCGTATTATCGGCAGGAATCGGAGTCGGACTGATCGGTCCCTCCAAATTAACCAAAGCCAGATCATAATTTTTAAATTTCGGAGCCAGTTCATCAACTGCTTCGAGTATTTTGTCATCGCGGTATTTGTAATCGATATATCGATCGAACATCATATCTCCGCCGGCGATGAAGGTCGTTTTGGAATCTTTAGAAATATTTTCGATACCAATATTATCTTCAGAGCTTTTTATCTCTTTACTTTCAGGCGAGAGAGATTTTCCGGCATACGCCAATACCGTTCCGCTTATTATAGCCAAATAAACAATTAAAGAGATGGCGATTTTCATATTACTCTGACTTTAATTGGTCGAGCGCCTCGTTGACCAGAGCATCGGCAAGTTTATTTTCCCTCCTCGGAATATGATGAAAAAATATTTTTATTTTAAGATCATTAATCAATTTCTTTAGTTCAGTATTCAATATTTGGAGATGTTCCTGTTTCACTCGGTAGCCGCCGGTAATTTGTTCGGTAACCAATTGGCTGTCAAGCCGGCAATGGACTTCCGCTTTGTCATTTCCGTTTTCCTTCAACCATTTGCTTTTAGATAATATATCCAAAGCCCGGATGATGGCGGTGTATTCCGCCTCATTGTTGGTGGCCGCACCGATTGACTCTTTGTATTTATGAATAATCCCTTCTTTCTCGTCACAAAAAACGACACCGATCGCCGCCGGCCCCGGATTTCCCCTTGAACCCCCGTCAGTATTGATATAAATTCTGTTTGTCATAACCCAAGACCCATTTTCTGCTTTGTCTTGGCGAGAGTTTCTTTAGCGATTGCTTCGGCTTTTCTGCTACCACCGTCTAAAATCGTTTTTATTTTCTTCCTGTCTGACAATATCCGGTTGTATTTTTCCTGGAAGGGGCCGATAAATTCTATAATAACATTGGAGAGACCCTCCTTGAAATCGGAATAACTTCTGCCTTTATACTCCGCTTCAATTTGAGTGACCTCTTTTCCGGTTATTTCGGAGTAAATGTTCAAAAGATTATTTATGGCCGGTTTATCCGGACCGGAAATAATCTCCGTTCCGGAATCGGTGACTGCTTTTTTGATTTTATTGCTGATTGTCTCGGGACTGTCATCCAAAGCAATGTAATTTAGCGCGGACGCGGCCGATTTGCTCATTTTTTTGATCGGGTCGTCTAATCCCATAATTCTGGCGCCGGTTTTTTTCATCACCAGTTCCGGAACAATAAATGTTTCTCCATATTTTTTATTGAAACGGATTGCCAAATCGCGCGCCAATTCAACATGTTGTTTCTGATCTTCGCCTACCGGTACATCGGTTGTATTGTAAAGCAGAATGTCGGCCGCCATTAAAACGGGATAGTCGAATAATCCGACACCGGAATTTTCGGTCGAACCTTTCTGGCTCTTATCCTTGAACTGCGTCATTCTGGAGAGTTCGCCTATTTTTGTCAGGCAGTTTAACAACCAGGCCAACTCGCTATGCTCGGGACGGGTCGATTGAACAAAAATAGTTGATTGTTCAGGATCAATCCCCGCCGCCAGATAAACCGCCGCCGTTTTATAAATATTGTCTTTTAGCTCTTTCGGGTCATATTCCGCTGTAATAGCGTGCAAATCAACAATACAAAACACCGAATCCATTTCTTTTTGCATCGCGAGCCACTGTTTTAGGGCGCCTAAATAATTGCCCAGATGCAACCGGCCGGTCGGCTGAACCCCCGAAAATAATCTTTTTTTCATAATTGAATCCCTTTAATTGAGACAATTGTATTACGATGTATGAGTTTTATCAAATCAGTGGTAATTGCGCAGGGCTACACTTGATTTAATCTGCGCTTTTGCTCGTCCGCCCGGCAATTTCTGGTCATAATCTTTTGTCTCCGAATAAACCAAGAACCTAATAAAATGTTGTTGGTATTTGGAAGTTTCAAAACCGGTCGAGCCGGCAAAACCGTTGAAAGCGATTGTTGTTTCAAAATCTTGGACATCGCCGTTCTGATTTATGATATTTAATTGGGTTCTTGACGAAGTTTGATTGAAACCGACGGTATTTCGCCACAACGCAAGCACCCCTGCTGCCGTGGAGACGCCGGCAAGAGCAACATTTTCTTTTTTATAATAAGCGATACCCTCGAAACCGGTGGTTATTGAATAACTGTTCTCGGAGAAAGTGATGAGAGTATTAGCCGCCTTTATATTAGCAGAACCATCATTTTCCAATGTACAGCTACCGGGGTCGCAAAGCAATGTCACAACTCCCTTTGTAAACACCGATCCGGCCACAGTTACACCCTTTGTGTTCCCTTTCGCCTCTCTGATATCTTGGGTTATAATATCGGCAATTTTAGTGGTGTCCTCTGAAGTTCTGCGAAGTTCGCGCAGTTTTGTCCTGTAATCAACCGATGAAGAAATAATCGCCACCGCGATCAGCATGACGGTTGCAAAAATTGTAGTCGCGATCAGTATTTCAATTAAAGTAAAACCCTTTTTATCTGTCTGTTTTATCATTAGAAGTTCGGCCTCCAGTTGGTCAATAATTCGCTGACAGTTACTGATTGATTAGTCAACCAAGAGACCGTCAGAGTAACTTTCAAGAGATTGGCGGGCGTTTTTGAAAGATCGCTATTTCTATCGGCATCTTGCGTCAGATCTTTAACCTCTTCAAATTTAACGGTTCTGGTATAAGTAATGTTTCCATAAACATCCCTGTTTTTGTCATCTTTGGTTGCGGTCTGCAGAATACATCCGGATTTCTGGTCGAAACAATCTTGAGATAAATAATAGGCAGTGGTGTAATCGGGCCGTACTATTTTTCCGGCGTTATCCAAGACCAAACTATCCCAATTCGTATTCTTGGCCGACTCGTCAACCCAATTGGTGTCCCTGATTTGTCTGACCATCTCAATTCCCTCTTGAGCCAGAAAGGTCGCTTCCGCTTTTCGGGCAATTTTTTCATTGGTATTGATTGCCATCGTGCCGATAGTGACAAGACCGCCCAAGATTGTGATAATAATGGTCGATGCGACTAAAACTTCCAAAACACCGAATCCTTTTTGAAACAATTTATCATTCATTGATTACAACTATTTTAAGGGGATTTCCATATAAATAATATTTTGATATTTTTGCCGGTGAATAATTAGTGTCGGTCAAAGTTAAAAATAGATCGGCGTCGAGATACAGATTCGTAGGGGCGAGCAGCAGTTTGTCCGATCCGGCGTTTTTTTTGGTATAACAATTATTTCCGGGTATCAGACAGTAAAATTCTATATAATCCGAGGTGAATCTTTCATTCTTGGCGGCATTAACCGCGCTCATTTCAACCTCATTGCCCGATCCGTAATCTTTGATCAGGGAAATCTTTTCAGCTTCAACTTTCATTTTGTATTTCAAAACACCCTGCTCGTAATTCTTCGACATCGAAGAAATACTGGTTATCATCGACTCGATTTCCGCGATATTATTTTTATAATCAACCTCTCTTTTGTAGCCGCTTAAATTCGGCAATGCCACAGCAGTCAACATTCCGATTATAGCGATTGTGATTAATATTTCTATCAGTGTAAACGCTTTATTCATATAATACACATTCAAAAAATTAGTACTTCAGAAGCGTAAAGAGATACCAATTGACAACATTGCTGCCGTAAAGCAAACTTAAAAGTCCGGATATTATTATAAACGGTGTAAATGGAAGAGTGTCCTGCATTGTCTTTTTCTTTGAGTAAATTAAAAATAGGCCGACCGCCGAACCCAAGACGAATGACAGAAGCAAGCCGAATAATACCACCGGGTAACCGACTAAAAGCCCCAAAATCATACCCATTTTAATGTCGCCTGCTCCCATCCATTTTTCTTTTGATAAAACAACCAGAAGGGCCGGCGCTCCCCCACCAACGACTCCGCCCAGTAAGGTATTGGCAAAACCGACTCCGGAAATATATCCGCCGCCAATAAAAAGTAATATCAGAGCAGCCCAAACAAAGTTTTCCGGCACATACTGGGTTTTAATGTCATATACCAATATTACGATCAAAATTGAAAAAACAAGGGCGTAAAAAAAGGTGGCGAACGAAAGACCATAAAGAAGAAAAAGTAGGGCGAAGAGCGAAGCGGTTCCAAATTCAACCGAGGGGTACTGCCAGGAGATCGGCTTTTTGCAGTAGCGGCACTTTGCCCGCAGGAGGGCGAAAGAAAAAAGCGGAATCAGATCGTTCCATTTTAAGGTTTGACCGCAAGAAGGGCATTTTGATCGGGTATAAAATATTGTGGATAAATCCTTTATCCGATAAATTACAACATTCAAAAAACTGCCGACAATCAAACCAACGACAAAAACTGCGAGGAATCCTTCTATCATATTCACCTTCCTTTAAGGTTCTATTCGATCCACCCTTAGGGTGAATCTTTAGAATCTTAACCATAAGTGCCACAAGCAAAAAAGCTTGTGGCACCGCTTGAAATTTTCAAGCTTTTTTAGTCGTTTTGCGTCCAATAATTGTATCCTGTCGGAATTGCGCCAACTGATGGGGCCTCTAGCTTGATCTCCGGATCCTTGGAGTTTTCCAGAGAAGCGAAGATAGCAAAGTTTGTTCCGTCAGATTGATATTCATATGGATTTGTGCCGGTCGGATCCTTCGGAAAAGTCTTTATGTAATCGATGCTCAAACCGGTAGTAACTCTGGCAGCCGCAATTTCCGCATCTGTTGTGGCTGTGATTGATGTGGCGGTTGCCGCCGCAACATACCCGCTTGGGTTATCGGAGTGATAAACCTCCAAAGCCGTCTTAATTTGTCGCAAATCGCTTTTTCTGGTGGCGTCCCGCGCTTTTGCTCTGGCGCCGGACAGAGCAACAAGCACCATCGAGGCCAGGATGCCGATGATGGCGATGACGACCAGAAGCTCGATTAAGGTAAAACCCTTTCTCCTCATTTTCCCTCCTAATTAAATTATTAAATTAAAAACCTTGTTTATTACATGAACGAAGGGTACAAGTAATGAACCAGTTTGGATTCACACCTCCTGTTGTAGGTTGATCTATTTTGTATGCACCGTATGTAAATCCTGAAGTCGTTGCTGTAAATGATGTCGCACCCATCGCTGTTGGCTTGTCCGTCGCTCCGGCTTTTAGATATTTCCAATTCGGATAATTAGCCAAGGTAGACCAATCCCCTAAAGCATCTGTTGTGCTACAAATATTGCCTCCTCCAGTAGATGCATTTGTGGGTTCTGATACCAAACGGCCATCATCTGTGCATGTGATAGCGGTAGTCTGAACAGATTTCAAATAAGAGAGCACGGCGGTTGCCTGAGCCGCTTTACGACCGCCGGTCAAATTAACCAAAATTACCGTTGCTAAAATGCCAATGATAGCGATGACCACCAGTAGTTCGATAAGCGTGAAGCCACGCTTCCTCACCACAGGTAGCTCGATTAAGGTAAAACCCCTCGATTTACTCTCATTCGAGTCTGAGCCTGAGGGCTCATCCCTCAGAGTCGAAGACGGGGCAAGTCCTATTCTTTTCATTTCTCCTCCTAATTTATTAATTTGTTTTAAATTATGAAGTTCAAACAATATGCTTGATCGACCAATCCAAGACATAAAAATTATCTTTACTGCAATTTTGCCAAATTAAATATTGGCAATAAAACGGCAAAGACAAGAAACGCCACTGCCATACCTATTATAACTAAAACGACCGGTTCAATCAATGTGGATAACGATTTAATTCTGGTATCGGTATCCTCTTCAAAATAATCGGCAACCTTGCCCAAAACTTTGTCCAGCTTTCCGGTTTCCTCTCCCACCGCCACCATCTGGCCGATAATTGGCGGGAAAATCGGATTTTTTAATAGCTCCGCAGATAAGGGAACACCCTTCTCGACACGAAGAATAATACCGTTGACACCCTCTTCATATAATTCATTTTTCATAATTGAGGCACCGGTTCGAAGTGCGTCGAGAAGCGGTACGCCCGAAGCGACTAGCATTTCCATAACCCGGGCGAAACGGCTCATATATATCCCCTCGACCAGTTTATTTATGCCCGGAATCAATATCTGAAGACGGCTGATCGTCCTCGAACCGGATTCGGAGATTATCCAGATTCTAAATACGGAAATTAACAAAACGAGGATAACGATCATCAGCCACCAGAATTTAAGCATAAAATCGGAGATTCCCAGCAGCAATTTGGTCGCCATCGGCAAGTTTGAACCGGATTGATCGAATATCAGTTTTAACTGCGGGATAATCACCGTAATCATATAGATTGAGACGCCCACCAAGGCCAGCGTGATAAAAGCCGGATAATACATTATGCTTTTTACTTTTGAGACAAAGTTGTTGTCTTTTTCAAGTTGGGTTGCCAGTTGATTTAGAACCACATCCAACTTGCCGGTCGTCTCGCCGGAGTTAATGACGCTGACGAAAACGCGGTCGAACATCTCCGGATGCTTCGAGAGAGCCTGCGAGAAGCTTGAACCCTCCTCTAAATCCTTAAAGACGGCGTGATAAATATTTTTAATCCGTTCATTTCTGGCTTGAGAAGTGACGACTACAACCGCCTTTGTCAAAGGAAGGCCGGCCGAGATCATTGTTGCCAGTTGCCGGGCGAATATCGCCCGATCCTTGACGGTTATTCTCTTGCCAAAATTGAAACTGATTTTTTGTTTTCTTTCGGAAATAATCTCCAAGGCAACCAATTGATGTTCAATCAAAACCTTCTCGGCATCATAAGCGTTGTTCGCTTTGACTGTGCCGGTTACAATCTCCCCCTTGTTGTTTTTTGCCTTGTATAAAAACCTCATAGGTTTCCGAATCAGGAATGAATAACGAATCTTTCTAATGGCTAATAACTAATCACTTTCTCCTCCTACCCTAGGGGAAGAACCGTTCGTATTTTCGTATTTTTGCTTATTTCGTACTTTCGTAGGGGTTTGGCTACTTAATACACCATCATCTTAAAGCTCTTCGGGTCGAGCGACCAGGTCAGGGCGTCCTCCAGTGTAATATCGCCGCGCGAGACAAACTCGGCTAAAACCTTATCCAAGCTGATCATACCCTCCGAAGCCGATGTTTGAATCACATTCGGAATTTGGTAATTCTTGCCCTCCCTAATCAAACTCTTGATCGCGGCGTTGGCAACCATAATTTCGGCCGCCAAAACACGGCCCCCGCCGACTTTTGAAATCAACCTTTGCGAGACAACTCCAAGCAAAACCGAGGCCAGTTGGCTTGAAACCTGTTGCTGAAGATGGGGCGGAAAGACACTAATGATTCTATCTGCGGTCTGGGCTGCCGAGATGGTATGAAGAGTGGTGAAGACCAAGTGGCCGGTCTCGGCCATAATTAGGGCTGATTCGATTGTTTCAAGATCCCGCATCTCACCAACCAAGACAACATCCGGATCTTCACGCAAAGCGGAGCGAAGCGCCCGGGCGAAGGTGTTGGTATCCGAGCCAACTTCACGCTGGGAGATTATCGACTTTTTGTGGTCAAAAACATATTCTATCGGATCTTCAATGCTAATTATGTGCTTACGCTGTTCCTGGTTGATCCGGTCGATGATTGCGGCCAGCGTGGTTGACTTACCGGAACCGGTCGGTCCGGAGATAATCACTAAACCCTGATTCTGCTCCGTGAATCTCTGTAAAATCGGAGGAAGCCCCAGTTCCGGAAAACCGCGGATTGTTCTGGGAATCAAGCGGAGAGAGGCCGCCATTGTCCCCTTTTGGAAGTAAACATTGACACGGAAACGCATATCTTTGTAACCGAATGAAAAATCAATCTCTTTTTTCTGCTTTACGGTTACAAGCATTTCCTCCGGCGTAAAAGAGGAAACTAAAGAAGAAATCTCGCTCTCCTGCAAGACCGGAGCTTCTGGAATTGAAATTAACTTACCGTCAATCCTGACAACCGCCGGAATGCCGACAGAAAGGGGCAAATCAGATGCGTTTTTTGAAACGGCAAAATCAAGATATTGCGCGATTGCCGTGTTTCCATTTTCAGCCACATTCCCTCCTCCAATAAATCGCTATTTAGATTATACAAACTAAGACGACAAACATCAATCACCGGAGGTCGCCTGAAAAACCTCGTCGATGGTCGTAATTCCGGCCAGCACCTTCAAAATACCGTCCTGGCGCATTGTCAGCATTCCATTTTTTATCGATGCTACTCGAATTTCATTAGCCGGTCTTTTTGAAACCGCCAACTCCTCAATTTCCTGATTCAAATCCATTACCTCGAAGATACCGACTCTGCCCCGAAAACCCTGCAGACATTCGTTGCAACCCCGGCCGTAATAAAACCTAAGCTCCCGCGTTACTCGCGCCGCGTCAATGGTGTTTTTGGGAGAGATTGTTGAAAGTTCCGCTTTAATCTGTTCCAATATCTTGGGCGGAACTTTCATCTCTTCTTTGCATCTGGGACAGACCTTGCGCACCAAACGCTGGGCAATGACCAGATTGATTGAGGATGTGATTAAAAACGGTTCTATGCCCATATTAGTCAACCGAGGCAGAGTATTTGAAGTATCGTTGGTATGAAGAGTCGAGAGAACCAAATGCCCGGTCAGAGCCGAGTGGGTGACCATTCCGGCGGTTTCGGCGTCACGGATCTCACCGACCATAATGATATTCGGATCCTGTCTTAAAACACTCCTAAGCCCTGAAGCAAAGGTAAAACCGATTTCTGGCTTGATCTGGCATTGGTTGATTCCGGGAATTTCATATTCAACCGGATCTTCCAATGTCACGATATTAATACCCGGTCGGCTGATCCGATTTAAAATCGCGTAGAGAGTAGTCGTTTTTCCTGAACCGGTCGGACCTGTGGATAAAATTGTGCCGTATGGCCGGGCAATTGCCGCAACAGTCAACTGAAAAGCGCTTCCCTGCATTCCCAGATCTTCGAGCGAAAGTACGCCCTCCTCTTTGTCAAGCAATCTTAAAGCCGCCTTTTCTCCATTGACTGTCGGTAGCGTCGAAACTCTGATATCGACTTTGCGGTTTTTAAAAATCAAATCAAATCGCCCGTCCTGCGGAATTCTGTTCTCATCAATTTTCAGCCGGCTTAATATTTTTATTCTGGTAACAAGCGGAGCATGATATTCAAGAGGAATCAGAGCAATATCTTCCAAGATGCCGTCTATCCGGCAACGAAGCCGCAAGTGTTTGGTTTCCGGTTCGATGTGGATATCGGAAGCTCTTTTTGCCAAACCGTAACTTATCGAGGCCGCCAAAATGTTCGGAATATAGCCGGTTTTAATTATATTTTGAAGCTCATTTTCAGTCGTAATTAATTTGCCTCCCAGCATAACGGATAGGTCTTTTTCTTCAAGATTCTTCCCGACCGCTTCCTGTTCCGGCTTTTTCGAAGGTTTTAATTTGATTGGATTTTTTATCTCGTTTTCTATCTCCCGATCAATCGTTTCGGTGTCAATCTTGTCATCCTTTGCGGTCTCCCTCTCCGATTGTTCAAACACTTTTGGCTTTTCTGCGGATAACTTTTCCCCGAGAACTTTATCTTCAATCTTTTTTTCCGTTTCCGGTTTTTCAAAAGCTGTCGTCTCATCCAAATGAACCGGCTGTTTAACCTGGGTGGTAGAAATTATCTCTTTTTCCCTCGCCTCTTTATCCTGCGGTTTTTTCTCCTCGTCTTTGTATTGATCAAGCACCGGTTTTTCATCAATCGTGAACTCCGGTTCCAAACTGCCGCTTAAAACTGAACCCAAAAGGCCTTTAAGAGTAATCTTTTCCCCGCCGGCTTTAACAACCTTGTCCTCCTTTTTTTCGTAACCGATGTCTAATTCGGCCTTTTTGGTCCTGTCCCGATCGTAGAGTTTAATTACATAATCAATATCGTCTTTTGAGGTTGCAAAAAGCTCGACCTCGACTTCATTTTCCCGTTCGATAAAATCAATGATTTTTTGAGTCAACGGCACATCCGGTGTTTCCGAGGCAATTAAGTATTCATCAGCTCTATTCTCCCCAAATACAACCAATCGATATTTTTTGATAAATTCTTTCGGTAATTTCTTGAGAAACTTGTCCGAGATAATCTGATTCCGCAAAAACACCACCGGCAGACTGCCGCGTTTGATAAGAAGCTCGTTTTTACCTTTTTCCGAGTACTGTTTTACGGCATCATAAAAATCAATATCGCCGGTGATGAATAATTCAATCGCCAGATTTTTGTCCTTCATAAAAGATACCAGGGAATTTGGATAGCGAGCAAGCAGATCGGCCGGCCGAGAGATTGCGATCCGGACAAAGGTTTCGCCAACCGAAAAGGGAATGATGCCGAATTTCCTGACCAACTTTTCCGGAATCAAATTTAGAGCTTCTTTCGGGATTTGGACATTTCGAAGGGAAATATATGGTAACTTTAATAAGATACTGTAGGCCTTGTTAATCGTCTCCCGAGTCACAAGCCGGTTTTTTAAAAGAAAGTTTTCAATCTCACGATTCGTCTTAAAGGTTGTCTTCAATTTCTCGGCGTCCTCCAGATCCAAAATATTTTGCAACACAAAAACATCAAGGATTGACTGTCCAATTAAAAGATTGTCGGGCAAGCCGGCAGACGACATGTTGTTTGATTGTATTTTGTCAGGCATTTACGAAATGAAACCCCAAGATTTTAGATTTTCGTTTGAGAAATTCTAGAGTCCGGCGAAGGGATTGTCGCGACCCATTTTCTGAATCGGGGTGACAACCGGCAGGTTGCCGCTATTTTCGATTCCGGATAATAGATCCCTGGCTTCTGTTTTTACTGTTTCAATTTCAACCGCTTTTAGGTCGTCGGAGACGATAAAAGTACTCGAAGTGGTCCGGGATTGATTCCAAAGCCAGAAAAACCCAAAAGCGGCTCCGAGGAAGAGAAGCAGGCCGGCTATTGTGGAAAATAATTTTGGACTCATAATTTCTCCGGTTATTGATTCACGCTCTCGGTTAACGACTGCGTTCCTGTGGTCGATCCGGCGCCGCTTGTCTGTTTGTAGGCCTTGATCTGAACCGACAATGACATTGCGCCATTCCCGCCGTCGGCGATTGAGAGCGACTGCATGTTCATAAATCTTATATCTTTTTCTAGAGAAGCAATAACTGAACTTATTTGAGCGAAAGAGCCGTTAATCGAGAAACCGATTGTAATCGAATTGTCTATTTCACTGTCGGTAACCGAAACGGCCGGTATAACGACTTGATTTTTCGCTCCGATGGCTTCCAGCTCGGTAATCAGGTTCGGCTGGTCGGCATCCTTTGGCACGGCAACCAGCATCTGATCTACCAAAGTTCCCAGCTCGGTTAGGGAATCTGAAGCGGCTTTCAAGGAATCGAGTTTGTCTCTGGCCGCGTTTACCTCGCTGTTTAATTGAAGTAATTTTTCTTTATTCTGTTTGTACTGCGGAACCAGCATCTGCCAAGAGAAAATAAAACAAGCGCCGATAATCAGGATGGCAAACGCGACTGATGATGTAGAATTATTTTTTTTCATATCACTCCCCCGCCGCGGTTACTGATGGTTCGCTTACCCCGCTGTCATCGGTCGATGCTGTCGTATCCGTGGTTGCGGTATCCGTGGTTGCAGTTGATGATGTATCAGTAGCTGTCCCTGAAGTTGTGTCCGTGATTGGGCTGGTTTCGGCAACCTTCTTTGTATTGGTTTTATCGATTTTAGCCGTAAGCGAAAACGCGGCCGAGGCGGCATTCCCGCTTGAAACATAGCTGACCGAACCGAGTTTAATATCAGTCAATGTCGGCCAGCTCTTTAGGGCCAAGACCAGCTCTGCCACAGAGCGGTAGGAAGCGGTGGTACCGTCCAAACTTAATTCGCCCGTCTCGGATATGGAAAAACTGTTTAACTTTACATCATTGGTGATTTTTTTATAGAACTCCGGAAGAAATTCTGTGTAGGAGTATCGTTCGTTCTTGGCTTGTTTAAGGGCGGTTACAGCCGCCTTAAAACCGGTTGCCTTATCCTCAACCGAGGAGTAACTTTTACCGTTGATTTCAGCCGTGATCGAATCTTTTTCGCTTCCTCGTTCTTTGATAGCCGATTTTACATTGCTGTTTGCAACCCAAAAAACAACGGTCGCGCCAACCGCAATAATAACCGCCGACCAAACAAAAAACATACTATAATTAAACCCGGAACCCTCTGAAAACTTCACGATCTCCGGTTCCGTCGCGCCATTTGGTTTGGTTTCATCAACCATCAACCCTCCTAGAATCCTTTTCTCTATAATACATTATTAACTATTTTTTTTAAATGGTCAAGAAAATGTGTATAAATATCAGTTTGCCTTCGGTTGAGGCATATTTAGATAGCGAAATCCGGGCGGCCAATTTCTGCTTAAATTGTAATCATAATTGAATCTGATATTTACTAAATTCGTTAAATCATTAAAACTCTTAGCCACAAACGAACCGGTAAATATGTCGTTCCCTCCCCTGACGCCGATCGAGCCGTTGGTAAAGACCGCCGCTTGTATTTTATTGTTTCCCCCGAATACAAAATTTCCCGCTTGTTTCACCGTCACGATGACCTGTCTGCTTGCCGGTATCCGAGTCGATCCCGTTCCGTTGTAACAGGTTAGGGTAAATGTCGTGCCAAACAATATATTCGGGGCAATCGTTCTCTCTCCGGATTTGGGAACCGGCAAAGCGGCGTAAAGTGGGCCGTTTGATCCCCAGTTGTTGTAGTAATCCGGCCGATTGTTGGAGGCGGCGCAACTGGTAATATTCGTCGCCGGCGCCTCGGGCGACCAGATAAGCGTGACGGAAGTATTGAAATCAACCTCCGCCTGGCCGCCCTTAACGGAGAAACTGAAATTTGGCATGCCAGTCGGGATGACCGTCACCGAAATGGTCTCTTGGGCGATTTGAGCGCTGGCGCCGACGCATGTCAGAGTGTAGGGGGAATTCGGGCTGGTTATTTTTGGCGCCGTTGTGACCGAACCTGTATTCGGCATCCTCCCTACCGGCGGCGGAAATGCTGCATGAAAATCCTGTTCTACGTTATCGATGGTCGCCCCGCCGGAAGCGTTCAAACAGCGAAAAGTAAAAACAATGTCTTGATACTGATTCACGGTCGTTCCGGAGGGCCGGTCCCTGTCCGATCTGAAAATACTGACCCGAGGACCTCTTGGCGATTGGGCTTTTGCGTCTATATTTTCAAACAGAGGCAAACCGATGGACAACAAAATCGGAACGACCAGCCAATATTTTAATATCGTTATTTTTATCATTTATTGTCCCAAGACGATTATCCCAAGATGATCGGTTTTTTCATCATTAGGCAGGATATTGTATCCCGACGTTATATAAATATTTCCCCGCACGATTATGGTGCCGGCGCCGTAATAGGTGATGTTGCGGTTGATTAGCAGATCGCCGTTTACCAGCCAGACCTTGCCCTCCGGATATTTTGACTTATCAGATCCGGCGCCATTATTATTCGATTCGAAACTGCTCGGCGACTGGCCGGAGGACTGCAGGGACCATTGCGAATTTGATGCCAAAAGAGTGGAAGGGGAGATGACAGCGGCGTTTCTGGCCAGGGTATCTACTTTTCCCATAAATTCGGTTGTCTCGGAACTGTTCCATGTCGATTGGGCCTCGGGATTTTGAATGTAATTGCCGAATTTCCAGGTCGCTTGCGTATTGCTGACACTGCCTCCGGATTGGGCCAGGTTCCGTCCCCAAAATTTGAAATTATTCAAGAAACTATCTGTAGAATACGCATCGCCTGAAATTGTATTCCGCCCGTAAAACAATGCTGCTGTTTCCAACTTAGTATCTTCATTTGCGCCATCGCTTACCTTTGTTTGACTAGTTAGAACACCGACCGCACCGAATGTGTTGTTATCAAGTGTATAGCAAGGCCATACTAAATTTGTGAAAGTCTGATTAGCGCAAAGTGGATCCCATAATCTTTGATATACAAACCCAATTAGAAAGTCGGAATTATAATTAATAACCGCTTCATTGCCAGACATACCTCCATAAATATTCCTAACCACAATATTAGGATTATTTGGATCCATCTCAGAAACAGTTGTGTTCCCAACAATTACTTCCGGCAATTTTGAAGATACCGCAACCACAGAACTGAATCGAAATGCTCCGATGAGGAATGAAATTATTATTATAAATTTGAGAAATATTTTCATTTTTTACGGAACTATTACAGTGCAAATATATTCAAGTACAGCCGGTATAGTAATATTTGAGCTTGGTCGAATATCCCAAATTACTTGTCTTAAGGTAGAATCGTAAAGTGGATTTGTGACTGCGGTTGCACCGCTTACTATCCTAATTGATCCTCCCAAACCACCAGCTCCGGCCTCCGGTATACAACCTGCACTGCCCGCCCTTAATATATCATCTTTAATTAATACTGTTCCTATTGAGTTCAATTGTGAAACATTTAAGACGACTCTTATCTCGTCACCTGATTGAAGCGCATAAGGATTAAAAAAAGTTTCAGGTTTCGTAATATCATATAAAACTCCGCCTCTTGAATAAGGCTGGAGCACCTTGTTGATTGTAACATCAGATGATCTGATTCTTTCAATCAAAACTCTACCCCCGCCGCCGCCAGCCCACTCGGCATAACCGCCGCCGGAGCCGCCCGATGCAGATAAATTAAATGTCGTATTCGTAGTAACAGTATAGGATTTATATATTACATCTGAAGTCTCGCCCCCAAAGTAGGTACTGCCCAAAGCTTGAGCTGTCACATTGGAAACATCATCAGAAGTCAATTGAATCCATAACGATCCGCCGGAGCCACCACCACCATGGGCATGCTTGTCATTGCCACCAGCTTGCCCATTGGCATATATGTAGGAACCGGAATCGAGCGTTACCGACTTAGCCGTGATATGGACTCGGCCTCCACCGGCGCCACCTCTCCCCCAGTCGCCACTGTTTCTTTCACGGGCATTGCCACCGGCAGAACCGGCGCGTATCGGAGGGTCTGACGCGGAAACAGCACCCCTGCCATTATCAGGAGCAGCGCCAACCGGCCGACCCGGACCGCCCCTGCCACCATATCCGCCACCGCCGCCCGGAACATTGTTTTCGTCAGTAGCCCAAGCACCGTAGCCACCGCCTGGACCATTATTTTTCATAGGCATATTACTTGGTTCCGGATATGTTCCACTTGATGAAAAACCCTTTCCGGAAACATCAATCAGACCGCCATCTTGCATCACGAGCCGGCCGGCTAACACAATATCTACCTTTTTTGAACTTTCAGCGCCGATTATGTCGGCATAATCATCGCCCTCCGCAACGACTTGATCGTGAGTAACAGTTGCATAACGCTCGATTACCAGGGAATTAAATCGATTTGTTCCCGACATAGTCACGATAACCTGACCGGGATTACTGCCTTGAATTACTACATCATCATTTTCCGCAATATTAGTGCAAAATCCAGTAGATGTATTGCAATATCTATTGTTTATCAATGTACCGCTGTTAAAAATCCAAATTTGGGAAGCCTTTGATGATTTTGGATTTTTTGTCACCAAAACATTCGCAACTAATACGATCACAACCAGACAGGTCAAAATAGTCAGAATTCTAACTTTCCTCTTGCTTTCGAGAACTTTTGAAATTGAGTACTTTGCCATAAGCCCCTCTCTAATATGGATAATTTTTCCTATTCAATAAAAGAAGTTTCTTCAACTCTTTCCTTATTATAATACAAAAGTTCATAGTTACAAAGTGCCGAACTTTCGTCTTCCCAACTGATGCGAGTCGAAATGATTGTGACTTTGCTTACCGCTTACTTGCTTACCAGCTTATTGCTCTACCCATGTTTAATGTCGTAGCGAGGTTGGCCGAAGGGGATTCGGTCGGGAGCGCTTTCTTTTGCCAAATACTCCGAGGCGGGGTAGATGGTATCCGCTCCGAATTCATCGTTGATAGCGTCCAGCGCCCTGGCAATCGCCTTTCTTTTCTCGATTTCGGCAAAGATTGAAATTTGGTCCCCGCCCAGTTTTGACAGGTTAAAAGCCGAAACCGCCACATTTATCGGTCTCCCCCGCCAGGGACAGTTTTTTAATATTGAGGCGGCGTTTTCATAAAAGGTCCGGTCGTCGCAAAAAGGGGAGAAAACTTTTCCCTGATGAAAAGTCGAGACACCCATAAATCCAATGCAGACATAGACCCCGCCGGCTTGATAACCCTCCTTTCTGATCCGATAACCCGCCTTGTGGATAAGTTTGGTAAGAACCGCCTCCGCCCCCAGCTTAGTTCTGTGCTCCGGCGGCAAAACATGGGAATGGCCGATAGTTTTGTTCTTGATAATCATTTCGTCGACCTCGAATCCCCGCAGACGGAAATACCAAAGCCGGCCCCAATGTTTCAGGGTCCGCGTCAAATCGGGTAGATTAAAATTGTATAAATCGGTAGGGGAGTTGATGCCGAGGATTTTCAGGTTCGCTTCCATTTTAATATTAATTCCCGGGATGTCCGTCAGTTTGATTTTCGAATAGAAATTTTTCAGATATTTTAACTGGAGGGTGGTCAGCCCATCCGGTTTCTTCCTCTCCCCTGCTAATTTGGCTAAAAAATAGCTAGGCCCGATCCCGATTGAACATCTCAAATAATCCCCGACGCTTTCTTTTATATATCTTTTAATATTTCCGGCCAATTTCTCGGCCGCTTCCCTACTCTGATCTCGCGGAGTGAGACGAATTTCAAATTCATCGACCGAACAGGCCTTGAAATAGGGGGTGAAATGCTCGATTGCCCGCTTGATTTCCTTGTGATAAACCATATAAAGGGCCGGCCTCGCCTCGACGATTTTGATTGTCGGACAGATCATTTTCGCCTCCGAAACCCGGGCGATTTTCACTCCCTGTTGCTTCGCTTCATACGAGGCGGCGATGACACAGCCGGAGTCCTCGGTGTAGGGCGTCACCCCAACCGGACAACCCCGCAATTCCGGCCGGACCTGCTGTTCGACCGACGCGAAAAAAGAGTTCATATCGAGAAACATTATTTGAAAATCTTTTGGCGGTGTGGTGATGGACATAGGTCAATAATAGTACATAACCCGAACAAAAGCCAAACATCACTTATCCACAGAAATATCTGATAAAATGTTTAGGATTGATTTATTTTCTTCAAAATGTTATGATAATGAACGTATTTGAGGCGGTCTCATCCCTTTTGCCGTTGTAGCTCAGTTTGGGCCAAAGG
>CAYILA010000002.1:3154-52506 GCA_964364265.1 uncultured Candidatus Saccharibacteria bacterium | reverse complement strand
CCCATCGGCCTCTGGTCGAGGCAGAGCACATAACCATTGCCGTTGTAGCTCAGTTTGGGCCAAAGGCCCATCGGCCTCTGGTCGAGGCAGAGCACATAACCATTGCCGTTGTAGCTCAGTTGGCAGAGCACACCCTTGGTAAGGGTGAGGTCACGGGTCCGATTCCCGTCAACGGCTCCATGCTGGGATAGCGAAGCGGTCAAACGCATGTGACTGTAAATCACACGGCTTATGCCTTCGTAGGTTCGAATCCTACTCCCAGCACCATTCGACTCGTCGTTAACAAGTTAACTCCTCGCTCATGGCAAGCCATGTTAGAAAAATAAGTGTATTCATGGTCAAAGTCGAATGATCCTGAGCGAAGTCGAAGGACCAGTCAATGGAATCATGGAAATTGTATATAGCTCAGTCCAGCAAGACAAAGCGATATTACACTGGAATTTCACCAAACCCTTTAAAAAGGATTGAGTTGCATAATTCCGGACAAGGAGCTAAGTTTGCGATTGACCAAGGCCCGATGAAACTTGTTTATATTTCTGCTCCATACAATACGAAATCCGAAGCTCGCAAGAGAGAAATTCAGGTTAAAGGTTGGCGAGCAGAAAAGAAAAAGTGGCTTATTGAAGGTTCGATTAATATAGTTAATGCCAGTGTAGCTCAGTGGTAGAGCAGCGCTTTTGTAAAGCGAAGGTCGTGGGTTCAAATCCCTCCACTGGCTCCATTCGACTCGCTTTGCTCGCTCATGGCAGGCCAGCGAGGAGAATGCCCTGAGTTTATCGAAGGGCAGAATTAGTAATATACAGATAGGAATATCATGGCAAAAGAAGCAAGAAAACTAGTTACTCTCGAATGCACAGAATGCAAGAGTAGAAATTATCACACAGAGAAACGCCTGAAAGGACAAGGCGTTATTGCTCGTTTGGAATTTTCTAAATACTGCCAGCAGGATCGCAAGAAAACTGTTCACAAAGAGTCAAAATAACATCAGTCGAAAGTGACGAATGTCATCCCGAGCGAGTATAACGAGTCGAGGGATCTTTTGAAAGATTCCTCCGCTCCATTCGGTCGGTCGGAATGACACAATAGTGTTGCTATCAGACTTTTTGACTTATTTAGGGGCTTAGTTAAACGGTATAATAAGGGTCTCCAAAACCCCAGTCAGAGGTCCGACTCCTCTAGCCCCTGCCAAAAATATCCCAGCCAAGAGCTGAGATATTTTTGTTTGAGTTTATTAAATATTTACCGCGACCTAAACGCCTGGGAATGGGTGCGTTGCTTCTCCTCCGCCTCGGCGGCCAGGTCTTTGTATTCTTTATTATCCATATCTAGCGAGGCGGCCCGTTTTAATGCTTTGGCGGCGCGGGCGAATTGACGAACCTCCATATAGGCCTTGCCGAGCGTGGCATACCAATCGGGTCGGCTCCTATCCAATATCACCGCCCTTTGCAAATTTTCAATCGCATCGGAGTAATTTTCATCTTTAAGATCAATCTGACCCAAACCATAATACGGTTCTGCCAGCTCCGAATTGCACTTTTTGGCTACTTTGTAGGCCTCCTTCGCCTCATCAAATACGCCTCTTTGCTGCGCCACCCGGCCGATGATTACATAGGCCTGAGCGCAGCGTTTATTCTGCTTGATGGCGGCGATAGCGATATCCTCGGCCGTCCGAAGATCGCCGGCGTCAATCGCCTTGTCCGCCTCAAGCAATTCCCTGGCCAGAAGCGGATCTTCTTCCATATAACGGCGCTGGGCTGTGTCAATATCAGAAGGAGCGACGACCTGTTCCTGTCCCCGGCTTATCTCATCTTTTATATTATCAAGCTCATTTTCTCGCTTTTTAAAAAAATTCCACTTCACGATTGTTTCCTTTTCGATCTTTTCAGGGTCGATATTCGAAACATTGTTGTCCAAATCTTTAGGAAATCTTCTCATCACCAAGAAAAAGGCAAGAGCCAAACAAATTATTATGAATACCTCAAGCACAATGCCTCCAGCACATTTTACATATCATTTTTTATCTTAATATACAAATTTTCCAGAAGCAAACGAGGGTTGGCATTATTTTGCAATGCCAGCTTATTCTCTTCTACCTCCCTAATCAATTTCGAGTATTTTGACTCTCCGGTGTTGAGCATTTCCTGGCGCAGATACCGTGTGAGTTCTTCTAAAAATTGTTCCGTTTTTTCCACTTTTGAAATCTCCTCGGCAAACTTGGAAAATTCAAAGAATGTTCCCTCGAACAACTGTTTAAAATTATACTCTAATTCTTTATTTTTACCATCCTGCAAAATTTGGATCATCCGGCAGCGTGATTTGATTGTCGGAAGAATTTTTTGATTTCTGGAGACCAATATTACGGTAGAATCTTCGGGCGGCTCCTCCAAAGTTTTTAGAAGAATATTTCCCGAGGACCGGTTCAGTTTCTCGGCGCCATAGATTACGGCCAGTCGGCCGTTGGTCGAGGAGAGATTTATTTTATGGATCAAATTTCTTAAGTCCTCTACCTTAATTTCTCCCTCCTTCCCCGTCGCTTCCTCTGGTTCATATCTTTCAGTATCGGAGGGTAGAATGTTTTTCTTTTCAATAAAATAATCAATCAATGAGTCGATTTCTCCCCTGTCAGTACCGACAAACAGATATGCGTGGCTCCAGGAGTTATTTTTTGATTCATATTCCAAAAGTTCTTTTGGCTTCATATTATCCAAAGTATCATCCGGAGCTTCGATTGACAAGCGATGGATTCGTAGCTAAAATTAGAATAGTCCAATAACAATGTTCAGCGCATTGCCTTTTGCGATGACCGGTCGAGAGTTATTTAGATTTTAGGATTTAGGATTTAGGATTTAGGATTTTACACAATGGGATCAAAAGTCAAAGAAAAAGATTTAGAAGATAAGACACTGCTTTGCCAGGATTGCGGCAACAAGTTTTTGTGGACTGCCGGCGAGCAAAAATTCTTCTTAGATAAAGGATTGCAAAATATTCCGAAACGCTGCAAGGTCTGCGTCGATGTTTATAAGAAAAAACTACACGAAAAACACCCCGTCTGGACTATCAAATGCAAGAAGTGCGGCAAAAAAGCCGAGGTGCCCTTTGAGCCGAAGACCGAAGACATCCTCTGCGAAAGCTGTTTTAATAAAGAAATTGAGAATCGCAACAAGGCGATTGAAGCGCTCGGCGAAAAAGTCCCGGAGTAACCAAATTTCCTACGAAAGTACAAATTATATCGAAATTACAAAAATACGAAACTATTCATATCCGCAATTGACATTTTCTGTGTTAATCGCGTTTATTTGTAATTTCGTATTTTAGTTTTATTCGTAATTTGGTAGGGCTTTGGTTATTCCTTTGCTTCCTCAACTTTTTCCTCGACTATTTGCTCAAGGTCCTCAATTACCTTGTTTTCTTTCCTGATAGTCCGGAGGCACTTGGTACAAAGAACCACTCCATTGACTTTCTGGAGGTTGGGTTTGAATTTTCTTTTGGTATGAATTTGCGAGTGAGAAACGGCATTTCCGCTCGCGGCTCTTTTTTGACAGAGGGCGCACTTGGCCATAGTTTTATTTCCCGTTTTT
Source organism: uncultured Candidatus Saccharibacteria bacterium (assembly GCA_964364265.1). Classification (GTDB taxonomy): domain Bacteria; phylum Patescibacteriota; class UBA1384; order XYA2-FULL-43-10; family 1-14-0-10-43-13; genus CAYILA01. The sequence goes on along the minus strand of CAYILA010000002.1, from coordinate 48,928 downwards.
TGATACTATTATTATGTTACTTTGATATATTAACAAAAAAAGCGCCTTTGCGCAAGAGTAAAATCAGTCAAAAGTGACGAATGTTATCCCGAGCGAGTATAGCGAACCGAGGGATCCCTCCGTTCTCCGCCAGCTGGCGGATCAGTCGGGATGACACTGATGTATCACTTTACAGACTTTCGACTTTACAGACTTATATGTTCCTATCCAATATCCTGCAAAATCCAATCTATGTTGTCGCTTTTATCGTCGCTTTTGGCATTGGTCTGACAATTCATGAATTCGCCCACGCCTTTGTCGCCTACAAATCCGGCGACGCCACCGCCAAGTTAAACGGCCGGATGACCCTAAATCCCTTCGCCCACTTTGACCCGATCGGCACGATTTTTATTTTGATCGCCGGATTCGGCTGGGGCAAACCGGTTCCGATCGACCCCCGCAATTTCCATAAACGGTCGGATGAAATCAAAGTCGCCTTGGCCGGAATCATTGCCAATTTAATAGTTGCTTTCGCGCTCGCTTTACCGATCAGATACGCTCTGATGACCGGACACACGATTGATTCCTCGGCCGCTTTGTCGTTTTTGAATTTCATCGTTGAGTTGAACCTGATGCTGGCCGCCTTTAACCTGCTGCCAATTTACCCCCTGGACGGCTCTCACATCGTCGAATATTTCTTAAGCCCCGACATGCAGGAGACCTACCAATCAGTAGGTCCGGTCATCCTGATCGGCCTATTAGTAATCGGGCCCCTGACCGGCACCTCGATTATCTCCACTATAATGGAGCCGATCCTGCGGGTTTTCTCGTTCTTGGTTAAGGGAACAATCTTTACTTTTTAGTAATTTATATTTCTAATATTTAGCCCCCTAAGGGGGCTTTTTTGTTTGAACGAGAAAGCCCCTCACCCTAGGAGAGGGCAAGGGGCCTGATTTAGGGAATCCCGGCAAGGGGCTTCCCGTTTTGAACACATTCGATAATGTCCTTTCGTATCCGCTCACCCTCCTCAAGCGTGTTGTGCTTGTGGGAGTAAAGCGGCATCCGATCTTTAGATCGGATCAACCTCGTTAGGTACGGCACTCCGTTTCTGGTCTCGGGTATACCGGTAACCACAATGTGATCCTGAATTGAGTCCGGATCGATGACGGCAAGGCTGGAAAACCCTAATACCCGAGCCAATATCTGCTGGTTGATCCTTCCAACGACTTTGAACCGCTCGTCTTCCATCGCGAGAAGATTTAATGTCGCCAATTCCGAGGGACTTAGCGAACCTAGCATCACCATTCATTTCCTACCTTTCTGCCCAAAATGCTTCGGCCCGGTATTCCGCCGCCACTTCATTCGGTCCGGGCAAAACCATATACGCCCGCAAGATATACTCAGCTGCCTCCTCGGCAGTCGGTTTTCTGACCGCCTCGTTGGCGATCCGTTCTGCCTGCTCATAGTCGATCGAAAGGCCAACCTCGGCCTTCTTCTCCCCATCTGGATTATAGATCTGAAAATAGATCCGATTGTCCCTCGACCACAGTTCAATCCACATCCCCTATCTCCTTTCGGTGAACGATTTAGCTTCCCGATTTAGCCTCCGGCTCTTTGAGCCATAAAGCTCGGAGAGAAACTAAATATTTACCAAAAAACCGCGTTCCCGCGGTTTGATTTTGTTGAGCAATTGATATAATTTCACTCAATAAAACCTACCGCGATGCTTTGTGAAAAGAGCCAGGTGTAGAAAATATTGCGGCTAGATTTTAATTGATTTACTAACATTGGCTTTCATACTATAGAAAAGTTTCATTAATATCAATACTTTAACCAATGTACACCTTGGAAGTGTACATTGGTTAAATGCGCAATGGTCGAGCCCCGACGCGGATAAAACGCTTACGGGGTTCGGTACACTTCGCACTTATCGCACCCCCTTGCGGGATGTGCGGGGCGGGTTCTTGCGGCGATTCTCGAGGATGCGCCGCACTTCCTCTTCAACCTCAGCCATGGTTTTTTTCTCTGACTCTTCGTCAAGAGAAAGGATGATTGAGCCCGGATTATCGGGATCCGAGACTCCAAATCCACCGTTTTTTCGAGGCACTATATCTATCGGCATGCCTTGCCCCTTTCAGGCCCGGAATGGGCGGGCTGAATATAATTTTTACATCCAATCCGCCTACTCAAGGAAATACCCGCCTACGCTCATTGTCTTCGCTACGGCGAGGTTGATGGCCGAAGGCCATCAAAAAACCCCGCTGACCGGGGTGATTTTGCACATTAACTTTCCGATACATCTACATATTCAACCTGCAAAAACCACCCGTTATCTGGGGCATAATGAGACATTTCTTGTGACCAAACCAGTTTTTTGCAGTTGTATTTTTCATACTTTAATATACTAATCCTGTGGATAACTTTTGTCAATATGGGCGGAAAGGCCGAACTCTAACCTGCAAATGAGCAGATTAGAAATCGGTTCTTCCCGTCCTACCAAATCGTCCCGCCCTTGCAGCCGGCCGGGACGCAACTTTCGACCTGTTCGAGGATGTCCGGGCCGTAAACGGCCTCGGCGCCGCTTTCCTTTAGCAAATCGAGGAGGTGCTCCCCATACCGTGCCGGGGGGTTTTCCAGATAGATAACTACCTGGGCATACGCCCGTGAACAGGCAAGGAGGATTCTAGTCCCCTGCCCGTGGTATTGGATATCGGTCAGCCAGCGGTGGCCCAGTACCACCAGCCCGATCTCCCACGGCCTTGCCCGCTCGGCGATCTCTTCCGCGTCGAGGCCAAGCGGAACAAGCTCAACCTGGAAGCGGGAAGAAAGGAGACCTTTTAGGAACGAGATCGTTTCACGGTCTCCGTCATCCAACAACAAAACTTTTAATCCTTGGGGCATTTCCTGTGCCCTCCTTTCTTTCGTTCGAATCTGTTACATCGTCCACCCGATTGCGGGCAATATTCGAACCCGAAAACTTCTATAATTAAAACATATTTTCAATAATTATGCAATAGCCCAGCCCTAAAAAGGGCTGGGCTCGAATTTGCCGGAGCGAATTGGCATCGCCTCAATCCTCCCCCGCTTGTCCGTCGGGAGGTTTGATAACCGAACCGGTTCTATTTCTATAGTCGCAGACGGCTTTCCAAGCCGCCCCCGACTCGTCAAAGGAACCGATAATTTTACCGACCCCTTCTTTGCCGTAAGGAAAGAAAACGACATGATTATCGTTTCCCTCCCTTATTACCGTAACATATCCGCTTTCCATCCTACCCCTCCTTTCCGGCATCTCGACCTGCCACAGTCGGCAAATCGGGAACCAAAAACTACCTATTTGACAGCGTTATTGAATACCCCTCCGCCAACCCAAAGGGTCCCCTTTGGGGCTCAGGTTTGTTTCGAATCCTACGGGTTCGCAAACAAATCTTCGCTTCGGAGGGTTGTTTTTTACTCCCGTAAAAAACAAAAATCCGCGGGCTTGCCGCGGTTGCTTCTATTCCAATCCTTGCCTTAACTTATCAAAAAGCGTCCGCGGTTCCGTGGATATTCTTGGCGACTTTAATAATGAGTAAGGTTGCTTGTCTCATTGTGATGCCATTCTAAACAATCAGTCGGAGCATGTCAAGTCGTATCGGGATAGTTATTGGAATAATTAGCGGTTCTCACCGAATATTTTGGTAATTACCTCTTCGGTATCAGGATCGGAGATTGTGATATTTTCAATATCAAAAGTTGAAAAAACATCTTTAACAATGCTTCCCAGTTCACTTTTCGACGCTCGGATGGTGCCAAGATTGTCCTCTAGATTTTTCTTGCCCGACATTTTGGCGAACTTCTCTTTTTCGGCCACATCTTTGAGATAAATCTGGATTTTTTTCTCCGGCGCATACTTTTCTTTTAATTTTGATAATTCCCCGTCATAAATCTTCTCACCTTTATTGATAATCACCACCCGTTTGCACATCTCCTCGATATCGCCCATATAGTGGCTGGTTAAGATCATCGTGCATTTCCGCTCCCTGTTGATATTGATCAAAAATTTCCTGATTGCCTGTGAGGAGACGACATCGAGCCCGATTGTCGGTTCATCTAAAAATATCACTTTCGGGTTATGCAGGAACGAAGCCGCCAGTTCGCATTTCATCCGCTCGCCTAGCGACATATTGCGAAGTCTTCTGTTAATGACCTCTTTCATGCCGAGAATCTCGATCATATCATCAAGATTTTTCTTGAAATCATTTTCCGAAATCGAGTAAATATCTTTCAATAAATGGAATGAATCAATCGCCGGCAGATCCCACCAGAGCTGATTTTTCTGACCCATTACGATGGCGATCTGGCCGAGGAATCGGTAATCCTTTTCCCATGGAGTGAAACCGAGGACTTTTGCCTCTCCGGAAGTTGGATAAATGATACCGGATAACATTTTCAAATATGTTGTTTTGCCGGCTCCGTTTGGGCCCAGAAAACCGATAAACTCCCCTTCTTCGATCTCGATTGATAATTTGTTGACCGCTACTTTTTCCTCGCGTTGCATATGAAAAACATCGGATGGATTAAACCGTTTTTTTACAAATGATTTGGTCAGATTTTTTGATTCTATTATCGGCATAACAGGAACGGATGACTAATTATACTAATATCTAATAAACTAATTAAAACATGGTATTCTTTTTATTTTCACGCCATTTTTTGTGAACCTGAAGACCAACCCCAATTTGATTCCGCTTGATTTTAGATATTGGAATATTTGGGTGCAGGCATCTCTGTAACCTTGGGTACCGGATTTAAATTCTATAATTATTTTTTCCTCTACCAGAAAATCAAAATATCTTTTCGCTATAACTTTGTCATCTAGCTTCAATGGACAATATAATTCGCGTTTATACTCCAACTTTGTATCCTTTAGTAGAGATTCAAAAACATCAGAATATATTTTCTCGTTCTGACCAAACCCGATTTCATTGTCAATCTTGTAGGCCATCCCGACCAACTTATAACTCAATTCGGGATAGATTAATTCTCTCATGGTTAGATTCGTCTATTTGTTATTGGTAAAATTCGTTATCCATTCCTGGTTGTCAGCTGGATGCTGATCCATAATTTTTTTCGCCAAACTGCCAGAGCATTTTGGTAATTACCGAAAAGGCAAATGTTACAAGAACCATATAAACAATATACTCCGGTTCGGGAGGGTAGAAAAGTGTCCGCACCGGTAGATATGAGACGGCCATAATCGGAAAAAGTGTCATTAACCCGATTTTAATCAGTCGCGGGAAAACACCGATTGGATACTTCATAAACTGGCTCATCCGGCCCATCATAAATTGCAGAGAAAAACCCTTCACTGTCCAAAATATTGGGATAATTGGTAGGGCCTGAAGAAAATAAAACAAGATAAATGAAAATATTGTCAGGAAAAGAAACCATATAATATTGATGAAGCCCAATTCAAAATTCCCCTTCTCCAAGGCGTAGCCAAGAATTCCGAGATAAAAAATTGCCGTAATGAAATCAAAAACGCGGGGGCGGCTGAATGAAACCAGGAACATAGAGTCGATCGGTTTGGTGACATAGAAATCGTATTCCCCAGTCCGGACAAGCTCACTGGCCATTTTCCGGATTCCGCCTCTAGTAAAACCGTTATTTATTTCAACTACAAAGCCGCCGAAACCGTACAGAAACAACACCTGATAGAAATTCCAACCGGCCAGATTTTGGGTATTGCTGAATAAGACATCAAAAAAGACGATCGCCACCGCGATTTCAACGATATGAAATGCAATGCCCGAAATCAGATAAGCCGGCATCTTTGAATCGCGGATGTAGGCGTTTTTCAAAAGCCGCCAATTTATTTTTAGGTATTTATTCATCTTCCCGTCCCGGTGTATCGTTTAAGGCCATTTTTATAAACAAAATAGAAGATAATATAAAATACTGCTGTCCAAATAAGTATCCAGCCCCAGGCCTGGTAAATCTGGGTTAAACTTAACTTTCCAAGATATATTCCGGCCGGTATGTCGAAGAGATATTTGAAGGGAAGGATGTTGAATATTCTACCGGCGGCGCCTGCCAAAAAGATGAGTGGGAAAACTCCCCCGCCCAAGAATGATCCAAGGTAGTTGACCAAATTGATTGTCGAATCCTGATCGCCGTAGTAAAAAGTCAGAGAGTGAAAAATTAGATTAAATGCCATGTTCATTAGAAATGCTAAAAGCAGTGTGATAACGAAAAACACTGCGTTCTGCCATGTTGGAAATGAGATGTAGGGCCGTGCTGTTAGGTACATGAAAAACCAGAACGGGAGATAAATTAAAACATTCAAAAGTATCTCTGCGAAAGTGTAAATATATTCGATCGCTTTGACGCTCCATGGTTTGATCAAATCATTTGTAAAATAACCATCCCAAATATTTTCTCCCATATAAATTGCACCAGCGAGGTCAAATCTGAATATGAACGAGGTTATAAAATAGTAAGTGACAGTGTTGGTAAGGGAGTAACTGTTGATTTGAGTAACTCCACTTTCTGTATAGATAGTTTTCCATAGAGCGAAGAAGATGTAGAAAAATACCATATTGATGATAATAAACATCACAAAATCGACTTTATAAGCCGTCGTGTTTTTCAAACTTACTTTAAAATATGATAAATATTTTTTCATATTAAAAAAAATGCACAGGTGAGCCGGGAATACCGGCCCGGCTCACCCCAGTGCTGTCGCCCCTTAAACCGGAACCGCCGACTCAACCAAAACCTTTCGCCTGACACCGTCGCAGGCTAAAACCGGGCCAATGCAGGCACCGTAACACTTCGGCGCCTTGAGGGGACATATGGCTCGGCAGTCGGCGCAAAGGCAAGGTTGGCCATTGGTCGTCCGAAAATAATTCCCGTTCCTCCGGCATTTCCCTAATCTCATAGAACAAGCCCTCCCTTGTTTCCACACTACCAAACTATCATAAGATTTATCGAAATTGCAAAAGAATTACTTAAAGCTTAAATAATTCTGAAATAGAGCCAGATGATAAGTTATCCACAGTCTACCAGCTACCGCCACCGCCACCTCCTCCACCACCGGAAAATCCGCTTCCTCCTGACGAAGCCGAGGACGGATTGAAGGCCAAGCCGGAGTTTGTCGAAGTCGTAAAAGTAGCCGAATATCGAAATTATCGCTCCCGAAATAATTAAGCTGATAATCCCGACAGCACCCAAAAATGTTCCGATCCAGGATACAAATTGGAATTTGGTTCGGAACTTTATCTCGAAAATTTTACTCGAAATTCTTGAGTTCTTTGCGAAGTTTTTTCGAGTTTGGGCAGATTATTTCCAGTTCCCGCCAAAATTTTTTCGAATGGTTGAATTCTATCAAATGCGCCAACTCATGGCAGATAACATAGTCGCGTAAATGCTCCGGAAGCAAAACCAATTTCTGGCTAAACGATAAATTGCGGTTGCGGTGGCAAGTCCCCCAGGTCCTTTTGTTATTCCTGATTTTTATCTCCATATATTCTAAGCCGTGTATTTTGGATAGTTCGGCCACTCTTTTTACGATTGAGATTTTGGCAAACCGTCCTAAATTTTCTTTTTTAATAATTTGGCCGTCAATTTCGAATTGATCCAATTCATCAAAATTATTTTGCGGTCGTGACAAGATTTTCTTCCAATGTTTAATGATCCAATCCTGCCGCTGGCGTAACATTTCTGAAACCAGATTTTCTTTGTGCCAAACTCTTTTCGGCAAGACGATTTTCAAACCGTCGTTTCGACTTATTGAAAGACGAGAATATCGGGCTCTCCCGCTTTCATAAATACTGCATGATAAATCCAGGCCAAAAACATTTTCAATTTTTCCAAGTAATTTTATTTGGCTCATTTTTATATCATTTTTTTTGGTTAGACGGGACATGGCGCAATAAAGATATTACCTCTTCGTCGCTCACTTGATCAAATTCTTCATAGTAGGCGCCAACCGCGCCCATAAATTCAAGAGGAACATTTAAGGCGACCGTTTCGTCCGCCTCCACCTGAATCTTTCCGGCAATACCTTCTTTAAATATCATCTTACTCCTTCCGTCCTGATGATTATACCAAATAAGTACACCCCCGGAGTGGACTTATGGTGCTGTTAGGCGGCTTGACCGAAATGCTATAATACAGATGCTCCGTCTGTGGCTTAAATTGGGCGAACACGTTAAATTAGGATTTCATCATATCGATGAGCGACCCTGTCGGATGACGGGGCTGGACCAATATTTAGCCGGACCTTGGTCCGGCTGTGCGGTTACCCACTTGGTTTATAACGGCCAATTTATAGTTCGGGCGGGGCTTTATGTTCAATACGGGGAGTAGCATAGTCCGGTTAATGCGCTGGGCTGGGGGTCCAGAGATCGGAGGTTCAAATCCTCTCTCCCCGACCAAAAACTGCCTTTGGGCAGTTTTTTTGTTTTTAAATGTTTTACTAATTGCCAATATTTGATAGAATTAAAAAAGAACCAGTTTTGTTGTGATTTTTTATTTGTATTGCCACGAATCAATAACTTAGATTATTAATACAGGCACATATCTATGGCGGAGTCGCAGATAAAAGTCCATTCGGCCTATCTGACATCAAAAGACAAATTAGACGACAGGTTCCTTTTCGCTGGAAAAGTGGATAAACCTAAGTTTAACGGCTTTTTCTTCTATATTATTGAGATTCTCTCCCCCTGGTTTCCTTCCTCAAAAGTCAAGAAAGAAATTCTAGCTGTTCTCGAACAAGCAACCGACGAGGAAGGAAACGAGATATTTTTTGAATCTACGATAGTCAAAATCAATGAAGCCCTTGACCAGCTGACTCAATCGGGCGAAAAAGAATGGATTGGAAATCTCAACGCTCTGGTCGGTTTGGTTTCTGAAAATGATCTATATATTGCCCAGACCGGTACGATCGCCGGCTATATTTTTCGAAAAGGCAATATTTCGGCAATCACCGAAAAAAATATTCCCGCCTCCGCTCCCCTGCCGATTAATACTTTCACCGACATAACTAATGGAATAATCGTCAAAGGCGACCGGCTGGTTTTCGGAAACACGGAACTGTACAACCATTTGTCATTGGACAGGATTAAAAGTTTTTCCGAAAACCGCTCTTCTCGTGAATTAATCTTGGATATTGACCGCTTTTTCAAGCGGCTCAAGAACACCTCGGTCAACGCCCTCTCAATCGAAGCCAACAGCCGAGAGGAGATTGAGGGGCGAGAGTTAAATGATCTTCCGGAGGTCTTCTATATCGACCAAGCCGAGGAAACTATACTGGCCAAGACCAAAAAAACCTTGAAGCCGGTATATGAAAAATCAAAAGTTTACAGTGGAAAACTTGTTGAAAATATTAAGGTCTGCTACCATCATCTCAAGGAAAAACGGGTCGAAAAACACGGAGCGCAAATAACCCAGTCCCACGCTGATTATTCAAACACAGACACTCCTCCGGAAGGAAAAACAGAACGCCACTCCGGAATAAGTGTGAATAAGTACTCCGACAAATCAAAACCGGTCATTAATGTTCTAAATAAAATATTAAAATTGACCACAAACTTCATTACAAAATCTCTGCTTCCGGAAAACCGCAAATACTTATATGCCGTGTTGATAGTGATAATCCTTTCATTCGGCTATTTAAAGATTAAGGAAAATAACGAAGCCAAAACAAAACAAAACGAACAGCTTTCGATCTCCGAATCATACGACCGGGCCAAAGAGCTTTACTCAAAAGCGAAAGACGATCTCTCGCTTGGCAAAAGCGAGGGGCTGACTGAATTGGTTGACGCTCTCGCTCTGGCCCAAAAGGCGGCTACAAAAGACGCGATGAAGGAGAAAGCGACAATTCTAATAAGGGATATAAATAAAACTCTTGACCAGAAAACCGGAACTACCAGATCTTACGACCAAAATGCTCTGTTCGATTTTAACAATACCGTTAGCGCCAGCATTGCAGTAGGCATGGAAATCTTTATTATTAATCCGGAGGGTAAAATCTTTAGCTCCAATACAAGAGAAAAGGAGGTAACGCTGGTTTCTTCGATCGGAAAAACCAACGGCGAGGCGATAGATATTTCCTATACCAAAACCGGCAATAAATTAGTAATACTGACCAACGGACAAAAGGTTTTGACGTTTGATATTGCCGCAAAAACATTTAATGCCGAGAAAAATGCCGATACCGACAAATGGGAAGAGGCCGATAAAATCCAAAGTTATGTTTCAAACATCTACCTCTTGGATAAAATAAACGGCGAGGTTTGGAAACATACCGAATCGGCGACGGGATTTTCAAAAGGTTCGGCCTATCTTGATACCAGGAAGGTCGGCATTAAAGAGGCGGTCGGTTTTGCTATTGATGGAGACATTTATATCTTACAAGCCGATTCCAGCGTGGCTAAATTCTCCAAAGGCGCCGTTGATGCCGCATTTTCAATCAAGGGCCTACCCGTTCCTTACGATAAAATAGAATCTCCAACCCAAATATTTACCGACGCCGATACGCCTTATTTATACATTTTAGATAAAAAAATGAATCGAATTGTCAGATTCTCCAAGGAGGGAGTATTCAACCGCCAATATATAATCGACGGGGTCTTAATTGACAAATTTTATGTCAACTCCAAATCGCAAAAGGTCTGGGCGCTTTCTGGCAGCAAGATTTATGAAATTGATATTTAATAACAATTTAATCGGAGGGTTTATGTGGAGAATTTTATTAACGATATTAATCGGAGCCGGAATTGCCGGCGGGGGCGCTTGGTACTACGCCGATTACAAGTTCGAAAAAGACAAGAGTGATCTCGAATCCCAAAAGACCACCTTGGAAACTAAAATTAAAGCTGTGAAAAACGCCGCCGGCAATTCGACATCGACAACATCTGCCAGTTCGAATACTTCTGCGAGCTCGACATCAGCAACGACCTCAACCTGCGGAACCGGCAAAACCGCGGCGGCGGCAACAACCGGATTTACTTTCTGCTATCCTTCCGATTGGACCGTAACCACTCCCACAAATAAACCAGGCGGAGTAGCTCATTACGCTAAAGTAACCACCGCTGATGGCCATAGTTTTACGATCTATAATCCGGTTCCAACTATGGGTGCCGAGGGCTACAATACGACAAATGAAAAAGATATTACCTCAACTTCCGGTTTATCTTTCCGTCGCACCTACGGCGCGGCCGACGGAGTGATCAATACCGAAAGCAACTGGATTTATTCAGCCGCTTCGTCAAATATCAGCTCAGACAATGTTAATTCAATTATTTTCTACGGTTTTCCGACAAATATCGCGACCGCGTTTGCGGCACAACTTGATCAATTAGTCGGAACACTTGGTTTGGTTCCTTAAATTATTAATTAAGCAAAGGAGTTTTATGAACCCGATATTGAAATATATTCTGTCCCTGATCCTGTCGATGGGAGTCGTTGGCGGGAGCGTTTGGTACTATATGGATAAAAAATTTGAGAAGCAGAAGGAAACATACAAGAGCCAGATCGCTGATCTGGAAAAGGAGTTTAAAGCCCTTAGCAAACCGGCGCCGGATGAAAATAATCAAGCTGAAAAAACCGTCAATTGGAAGACGCTGACCGATAAAACCTACAATTTGAGTTTTGAATATCCCGACACTTGGCCGGATGGCGCCGCCACATATGAAGCGGGAGTGGCCGATTCACCCCAACCGGTTAATCAAGATAGTATTTTGTTTGGTGGAAAATCAGAGGGAAACGGATATTATATCCGTGGCGCGACCGTCACAAAATATTCCGATTATCCCAATACCTCTGCCGCCACTCTGACAAAAATGAAAAATGTCTTTAACAATAAAAGCGCTGCTGGAGCCGAGAAATTGATGCTGCCGGGAGTCAACGCCGGTATTTTGGCCAATACCGCCCCAACTTACATTGCCACCGATGACGGCAAATGGCGCGGGGTTTATTACTTCGCCAATATCGGGCAGGCCTATACATCATATGTTTCCTGCGTTGTTCAAATGACGGACGGCACAAATAATATCGTCCAATTCTTATTCAGCCAGGACTCAAAGAAAGCGGCTCAATACCAAACCGGTCTTGGCGAGAACTCGCCCTTCTTGACCTATGTCAAAGCGCTTACAACCGCTTCAGATGAAACGGTCGTCACCAACTTTAACGATATTTTCCAGTATATGGCCAAGAGCTTAAAGAGTTTATAGAAATCTTATTAAACGGGCTCTAATGTCCTGGGTTTTTCGCGTCACATTTTTTCCGGGGCTTCGATATCGAGAATTTGTAGAGCGTTGGCGATTGTATGTTTTGTGGCGGTAATCAGAGCAAGGCGGGCGTTGGTTAATTCTTTATCTTCCGTCAATACTTGGCATTTGGTGTAAAAGTTGTGGAAAAGAGAGGCAATTTTGTAAGTATAGTGGGGGAGCAGCTGAATTTGATAATTTTCGATAATATCATCTAATATTTCCGGAAATTCCAAAATCCCTTTGATCAAATCCATCTCCGAGTTTTCTTTCAATAATTTCAGATCGGCGTTTTTGATATAAGAGCCGTCAATCTCCCCCGCTGAAATTGAACCGATCCGGCCGGTGCCGGACTTGGCCAAGATACTGCAAATTCTGGCATGGGCGTACTTGATGTAATAAACCGGGTTTTTTTCCGAAGTATCGGCCGCTTCTTTGATGTCAAAATCAAAAGGAGTGTTCGGATTTTGGGCTAGAATAAAATATTTAAAGGCGTCCGGCGCCACGCCGTTTTCAATCACCTCTTTTAGAGTTACGAAGTTGCCTTCTCTTTTACTCATTTTTAAAATCTCACCGGCATTTTTGAGTCGGACATATTGGTATAGAATGATATGGAAATTTTTAACATCGTAGTCGAGGGCTTCAACCGCCGATTTCAGACGGTCGATATGGCCATGGTGGTTTGCGCCCCAGACATCAACCAAAATATCGGCGCCGCGATCGAATTTATCTTTGTGATAAGCGATATCATCGGCAAAATAGGTCGGGGTCTGCCCCTGGTCGCTTCGTTTCAAAACGCTTTCCTTATCCGAAAACTCCGGATCGTTTTCCCGCTTGAACCACAAAGCCCCTTCTCTTCTGACGGTAAAATCCTTCTCTTGCAATAGTTCTATGACCTCATCGGTTTTGCCGGAACTTTGTATCTCGCTTTCCTCCATCCATTCATCGTAAGAAATACCGATCAGCTCGCAGGCCTCTTTAATTTGTCTGATTAATATCAGAAGTCCCTCTTTGGCAAAATATTCAACCAGTTGGGTGTGATCCTCAATATTCTTAAGTTCATCCTTTTTAGTCTTTTGAATTTCTTCTGAAATTTCTTTGACATAGTCCCCCGGATATCCGCCGACCGGGAATTCGGTTCGCTCATCATGTTTTACCTCATACCAATAACAAAGGGCGCTCCCCAATTTCTCAATCTGGACACCGACATCATTGATATAAAACTCCCGCCTCACCCTGAAACCGTAAAAGGTAAACAGGTTGGCGATCGATTCGCCAATCGGACCGCCTCTGGCGTTACCGATATGCAGGGGACCGGTCGGATTTGCTGAAACATATTCGACATTTGCCGTCTTGCCATTTCCGATATTAGATCTCCCGTAGTTTTCCTGAATGTCGAGTATTTTCTTTAATTCATCGTAGAAAAGCTTATCTTTTAAAAAGATGTTGATAAATCCCGGACCGGCCGCCGTTACGGATCTGATTATTTCCGACTTGTCCAACTCCAAAATCAATTTGTCAGCTACATCCTTGGACATATTTTCCCGGTTTGCTTTTGAAATTATCAATGCGATATTGGTCGCAAAGTCCCCCATCTCTTTTTTGGGCGGAGCAAGAAGTGAATAATCAGCCGGCATCGCAAAACCAACCGATCTGACGGCCTTTTCTATTTCGGTTTTTAATAGTTCAGTAATCATTATTTTATCTTGTAATACTTTAACTTCCCGACCTGGATTATCATCCCCGGTTTGGTGGTAATATCGGAAAAGGGATCGGTTATTTTGGCGCCGTCAATCTTAACTCCGCCCTGTTCGATCAATCGGTACGCCTCCGAACTCCCGGCAACTGCTCCAATATTAATCAGAAAGAGAGGAATTTTGAATGTCCCGGTTAATTCAACTTCTGGAATGTTTTCCGGAGTTTCTTTATTCTTAAACTGATCTATAAAACTGTTTTTTGCCGATTCGGCCGCCTCGGCGCTATGGTAAATTTTAACTATTTCCAAGGCAAGTGATTCCTTGGCCTCTCTCGGACCTTTCGACATCTCCGCCCCGACTGCGGCCTCGGGAAAATCGGTGCAAAGCTCAAAATAATCTTTTAATAATGAATCGGGAATAGACATAATCTTACCAAACATCACCGGCGGCGATTCGGTGATACCGACATAGTTTCCAAGCGATTTGCTCATTTTCTCTTTGCCGTCTAGTCCGACGAGTAGTTTCATCATCATGATTTCCTGCGGGGTCTGTCCGATTTTCTTTTGGAGATGTCTTCCGGCCAGAAGATTGAATCTTTGATCGGTTCCGCCCATTTCCAGATCAGCTTTCAGCGTTACCGAGTCGTATGCTTGCATAATCGGGTAGATGATTTCGTGAATACTGATGTCGATGCCGGATTTAGTCCTATTAGAAAAATCATCCCGCTCCATAATTTGGGCTACCGTGAATTTGGAGAGAAGCTGCAAAAGATCGTTGAAACTCATTTTTGAAAACCATTCCGAATTTCTCCGAATCTCCGATTTATCGACATCTAAAATTTTCCCGACTTGATCAAGATAAGTTTTGGCGTTAGTTTCAATCTCCTCATCGGTCAACATCGGCCTCGTTTTGCTTCTTCCTGATGGGTCGCCGATCTTGGTCGTATAGTCGCCGATCAAAAATACAATCTGATGACCCTCTTCCTGAAGTTCCTTCATTTTACGGAGAGCCACCGTGTGACCGAGGTGAATGTCCGGACTGGTTGGATCGACTCCCAATTTTACCCGCAATTTTTTTCCGGATTGGATTTTCGATTCGAGCGAGTTTCGATCGATAATTTCAATAACTCCGCGACTGAAAAATTCAATGTTCATTTATATTCCTCCCGACGCTTAAATCGATTCAATCTGACTTGATATTTAGTTAGTTTCAAACTATACTATATAACGATTTTCTCGTTTTTCATATTACCAATATGGTGGTATAATGTAAAGGAAACCAAATGAAGAAACTGATCTCTTTCAAAAATAAAATAAAAATACTGCATTTTTCGCCAAAAATTCTGAAAAAACGCAAAATTACCTGGAAAAAAGTCGGACAGTATTTTTTTGTCTTCTTCATAGCTATGCTTCTCTTGACCGGCGGCGCCTTTGCCTGGTTCTCAAAAGACCTGCCGACTCCGACCAAGATTGCGAACAGAAAAGCGACCGAATCGACAAAACTGTTTGACAAAACCGGCAAAATTCTTCTTTACGAGACCGGCGAGCAGAAAAGAACACTGGTTACAAGCGATCAGGTCTCCCAATATCTAAAAGACGCTACGATTTCGACCGAGGATGCCAATTTTTACGACCATCATGGTGTCGATCCGAAGGCGATCGCCGCCGCCGTCATTGAAAAAGTGACTGGGAAAAGGGTGTTGACTCGCGGTGGATCGACCATCACCCAGCAATATGTAAAAAATGCCCTTTTGAGCTCAAACCGGACTTTGACCCGAAAAATAAAAGAAGTAATTTTGTCTGTCGAACTTGAGATGATGTTTTCAAAAGATGAGATTTTGACAATGTATTTAAATGAAATCCCCTACGGCAACAACACCGCCGGCGCGGAAGCGGCGGCCAGAATGTATTACGGCGTACCGGCAAAAGATCTAACTCTGGCCCAAGCCGGCACGCTGGCTGCCATTCCAAAGGCACCGACTTATTACTCCCCCTACGGCGTGCACGCTAAAGAATTGGTTAATCGAAAAAACTATGTCTTGGACCGGATGGTCAGCGCCGGAAAAATCTCAAAAGATGAGGCCGAGAAAGCCAAACAGGAGGATACGACAACAATCGGCACGGCCCTGAAGCCAAGACGGGACAATATGCTGGCTCCCCACTTTGCAATGTATGTTTTGGAAAAAGTGGCTGATGAATACGGTGAGGAAAAGATCCAAAAAGAGGGCTTAAAAATTATCACAACGCTTGATTATGAAATGCAGAAAAAAGCTGAGCGGGCGGTTAATGACGGCACCGCTAAAATTTTGAAACACGGCGGAAGTAATGCCGCGATGGTGGCGGTTGATCCCAAAACCGGTCAGATTCTTTCAATGGTCGGATCCCGCGATTATTTTAATACTGAAATTGACGGCAATGTAAATGTTACCGATTCCCTGCGTCAGCCCGGTTCTTCCTTCAAACCTTTCGCCTATGCCACCGCATTTAAGAAAAAGGAGTTTTCTCCCTCGCGAATCATTTATGATGTCCAAACCGATTTTAATGGTTATATACCCAGAAACTACACTCACAACAACTTCGGTCCGGTTACAATCCGAACCGCTCTTTCTAACTCTTTGAATGTGCCGGCCGTAAAAATTCTCTCTCTGGCCGGAATGGACAACACTCTGCGAACGGCGGAAGATTTGGGAATTACCACTTTAACTCAAAGGAAACGTTACGGACTTTCATTGGTTCTTGGTTCCGGCGAAGTAAAACCAATTGAGATGGCTGGCGCTTTCGCCGTTTTTGCCAACGGCGGTGTCAAGCATGACATAAATCCGATATTAAAGATTTCCGATTCAAAGAATAAAACTGTATATGAATACAACGCCGAAAAAGATAAGGGCAAAGAGGTGCTCGACCCGCAAATCGCTTATGAAATTTCCAATATTCTGTCAGACAAGATAACTAGAACAATGGTATTCGGCGCCGGCACTCTGCTTAATTTCCCCAACAGGACTGTAGCGGCCAAGACCGGAACCACTTCTGATTTTAAGGATGCTTGGACAGTCGGTTACACCCCCTCTCTTTCGGTTGCTGTTTGGGTCGGGAATAATAATGCCAAACCGATGGGTTCGGCCGCCGACGGTTCGGTTGTCGCCACCCCGATATTTCGCGCTTTTATCGACAAAGCGCTGGAGGGCATCCCCTCGGAAGAATTCGTCAAACCGGACGGCATCGTCGAGATGGAGGTTGAAAAATATTCCAATAAAAAACCAAGTCAATTCTCAAAAGAAAAGACAAAGGATATCTTTGCCAGCTGGCAAGTTCCGGATGATACAGATGGTGTCAATTTGCAACTAAGATTTTGCAAGGGTTCGAACAAATTGGCGCCAGACGGTTTCCCCGAGGCCCTGACCGATACTAAAGTAATTTCCATAATCCACTCCGAACGGCCCGATTACCCAAACTGGGAAAATCCGGTCGTCGCTTGGGCTCAAGCCAATGGGTTTTTTACCGGTAACATTCCAAAGGATTTCTGCAATACCGAAGAGGTTACACCGGCTGTTTCAATCACCGCTCCGGGAAACAACGACAAAATCAGCGGAAACTATACTTTTAAAATCTCAATAAATAATTCGATTAATATAACCTCGGCTGAATATTTTGTGGATAGTGTCTCGGTCGGCAGAAGCGAATCGTCGCCTTTTTCACTGGTCTACGACACCGGGAGCTTATCAACATCTTCGGCCCACAAATTAACCGTGATAGTAACCAGCGAATTTGGAGTAACGAATAAAA
Source organism: uncultured Candidatus Saccharibacteria bacterium (assembly GCA_964364265.1). Lineage (GTDB taxonomy): Bacteria > Patescibacteriota > UBA1384 > XYA2-FULL-43-10 > 1-14-0-10-43-13 > CAYILA01. Next base: position 31,219 of record CAYILA010000002.1, on the reverse strand, counting down.
ATGAAATAAGTTTTTATATCGATACTGATACAACCGTTCCGACAATCAGTAATATCGTCTCGGTTCCTCTCTCCAATTCGGCGACAATAAGCTGGTCGACGGATGAAAATGCCACCTCTCAAGTTTTTTATGACATCATTTCCAGAAGCGATACCAGCAATTACATCAGTAAAACTGCTCAATCGACCGTCTATACCAAAAACCACAACGCTACTCTGACTACTTTAAGTCCTAGCACACAATATTACTATCGGGTTGTCTCAATTGATGCCAATGGCAATACTGCGACATCGGAGGAGAAGAATTTTACAACCGGCAGCTAGAGCCTGTTTAATAACTGCTCCCAAAAAACAGAAGTGAGCATATTTAGATCTTCTCCAATAAATTGCCGATGTTTTTAATGTTTTCGATTGTGTTGAAACCAAGTTTTTTGGCTTCTTTTATTCTGTCCCTTTCTCGCTTTACACTCCTAACCTCGCCCGACAAACCGACCTCGCCAAAGATTACGATTTTTTTAGGAAGCGGGACATTTTTAAAAGACGAAACAATAGCTGAAACCACCGCCAAATCAACCGCCGGTTCATCCACTTTCATACCGCCGGTGACATTGATATAGACATCAAAACTCGAAAGGTTGATTTTAGTTGTCTTGGTGATGACCGCTGCGAGGAGGTTCAAACGGTTCAGATCAAAACCCGAACTCATCCGGCGCGGATAGCCGAAGTTGGATGGCGCAACCAAAGCTTGAACCTCGACAAGGAGAGGCCTGGTGCCTTCAAGAGTCACGGTAACGGCGCTCCCCGGCGAGTTTTGTCTTTCTTTCAAAAATACATCAGATGGATTGGGAACCTCAACCAATCCCTTTTCATCCATTGAGAATATTCCGACTTCATTTGTCGGTCCAAAACGGTTTTTGACTCCCCGCAGTATTCGAAGATCGTGATATCTATCCCCCTCGAAATATAAAACCACATCGACCAGGTGTTCCAGCATCCTCGGTCCGGCCAGATTCCCCTCTTTGGTCACATGGCCGATAATAATAATCGGGATATTTTCCTCTTTTGATAATCGCTGAAGATACAAACCGCATTCCTTGACTTGGACAATGCTACCGGCCGTTGAATCGATTGAAGACAGACAAACGGTCTGAATTGAATCGACGATTAAGAGTCGCGGTTTATTGATTAGTATTTCGTGCTTTATCGCTTCCAAATCGCCGTCTGAAACAATATCTATATCTGAATCGGCAATTCCCAACCTTCTGGCCCGTTCGCTGATTTGTTCGACCGATTCCTCGGCCGAGATATAAAAAGTATTCGAAATTTTGGCGCAAAGTTGAAGAACAAGCGTCGATTTACCGATTCCCGGTTCCCCGCCAAATAGAATTAATGATCCGGGGGTAATTCCGCCGCCGGCAACGCGATCGAACTCCGCAATTTCGGTTTTTATTCTTTCAAAATTGTTATCCCTCTTAGCGATAATTTTTGAAACCTTAATCTCTCTTTTCTGCGAACCGGTTTTCCCGCTAACTTTAAATTCAATTATAGTATTCCAGGCGCCGCAGGCGCCGCACTGCCCGGACCAAGCCGCGAATTCATTGCCGCAATCGTTGCAAATATATGCTGTCTTATTTTTCTTCATGTTTTCTTATATCAATAATATTTAGGGAAATATCCTCCCGGCCGTTCCAATTATCCTCATCAATCGAAAATACTATATCATACAATTCTCCCGATGAGTCAAAATAACTGATATTGTCAAAATTAAAAAAGATTGTCTTGATTCTTTGCGACTTTTTGCCGATATATGAAGACAAATGTTTTTTAGTTCCACCGACTAACCGTAACTGGTTAAATGTTACGGCCGAGAGTAGGAACACCGGCCTCGGATTGCCTAAACCAAATGGTTCCAATTGCTCCAATGTTTTATACAACTTTCGATTCAAATCTTCGATATTTATTTCAGCGTCTATCTTAAGTTTTTTTATTAATTGTTCCGGATTTATTTCTTTTGCCGATATCTCGGTTAATCTTTTAGAGAATATTTCATAATTATTTTTCGTTACCGATAGACCAGCCGCGCCGCTATGGCCGCCGTATTTAAGCAACAGGTCGCTTGCTTTATCCAAGAGGGAAATTATATTTACGCCGACCACACTCCTAGCACTTCCTGAATACTCTTTTTTTGATTCCGAAAATATTATCACCGGCCTGGAATATTTTTCAACCAGTTTGCTTGCGGGCGGCCCGATTATACCCTTCGGCCAATCACCGGCCAGAATGATGATATTATTTTTCTGGTATTCATTCTTTTCAATTATGTTTTCGGCTTCGGCATAAACCTTGTCCATCTGTTCTTGCCGTTCAATATTTTTCTCGTTCAACCAAACGGCGAGTTCTTTAGCTTCCATTTTGTCTTCTGTTATCAATAATTCCAATGATCTGACACCATGATCAATTCTGCCCGGCGTGTTAATCCTTGGACCGATTTGAAATCCTACCGTGTAAGTATTAATTTTTCCCGGATCAATTCCGGCGGCGGCTAACAGTTCTTTCAGGCCAAGATTTTTCGTTTTTGAAATTACAACCAAACCGTATTTGGCCATTACCCTGTTATTTTTGACCAGAGGAACCATATCGGAAATAGTCGAAATCGCCGCCAGATCAAGATTCCATTTGATAAACTTCTCGTCTATTTCCGGAAATTTATTTGATAGACCGGTGATTAATTTATAGACCACGCCGCATCCGCAGTATTCGGTAACATTTTTATTTACTCTAAGTTTGGGATTGATAACCCCCGCCGCTTCCGGTATCTTTTCTCCCGAGAGATGATGGTCGGTGATAATCAAATCAATATTTTTATTACGGCAGTATTTTGCTTCATCGATATTCTTTATCCCTAAATCAACAGTAATAACAATTTTGCACTCTTTTCCAATCAGATAATCAATTCCTTTCTTGTTTAGGCCATAACCCTCATCCCTGCCCGGAATATAAAAATAGGCCGTAATACCGATTTTTGTAAGTGTCCTATACAGCAAGGCGGCACCCGGAATCCCGTCGGCGTCATAGTCGGCAAAAATCCCGATTTTAATACCATTCCTTTTCGCCTCTATAATTTTTTCAACAAATATCTCCTGATCCTTGATTTTCTCATCATTGTTCAGAAGAATTTCAAAATCGGGATTTAGAAATTCTTCCCTATCCCCTTTTTCTATAGATCTATTGAAAAGTATCTGATCGAGGAGATTGTGATATTTTCTTTCCGCCACTTCCCACAATTTATCCATATTGTTATCCGCGTATTATTATTTAAAATAGGCCCAGCCGTCGATTCGAAGATCAATGTACTCCTTGACTTCACCGCCTTTCGCCACAATCACCCTCTTGAGATTTTCCAACTGTTTTCTGCTGCTTCTTGTGGTATTGAACTTTACATAATAACCGGCTTCTGTGAACAGATTGACATCAAAGGTTGTCTCCTCGACTTCAAAATATTTCGGTTTTGTCCCCGAGTAACCCTCAAACTGACTGTAAATATTTTCTATAAAGACGACAAAACTGGACGGAACCAATTTCATCGATAATTCCACCGGTCGGTTTAATTTATCGGTTACGACCGGCATCGTACCGATTTCTATGTCGCTATTTAATTTTTTAGCAATTTCTCCCTGTGAGGATATCAGGTATTTTTCATTATTGGTCTGCCAGATAATTTTACTCTCCCGTTCAACCACAATAATTTTCAGAGCGTTGGGCAAGCCCCGATATATTTTAAGCTCTCTTATTTGAGGCGTATTTTTCAATATATCGCTTTGTGCTTTTTCAATATCAAATAAAAATACATTGCTTCCCTTCGACAATTTTGACATCAAATCTTCCGACGAAATATTGGTGTTTCCCTCAATAATTACATCCTTGATTTTAAAAACGCCTGAAAAGAATAAGAAATAGCCGGAAGTTGAAATAATTAACATTGCAAGAATTATTTTATAAATTATTCTGTACCGCGCGGTATCGTTTTTAGATCGGAGATCTCCGGTATTGATAAAAGAGGAAGAGAATGCTCTGTCCTTTGTTGAAAATAACCGGCTTCTTTTTTTAAATCGAAACTTTACCATTGTCCGATATACTCAATTCTTTCAGTAATACTATGCCCACATTTTTCTAAGATATTATCCCTTGCTAAATCGGCTAGCGCTCTAATATCCTCGGCCCGGGCGTTTTTACGGTTGATGATGCAATTTGGGATTTCTCTGGAAAATTGCGCTCCTCCAATCTTTTGTTTCTTATTATTTACTCCCTCTAATAATTGATCGATTTTTTCTTCACTTTCAAGATCCGTATCAAGAAAGAAATTGATTATGCTTTGTTGTGTCTCGACCCTGCTGAACTTCTTGGCGACTAAGGACTCCTTCATTAAACGCAATATTTCATCCTTCCGTCTCTTTATCAATTGGACTCTTGCCGTAAGAATTATCGGTTTGTGAGTATTGCTAATATCTTTAATAAACGACGAATTCAGACAAAACTCCATCCTGTTGCAGGAAATATTTTCGTATTTAATGTCTTTTCCGTCTTGGATCAGGACTGTTACTGATTTGACAAAGTCGCTTATTGAATAATCTTTATATTTATAATTGCCATAGATTGCACCTCCGACTGATCCGTCGTAACCATTTAAAAACTCCAATCCTCCCAAGTCTCTTCCTGCAGAGTAATTGATAAAAGAAGGAAGGGTCACTCCGGAATCAACAATTGCCTCCGAACCATCCGGACCGAATATTATATTATTGCTGATATTCTTGATTACCAACCCGAAGAATCCTCTGTCCGAGGGAACGACATCGCAACCCTGTCCGATTACCAGATACGGTATTTCATATTGAATGGCCAATGATACCGCTTTAATTACGCTTTTAATATCTATGGCCAGATAGTAATATGTGCAAACCCCGCCGACACCGATTTTGGAAAGATTAGATAATAGATAGTTAAACTCGACAGTTTCACCCAGTTCGGCTTGAAGTTCTTTGTAAATCTCGTCATTCATTTATTAATAAATCAATCACCTTGTAAATCGGCGGGATTCCGATTGTTAGTAAAACCGTATTTGTGTTCAATTTTGATTTTAAATAATCGGCAATCTCCCGGTCGGTTTGCATAACTTTGGCTTTACCCTTGTTTTGATTGACTTTTTCTGCCAGACTTTCCGATGAAACATCCAGTTTTTTATCCCTGCCCGGTACGAAATATATCGGTTTGATTATTACCTCATCAGCCGATCCGAAAGCCTCTCCGAACTGTGTCAAAAGCGGTAATATTCTTTTATATTGATGGGGCCAAAATACAACAATCTTCTTTTTGTCAGGATATTTTTCATTTAACGCTTCGATCGTCTTTTTTATCTCGGTCGGATGATGACCGTAATCATCAATCATATCGGCACCGTTATATCGTCCGCGATATTCAAATCTGCGACGCGCCCCCTTGAAATTTGAAAGGACTTCTTTTGTAACTTCTTGATCAATATTTAGATAATCAGATAGGGCAGTTACCGCAAGTGCGTTATTGCGGTTATGTTCCCCGGGAATAGAGAGTTCAAATTTTAATTTATTGTATTTATCGGATTTGAATCCATAATAAACAACTTTTGTTTCGGTGTCTGATTCTGAAATTACCTCTTTGACATTTTCATCATCGGCGCAGGCAATAATCAGACCATCCTTCGCCACCCTCCCTAAATATTGTACAAAGTTATCTTTAATCTCCTCTATTCCTCCCGGAAAAGTGTCGAGATGTTCTTCTTCAATGTTAGTCAATATTAATATATATGGGTTAACATCTAAAAAGCTTTTGTCATACTCACAGACCTCGGCTACAAACCAATCGCTTTTACCAATTTTTAATACTCCCCCCAAATCTTTAACCTCTTCTCCAACCAGTATAATCGGATCAAGGCCGGCCTTCACCATCGTCAGACCGACCATGGCAGTAATGGTTGTTTTTCCATGCATTCCGGAAACGGCAATTAATTTCTTATCTTGAGTGATTTCTCCCAAGAGTTCCGATCTTTTAATAACCTTGATCCCTTTTTTTTGGGCTTGCTCAACCTCAATCCAACCGGGAGAACCGGGATTAACAGCCGATGTCCTGACTACGACATCAATGTCGGATCCGATATTCTCCGGACTATGGCCTCCGGTTTTGATATCTGAACCGCTGACCTCATTGCCAAGGTTTTTTAGATATTCTTTCAGACCCCTCATCGAGATTCCTTGATCGCCGATGAAATGATACCTCATATATTTACTTTCCGGCTTTCAGCCTTTCAATAATTTCTCGGGCAACAATTTTTACTCCATTATTGGGGAATAGTTTTGAAATGTTGGTTATTATTTTTTCCCGTTCCTCCTCATCTTTCCAAAGGTCCTCTACAGTTTTTAATAACGTTTCAGATCTTAATTCATTTTCCTTGATGATAATTGCCGCTTTATTTGTTGCGAAATACTCGGCATTTTTATCCTGATGATTTTGGGCCGCATCTTTCCATGGGATAATAATCATCGGTTTTGATTTGACGGCTACCTCCAGGATTGTGCTACCAGCCCTGGTAATGACGATATTTGCCAAATCCAATGCTTCAGACATATAATCGATTGAATCTATTTTTGAGAGCATCTCTGTCAAATAATAACCTCGTTTTTCTTCTTCTGTTAATTTGCTTTTAAATTCTCTTGAAATTTCAATACTGTGTTTTCCGGCTTGATGGATGATGTTAAAATCTTTAAGTAATTTCGGAACTATCTCAATGAATGTTTCGCTTAATTTTAATGATCCCTGACTGCCACCGGTCAATAATAAAACCGGTTTGTCATCTTTAAAACCAAAATGTTTTTTCTCGCCGGTTTTGCCGATTTCATAACCTTCCCGTAAAATCGGCCCGCTTTGTACTAACTTCTCCTTCTTAACTTGCGGAAAGTATTTAAGCGGGTAACAAACAAATACTTTATCGGCTTTTTTGGAAAACACTAAATTGGTTTTTCCGATTGAAATATCGGATTCGTGAATTGAATAAGGAATATTAAGCAAAATAGCAGCCCTAACGATTGGAAGAGAAACATGACCACCCTTCGAGAAAACATAGTCCGGTTTGATTTTTCTAAGCAACGATATTGATTGAGCAAAGCCAATAATTGCTTTTGAAAGTTCTATGATATTTTTCGTAGTCAAATATCGGTGAAGTTTCCCTGATTTGATTACGAGATAATTTTTCAAATCCTTGTAAAAATACATCTCCTCTGGTGTACCGGAACCAACAATTGTTATGTCCATATCCGAATCATCTTTTATTAATTGATTATAGAGAGCTATTATCGGGCCGGCATGTCCGCCGGTGCCGCCGCCAACCAATAATAATTTTGGGGGCATATTGTTATTCATTTTGACGCCTTATATTTTGAAATATTTATTAATATCCCGACTGCCGCTAAGAGAACTGTCAGGGAAGTTCCACCGTAGCTGATGAAGGGTATCGGTATGCCAGTCAAGGGAACGACCGAAAGCATAGCGCCGATGTTTATAAAAGCTTGGATGATAATCCAGGTGGTAATGCCGGTAGCCAGTAATCTTGAAAATGTGTCGGGCGCTTCAGAAGCAATTTTATATCCCCGAAGAGCCAACAGTCCAAACAAAATAATCAGTAACGAGGTCCGAAGAAACCCGTTTTCCTCAGCGATTATGGCGAAGATCGAGTCGGTATGGGCTTCCGGCAGGTAGAGAAATTTTTGCCGGCTTTGTCCGAATCCCAAACCCCATAACCCTCCTGAACCAATGGCGATCAGGGCGTTATTGATGTGATAGCCGGTCGAAGATGTATCGGTTTCGGGATTTAGGAAAGTAAGCAATCTTTGCATTCGATAGGGTTCAAATTTGATCATCAGATAGGCCAGAAGGGCTATTATACCGCCAACCGAAATCAGATGATAGGCCGAAGACCCGGCGACCATAAAGATGACGCTGGCGACCACCACAAATATAGCCATGGTTCCCAAATCTTTTTGTAAAAATAGAGAATAGCATATCAAAGACATTGTGATTACAAAAGGAAAAAACATTCTTTTTATCTTTTCGTAATTCTCTTCTTTGCCCGCAAACCAACCCGAAAGATAAATTATCATGGTTAATTTTGCCAACTCCGAGGGTTGAAAATTAAATAATTTCAAATCAACCCATCTTTCGGAAGCGCCTCCGGTAATATATGGAATCAACAACAACATGATCGTGACCGGCAACATCCAGGGAGAATACCTTTTCCAAACCTGATAATTAACCGATTGGAGTATTATCCAGAAGAATATACCGACTACCACAAAGATTAATTGTTTTTTTAGATATAGTTTATCGCTCGCTTCATTTGTAATCTGGAGCGAATAATATTTTGAGACCGAGTAAATCATCACTAAACCGATAACGACCAGCGAAAAGACCGCTAAAGACAAAATGAAATCTTGTTTTCTTTTTATCCAATCCATATTTACAAATTCTCCACCGCTTTTTTAAACTGTTCTCCTCTATCTTTATAGTTTTTAAATAATCCGAAACTGGCGCAGGCCGGTGAAAGAATAACGACCTGTCCAGATTTGGCGATTTTCTTGGCATTTTGAACAATCGAGACCATATCGTTGCCGCCTTCGATTGCGGAACCGGCAAAACCGTTCTTGACCAGAGTATCGCCGATTTTTGAACCTTCGTCACCAACAAGAACAACGCCAACAACATTTGTGCCCGTAATTTCTTTTGCCATTTCCGTAAAATCAGCGCTTTTGCTACTGCCCCCCAATATCAGGATTTTATCTTCTGAAAACGCTTTGATGGCGGCAATGGCGGGGCCGGGATTTGTTCCAAAAGAATCATCAATGTATGTGATATCATCTTTTATCGCCACCAGCTCCAACCTGTGCGGCAGACCTCTGAATTCCGATACCACGCTTTTAATTAACTTCGGTTTGATTCCGAAATTATCGGCTACCAGCGCGGCGGCGGCGATATTTTCAAGATTGTGGCGCCCCAATAACTTAATCCCCTTTTGGTTACAGATTATGACTTCTTGATTGAGAACTAAAATAACCTCGGCTATTTTATCGTTATTCTGGCGAATATACGCTCGACACTTCTTATTTTCATCTTTTGAAAAATATTGTTTCTGGCTTTTGGAGCCAGATAACATCTCCTTTGGAAAAGTTGAATTGATATTTAGAATTGCTATATCGTCGGGATTTTGATGGGCTATTATATTGTATTTGGCCTGAATGTATTCATTATCATCATTATGGTAATCGAGATGTTCTTCGTAAAGGTTTGTAACAACGGCAACGCTTGGGCTGATCTCCAAATCCATCAGCTGAAAACTGGATAATTCAAGAACGACTATGTCGTCCGGAGTGGTCTCGTCAAGCAAGGTGATAGCCGGCAAGCCGATATTGCCGGCCAGATATATTTTTCTGCCCAAACCGCGAACCAGGAGTTCTTTAATTAAAGTTGCGGTTGTGCCCTTTCCTTTTGTACCGGTAACGCTCACAATCTGGGCCGGACAATTTTCAATAAACAGTTTAATCTGGCTCGATATTATTGCGCCTCGCTCTTTTGCCGCTACTATCTCCGGATTGAGATATGAAATTCCAGGAGAACGAAACAGGACATCGATGTCGCCAATATTTTTGAGATATTCCGGTCCAAGAAATTTAACTGTTTTTGGGTCTTCCAATATATTTTTGATTAAATCCAGGTTCTCCGGCTCTGATTTGGACACAAGTTCTTCTTCGGTATATTGATCAAAAACGGCGATGTTTTTCACTTCATTTTTTAATTTTTGATACAGGGAAAGACCCTCGACTCCGAGGCCCAGGATTCCGATCTTCTTATCTTTTAGATCTGCTATTTTCATTAGTTGCCTCTGCCGATAATCCCGATCACAATACCGGCGGCGGCGGCCACCATGCCGATAATCCAAAACCTCATGGTGATTTTATATTCTGGCCAACCGATTGCTTCCAAATGGTGATGAAGGGGCGACGAAATAAAAATTTTTTTACCTCTGATTTTTTTTGACAAATATTGAACCACAAAACTCAATCCCTCGATTAAGAATACAAGCGTAATTATCGGCAACAGGACGACAGAATTAGTCATAAAAGCAATGACGCCCAGTGTAATTCCAAGCGCCATCGAGCCGGTATCGCCCATGAAGAATCTGGCCGGAGGGATATTGAACCAAAGGAAAGCAAGAAGCGCTCCCATAACCGTGGCGCAGAAAGCGGCCAAGCCCTCTCGACCCTGCATTAGGGCGATTATAGCGTAGGCGCCATATGAATAAGCGAAGATGCCGCCGGCTAAACCGTCCAGGCCGTCGGTCTCATTTGAGGAAAAGGCCATCCAGACTAAAACGGCTACGAATAGTGGCACATACCAAAAACCGATTACATAATCACCCATACCTGGAATATGGATTTGATTCCATTCTAATTTGGTATAAAACCACCAAGCACCGGCGGCGGCAATTACGGTATACAAGATAAATTTATCCCAAAATCTCATTCCTCCGCCATTCGGTCCCTGTCCGCGGACATTCATCAAATCATCAACTGCTCCAACCACTCCGGTCGCAACGAGAGCAAAAAGCGGCAGCCAGGTCGAACTTCGTTCCAAATTGAATAACAAAGTTAATATCGCCACTGTAACCCAGATCAGGATACCCCCCATCGTCGGGGTTCCCTCTTTCTTGGCATGTAACTCTGAATAGACAGGCGTCTCTTTACCGGTCCGTATCCTTTTGCCTAAATTATTCTTATATAAAAAATTGGTAAACATTGGAGTCAGGGTAAAAGCAATCAAGAATGACGCTAAAGCTAGCCAAAGCATTTTTACCACATCGCTTGTCGAAATCAACAATAATTCCATCAGGCTCCTTTCTTATCTTTTTTAGAGATCCAAATTTTATTTTGTCTGACCAATAATTCTTTTGCTTTATTCTTATCTTTCATTAATACTTTAACCACTTCTTCAAAAAAATTCCTGTTTTGAGAGGCCTTTATTAAAACCAAATCATTTTCTTTCAAAAGAGTTTTTATTTTTGAAGTTAACTCTTTTCGGTTTGGAAAAGCGGTACCGGATTCTCCGAATGTCTCGACTTGTTTTTTTGCATTATCGCCGCAAAATATAGCCATATCAACCTTACCTTTGGCATATTTCGCTACCTCAAGATGGTGACTCTCCGACTCCCCGCCCAATTCATTCATTGAGCCAAAAATAATTACTTTCCGCCCCGAATATTTCAAGGCATCCATAAAATCAATCGCGTATTTTGCCGACTGTGGATTTGAATTGTAGGTATCATCAATTATCTTGATATTTCCCTCCCCCTCGATATAGTTCATCCGACCCGGGACCGGTTTTATCTTCTCTAAAGATTTACCGACTTTCAACAGCGATATTTTCATCCAACTGGCGACAGCAAAAGCGAATAGCGAGGAATAAGCCAGCTGGGCGCCAAGCAATTTTGACTTGACCGATATCTTGTGGCCGGTGCAAGAGATTCGAATTTCCGTCCCGTCAATCCCAAGATTAATAATCTCGCCATGATAGTCAACATTGCTTTTGTTTATGCCAATTTTTTGTGCTGATTCGATCTTGTCCAGTTCCGGATCATCGGCGTTTACAAAGACCGTTCCATTATCCTTTATGTCCTTGATAATTGAGATTTTCTCATTTTGATATTGAGAAAGATCTGAAAAATTTTCAAGATGGGCGCCAGAAACCGAAGTAATGATGGCAATGTCCGGTTGGACAATACCGGTCAAATATTCAATATCACCCTCTTTCTCAACTCCCATTTCCAGAATCAGATATTTTGGGTATTTTTTAATGAAAACCGGTTTGAAATAAGCGGAAACCAGAAAAATAGGCCAAAGAATTCTAGAGGGCACCTTTTCATATCCCAGTATCGTTAGAGGCAGACCGATTTCAGTGTTTAGATTGCCGTAATTTTTTCGAACATCCGCGCCATATTGGTCAGATAAAACTTGATAAATCGCTTCCTTGGTTGAGGTCTTTCCGACCGAACCGGTAACGGCTATAACAAAAGGATCGTGTTCTACGATCACCCTCCGGGCGTTTTTTTTCAAAACTTTATATATTATATTTTTAAATGTATTCTTCATATCTATCTTGTCGGGTTAAGCCGATAATAATAATTTAACAAAAAGGATGAGATATCTCCAAAAAGCGGGGCGGCCGTTGATTCGGCGTACTTCGACAGCTTTGGCCGCTCCAACCTGACTATCATGGCATATCTCGGATCTGAAGCCGGAGCGATGCCGGCCAAAGAGTGGTTGTATATACCTAAACCGCTTTCAGAAAAATCATATCCGTTTGCTGTTGAAATTTGAGCCGTTCCGGTTTTAGCAGCCACATCAAAACCTGCCACACCGGCTTTCTTAGCGTGACCTTCATCCACCGCTCTTACCATCATCGCGATAACGTCGCGGGCCGCCTCTTCCTTGATCACTCTTTTGCCCTCTTGTTTATCCACGCTCTTGGCAAGCCCCCCTTCAGAGACCATCTTATCAACTATGTGTGGATAAATATAGACGCCTTTATTGGCAATTGCGGCATATGCCGACACAAGAGCAATCGGTGTCACCGAGACACCTTGTCCAAAAGCAATTGTCGAACGGTTAATGTCTTTCCAGTATTTGAATTCCGGCACGTTTCCGACAACCTCCGAGTCGAGATCGATTCTGGTCTTGTCCAACAAATTAAAATCCTTGACATATTTGTAGATATTATCTTTGCCCAGTTTTTCCGAAACCCAGACCATACCGACATTATCGGAGTTTTTAATGATATCGCTCATTGTCTCCTCTCCGAAAGCGGTGTTTTCGGCGGTGTGAATCTCATATCCATCGACAACAGTCATATTTGAGAAAGTTTCTTTGGTGTCCTTGGTCACGACTCCCTCGCTTAAAGCTCCCGACATGACAATCGGCTTGATAATACTGCCCGGTTCATACAAACCAGCGATGACAGGATTAACAAAGAGGTTTGAGTTGAGATCGGCAAATTCATAGTATTTATTGGGGTCGAAATTGGGCAGAGCCGCCATCGCCACGACTCCACCGGTTTTTACGTCCATGATAACGACCGATCCAGAATCAGATTTGGTGCTCTCGATATATTCTTTTAGTTTTTTTTCGACAAAATATTGGACCGAGCGGTCAATTGTCAATATATAGCTGGTTCCGTCCTGCGGCTGTTTTTCGTCGACAAAATTAATCAGCCGTTTGTACGAGTCCTGTATTCCAACTATCTCCCCCGGCAGACCGCGAAGTTCATTATTATAATGACCCTCAAAACCGTAGTTTCCGTTACTTTCCCGGTTCACAAAACCCAAGACATGCGAGGCGAGGTTGTTTTCCGGATAGTAGCGGCTGTACTGCGGGGTGACTGAAACACCGACCAGATTTAAATCCTCGACTTCTCTGGCCTCGTCAAGAGAAGCAAAGTTTTTGATATTTGCGTAAATCTTGTCGTTATTGATTTTATCGAAAACCTCATCCTGTTTCATGCCCAACGCACCGGCAAGTTTTTCGGATACTCCCTTTCTCTCTAAAATTATTTTAGGAGAAGAACTGATTTCGAATTTTTTAACATCAAAAGCTAGAGGATAGAGCTTGTTCTGGTCGGAATATGAGTCGTGAACATAAATTTTTCCCCGTTGGGCGATCTCTTTTTTCTCATATCGTTGCTGTTTTTCCGCTTCCGCCAGGAAACGAGAATGTTGAATCACCGAGATATCAAAAAAACGCCAAAGCAGCGCCAATGAAATCACAATAACGAGGCCGCCCATCTTGGAAAGACGCCCTTTTACCATTTTTTCGAAATCACTCATATATTAATATAATAGAACAGCTGCGCCGATTGGACAATATGTCAAGGATTTACCCTACCGACTTCGGTTACGGACTCCATAACATTCTTTTCGGTGCCGTTATCAATCTCTTGCAATGATTGCAATCTGGTCTGCTCAACCTCCAACCGCTCTTTTTCCAATGAGATTTGGCTTTCCTTGTCCTGAAGATCCCTGATCTTGATTCCTCGGTTGGCGCCGGAAGTTGATTGTGTCAAATAAACTATCGCCAAGACTGCAAAAATTGCGATGGTTATGAATTTAATGGCGTTCGGACCGATCGTAATCTCCCGACCGACCGTTTTATTTCTTCTGCCTAAAATATTCCTATTTGTAGCTGATATTGAGACCACTCTTTGCACGAACCCTCCGTTTGATTACTTTTATTTCGTCATTTTAGTAGCCAGCTAGTTTTATATTTGTTTGCACAATTTTTAAATTTTTGTTTTTGCCCGCCTGTTGCCTGCCTGTCGGCAGACAGGGCGGTATTGCTCAAATTCACTTACCCTCCTCCGCTAGGCATAAATCAATTTGAATTTTTTGTGCTGGCTACTAAAATGACGTAATGTTAATCAATTCCTTTGTTACAAATTATTTTAAAATTCGTAATATTCGTACTTTCGTGCGGCTATTCGTAATTTTGTAGGATTTAGGTTACTTCTTAAAATCCGATTTCGGACAAATTCTCGGCGATTGCGTCCGAATTGTCCTCCATATTCTTTTTGAACTGATCCCAACCATCCTCCGGCCAGATTTCTATCCTATTATAAACGCCGGCTACCACCACTTTATTTTTGATGCCGGCATACTCTTTCAAATAACCGGGCAGATTGATGCGTCCCGCTTTATCTAAATGAAGATCGACGGCGCCCGAGAGCATCAGCCGGGAAAAACTTCTGGCATCTTTGGAGGTGATTGAGAGTTGGGCAATCTTTTCGGCCATCACCTCCCAATCCGTGAACGGATATACCCATAAACAATGGTCTAAACCGCGGGTGACGACACAGCCGGAAGCCAGCTCCGCCCGAAACTTGACCGGCACAGAAATTCTACCCTTCTCATCAATACTATGTGAATATTCTCCAATAAACATCTGATTATATCTCCGAGATAGGGATTATCTTTCCACATCTCGTCCAGCGTAGCTTTAGCGAAGTTGGATCAATATTATGACTGTATTCTCCTATAAACATTATTCTCATTTCTCAGCCCGAGGCTGATCGGCCTTTGGCCGAAGATGGCAAAAGCCAAATCTTCATCCCTCGACTTGTTAAATAACATTTTTGTTTAAATTGTTTTTTGTTTCCGAACCCAGGAATGGATAACTAATCTTACAAATAACTAATAACCAATAGTCGTTCATTAGTTATTAGTATAATCCGTCATCCGTTTCTGATTGGTGGCTTCCCACTTTTTCCCACTACTCAACATATTAAAGAGTTAATAAAATCAAGTCAACCACAATACCCCCCACTTTTTGTGGATAAGTAAGAGTAATATACGATAAAATAGCGATATTTTGTTCTCTAGTACTATATTTATTCGCTACTGCTTAATTATTGTTACCAAGTGTAGTTATCGGTCTACTTTGGACAATGAAAATATTATCGTCTTCCATAGCCCACTGATGTATCTTTAAAAATTTTACGAATTCCATTGTTCCTCTCAATTTGTCACTGCGAAGCCAAAGGCCGTGGCAATCTGTTTATTTATTAATTATCCTAACAATCCCCCTTGTCCGCATCAACTTTATTGACATTTCCAGACGATTTTTGCTATAATTCAATCATCATGAGAGAGAATACGACCATATGACTACGTGTCATATAGCGACGCCTCTCAAGAGAGGCTGGATCGAAAGATTTATGCCTCTCTTTTTAATTTATCCCTGTCCCGAATAAGAAAAGTCTTGTGTTTGTGGAATTTTTTCAACAGGGAAGACTCACTTAGACGGTTCGGAATGACAATCCCTGCAAGCTTATTATTTGACAGTAAAAAGTTATGTAAACAATAGAAGTCGCCGTCTCCTGAAACAATTACTGCTTTTTCATAATTTTTATACTCTATTGCGGCCGAATGCAGGACCAGCTCCGCATCGATATTACCTTTTGGTTTGCCGAATCCGTCTTTGGTTGTTGGCTTGAATACTAATTCATAACCGAAAGATCTCAATTGCCGATACATCCGTTCGTTTTCTTTTATGTATCCGATAAATAAATACGCTTTTGAAACCCGGAATTTATCAGCCAAGTAAACTCTGAACTTTTTGAAATCCAGTGTCCATCCCTTATAAATCTTTTTCTTCTGTTTATTAAAAGATCCTTGCTTGTACCAAGATTTAAATTCTGGCTATCTATAAATGCGTAAATTGTCGGGTACTTCTTGGCCATATCTATTTTATGATTTTCACAATCCCCTTATCAGCATCGACTTCGATTAAGTCGCCGTCTTTTAGAACCTTTGTGGCATTTTTTGTTCCAATAACACAGGGTTTATTCAACTCTCTGGAAATTATTGCAGCGTGACAGGTTATCCCACCCTCATCGGCTATTATTGCCGCAACTTCTTTATTATATCAATCTTGATTTTATAAACTCGGTTACCGTGTCAATCCCCACCCGTTCCTGTTTCATCGTGTCGCGGTCGCGGATGGTGACCGTCTCATCTTTTATAGTGTCAAAATCAACCGTAACACACCATGGCGTACCGATCTCGTCCTGGCGGCGGTAGCGGCGGCCGACAGACCCGGATTCATCGTAGAATACTTTGATGCCCGAATCGCGAAGATCTTTCCCAATCTTTTTGGCAATCTCGGGTAATCCCTCTTTCTTAACAAGCGGAAAGATACCGACTTTGATCGGAGCAAGGCGCGGATTTAAGCGCAATGTGACCTCACTGGCGGCGCGGCCGTCCGAGCCGTCTGATTCATCGTAAGCATCGCAAAGAAACGCCAGCATCGCCCGCTCAATACCGATCGAGGGTTCGACGACATAAGGCGTAAATTTCTCACCGCCCGATTCATCAAAATATTTCAATTCGATGTCAGAAAATTGCGAGTGTTGTTTTAGATCGTAATCGGTCCGCTGGGCAACGCCGGCTAATTCCGAAACGCCAAAGGGGAAATTGTACTCAATGTCGGATGTACCGGAAGAGTAATGCGAGAGCTCCTCTTTGTCGTGTTCGCGGATTTTAATATTTTCCGGCTTGATGCCCAAATTGATATAAAAATCCTTTATCGTCTTAACCCACATCTCGTATACTTTTTGCGATTCGGTTTTGTCCGGTTTGACGAAATACTCAATCTCGGCCTGTTCAAATTCTCTGGTTCTAAATATAAAATTACCTGGAGTTATCTCGTTTCGAAAGGCCTTGCCGATTTGGGCGATACCGAAGGGAATTTTAAGGCGGGTTGACTGCAAAACATTTTGGAAATCGGCAAAAATCCCCTGCGCCGTTTCGGGACGCAGATATGCCGTGTTGCTTGATCCCTCGGTTACTCCAACAAAGGTTTTAAACATTAAGTTGAAGTCCTTGGCCTCGGTAAAATCGTGGTCGCTACCCGAAGGACAGGGACTGGCTTCATCCAATTTATCAGCGCGGAACCGTTGGTGGCAGTTGCGGCATTCAACAAGCGGATCGGAGAAGGATTTTAAGTGTCCGCTCGCCTCCCAGATCTTGGGATTTTGGATAATAGCCGAATCAAGGCCGACAATATCCTCCCGTTTTGTCACGAACTCCCTCCACCAAATATCCTTGATATTCTTTTTCATTTGCGAACCCAGCGGCCCGAAATCAAAGGCGTTGGCAAAACCGCCGTAAATTTCGGAAGCGGGATAAATAAAACCGCGCCGTTTGCAAAGAGAGATTATCTTTTCCATCAAATTATTATCCATCAAAAAGCCCAATTTAATTGGTTTTCGCTATCTAATAGTACCAAATATCCAAACAAAGATAAACATTACCGCCTTTTTCTGCTATCCTACATTCGATAACACAGAAGGGAGATTTTGCGATGTTGAATGGCACACGACTGGCTCTCCTGATCTGCGGTGACAAGTGGATGGAGGAGAAAGGATTTCCCTCATTAATGTTGTTCTGGCATCTGCCAGAACTGTCCGGCTTGGAAAGTTACGACGCCGTCAATCAAGAAGAGGCAGAGCGTCGACCCTTTCACTCATGGCAGGGAGGAATTGGGATCTATGGATTTTTAGAAGTCGAAGACTCGAATCCGGACTTCAAGGAGGGTGAGAGGTTCCTAAAACCGTATGCCGAAAAGGAAAAACCGGGCGAACGAAGGGCTTTCTATCTTAGCGTAAATAAGCGATATTGCACGCTCTTCCACGCCAAACTAAGACGGCAAAAATTCGTTCTTCACGAAATATGCCGGGTCAAAACACCGGGCCGCCTTCCGTAGGCGGCCTTTCCATCTTGGTCAAAACACACGATGCAGCCCCAAAGGGGCCACTTTGTGGCGTGTGTTTTGACCAAGTATTAACTATTATCGGATTTCTTTTTGAAATTTTTCGCTTTTTAGATCGGATTCCAAGATTCGGTGGGTATAGAGCGACAAAAGCCGCGACAGTTCTTCAAATATCTCATCCTTAACTCTAAGCCGATTTATTATTTTGAATCCATCGGATTCAATAAGGCGCAAAACTTTAATAGCGTCGTTCGAAATCGAAAGTCCGTGATGAAATTGTTTCTGGCAGATTTCGCAAATTATTCCGCCCTCCTCCCCGTCCCAGAAATTAATAGTCGGAGTCAATGGATTTCGGCAGTGAATGCAAGTTGAAAGATCGCCCCAATAGCCACCGGCCTTCAATATTAAAACTTCGAAAATTCTCAAGACTATCTTCTCGTCATGTTTATTGAGAGCTTCCAACGTTTTACAGAGTAGCGAAAAGACCTCACCTGATTTTTGTCTTTCCTCTTCAAACTTATCGATCATCTCGCCGATATAGAAGGCATCGGCCATTTTTTTAAGATCATCGTGCACATCTGGAAATTCTTTTTCAATTACCGATCCGGTAACGGTATAGAAGGTTTTTCCTTCGTAAAGTATTAGATTTATTATCATAAAAGGTTCAAGAGAACCGGCTAATTTTGAACTGATTTTCCTGACCCCCTTGGCGATTGCTTTTACCTTGCCGAATCTTTCGGTAAATATCGTCAAAATTCGGTCAGATTCCAAAAAATCCTGCCTTTTGACAACCACGCCAAGAGTCTTATAGTTCATAACTCTAACAGTATAGCAAATCCTAAATTCTAATCTCTAAATCCTAAATAATGACTTAATTATCAATATCAAAATACAAAACATTTTGATATTTAAACATTGGAATTTCTTTAGGATTTGGTATTTAGTGCTTAGGATTTATTTGGGCCAGAAAGGAGCTCCTCTGCAATCTTAAGCTGTTCCGGATTATTGATGCCTAACGCCTCCGATTCATCAGAGACCGGAATGGCCACGATTTTTTTACCTTGCTCTTTGGCAATCCCAATCATGTCGGTGAGGTAATACTCCCCCTGAATGTTTTTAGATGTCAATTTGTGACAATTATTCCAAAACCAACCGGCATCAAAGATATAGAAACCGGGATTTGATTCTTTGATTTTCAACTGCTCTTCCGTGCAATCTTTTTGTTCGACTATCGATTCAACCTCGCCGGCGGAGTTTCTGATAATGCGACCGTAGGCCCAGGAAACCGGATCCTTAAGCTTTACCGAAAGCATGGCGATAGTCGGTTTGCCGCCAGCTGGCGGATTCTCGTATACATCAATGAGATTTCTGATCGTTTCCGGTTTAAAAAGCGGCATATCTCCGTAACAAATTAACAACGATTCAGTCTTGCTCTGTAATATTTCTTCGGCTGCCATGGCGGCATGACCGGTTCCCTTCTGTTCTTCCTGGATCGCATATTCCACTTCACTGTCCAAGTAGTTCTCTATTAATTCTTTCTTATACCCGACAACTACGACGATATTTGAAATGCCGGCCTTTTTGACATTATCGACAGAATATCTGATCATTGGGATTTTATTAATCTCAAACATTACCTTTGGGATTGGCGAAGCATTTCCCTCGTTCATACGAGTCCCCTTGCCGGCGGCTAATATCACGGCAGCAATTTTTTCCATATTATTTCCTTAAACTAATTTCCACTATCAGATTATATCATTTTTTCAAATACAAAAAGTCCCCTTGCGGGGGACTTTTTTGCTTATTGCTGGCTGGGAGGTTGAGACGACGAAGGAGTGTTTTCGAGTTCCTGTTCCTTCTTTTTTCCAATCAGCGACAAAATTATGATTAGGATGATTATTAGAACAACCGCCGGCACAACTATCATAATCGGAAGAGCCCAGAAAGTGGAAGTTTTAGTCATTTCGTTGCCGTCCGGATCGGTAGCAATTGCTTTTACAGAGTAATAACCAATCGGATAATTTTTATTCCAGGAAGCGGTGTAAGATCTGGTGCCGCTCGGCAGAATCGTGTGCGAACCCATACTGATAGTGGTTGATTTTCCAATCATCGGTTTTATTTCAAGCGAGACATCGGAATCATAATGGACCGTTCCGGTATTTTTAACCACTACACTGAAATTGGCAGGCCCCTTGGTTATAAATCCGGGTGTTTTAAGTTCGTTGATGGACGCTGATTTTACCACATCGCCGGGGACGGTAACTAAAAGCAGGGCGCCGATTCGACTCGCTACACCAACTTCGGTCAGGTCGCTGTTTAGCGACTTGACCTCTTTGGCAAAGACACCGGCGTAATGGCCGCCGGCCGAGGCGTTCTCCGGAACGGTGATTGTAAAGATGATTTCCTTTGACTCGCCGGCTTTGATTGTCCCCTTGGCGGCGGCGCCAAAGTTAATCCAGCCGGCCAGTTTTGCCCCGGAAGTGTCAGTGGTTGATTCATCAAATACCGGCGCGCCGTCATCGCTGATTTCGGCGAAATTTTGCGCCTCGGCGACATAGTTTAAGTCACTGGTATTGAGATTTTTAACTGTCAGAGTGGCAGTTTGAGCCGCTCCCTTCGCAATCGTAAATTCATACGATAAAGGTGATATCTGAACACCTTTTTGCTGGGCTCCGACGAACAGCGGCATTGCGATTAACACGGCCGCGGCCAGCCAAAGCAGTAACTTTGTTTTCTTCATAATTCCCTCCTATTTTTTATAGAACCGTGTTGATAGTAAAATTGACCGTTCCGGAATATGTTCCGGCTTTTTGATTTCCCGGAACATCGATTTGAAATTTCCAGCTCGAAGCATCGGAAACGGCCGGAGCGTTTACGGTATGGGCGGTTGTGGTGGTTGAAGGTATGCCCATATAATTTGCGCCGTCACTCCATTTTGCCAGATAGTTGGTGGTTGCCGAAGTCATGGTAACGCCCAACCCGGTCCCGGTCCAAGCGGTCGGAATCGCGAGGGTGCCGGAGTAATCCGGAATATAAACATCGGCAGTGGTATTTTTTAAGGCGGAATCGGCGGCGGTTGGTCCGGCATCATCCAAACCCAAAGTGTAGCCGTTCGCGGCGTTAGTCGAACAAGCCAAAGTCGTGCCGGCCGAAGATTTCGGCGTTCCTGAAACCAGAGTCCCGAAGGCAACTGCTGTTTCTCCGCTAAAAGCGCAGGTCAGCTGCGTCGCGACGCTAGCCGAAAGCGAAACCGTTCCAGGCCAGGTGTCGGCGCCGATTTTACCATTGTTCGAATTTCCTAGATAGAGTCCGATTGCCATCACTGCCAGGATAAATATGCCGCCGGCAATTACTTTCTTCATATTTCCTCCCTAATTACTTCCAAAAAACACGAAACGATTCTCCATTCATTATAATACTTATTAATGAAAAGCGGAAGTGATGGTCAATAATATTCTCCCGTTATATGTTCCCATCTTCTGGTCGGCGGACGGTATCAGCTTCAAACTGTAATTCAAGTAATCGTAAGCCGTTTTTACTCCGGGGGAGGCGAAGATAGCCGTATTTATTTCCGGCACGGCGGCGTAGCGGTTTTTCGGATCATCCATGCTCGTCCCATTCCCCCACTTTGAATTTATCGATCTGTTGCCAAAAATTGAAAAACCAAAACCGGTCTGATTTGATTGCAACCATTTTGTCGGAGTTTCAATGGCGGCGGCATAGTTTGGCAAGGGAGTTACTTGATCGGATGAATTAACCAAAACAACCGGATTTGCGGGATAGTAATGGTCGTTTCTAATCGATACCTGATAACCGTCCCCGCTGTTGGTTGAAACAGCCGAGATTATTTTATCTATCCAGCCGCCCAAACGACCGGGTTTTTCAAAGGTAATCGACGATTGATCAAGTGAAACCGAGAGAAATGTCGGTGTCGCTTTATAAACAGCGGCAAACGGCGCGTCGGTGGCGCCACCGACCGAATTTTTGGCATAGGCCTCGATATTGTAGTCAACATCTTTGTTGATAAAACTGGAATTTAATTTAAATTTAAAATGCAAGTTAAGGGAACTGGCTGTTGACGATAGATCGGTGCTAAGCGATGTCAGGGTGGCGCAGTTTTGAGTGTCGAACATTTCGCTAAACGATGGTGTCGCTCCTCTCTCCCACCTGAATTTTAATGAATCATACGGAAGAGTATCGTCTGCAAAATTGGCTAATCCCAGTTCCACTAAATTAATATCGGCCGGTCCGGCCAGACTGGATGTCGAGACCAGAATATCCCACTCGGTGTAATTGTCAGTGACCAGTATCTTACTCCCCGATCCTCCGTAACCGTTTTGGACCGAAACAGAATCTACAGTCGGCAGATCGGGGGCGGCCGTAAAATTCCAGCGCAGATTATTTCCGCCGTCAACCGATCTTGCCGGCAACAAAACTGCGGGACCGGTGTTGTTTGAATCGCTAACATTCAGATATATCAATGCGCTGTCGGCGGCATTGATTGTCCATCTTTTTTTAACCTGGGAAGATTTTAGCAATAACAATTTTCCGCTTCCCCCTTTTGCGGAAAAGATGCCGGTTACGGTCTGGGTTGAACCGGCCGCAAATGTCAGGGTCCGGCCGGCCGAATTCGAGCTATTTTCGATTGAGAGATTATTAAAAGTGCTGTTTCCGTTAATCTGCTGATTTGAATTATCAGGGCCGGAAAATATTACCGTCCCCGTTCCGGCCGTAAAGGCGCCGGAATTTGAAAAGATACTGCTTCCGCCTTTTATATTAATAGTTTTGTCGTTTAAGAAAAGCCTTGCGCCGGAGGCGATTGCCAAATTGCCGCCAATCTCATAATTATCGGCGCAGTTTAGGGTGGCGCCGGAGGCGATATTCAAATTATTATTAATCGATATCGGGACGGGATTGTTGTAGGTTTCCGTCCCGACAGTTTCAAAATTGTAGTAAGGGCCGTTACCGATTGTTATATCGCCGGCGGCGCTGATGCCGGAGTAGCGCACCGAGCCGGTTCCGGGGTTAAAGGCGCCCTTATTGATAAATGGCGTACCGGTATCTATTGAACCGGCGGCTGATTTAATTGTCAAAAGCTGCATTGAGTAAGGCGCCAAAGTAATTGAAAAACTATTGGAGGCGGCGGGCGTAAACTTTGAATGGGTGATAGAAGTCGGATGAGTCGAATCGACTTGATGAAAATTATCGGCCGCCGGAACCGCCGTGCTCATCGAAAAATTTGCCAGATTTACGGTAACACTCCCGGAGTTTTCCCGATCCTTGTTAAGAAACGCCATGGTCAAATTGCCGGCTGAGTCGATAGCCGAGTATGTGCTAATAGCACAGTCTCCGGCTGTCGAACCGGCGCTGCAGGCGTCTCCGCCGGGCGAACCGGCCGTTTCCGATTTTATTGAAATATCGCCGAATCTATCGACTTCCCTCACGGCATCGCCGCCGGCGTTACCGTACAATTTGAAAGCCAGATATGCCGGAGTATTGATCTCGAGCCGGCCGGCGTAATTGGCGTTATCAACACCCTCTTTTCCCAAGACCCCGAGAGCTTCGGCCAAAGCCAAACCGGCGCTCATATCCGATTCAACCGCCGAACCGGAACCAAAATTATATTCGGTAATTGCCGTTTTGGTGCCGGGATATTCGGCGCCGATCCACTGATTGACCGTTCTTAATATCTGCAGGGGATTGCCGCCGTTTATACCGTTATCGCCGCCCTCGTCATGATAAGCGGGATCCCAAAGCCGCCGCACCGCTCTGATCCGGTAGGCGTTAAGGCAATCCGAGACCGTGTTTAAATCGCCGCAGGCATTATTTTGGGGATAAACATGGAAGGAGTAATAATCCAAACTCCGCGCCGGATTTTTTCCGACCGAAGCCCTGACCTCGTCATTGGCCTTTGCCTGCCGCAAAAGCCACCGGTCGAATGGAATGTTGTCATGCGGATAGGTCAGATTCGGATCGGTGTAACTGCAATCTCCCGATGTCCAACTGTTAGATAAATCGCAATCCTTCTCGTTAAATAAGGTCTGTTTATAACTGCCGGTTTCCGGTGCGAAAGTAATCGCATTTTGGTCGTTATCTTTAACCATATTGGTAAAATCCAGCATCATTTTGTTAACATCATCCCTTAAAATCCAGCCCGGTTTGATGTCGCGGTGGGTTTCCTTCCATAGATCGTAACCGCCGTCCATCATATAGGCAACCGGCGCGCTGTGCCCGTTCCCTAGAAAACTTTTTATATAATTGATGAAATCCTCCTGATAAACGCTTTTTCCGGAATAACCGGCTCTGGTTAAACCGCTCGTTACGGAAGTGTTGTTTTGATTATCGGTCGGATTGTAAGCCAGAAGACAATCTTGGCAAGTAGCGGTATCCGGTTCAAAATTATATGAGCCGTAAGGCGGCAATGAATGAGAAATGCGGCTGGTTGAATCTTTGGCTACGAAACCGCTTGTTGGAACGGTCAGAATAGGCAAAGCTCCCAGATTGGTAGCCAGAGTAAGGTAACCCTTGTAGCGGTCGCCAGAAGAAAAGAGGTTCCATGAATTGTCCTTGCCGTTTGGAAAATCGGGCGTTCCCCCGCTCAAGCAATCGGCGCCGCAGTTGTTGTCGCCGGTTGACCAATTTATTCTTGACCCAGAGTCGCCGCCGTGCCGAACGCTTTTTATGCCGGCGTTTTTGATATAATCCGATGCTTCCGAAATGTTGGCGCCGGCAAAATCATTTATTCCGTAAATTAAGGGGCTTATTTTTTTACCCTCGCCTAAATTTTTTACCGCGGCGTCGATATTCACCGTATAAGGGTTGGTTGCCGCCTCCGTCCGAGGAATAAACGAATTTTTCTCTTCTTTGTTTGCCGCTTGCCTATTTTCGTTTATCGCCAACGATCCGCCGGTCAAACCATTTCCTTTTAAATTAATGATTCTGGTATTAGCGTTAAAAGTGGCGCCCGGGTCGATTTGAAAAATATTGCTGACTGTTATGTCCCCAACCGCAGAGTATGTTTTACCAAGAGTTGAACAAACCAGATTATAAAATGTCGTCCCCGGAACATCGATGATTCCGGTCGCCTCGGTTCCGGTAAATTGCATTGTGCTAGTGCCGGCATTATATGTTCCCCTGCCGGAAAACGAGTTTGTTACAATAATTTTTGAAGCCGCTCCATCCAAAGTGCCGTTGACAACCAAATTCTTGACATTCAAAACAAAGCCCCTTGTCTGAAGAGCGCCGCCGGAAGCGATAGTGATGTAAACGGCGGGACCGAGATTAATGTTTGACGACAGATAGACGATTGAATTTCTCGGAATAATAACTTGGTCGCCGGAGGCCGGAACGGCGTCGACATCCCATGTCCCGGTCGCATCCCAATCCCTGCTGCCGGTCTTGGCGGTATGCACTGCCGTGGCATCGGCACCGATTAATAGATGATAGATATAGTAAATTACTAGAGCCAACACTAAAAGAGCGCCGAAAGCCGCCAATAATATCCGAAGGGTTTTTCTTATTGGAATACTCGATAACAAATATCGAAGGTTCACCAACCCCTCCATAATTAACTGCCTCTGATTGTCAACCTTATTATCTCATTGTTTAATAGATATCTCAATAAAAAAAGAACTGCTCCCGCAGAACCCGTTTGATCGCTTATCGCTAATTGAGCACGGCAACGGCTGTCAATAGAATCCTGCCGGCATAGGTGCCTAAGTTTTGGTTTTGCCCGACGCCGACAATTAAACCGATGCTTGTTTTATCGGCTCCCGATTTAAAACCGGGCGAAGAATGAAAAACGGTGGCTCTTTGGGGAATGCCGGCATATTTATTTAAATTGTCGCTGTTTGATTGTCCGTTCCCCCATTTCGCTTCCCTGTTGGTATCGGCCTGGTAGAGGGTGAATCCGACACCCTTGCTTTTATCCTTCTCCCACAGTTTCGGTTCGGCTATTGTGCCGTCAAAGTCAGGCAGATAAATTGTCTTGTTGACCATCTGCACGGTAGTTGTGGCAGTGGGCGCTTGTTTCGTGCTTTTTGACTTGCTGGTTGTAGCAACCGGCTGTTCGACCTGGATCACCTGCGAAAAGGAAGAGTCGGCGCCGGCGGTATTGTCATAAATGGCTAAACTGTAACCGTTGGTTGCATTGCTCGTAACTAATATTACGATTCCGGTCGCGCCGTAGGCCGGATTGCCGCCGGCCATCGCTTTGGAAAAAGACAGATTGGCCGGATTGGCCGCAATGGACAATGAAGTTTTTACTCCCATCGAGACGCTTTGATCGGATGATTTTGCTTTCGGCGCCCATAAAACAAGGGTGCAGATGAGGACCGGCAGTAATATCAATAATTTTTTCATCTTAATCCTATTCATCCTAATTTAAGAGTCCGGTAATGGTGTAAATTACTGTTCCGGAGTAATTTCCGGCTTTCTGACCGGTCGGAGCCACCGCTTTGTAACCGATTGAGATATTGTCTCCGCTTGGAACGGCGCTTGATTTTGAATAAACCAATCCGGGAAACTGGGGTATACCGGTGTATTTGTTTCTGTTGTGGGTCACCGAGTTGCCGGTTCCCCATTTTGAATCTTTGGCCGAACCGGCGTAAATGGTCAGACCGAATCCGGTTCCGGACCAGAGCTTGGGCGTTGTGATTGTGCCTGAATAATCGGCCATTCGGGTTGATCCGTCGGTATGAACCAGGGCTGAATTGCCGCCTCCCTGATTATCGGAAACGGAGATTGAAAAACCTCTCGGGTTATTGGTGATGATAGTCAGGGCGGTGCCGCCGGTTCTACTGCTGCCGGTATTGCCTGTCCCAAGAGAAATCGATACCGGCAGGGAAATGATCATTGAAACGGCGCTAACTTTATATATACCTTCAGCCAAGCGAGTCGCCTCGGCAGAGGAACTATCCAGGGCATATCCTTCGACGTTGTATAGAGTATCCTTAACGCTGAAACTATCATTGAGTTTAAGGCGAAAATCAATCGTGTATTGGTTTCCGGATGAGGAAACATTGGTGGAAGTCGATGCCAGAGCGGCGGCTCCCTGTGTATCGGTCAGCGAAAAAGTGTTTGTGCTTCTCGTCCAGCGAATTTTCAAGGAATCGTGGGGTTGAGTCGAGTCGCTGCCGTTGGCAAATCTGGTTTCAACATAATTAATATCGCCGGTGCCGTCGGCATCGGTAACTTTTACTTGGAAATTATAGATCGAGGTTCCGTCAGCCAGGGCGGTGTTATTGGTCCCCGAAACAGGATTTGTAAAGGAGATCGAATCGACTGTCGGCGTGCTTGAAGCGTTGGCTAAGGTGTATGTGGCGGTGCCGGTAGATAGAGCGGTTGCCGTATTGTCGCCGTTTCTGGCTTCAACCTTGTAGGTATGGGAGGTATTGACGGAAAGTCCGGTGTCGGTAAAGCCCGATCCACTGCCCCAGTTGGCGTAGCTCCGCCAGTGGTCGGTGTCATTGGCGATCGCCTCGCAGGCGTTGGTAGTATAGTTAAGAAAAGTCGTATCGCTGTCGCAGGAGATGGCGAATTCAGTTGATGCGGGATTGGAGTTGATGTTGATGATAACAGTTAAAACGCTGGAGGAGGCGGCGTTGACAGTCGGAGTGGAGGGAGCGTTGGCTAAGGTGTATGTGGCGGTGCCGGTAGATAGAGCGGTTGCCGTATTG
>CAYILA010000002.1:0-3054 GCA_964364265.1 uncultured Candidatus Saccharibacteria bacterium | reverse complement strand
TTGAACCGCCGGCGCCATCCAATGTGACCAATCCGGATCCCTTCGTAAAGGTGCCTGAGTTTGTAAACGCTCCGCTTACGTTTAGGGTTGTTGGCGCGGTTAGGACGTCACCAGCAGTAATGGAAACGTTGCCGTTTACGTCAACCAAGCCGGAAGAACCGGTAAATGTGCCTTTATCTACTGTTAAACCGCTAAATGTATTTGTAGCTGTTGATGATTGATAAGTTCCGGTTAAACTAGAAGCGTCATTGCCAACAGTAACTGCTCCACTTGCTGTAACAGTTTGGCCGTTTGCGCTAAAGGTGCCTTTATAGACCTGCAAAACATTGGCAGTAGCTAAAGCTCCTGTAATTTGATAGGTAGCCTCTGTGACGTTATTATCGTGAACCCTTAAATTATAGTAATCAGTTACGCCAAAATCTTTAAGAGTAATTGTTTCGCTTACGTTTCTTCCCAGATATATAAACCAACCAGAATCAACATCCATTGTTCCAATAGAGAGTGTCTCCGGACCCTGAAGATAAAAAATTGCACTATTGTATAGAGTTCCGATAATGGTAATGCTGTAAGTGGAAGCGACTGTATTAAAAGTTTGGAAATTTCCCCGAGTGATTGTCAAATCATGTAAAACATTCAGATTCGCTCCCATCATAAATTGATCGGCAGTATAACCGGAATCGGAATTAAAAACGAGATCGTAATAATCATTGGTTCCAAAGTCTTTTATCGTCAAGTTGTCAATCACTCCATCCTTATTACCAACATAGGTAACTGTGCCCTTTGCAGTGTCCATTGTGGTTATAGTGATGGTAGTCTCATTTCCCTGAAGCTGTATATTCCCCGAATTCGACAAAGTGGCAACAGTCAAATTTTGTCCACCAGTATAGTAAACCGAGGTCGCTCCGACCGTCATGGTTCCGCCAACCGTTACAGCGCCTGCAGCTGTTGCGGTGTAACCGGAATTGATCGTAAGGTTTCCATATGTAAGGGCGGAAACGGTTTGGGCCGCCCCACCGACATAAGCTACTGTCAAATTAGTCAAGGTATTGGTCGTAAATTTATATTGGCTCGAATAATCGGCCGTGGCCGCCGTTCTGGTCACATTGACCGTCCCCGAACCGGTGATAGTACCGGCCGCCGCCGCGGTGTTGATGACTACGGCTGCCGCCGGTGTTACTGAAGCGCTGGCATTGACAGTTAAGGTGCCGGCGATATTTATATTAGTACTGATAGAAATCGTCGCTGTAGTGTTACTCACCGTCACACTATTAAATGAAGAGGCCGCCGAACCGGCTACCGTTTGAGCTTCCGTACCGTTTAATGTTACCGTTTCCGAGCCCTTGGTGTATGTGCCGTTATTGGTCCAATGACCGGAAACATTAAGAGTGGCTGTCGTTGTGGCAACTAAAGTTCCCGTAATAGTTGTGTTATGCGCCGTCAAAGTTTCCGTTGCGCCGACCGTTAAAGTGTTGCTGGCCAAAACGTTAATAGTCGAATCAGAGTATGTGCCGCCGCCATTGACATTGATAGTCGAACTGGTCCACGACGGCATAACATCTTCGTCCGAAGCCGTCGGATACGCCCCGACATTGGTCAAGGTTAAGCTTTGGTTATCGGCGCTCCCGACTGTTAACGTGTTGGTATTTAAAACCATACCGGTGATATTGCCCGTACCGTCATATTTGGTTACAGCGGTTGATTCGCTGGTATCGGCAACGCCATCCAGCCAGGTGGTAATTACTTGGCCGGAAGTGGCCGTGACACCGGTAATCGTCCAGGCGCTACTGGCCGTGGTCGTTGTTTGAGCTTGAGCCACTCCATCTACTGCAACTTTGACCGTTGTACCATCGCTAGCATTGGTAGAACCGCCAACCGATATAGCCGCCGCAGTATAGGTTACCGTCACCTTCACATAGTCAACATCCGCTTCAGCGTCAATGTTGGTGCCCTCGGCTACTATCCAAACGCCGAAGGTGGATGCGTTAATCTCTGCCGGTGTAAAGGAACTTCCCCCCAGACCGGTAAGCGTGTCCTGCCGCTCGGTGAGCGGGTTCCAAGTCACTCCAGCGTCTATATCAGCGCCAATGGTGGTAACATTGTCTTTTGTCCAACGAACAGAATTGTCGATGGTGATTCCGGTCACCGCATAGCGACCCATTATAACCGAGAGGTTATCTATAGTGGCACCAGCGGGTATCGCAAAGCCAAAGTTCGTCGCCTTCAGCGCCGGGTATACTCCGATACCGCCAATGTAATAGGCGTCAACATTGTCGTCGGCGGTGATATTGCCGGGCGTTGTCCAGCCGGTGCCCGCGCCGGTGCCAGCCATATTCGGGCCGGCGGTGGCCGCTCGGACCGTCTCCACCGCCGGATTGCCCATCGGCCAGTAGCTGGCCAAAAAAGCGCTGGATAAGAAAATTACCAATATCACAGTGTGAATCGCATTTGATAACGGATTTAAGTGCCATTTGTAGTACCACTGCCAGCGCATTCGAAAATAGTTATGGAGAGGGCCAAGCAGAGGAACAGTTGTCCTAGTTGACTGTTGGATAGCGACAATTTTTTGGTCAATTTGCTGGGCCTTTGCAATATGATCCTTTTCTTCTTTAAAGAGTTCTATCACATTGCTTTTGTCTCTCGGGTCATCGCAAGAATCGACAACTTTGCGTTGTTTTTTTGAAAAACTAGATTTAATTTTTTCAAATAATCCCACGCTTGCTCCTTCGCAACTTTAAAAAACACTAACATTTATCCACAGAAAAACAGGGGACTTCACAGTTCTAATTTATTTAAAAAACTCCTACCCTCCATTATGAGTGCTCCCTTTTTGGTTGACACCATAGCAAGTATACAACAGAATGTCTGCTACAACAACGATAATGTTTTAATTTCCAATTTGAAGATTACCATAAACCAAAAAAGAACCGCTCCCGCAGAACCCGTTTAGTGACTTATCGTTATTTTAGCACGGCAATGGCTGTTAATAGAATCTTGCCAGTATAGGTGCCTAAGTTTTGGTTTTGCCCGACGCCGACAATTAAACCGATGCTTGTT
>CAYILA010000001.1:87521-116253 GCA_964364265.1 uncultured Candidatus Saccharibacteria bacterium | reverse complement strand
TCAGGATAATGTCGAAGGAAAGAAACTTGCGTCCATCAATGTTCAAAATCGAATCACCTTCGGATTACAGTTACACCTCCCGCAATGCTTATTTGGCACTCAAGAAGGAAGCGATTCATGATGTAACCTGGAGAATCAGTTATTTAGAAAAGCTTTCAAGAAGAGAATTATCTAGTACGAGACGAAATAATCAAAAAGAACCCGTAAAGTACTTATCAAGTATTGATAATAGTTCTCCTGCAGTATATAATTTTTTCAACAACTCTTCTTCTAAGTAGGAGAACTGTTGTGTTGTGGGAAATTGTGCCAGTCGTATCTTACGACACTCGTTGAAAGGGGAAAGAGGAAGTGCGGCTAAAAACATCTCAACATCTCCAGACAGTAAGATCTTCCACTGGAGCTCTGTGTTTTCATTCACTACTTGGCAACCTCTACTTTCTGGAGCCAGAATATGTTGGCGCGCTCGATTCCTATGTAGAACCCAGTCAGATAAAACGGAATCGGGCAAGATGCAAAGTCATACAGGAATTGCGTCAAGCCAAATTTCTTGTTCCAGAAGACGAGGACGAAAGGGAATATCCCAGAATTCGGAATCAGGAGTGGATGCAAAAGGTTCATAGCGGAGGTCAACTTCGATTACTGAACCTTGTCATTTCCGAAGCCTGCAACTTCGGATGCAGTCATTGCTTGCATAGCTGTTCAACAGGGACCAGCACGTCTCACGGCCAAAAGAAACTAATGGACTGGGAGACTGCCCAAAAAGCCATCGACGAATATGCAGCAGTGATGCAAATCTGGGATACACACCCGCTGGATGTGCACTTCGGTTCGGCAGAACCTCTTCTCAACTGGTCTGTTCTTGAACAGGCAATCTACTACACCCGTGGTTTGGACCCCAACGCCAAACTATCCGTCAACACCAACTTATCGCTGATCACCAAATCGATGATCAAAGTCCTTAAAGCAAACGAGATATATATATCCACATCGTTGGATGGACCACCTGCTGGCAACGACGCTATAAGGACATTCAAAGACGGCGGCGCCACATTCAATGCTATCGTATCCAAGTTTGGCCTTTTGGAGGAGATGGATTATCCTTTGGACGGTTTCAGCATCACGCTGAACGATCTTAACTTCGATGTTGTCAACCCCGATTTTATCGATTGGGCATACCAACGCGGAATGAAAGGAATCGCCACAGACGTTGACATGATCAATACCGCCCAAGCAAACCGGGATGTGAACAACTGCGTCTTAAAACTGATGGAGCTTCGATTTGCCTGTCAGGCACGAGGGATGGAGAACTTCGGTTCATGGACAACCTCGTATGACCACTTGGTCAACGAACCAATCGATAACATGCCGACCTTCTGTCGAGCTGCCAAAGGGCAAAACATCTCTGTCAACCCGGAAGGTTGGCTCTTCATCTGCGGCCACACAACCACACCGATCGGTCGCATCGATCACTTAGAAGAGGCTCTTTCCGAGAGGAGTCCGTACTGCCAATTGGTTAAGAGTCGGTTGCCAGGCGAAGACCCCGAATGCATGGGTTGTGAAATAGAGGGGTTGTGCGCCGGCCAGTGTCAGATTACGCGAGAGGTCTCTCGCGCAACAGGTAACAACCGGGATAAAACAATGTGCGAACTCTATCGCAATGCCACAAGAGTACTACTGAAAGAAAAACTTGATCAGGAACTTGAAGGGGGGTGATTACATTGCGCAAGGTTGCGAAAGAAACCCAGAATAGCATGAGCGGCAAGCGCACTAGGTGCAAGACATAGAATGTCGATTATGTCTTGGCCCGAACCGGGGAGTAGGCATTTGCCTGCTCCCGGTTTTTTATAATAATATAAAGCACTGGAAGAAATAGTAGTAATAAACCAGAAAACACTAACGCTTCTTTTTTTGGTATCGAGCTTAAAACTAAACCAGCAAACGGTCCGCCGACAATCGAAGCAAGCGATTCAATCATAGATTTAATTGACAAGATTGTGGCACGATTTTGATTGTGTATGTAAAAATTAGTCAACGCTCCCTCAAGTGGAAGAAAAATGTCTTCCAGACCGGTAAATAAAGTAAATATTATTAGCAAAAACAACGCTTTGCTTGTTAGCCCAACTAATAACAGCAACAAAGTGTAAACTAAAAGCGTGATAATTATTAAAGATAATTTGTTCCTAAACTTTAATATTCTTTCAGCTATTAGCGGAGTAAAAATGCCCACACCGGCAATCAACGAAAAAGCATATCCTATTGTCGGTAAAGCTATTCCGGAGCTTTCCAACAAAGGCGTCCAAGCTAAAGATGAAATCTCATCAACAAAGTAAAAAATGAAAATTCCGAGAAATAACAAGGAAATGATTTTATGATTGGCGATAAAAGATAAGCTTTTCCTCAAATGGTTGATAAAATAACCCAGAGTTTCTTCTTCCCCATCTTCATCCCCGGGTTTTTTAAGCTTCCCCTCCTTGGCCCAAAAAAGAAATGATGAAGAAACAAAAATTCCAATGGAAAAAACAATCCACAGGTAACGCATATCATATTTGGCGACTATAAAACCAGCCAGGATAGGCGCAAATAAGTATCCGATATTCTTAAAAAATCTCATTTTAAGGAAGTAAACATCTATAAGGGATTTATCTTGTTCGTCTAACAAGTCCACAGCCCAAGCGTTATCGGCTCCGCTTATGAGTGTTTCAAACAGCGCATCAAGGGCTAATATTAAGGCAATTGCATAAAAGCTATTTTGAGTTGAAATCAAGAAAATCGTAACAGCAGTCGCGAAATAACCCAAGATAACGCTTGCCTTCCTGCCATACATATCAGCAATTACTCCTGTCGGAACTTCAAATATTAACGAGACAATACTTCTGATGCTTCCCAGCATAGCAATTTGGAAAAAACTTAGTCCTAATCCAAGAAAATAAAGCACATAAAAAGGCATGATCACCTTGGACAGACTAAACACCAAAGCATGAAGATAAAACGGGAAAAGCAATTTTAATTCATTTTTCTTAAACATCTGTGTCTTATTTTACCTGAAATGATTTGACCATTATATACCATACACCAAAAATAACGGTTTACAAACGACATCTTTCTTGATGAATCCGGTCATAATGATGCAGAGCGACAATGAAATTATTGGGGCAGGTTTCGTATAAATGAAAATTGGTAACCACCCAATGGTCGTTTTCTGCTAATGCTAGCCATTAATTTGATAAATAGTCTTAACTCTGTTAAAAACGTAATAGCGCAAACCGTGGTTGGGGGTGAAACCGTGTCTTATGATGACGGAGATTGTGGTGGCGGTCATCATACTGGCCTTAGCGGAGGTTCCGGCAACTTTAGATCTGGACCAGCCAGCGATCCCGATGACCCCAGAGCAAAGGCCAATTCTGTTCACGATTGCCTTGAAGGCCAGTCTGCGAGGGAAAGCGTGACGGCTAAAATCGTGCAGTGGGTCTTCGGCAAGCTGTTTCGGCGATGATTTACATCGCAGATCACGAGGGGGGCATCCACTCCCCCCCTCATAACTTCAAACTTGGTTGGATGTTCTATGCCCAAAATATTAGAATGGTCATAATGGTCTTTGTTCTTGTCCTAGTTTATCTGATCAAAATATTATACACAGTAGCGACTAATGTAATACATAATTATGCAGGGAATATACTATGAAAAATGGTCGTAATATTCCCATTGAAGCTTTACCGATTTTCTGCCAATTTGGTTTCCAGTAGTATTTATCAAGATGAAATACTTTTATTCCAAGCAGATTGCCAAGTCTTTTGGCAAAGTGAGATTTACCCA
Organism: uncultured Candidatus Saccharibacteria bacterium; assembly: GCA_964364265.1. Taxonomy (GTDB): domain Bacteria; phylum Patescibacteriota; class UBA1384; order XYA2-FULL-43-10; family 1-14-0-10-43-13; genus CAYILA01. The sequence goes on along the minus strand of CAYILA010000001.1, from coordinate 112,440 downwards.
CACCCGAGGGACCGATTATTACGATTTTATTCATGCCTTACAATAATGACTTTTTTCATTCTCCATCGGTTCTTTAACTATATTCACAGAAGCACCTCTCAAGAACCCAGCCGGTATGGATGGAATAAGCTTTTTTGAGCTATTAATGGACCAGCAGCATTAAAAGAGGAGTCCATTGAAGAAAGTTACTATTGGCTCGAAGGTGAGATTGGAATTCGATGACGGGAATGCCGCCGATATTGTATTGGTCAACCCTGGTGACGCAGATATTTTTCAACGAAAGATTTCCTGCGACTCGCCGGTCGGTTCCGCCATCCTTGGAAAAAACGAAGGTGACAGCGCCGTTTATTCCAATCCCAAGAAAAATACGATATCCTGTAAGATAGTTACTATTAATTAAAGAGCTCATATGAAAATTGAATACGAAGCGACATTTTTGAATGTTTCAAAAGACGAAATTAGAAATAAACTAAAAGACCTCGGCGGGAAATTAATTCAGCCGGAGTTAATGCTCAAACGCAATGTCCTTGAATTGCCGGAAGGTCACCAAAAACCGGGTGGATTCGCCCGTGTCCGGGATGAGGGCAATAAAATTACCATGAGTGTCAAACAGATCAAGAACGGTAAGATGGATGATCAGAGAGAAAGATGCGTCACTGTTAATGATTTTAATGAAGCGAAAGAAATATTGGAGTTTATCGGTTGCGAATCAAAGGCATATCAGGAATCAAAACGGGAAACCTGGGAAATTGACGGCGTCGAAATAATGATCGACGAATGGCCGTACCTCGAGCCCTATGTAGAGATTGAAGGAAATTCCGAGGCCGATGTGATTGCCGTATCCAAAAAATTAGGTTTCGATTATAAAGACGCTTACTTCGGCGCGGTTGACGGAATTTATAATAAAAAATACAGTGTCGATATCAAAGTTGTCAATAATAGTACTCCGAAAATCACTTTCGATTCCCCTAATCCATTTCTAAAATAGGAATAATTTATGAAACAAATTGTTTTTAAGGTTGGTGTTTTGGTTACAAAAGATAATCAACTTTTGTTGATCAAAGAAAAATGCAAAGCCGATACCAAATACCAGTGGAACATTATCAAGGGAACCGTCGAGCCGGAAAAAGATAGCGATGTCTTTGCCGCCGCCCAACGCGAGGTCAGGGAAGAGGGCGGGGTCGACGAGGTTGAAATTACCGCCATTCAAAGCATTACTTTTCTAAATAAAGAAGATAAATTTTTCATTCAAGTAAATCTTCTTGCCAACACTGAACAAGAGCCGGATGAAAATCTCCGTGAAAATGTCGAGAATGAAGACATTGTCGATGCCCGGTTCTTTAGCCGCGAAGAATTAGAATCAATGAAAGAAGATGATTTTCTAAACGAAAGAGCTCGGCTGACAATCAAAGAGTGGCTCGCCGACAAAAAATATCCGAAAGATATAATTCAACTATTAACTGATTATTAAGATCTAATTTTCTTAGTTAGTTCGGAGAGTTTCGTATCATCGGCACGGTTTGAATCGTGAGAAGAAATATAGCCCTCGTATTTTTCAAAATAAATATTTTGTCGAGATTCAATCGGTCTCCAAGTACTCATATCACGCGTTCCATGCATTGGGAAAAGTTTGGTGTGAGCATGATCTACTCCAAACCCTTCGGCAATTAGTCCCGTCCGGCCAACATCGTCCAATTTGGCATCGAGAATTTTACCGACCATTTTGGTCGCTTTCATCAAATCGCAGTAAACTTCTTCCGGCAAATCAAATAGGTAACTTCCGTAGTGCTTTTTAGGGATTACTACCGAAAATCCTTCGGTGTTTGGAAATATCGAAAGAAAAGCCAAGTGATTTTCATCCTCCCAAATCTTGTGGCTCGGCACCTCTCCCCTTACAATTTTGCAAAATATACAATCCATTATTGCCCCGTTAAATACGACTTTTAATAATCGATAAAAACATTTATATTATGTATATTATGCAGCAAAAAATCAACTTCAAATGCGTGCATTGCGGGAAAAATGTTTCCGTCGGGGCGATTGGCACCAAGAACAGGAATCACTGTCCCTATTGTTTGTATTCCAAACATGTTGACCGTGATGTTTCTGGTGACCGGAGGGAAACCTGTCACGGTTTGATGAAACCGGTCAGTCTGACTTTCAAGGAGGAGGGAATCGATAAGTATGGAAAGAAGAAACAGGGCGAGATTATATTGATCCACCTCTGTGAAAAATGCGGCGATATTTCAATCAACCGAATCGCCGGCGATGATGACAATGATATGATTCTAGAAGTATTCAATAACTCAATCAAAAAACCGGTCGAAATCACCGGCTCTAGTATTAATCTATTAAGCCAAAAAGACGAAAAAGAAATAATAGCTCAATTGTTCGGTAAAAAGAACTAAATTATTTCCCTAGCAATCCTTTGTAAAACTCTCGGAATTTATTCATCATTTTATCTTTTCGGTATTCTTCGGCTACTTTTCTCGATTCTTTCGCCATCCGAGATTCCATCTCGTCATCTTTTAGTATTCGGATCACTTTTTCGGCCAAATTTTCTGAATCGTCCGGTCGAAACAGTAGTCCGTTCTGGCCTTTTTCAATGAATTCCGGAAATGATCCGGCTGCAGCCGCCACCACCGGGAGACCGGAGGCAAACGCCTCCAGCATCACAATGCTTTGAACTTCAATCTTCGAAGCCGAGAAATAGAGATCCGATGCCTGGTAAACAAGGGCGTACTCCTCCGATTCGTTTTTCAAAAAACCATAAAATTTTACATTTTCGGCAATTTTTAGTTTTTCCGCCTCGTCTTTCAACCAATCAAGGTCTTTTCCGCCGCCCACAAATAGAAAATACGCATCAACCTCATCTAAGATTTTCGGAATTGCTTCCAAAAGTATTTTTACGCTTTTATCAACATCCATCCGGCCGGAATAAATTACCGTTTTTTTGTCAGGTAAGTTTAATTTTTCTCGTGAAGTCTTTTTATCGGCTGGCTTGAATCTTTCGATATCGACGCCGTTTCGAAGAATCGTGATTTCCTTTTTCAGCCCCCACTTTTCAATTCGCTCTCTGGAAGTTTCCGAGGGGGTGGTAATCGCATCGCATTTTTCATAAAGTTTGACGAACCGCTTAATCAGCATATTTTCTATAATATTTTTTATCGGTCCCAAAGGCCGCAAATAGGCCGAGATGAAATCGATATTAAAGTGATTGGTCATCACTGTTTTGATCTTTTTTTCATTGCCGTATCTTACCAAAGCGCCGCCGATTCCGGCCGGATCTTGGATATGGATAATGTCGGTCTGAAATTGATCCAGAATATTTTTGATTTTGCCGTAAACTCGAAAAGAAATTCGAGCTCCCCTGCGTAATGGATTGGCGATACCGCCGACTCGATAGATTTTTATCTTCGAAAGTTCATCCCATCCGCTCTTGCCATTCTTGCTTGGAGCAACTACAATCACCTCATCCCCGTTTTTGACCAAATTTTCTGCCAGGTCCCGCGCAAAAACGGCCACCCCGGAGATGATTGGCCAGAAAGATTCGGTTCCGATAACAATTTTCATGTTTTAATTTTACCACATACTTTAATATAGGTCATAGAGTCGGGCGTGTTGACTTTTGCCTAAATTTGTGGCTATAATGGCTAAGGAGGATTATTAATGAACCACCAAGATTTGTACAAGTTGCTGCAAACCGTTCAAAAAAATATTCGCTGTCCGCAATGCGGCCAGTCGTACGATTTTGACAGCATCAGCATTCGGGGCATTATCGACTCAATCGTCTTTCTGGAACTGGCTTGTGAAACTCATATGCCGGTTCTGGCCACTGTTAGTTTGGATCAGAATCAAAAAATTGGTCCGGTTAGCAAAGAAAAAATCGGTAGTGATGATGTTTTGAAAACTCATGAGTTCTTGAAGGATTTTGCCGGAAATTTCGAACAAATCTTTAAACAATAAAATATATTAAAAGGAGCAACAAAGACAAAAACGGATGACAAATCATAAGGATGACTAATAACGAATATTAGTTATCCGTTATCCCAACAATCCGTTATCCGTATTTATTTAGGAAATTTATGACAGAGTTCAAACTGGCAGTGAAAGAGAGAAAAGAAAATGGGAAAAAGACCAGGAAAAATGGCCTGGTTCCCGGTGTCGTTTACGGCAAGGATACGGAAACAGAAGTTATCGCTTTTGATAAATTAAATTTCAAACGGCTCTTCAAAGAAGCCGGCACCTCCAACTTGATCGATATTTCAATCGACGACGAAAAATCATTCAAAACCCTGATACAGGACTATCAATCAGATCCGGTTTCTTCCGAGATTTTGCATGTCGATTTCTTGAAAGTAAATATGAAAGAAAAGATCCACGCCGAAATTCCCTTGGAATTTGTCGGCGAATCCCGAGCTATTATTGATCAGGAAGGCACACTGATCACTCCGAAAGATTCGATTGAAGTCGAATGTTTGCCGGGCGACCTTGTCGACCATATCGATGTCGATATTTCAGTTCTTGACGATTTCGAAAAAGACATCCGTGTTTCCAACCTCAATATTCCAGCCGGAATTGAAGTCCTAAACGATCCGGAAGAGGTCGTCGCCCATATTGAGGAACCAAGAAGCGATGAAGAGCTTGCCGCTCTTGAAGAGGAAGTTGTCGAGGATGTATCGGCCGTTGAGGTTGAAGCCGCCGGCGAGGAAGTTCCGGCAGGTGAAGAGGGTGCCGAAAGCGCCGCTCCTGCCGAAGGTGAAAAACCGGCTCCGACGACTGATAATGAAAACAAAGAATAGTGTCGGAGCCCCGACCGTTGAAGGCGGGAAGGAAGAGAAGAAAGCAGAGTAATTTTCAAGTTGTCATTCCTGTCCCGTATCAAAGTACGGGATAAACTCCAGCAGGAATCTGGAGAGATCCCCGATCAGGCCTGCCTGTCCGGTAGGCAGGTCGGGGATGACAAATAATTATTTAACAAAACCGCCTATCGGGCGGTTTTGTTTTAATAAAGTTGTCATTTCGAATGAACGAAGTGAGTGAGAAATCTTCTACTTACGGTAAGTCGAAGATTTCTCCTAGCGTCGAAATGACTCTTTTTATAAATTATTTAATGAATGAATAATTTCGGAAATATCCATCACGCCTTCGTCGCCTTCGCCACGCTCAGCGTGGTTCTGGCCGTATTTGCGGACGGCAACTTTGCCGGCGTCCATTTCCTTATCTCCGACAATTAACATAAAGGGAACTTTTTGCATTTCCGACTCCCGGATTTTCTTGCCGATGCTTTCATTGCGATTATCGGTTTGAACCCTAATACCGGCATGTTCCAAGGTCTTAGAAATTTTCTCGGCATATTCATTGTGCCGTTCGGCAATCGGTAAAACGATAACCTGAACCGGCGCCAACCAAGCCGGAAACGCTCCGGCGTAATGTTCGGTCAAAATTCCGATCATCCTCTCAAACGAACCAAAGACAGCGGCGTGGATCATAACCGGTGTTTTGAACTTCCCTTCTTCATCAATATATTCGCATTTAAATCTCCCCGGCAGTTGAAAATCAAGTTGAATCGTGGCCACCTGCCAAGACCGGCCCAGGGCATCCTTGGCGCTGACATCAATCTTCGGCCCGTAAAAGGCGCCGTCTTTTTCCTTCGTGCCATACTTGATATTTTTGGCATCAAGCGATTCTTTTAGATCCGCCTCCGCCTTGTCCCAAACCGAAATCTCGCCGATAAAATCATCCGGGCGGGTCGAAAAGAAGAAATCCGGAATCAATCCCAACTTTCCGTAAAACTCTTTAACCATCTCGATCAAATTACCGACTTCTGTTTTAATTTGGTCTTCTCGTAAAAATATATGCGAATCATCTTGGGTAATTTCCGACACCCGAAGAAGTCCGTTCAACTCGCCCGACTTTTCCTTGCGATAAACACGCCCGATTTCGGTGTAGCGGATCGGCAATTCTTTGTACGACCGCTGGCCGGTCTGGAATATTTTAATATTAAAAGGACAGTCCATCGGCTTCAAGCAATAGGTTTCGCCATCGACATCAAAGGAAAACATGCTTTCTTTGTAATGGTCCCAATGTCCGGAAGTGATCCAAAGCGAGTTCTTGGCCAGAAGCGGAGTTTTAATTTCAATATAGCCGTACTTTTTTCGGATATCTTTGCCTAATTGCTCCAAAGTATTCCAAAGGATCATGCCTTTTTTATGCCAGAAAGGACAACCGGGCGCTTCGGGATGAAAAGAAAACAGGTCAAGATCGCGACCGATCTTTTTATGATCTCTTTTCTCCGCTTCAACTGTCATTTCAATATATCTGTTCAACCCCTCTTTATTTTCAAATGCCAAACCGTAAATCCTTTGCAGCATCTTGTTTTTTTCACTCCCCCGCCAGTAGGCGCCGGCAATCTTATCTAATTTCCAACCGATCTCTTTGAGTTCTTTTGTCGAGTCCAAATGCGGTCCGGCACAAAGATCAGTAAAATTGACAGCAGAGCTGTCATCCCGAGGGAGTGTGGTTTGCGAGTCGAGGGATCTCTTCCCTAATGTATAAATACTGACTTCCTCACCCGGAATATCTTTGATCAATTCAATTTTATACAGCTGATTTTTAAACAATTTCTTCGCTTCTGTTTTATCAATATCGGATTGTTCAAAAGGCAGGTCCTTATTGATAATTTCCCGCATTTTTTGTTCCAGTTTTGAGATATCGGCCGGCGCCAGATTTCTTGGCAAGTCAAAGTCATAATAAAAACCGTTCTCGACGGCCGGCCCGATTCCAAGCTTTGCCTCCGGAAATAATTCCAAAACCGCCATCGCTAAAACATGACTTAGCGAATGCCTTATATTTTCAATATTTGAATTTTCCATAGAATCCTCTCGCTGTTGTCATTCCTGCGAAAGCAGGAATCTTAATTAATAATTTCGAAATATAAATCTTTCCATCCTGGGTTATTCTCTTCAATTAACTCGATTTTCCAATCGCGTTTCCATCTTTTTAATTGTTTCTCTCTCGATATCGCACTATCAATATTGGAAGTATTCTCAAAATAGACTAGCCGTTTGGTAAAATATCGCTTCGAAAAACCATCAATAATCTCTTGTTTGTGTTCATATACTCTACGAGCAAGATTATTAGTAACACCAATGTACAGCACGCCATCTTTCTTACTCGCCATCATATAAATATAATAATTTTTCATCTGATTAAGATCCCTGATCAAGTCAGGGATGACAAACAAATCCAACAAAAAAGACCCGGTTCTTAGGACCCCGATAGTTATCGGGGGGTTCCATCCCAATTTGGATCTTAATTTACCCGTTCGCTCGAGTCTGCGCCGACCCTGCTGGTTGGTGAGACCAGGTCGAAGGATCGGATTAGCTAACACCAAAATATCACCTTTTCCGGTAAAAAACAATTGTCCAAACTAAAGCGAGTCCTCCAACGGCTCGCGTTCTCCCGGTTCGGATTGATGCTTGGGATCATTATCCGGATCTTTCTTATCGAACAGCGGCCCTCTCAAACGATGGGGATTATGACCGATCAACTCATCCTTCAGATCGTCATCCGGTGAATATTGTGGCGCTTCTGGGCTGTATGGCATATTGACTCCTTATTAATATTTATCACATTTTTTCATACTTCATCACTTCGTCCTCAACCACTTCCAGAACTACTTCGCACTTGGCAAAAACGCGGCGCGTCTCTCCGGCGGCGTGGTACCTTTTCTGCGCCACCACCCGCTTGATGCCGGAATTTATCATCATCTTGGCGCAAACCGGACAGGGCTCCATCCGGCAGTAAACCGTCGCTCCGTTAATCGAAATACCGCGTCTGGCCGCTTGGCAAATGGCATTTTGTTCGGCATGAATCGTTCGGACGCAGTGTTCGGTAATACTACCATCGGGATTGACTTTTTTTTGGTACATATGCCCGACTTGGTCGCAGTGATCATCGCCTGCCGCCGAACCGACATATCCTGTGGCCACGATTTGATTATCCTTCGCTATCACGCAACCACTCCTACCGCGATCACAGGTCGCCCTCTTTGAAATCGCTTCCATCACCTCCATAAAATATTCATCCCAACTCGGCCGCTGATATTTCTCTTCTTTTGAAACTTTCGCTTTTGGCACATTGCCTCCACTATTTTTTTAATTTCAAAATCAGGTCATTAATTTTTTTGTAAAGCTCGGGAAATGTGCCATCGTTTATTATCTCTTCATTGGCCATCTCGAAACACTTATTCATATTCATCGCCCCGCCCTTGCCGTCGGCCTGCTTTGCCTCGATCTCTTTCAGCTCATCCATATTTTTAATATCGCCCTCGCGCTCCCGCTTTACCAACCGTTCCAGCCGCATCTCTATCGGCGCGTCAAGTCTCACTAAAGCGAAACAGGGATTTTTCTTTAAAACCTCAACCTCGCCGACCTGGCGGATTGAAGTGACAATAGCGTCTTTGTCGCCGATTTTTTCCAACGCCCTCTCTGCTAAAAAACCGTGCCCCTTGGATTCCCGTAAGTTGTTGCCGTATTCGGTCATGGCAAATGTTGTCGGCTCGACTCCTTCGCTCCGCATAATTTCCCGCAAAACATCGGAAAGCGAGACCGCCTCGAATCCTTTTTTCTTTAAATAATCTGCCACCGTATCTTTGCCCGATGCGATCGAACCGACAATTCCGATAATCATTTTTTCTCCGCTGACTAATAATAGGTCCTGAATCAAGAATATTACCATTCTTGGATCCCGTATCAAGTACGGGATGACGCAAGGGCGTCAGTTCAGGATGACTTCGTCAATTCAATAAATTTAAATTTATTTTTTCCGTTGTTGTGCGCTTCTTCTTTAATAATCTTATCAAAATATTGTTCATATTCCGGGAAATAAACATCGGCCTCATATTCGCCTTCAACCATTGTTAAATAAAGCTTGTCGGCAAGGGGAATGGCCTGTTTGTAAATCATCCCGCCACCGATAAAAAATATTTCTTCCTTGTCTTTGGCTTGCGCCAATTTTACCGCCTCCGAAATTGAATAGGCCATAATACAGCCCTTCGGCTTATATTCTTTGTCCTTCGTTAAAACAATATTGAGGCGATTCGGCAACGGCCTGCCGATTGATTTAAAAGTATTTTCGCCCATAATGACCGGATGTCCGGAAGTCACTTTTTTAAAATGCTGAAGATCTTCTGGAATATTCCAAAGCAATTGGTTATTTTTGCCGATCGCCCGATCTCTGGCAATCGCAACTATTATACTTATTGTTGGTTTCTTCATAAGTTTCCTAATCTCCTACGAAATTACGAATCAAGCGAAATTACTAAATTACGAATATTTGTACTTTCGTACTTTCGTGCGGCTATTTGTAATTTAGTAGGAAGTTTGGTCATACCGCGATCGGCGCCTTAATCGGCGGGTAAGGATCGTATCCTTCCAGTATGAAATCTTCATACTTGAATTTGAATATGTCCTTTACTTTGGGATTAATTTTCATCATCGGCAAATCTTTCGGTTTGCGCGACAGCTGTTCTTTCACCTGATTAAAGTGATTGTTATAAATATGGGTGTCGCCAATAGTGTGAATAAACTCGCCCGGTTTCAAGCCGGTCACTTGTGCCATCATCATCGTAAATAGGGAATATGAGGCGATATTGAATGGAACTCCAAGAAAAGTATCGGCGCTTCTTTGATACAACTGGCAGGAAAGTTTACCATCAATAACCATAAATTGGTAAAGGGTATGGCAGGGCGGGGGAGCGTGGTGGTGATTTTTGATTAGATCCTGAATCTCTCCGACATTCCAACCGGAGATTATAATCCGGCGCGAAGTTGAATCGTTTTTTATTAAATTAATCACCTCTTGTACCTGATTGATAGTTTTGCCCTCCTTTGTTTCCCAGTTGACCCACTGCTTGCCGTAAATCGGCCCCAGCTCGCCCCATTTCTTGGCGAATTTTTCATTTTCTTTCATCTTTTGGACAAATTTATCCATCTCCTCTTTCCATGGTTCGGAATATCTTTCCAATTTTTTATCCAAACCTTTTTTTTCCAGATAAATTTGGTAGGCCCATTCGTTCCATATTTTAACATCATTGTCCACTAAGAATTTTATGTTGGTATCGCCCCGCAAAAACCAGAGCAGTTCATAAATAACCGCTTTGATAAAAACTTTTTTAGTGGTAAGAAGAGGAAAACCTTGAGTCAGATCATAACGGGTCTGAGTGCCGAAAATGCTCCGCGTTCCGATACCGGTCCGGTCATCCTTATCCGTCCCGTTTTTCATGATGTTTTTCAGAAGGTCTAAATACTGTTTCATATAATCCTCTATTTTATTCCTGGCACCGGAAATTTAGCGCACATCATTTTTACTTCTTTCTTAATACTTCGTAATACTTTTTCATCGGTTATATGATCGACTACTCTGGCGAACAGCTTGGCGATTCTTTGCATTTCGGCTGGGCCCATCCCGCGCGATGTCAGGGCGGCCGTGCCAACCCGTATTCCCGAAGAAATTTGAGGCGGTTGAGTATCGCCCGGCACCCCGTTTTTATTGACAGTAATCCCCGCTTTGCCCAAAGCGTCTTCAAAATCCTTGCCAGTTATATTTTTATTGCGAAGATCAATCAGGATTAGGTGATTGTCGGTTCCTCCCGTCACCAGATTAAAGTCGAATGATTGAATCGTCTCGGCAAAGCACTTCATATTATCAACTACATTTTGGATATACTTTTTATAATCCGGCCTAAGCGCCTCGCCGAAGGCGACCGCCTTGGCGGCGATGACATGTTCGAGCGGTCCGCCCTGTAGCATCGGAAAAACCGCTTTATTTATCTTTTTCGACAGCTCCTCGTCGTTGGTCATGATGATACCGGAACGCGGTCCGCGCAATGTTTTATGTGTTGTAGAGGTCACAATATCGGCAATACCGATTGGTGTCTGGTGAATCCCGACCGCTACCAATCCGGCAATATGGGCGATATCGGCGAATAAATACGCCCCGACCGAATCGGAAATTTTTCTAAACTTTTTAAAATCCAGCTGTCTCGGATAAGCGGAATAACCGGACATTATCACTTTCGGCTTTACTTTTTTGGCAATTTTGGCAATTTCGTCATAATCGAGCCGGCCGGTTTTTCCGCTCAAACCGTAACTGTACGACCGGTACAGTTTTCCGGAGAAAGAAACCTTGGCGCCGTGGGTCAAGTGTCCGCCGGCATCCATCGCTTGACCCAAAATCACATCGCCCGGCTCGAGCGCAGCGGCGTAGGCGGCCATATTGGCCGAAGAGCCGGAGTGCGGCTGGACATTGGCGAATTTACAACCGAACAATTTCTTTAATCGCAGAATTGCCAGATTCTCAACCTCGTCAACAAACCGGCAACCGCCATAATAACGATGTCCGGGGTATCCTTCGGCGTATTTATTGGTCAAAACCGAACCGGTCGCTTCCAGTACCGCCATTGAAACATAGTTTTCCGAGGCGATCATCTCCAACCCTTCGCTCTGTCTCTTCTTTTCCTGCTCGATAATTTTACTGACTTCTTTATCTTTTTTTTTAAGTTCGTTCATTTCGCTCCTCCGGGTAGTAGAACATCGACTATTTTGTTCCAAAATTTTATGCCGCTTAATCTTACTACTCGAATTAATTTAATTTATTATATCTAACACAACTATTAGTTACACTTATTTTGGTCGATGATTCACTACCCGGTCCTTTTTTTGGCTAAACAAATCCCGTTCCCGATAGTGCAATCCCTTTCTATTCTCCAACATTTTTCCCGTTATTAAAAGTATCTCTTCGGCGATTTGATCGATCGTTTGGAATCCGTTGATTGGCATAATGTTTAAATTTTTCCGCCGCGACATTGTCAAGTACATTGATTTAACCTTTTTCAGTTTCTCCATCTCTTCGAATAATTCGAACTGGTGGCGGCTTTTTCCAATTCTTCGCAAACACTCCCGCGGCGTCAGGCGGATGTAAAAAGTAATATCGGGCAGTATAAACCGTTCGTTTAACTTTAAGAGCCAATTTCGGGGCATATCGATCGAGCCGTAAGCGATAGTTGAAAAAAGATAGCGGTCGGTAATGACGATATTCCCTTTCTCCAAATTGGGAATGACTTCTCGTTGAAGATGGTGGGCGCGGTCGGCGGCGAATAATAGCTGAAGACATTCCGGCGAGGCCTTCCAATCATGAGTCAGGGCGCCGCGGATCAATCCGCCGATTAGATTGTTGGTCGGTTCTTTGGTCCCAAAAGCAAAATAACCTAAATTATTCAAAGCTTTTACGAGCAAATCAACTTGGGTTGAAGAGCCCGACCCGTCCAAGCCCTCAAAGGCGATAAATAACCCTGGCAGTTCGTGTTTTATCATTGGTTCCTTTTTATTACCCTCCAATGACAACTATTTTACTTTTTTCCGGTCGAGCCAAACCTGTTTATGCCCCTCGCGCTCCCTGATAGTTTTGTTTGTTCAACTAATTCCGGATGTTCGACTGGTTGAATTAATATCTGAGCGATCTTGTCACCCTTTTCTATCATATAATCTTCTTTCCCCAGATTGATCACTCCGACTGTGATATCCCCGCGGTAACCTGTGTCAAAAACTCCGCCGACAGAATGAATTGCTTTTAGCGAAATGCCGCCCTTGTCCCAAATCAGTCCGCAATATCCCGAGGGTATTTCAAGGGCAATTCCCGTTTCCACTTTGTAAATGCTGTTGTCCGGTTTTACCACCACATCCTTAAGGCTGTAAAGATCCATTCCGGCGTCCTCCGGATGGGCGTATTTCGGCAGTTTTGCCTCTTGATGCAATTTCTTAACTTTCATCTCCATCTGAACCTCCGAATTGCGGTTCCTGCCTCCCAAACCACAATTTATGTCATTAAAAAAGCGCCTCCCGCGCCTCTTTGTTTTTGTTTTCTTGGTTTTTTGATTATAACCCATTGCCCGTTTTAATTAACACCCCCAATTATCCACAGGACAAAAATATGCTATAATCATTGCGTAATAAAATTGTAAAATCGGGAAAAGAAAGGAATTCTTATGAAAAAAACGGCTATCATTATCACAGTTATCACTATCCTTGCTTTGACCGCCAGCGGTGTATCGGCAAAAAATGAGAAAGCCGAAGCGGCTATCGCCAAAACATTCGCTCAAAGATGCCAGAGAGTGGAGGAAAGAGTCCAAAATAGGGCCGGCGTTATCGAGACGCGGGAAAAGGCCCATATGGTCGTTTACAACAATATGACCTCGAGGATCTTGAAGTTCATTGCCAAGGCAAAAACGGACGATTTGGACACTACCAAGGTTGAAGCCGATTTAGCCGAGTTGAAAGTCAAGATTGCCAAATTCCAAACCGATTACACCGCTTATCAAACGACAATGACTACGCTACGAACCGGCGTTTGCTCCCGATCGGAAGGAAACTTTAAAACAGACCTGACCGCGTCCAAAACCGCCCTCAAATTGGTCCACGATGACGCCGCCGCCATCCGTGCTTACTGGCGGGAAACGGTAAAAGTCGATCTTTTGGCGCTTCGGGATGCGGCAGAGGGAGATGAGGGCGTTACGACCGGCAACACAACTGGAAATTAAGGAGGAATATGATAGAAGAACCAACAGCAGGAAGAAATTTATTAATCACTCTGATTGCCGTACTATTTATCGCCGTCGGGATTTATATCGGGTTGGTTTACTTCAGACCCGATAAAACAACCGAGACGACTACCACCTCCGGCACAACTCCGACTTCAACATCCGACTCCGCCTCAACCGACGCAACTTCAACTGCCGGCGAGGCGAAAACCGACAACTCGGTGGTAGATGCCGAGATTGCCGGAATCGACAGCTCCATAAATTCGATCAACGACGACAGTCTTTCCGATTCGAATTTATCCACCGCCGAAGTCGGCCTCTAAATCGTTGAAAATATAGCGGTTTTCTGCTAGATTTATTTTTGATGTGGGGCCTGTAGCTCAGCTGGTTAGAGCGCTACATTGACATTGTAGAGGTCTACAGTTCAAGTCTGTACAGGCCCACCAAAAGATAGACAGTTTTATGCTGGCTATTTTTTGTATGATGTCTATATCTTGGCCGAGCCGTATTTGCCGGAAATCCAGTTACCTGCCAAATATGTTACGATAATAACCAGAAAAACCACGATTAGATGTTGGGCGATTACCTTCCATGGTGATTTCTTTTCTTTCTCCGCGATGTAGAAAAGGAGAACCATCATTACCACTACTCCCCAAATGATTGAAAGAATGACCGCAAAGTCAAGAGGAAATATCATAACCGGAATTGCAAAAGTTAAGGTGATGATAAATTTTGAGAGGGCCAAACCGATTGTTTCCCCCCATCTGCCTTTCTGATTTTTGGGATCCTCTTCCTCCTTTGAAATATACATCCCGAATCCATCGGAAAGAGCATCGGCAATTGCAATAATTAAGATACCTCCAATTACCGCCAATTTGGAATGGGTTCCAAAATTCAATCCGATTACTAGACCAAGCGTTGTAATAATCCCCGATGTTACCCCAAAACTCAAACCCGCCTTCAGCGCCTCAATCATTTTGCCTCCCAGGTAGTAGAACTTCGATAATTGTTTTTGTCAAAACAATTTTTCATCCCGAGCTCACTACTCGACATTAATATTATAATATTTTCTAGATTATCTTTAATGATGATGAATTGTTTTGATCGAAGTTTCACTACCTGGCCTCCAGAAATTCTTTTAATTTATTTACAGCTATTTGACGCATTTTGTATTTTCTTTTTTCCAGATTGTCCATTTCACCAAAAGTCTTATCGCTACCATTCGGCTGGAAAATCGGTCCCCATGCCCAATCCTTGTCACCTCGTGCTTTTACGATTTTACCTTTAATTCTGCCATCAAAGTAGTGCATATCCTCTGGATTTTTCGCATATCCGATTGTTGTTACAGCTTCAGCATTAAAATCACCTGATCGCTCGACTTGTTCATATATCCCATCCACGCCGATTGCTTTTAACAAATGCTTCACAAGCGGTCCCGGAAAACCATTGAGGGAATCCAGATAGAGCCCGGTATCCTCGATAATAAATTCACCCTCTTGGTGTTTGAACGCCTCAACCATCTTCGCGCGGATCACTTCCTTGCTGTCTAGACTTTGAATTTCCGGCAGATCCAAATCTAATTGTTCAATCTCCGGAATCATCTCTTTAACTTCCCGGAATTTATTCATATTACTTGTTATAAAATAAATCATATTATTTCCAATTACTTTTCATTTATCTCACTCCACCATACTGCCACCCCGTAGGTGGCATTTTGGTAAATTTATCTATTTCTTAACGATAAGACTAACTTGATTGCCTCGTAACGGTCGCGGACCATGTCTTTGGCCTCTGGCATCATCTTATTCCAGCTTCGTTCAATTTTCCTAGCCACCCAATCTGCACCCTCCTCCGGTCCTAATTTTTTGACTGCATAAGCATAATGAAGCAGTTCATAGGCATCAATAATGTGCGCCATGGCATCGGCACTGGCCAGTATCTTCGATTCAACCGTTTTATGGTTGCCCGGTTTACTGCCCCGATGATTCTGGATCGCATCAGCCACTATTTCGATTTTCTCTTCCGGATAGTTATATTTCCTTAATAGTTCCTGCGCCAATTTCGCACCATGGATATGGTGGTCTTCAAACCAATCATTATTCAAAACCGCAGCATAATCATGAAGCCAGGCCGCGATTTCAACTATCTCAATATCGGCATCCAATTTCTTGGCCAGCTTTATTGAAAATTCAACAACTTGGGGAATGTGATGTGTGCCGGCTGTTTTCCCGTGATAATTGGCATCGGAATTGCAGGTTTCAATCACTAATTGTTTAATTTCTTCAATCATTCCTACATTATATAAAAGTTTAGTTCAAATTAAAACAAAATCCCCCGTCATTCAACAGGGGACTTTTTTTTTATTTTTTCTCGATTTTCTTTTCAGGTTTTTTAGTATTGACTTTTATTTTTTGGGTTTTTTGCGGTTTTGCCTTTGGAATTGTAAGGGTCAATACTCCGTTTTCAATGTCCGCCACCGCCTTTTCGGCTACTATCTCCGTCGGCAGAGAAAATGTTCTGGAGAAATTCCCAAAGTGGCTCTCGCGATAAAAATATCCCTCTTCTTCGCCAGTTGGCGGATTGCTTGTTTCCTCTTTTTTCTGGCCGGAGATGGTTACCAATCCGTCAGAGGAAACTTCGACATCCAAATCCTCTTCGGCAATTCCGGGGATTTCAGCCCGAACCAGAACATCCTCTTTTCGTTCCCATATATCAACCTTCGGCACTCCCACACTTGCCGACTTTGGAGATATAAAACTATCCTCCATCAAACGATCCACCGCATCCCTTAGAGAGACTGCCTCACGAAAAGGTCGCCAAGGTTGCAACTCTGACATATTTTCCTTTCCGGGCGATTGCCCAATTGGCGCGCCTGCGCCATTAATTACTTTGATTTCGATGCCATGATCTGCAATATTATCCATCTCTTCCACAAAATCATGCTCAAAATTGAAAATATCCTCAAATGCTTTGTCAAAGAATTTGCACATCGAAACGACCAAGGGCAGCGAGGGTAAGCATTTTCCCTGCTCCAGAGCGATAATCGACTGCCGCGAAATTCCCAGCTCCTCGGCCAAACTCTCCTGGCTTAATTCGCGTTCTTTACGAAGCTCCTTCAATCGGTTTTCAATGCTGTTTTCTTGTTCTTCCATACTTAAAATGTAAAGTATCCTTTACATTTTGTCAATGGTTCCCCTCCTAGATTAGGAGGGGTCAGGAGAGGTAGAATTCTAAAGATATTGAGCTTGTCCTAATCGGTATCGGTCAAAAATGTGGTAACTATCCTGCTACTTTCCATAAAGATACGCTTTCGTCTTGTGGTACAAAGTAAAAGTTTCGATTGTTCGTTTTGCTTTGTGTTTTTTAAAAACAAAGGCCAACGAAACTACTCGACAATCTTTAGAAATCGTTTTAAACAACCAATCCTCGATATTTTCCAGGACGGAATTTAATAAATATAGATAAACCACATCGGCCTTTTTCAAATACGGCTCGGCTTTTTTAAAGTCGCCGAATATTATATCGTAGTTTTTTTGCCGGCGGAATATTTTTTTTGTTCTAGCCAATAAATACGCGTAAGGCGAAATCTCTACTCCTACCCCTTTGGCATTAAATTTTTCAGAAGCGATTATTAAACTTTTGCCGCTTCCGCAACCAAGATCAACCACAAGCTCCCCTTTCTTTAATTTTACCAATTTAAAGCAATCGATCACGGCAATTTCACTTGAATAAACTATCGGCGCGCCCTTTATTGTGGCATAAATCAAATTGATCTGCCAAAAAATGACATAGAGCAAAACCGATATCACAATTAGTTGCAGCATAACCATAAGACTATATTAGCTAAAATATCTATTTTTGTAGAGCGCCAATACTTGATATACTTCTATTGTAATAACAAAGGATTTTCTATGGACGACGAATTAAAACAAGCGCTCGAGCGTTTGACATATGAAGAAAGAAAGCTGGCCTCCCTGCGTCACAGTTTCTGGCAAGGCGTTTTCAACGGATTTGGAATTTTCATCGGATCGGTCGTGCTGGTTGCTGGTTTTTTGTATACTCTTTCGTTTTTCGCCGATGCCCCGGTCGTCGGTCACTTTTTTTCCCGTATCAGAGATCTCCTGGGTAGTGGAAAATAGAAAGCTGGAGCCAATTTGTCCACGGCTCTTGACAAATTAAAATTGATGTGATATAGTGGATTCACTTAGGAATTAAGATACGTACTCGATTTTTAAGCATGACTGGTTGCTGTCTATTTCGTATTCTCGCTCACCATTTATCCCCGGCATTACTATTTCGGGAGGTAGAGCACTAATTTAATACAGCAACTGGTCGGAATTCCCGCAAGGGCTATATTATCACCAACTTAATTGTTCTATATGGATTTCTGAAAGTTAATTAGTATTTCGAAGTTCTATGTAACAATTTTATCCGCAATATTAATTTTGCGGTGTTCGAAATATTAATTGTGCCTTTGTGCCAGAAAGAAGTTATGACAAGATACAAATCTAATTCTCGTTTTGGAAACAATTCGAGAAGCAAATCCAATTATTCTCGTGGGAAGTCTTATTTTCGTTCCGCTCCGGTAAAATCCCGGTCAAATTTCAAAAAAATACGCGGCGAATCAATCGACGTTTCACGGTTTATAAATAAAGCAGAAACCTCTCAAACAGAAACAATTTCTGAAGCGAAGAATACCTTTACTGATTTTGCCTTTTGCCCGGAAATCCACGCTAATCTTATTAAACGCGGCTACATTACCCCTACTCCGGTTCAAGATCAATCGATCAACGATGTTCTTGCCGGACGCGATTTAGTCGGGTTGGCCAATACCGGCACGGGCAAGACAGCTGCTTTTCTTTTGCCTCTGATCAATAAGGTCTGGAAAAACAAATCCGAGAAAGTTTTGATCATTACACCTACACGCGAACTAGCTCAACAGGTTGAGGCCGAGTTTAGACAATTTTCATGGGATATGAAGATCTTTTCCTGTGCCTGCGTCGGCGGTTTGCCAATCTTCAAACAGATTTCGATGTTGCGTCGCAACCCGAGTTTTATTATCGGAACGCCGGGACGGTTGAAGGATTTGAAAGAACGCGGTTCGATCGATTTTACAAAAATTAATACGATCGTGCTCGATGAAGTCGATCGTATGCTCGATATGGGCTTTGTTGATGAAATTACCGATATTTTACATGAGATGCCAGAAAATAAGCAATCGCTTTTCTTTTCCGCCACAATGCCGGAAAAGATTAAAAACCTAATTCGAACATTTTCGAATAATCCGGTCACAATTGAGATAAAATCTCGCGAAACAGCCGAGAATGTCAACCAAGACATTGTCCGAGTTTATCATCAGGGTGAAAAATTGGGCGAACTAAAAAAGATTCTTTCAAAACCTGAAACCGAAAAAGTTCTGATCTTTTCAGAAACAAAACGCGATGTCGAAAGATTAACCGAGGATCTGATAAAATCCGGCCACAAAGCCGAATCAATTCACGGCGATAAAAAACAACACCAAAGACAACGCGCTTTGGCGCAATTTAGAGATAATCAAATCAATATTTTGGTCGCCACCGATGTCGCCGCCCGCGGTCTTGATATCAAAGACATCACCCATGTCATCAATTACACAATTCCGCAGACCTACAGCGACTACATCCACCGTATCGGCCGCACCAGCCGTTGCGGCAAAGTCGGCTCCGCCCTCACTTTTGTCGATGCGCGGTAATTAAAATTAATATTAAAAAACGACCCACAGGGAGTCGTTTTTTAATTTGCAATGATTACTTATCGTATTTTTCGACGAATTTCTTGATCTCCTCAATATTCTCGACTACCAGCTTCGCTTTCTTGACCCCGAACTGGAAGGGAAACTTATCTTCTTCGCTTGCCTTGAGCACTATCATCGGGTTGCCCTTGAACTCTGACTCTTCAACAATTGCCATCTTAATTCTCCTTTTTAATCTTATATCCATATTATAGCACTATCAATTATTAATTTCGTCGGTTGCGGTAGCGCTCGCTCGAGCTCAAATACTTCTTACGCAAGCGCAAGGCTTTTGGTGTTACTTCCAAAAGTTCATCTTCCTCTAAAAAGTCAATACATTGTTCCAAAGACATCGTTGTCGGCGGGGTTAGAACGGTAGCAATATCAGCCGAAGATGCCCGGACATTGGATAATTTCTTTTCCTTCGTAACCGCAATCTCTAAATCATCTTCGCGCAAGTTCAAACCGACAATCATTCCTTCATAAACTTCCGTTTGCGGTCCAACAAAGGTAATACCACGGTTTTGGGCATTTTCCAAACCATAGGCATTGGCTTTGCCGTTATCAAATGAGATAAGGACGCCGTTACGAAGTTTTGGAATCGGAGGACCCATCTTTTCATATTTTATAAATAAAGTGTTCATTACCGCCGTGCCGCGGGACGAGGTCAAGAGTTGATTACGCAAACCTAACAACCCTCGAGTCGGAATCTCAAAGACTAATCGGGTTGTACCGTCGGCGTTTTCGGATTGATGTGTCAGCATCCCCCGCCTCCGGCCTACTTCACCGGTAATTCCACTGGCAAATTCTGATTTCAAGTCGATAGTTAATTCTTCAATCGGTTCCGACTCCACCCCATCGATCATTTTTGTAATGACATGAGGTTTTCCAACTTGAAGTTCAAAACCTTCGCGCCGCAAAGTTTCAATGAATACTGACAAATGCAATTCACCACGACCCGAAAGAATAAATTCACCAGTTGGAGCCATTTCTAATTTCATGGAGACATTCGTCTCCAATTCCTGTTTGATACGATCCAGGATTTGTCGGCCGGTTACGAACTTTCCTTCTCGTCCGGCAAAAGGCGAGGTGTTGGCATAGAGCGAAATACTCAAAGTCGGTTCCTCAATTTCAATAGTCGGCAGAGCTTCCGGATTTTCCGAATCAGCGATTGTGTCACCAATTGAGGCGTTTTTGATTCCGGATAATGAAACAATGTCGCCCGAAACCGCTTCTGCTACTTCAATTTTCTTTAATCCCTGACTGACTAATACCTTTTCAATCCGGCCGGTTTCAGTTTTCCCGTCTGCGTGAATTAGTGTTACAGCCAATCCGGTTTTGACGATACCGCGACGGATTTTTCCGATGATGTACTTCCCCTGATAGTTGTCCCAGTCGAGAGCAGAGACTAACATTTGGAAAATGCCGTCAACCTCGGACTCTGGAGCCGGGACATGCTCGATAATAGCATCCAAAATAGGAGTCAGATCCGCGGGGGCTGATTCATCTTCTGGAAGTTCATCCCAAGCTTTACCGTCCCGCCCGATGGCGTAATAAATCGGAAAATCCAACTGTTCATCTTTGGTCGCCATTTCTAGGAATAAGTCGTATGTCTTATTGATTGTCGCTGGAATGTCGGCGTTGGCCTTATCTATTTTGTTGATAACCACAATCGGTTTCAGACCGATTTCCAGAGCTTTTTTTAAGACAAATTTTGTCTGCGGCATCGGCCCTTCCTGTGCGTCAATGACCAAGATGGCGCCGTCAGCCATATTAAGAGTTCGTTCAACCTCACCGCCAAAATCGGCGTGGCCGGGAGTGTCAATGATATTGATTTTTGTGTCCTTGTAATTGATGGTCGTATTCTTGGCCAGGATGGTAATGCCGCGCTCTTTTTCCTGATCGTTTGAGTCCATAATCAGGGTTTGCGAAAATGCCGCTTCGTTTTCACGAAAGGTATGTGATTGTTTGAGCAGCCCGTCGACAATGGTGGTTTTACCGTGGTCGACATGGGCAATGATAGCGACATTTCTTATATTCATATTTCTTCTTTATGCAATTCTATTACTTTACGCCTTTTGGGCTTTTTATTCAAGGCTGAAAGCAAAACAAAAATCAGCCATCAGCTGAATATTTTTTGAAATTTCCCTGTGCTATTTCTCCCCATCCTGCTTCTGATATTGTACAACATTATGCGCTCTGCGTCAACTCCTGCGATGTGCTCGGTGTCAAACATCACAGACGAAAAAAAATATCATGAATATTCGTCATACTATTTCATACAAAACATGATCGTTTGGTTCATGGATTAGAATTCGCTCTCTTTCAGTCTTTCGTATTCCTCTTTTGAAAAATACTTGCTGCATTTTCTATTATTGCATCGACCAAAATAGCCCTTGGTTTTATCGGCGAACGATAGTCTGGAGATAGCTCCGGTTTTAGCAACAACTTCCCCGCATTTATCACAAACTCGATATATCATTCTCTGATAATATCATATTGTTGCGATAAACTGCTGAAGAAAATGGGGATGTTATTAGCTCTAAAACTGACTGAGGCTTGACTTGTGTGAGATGTGGGTATAGTAATAAATTAGGTCTTAAAATGTTATAAATATTGTGAGTTATGAAAATAGCACTTTGATTATAAGATAAATTATTCTTAATATTATTCACAAAGGAGTATATGGAATTTTCGGAAGTCGCCAGAGGCATAGTTAATACTGGAAAGAAGTATGGCAATAAACACAATATCCGAATTGATCAAGATTTTGCTCTCACCAAGCTTTATGAGGAAATTGGGGAGTTGGCTCAAGCTTGGTTGATTCACACCAAGAAATGCCGACCGGAAAAGTATGTAAGCAATGAAAAATCAAAGCAATTGATCTCAGAGGAACTTGCCGATGTTGTCGGAGTATCCATTATGATCGCGGATTTACTTGGAATTGATCTTGAAAAAGCAATTAATGAAAAATGGTTATCAAAGCTAAAGCGTTAATCCCAATGATTAGATTATTTTTAGTGACCTAAGTGAAATACTAATGAAACATTTTGACATCTTACTAAAAGAACCCAGTCAGTCTTGTGCTGTGAACACGAAACTAATAATTTTAACTATGGGGATTGATTGCGATTTTATGTCCCTTAGAAAATTTTTTCCCAGCATGTCCGTCAAATATAAAGTTAACCAATAAGAGTTTCGGATAGGCACTTCTTGGACCCGGATCATGATAATAGAAAATTTCTGCCGGATGAAATAATTATCACTGATAATAAAATAAGAACGGTTTGCAAGTTATATTACCAATCAAACTCCCCTCTCAAATTAACAGCCATAAAAAATAAGTTTTTGATTTATCAAAAATCAATTGACCCCCCATTGCCGGTAGGGGTTGAACCTGTAAAAACTAAAGAATATGCCAATAAAAAATTTCGAGGTCATAGTTTGGGCGAGTTCGTGTCCATCTTGGGTGAGGACAGAATATCAATATTACCATTTGAGGGATGCGAACATTGGACAATCGGAGCTCAGTGTAAATTCTGCGGAGCTAATCCAAAAAGGTTATCATTCAGGAAGTTTAAACACGATACATGCGACATTTGTACCTATCATCAGAATTACGATTTGTGGTGGAATGACAAAAAAGATTTTTTGCTGTCAGGCATCACAAAAGCAGTAGTATCTATCGCCAAGTCAACCGATATCTGCCCTCATAAACATTTGATGATATTATCCGGCGGATTATTAAACAATGATTTTGTTTGGCGCATATGTTTGGATATTGCAAGGATTGTCAATGAACATCTTCAATTATCAAAAATCGACAGTTACATTAACTTAATACCACCCAGCGACAATGATTACTTAATTGAAGCCAAAAAGTTAGGTTTTAAGTCTATCTGTTTTAATCTGGAAGTCTTTGGCAAAGAAGATTTTATTCAAACATGCCCAGGGAAACAAAGGGTCTATGGTTATGATAATTTTATCGAGTCTTTTCGTTACACATCGAAATTGATGGGGAAGGGGAAGGTCAGGAATAATTTTGTTCTTGGTATTCAGGATATTAAGAAGGTAATGGAAGGGGTGAATTTTTTATCCGACCTTGGCATTGTAAGTGATTATTCGGTATTTTATCCCCGTCCGGGATCAGTTATGTCGAAGCACAAACTCACCGATCCCAACCTGGTTCTTGATTTTACGAGATTTTTGGCAAAGAATTACCAGAGGTACCAGTTCAAACCTTTTTGCTGTCCTCTTAGTTCTCGCTCAAGTCTAATCAATGACATTCTAGCAACTGAGGCGTGAGCTATCAGAAAGATTATATTAAATCCATGAAGCAAGACGAGGAAACATATATACCCGTCCGAGATCTAAGTTGGGGCGTTCTGGCTAATAATCGTCTTTTTAATAGAAAAGTGGTTGTTCGTTTTGAAAATGATTTAAATGAAATTGAAATCTTAGCTAAGAGAGGCTGGAAAATTATTCCTGGCGTAGATGAATGGATCTTTCGAGCGCCGGAAGTTTCGCTATACGATTTAAGCGAAGTCCATATGAATCCGACATTTGACCCGGTGGAGATTTTTAGTTTCTTTTTGAGTCTGAAGAAAGAAAATGTTAAAGAGATAGTAAATCGAGTTATTTATTCCGATTCGGAATTTACTAATTTCCACTTCTCATTACTGGAGAGCAGGACTTATTTTGAATCGTGCATTCGTATTGCCGGTATTGACAATAGAATTAAAAAGTTGCCCGTTCTAATTTTGGATTATCTTAAAAAACACTCTGACTGGGATAGAAATCTTGAATATTCGAAGAAGATATTGAAGGATAGGGAGTTGTGTGTTCATCAAATTTTAGAAAATGAATGCAGTCACAAAAACCAAATCTTTTCTGATGAGATTATGAGAAAATATCACTGTTTACCCTTATCGGAATTTCCCCGAAATAGAATCTATACAGGTTTTTGGCATGAAATTCCCCTGTTCAATCAATATTTTTCTATTCCCAAAACAGGGGTGTTGCTGATGCGTGGTTTTCTGGAGGAGTTAGGATATTACGATAAAGTAAACCTCATCGAATGTCATATTCCACCTCATATCAGTAAAGAAGTCATCTGGACAAATAAAAGTTTTCGTGCTGTTGATGATTGTTCTATCGCATTACTGGATATTGTTTATGGCGGTCAAACAATTAACATGGCCGAAAAACAGTTGATAAATTTTCTAACAACAAAAAATATTAACTTTAAGGCTATAACGAAAATTGGGTTATTTCCGAAATCCAGAAGCAATCTTTCACAATTAGATTATGCAGTGATTTTAGATAAATTATTTAAAACTGATCAGTTGGATTTATTAGATAATAATTTTTTTGAAAACATGTTCATAGAAATTGTTAATAGTTAACAAGCGATCATTCTATAAACATTAAAGGGTATGATAGTTTCATACTTTTTATTTTTTGGCAGCGATAACAGCAAAATCATGCCCGAGACCGTTCACTTTTCAAGACCTTGGAAACACTTGGGCCAGAACTTGGCTTGGGGTCTT
>CAYILA010000001.1:0-87421 GCA_964364265.1 uncultured Candidatus Saccharibacteria bacterium | reverse complement strand
CGTTCACTTTTCAAGACCTTGGAAACACTTGGGCCAGAACTTGGCTTGGGGTCTTGTAATTTATGCCCATGTGTAATCGTTCCTCGTTGTAGTACTCCAGATATTCGTCTATCCATTGTTGTAGCTCCTCTCTATTAGCCGGTATTTGTCTCCTTCTAAATATGCACTCCTCCCGAAGTGTCCGGTTGAACTTTTCAATGTGGGCATTGTCGTTGGGTTTTCTCTTTCTGATCTTGCGGTGCCTAGTGCCTGCATTCAAGCTGAAGTACCTGCCGTATTCAGGCCCATTGTCCGATTGAATACATTGGACTTGAAAGGCGGCCTTTGCTCTAAAGTTTCTCAGAAACTGAAGCGACGATCCCGGCCTTGCCGATTTGAATACTTCTGTATATGCCCATCGGCAGTTAAGATCGATTGCGGTGTAGATATACCACTTGGTCATATCTCCTCTAAACCAGTATGGCAGGTAGTGGATGGTATCGGTCTCAACCAGGTCTCCTGGGCTCTGGGGGACCGGTCTGGGCGTATTCTTCCATAGTCGCTTCCATTTGCTCTTCTTCTTGAGGAATTGACCTCGATCGAGGACTCTGTTGACCGTAGAAGTGCTTACCTTGATGCCACGGTATTCCAATACTTTTTGAATAACATCACCGCAACGGTAATGAGCCAATCTCTCGGTAACGATTGCATCTCTCACAGTATCCGGTATTCTTTTGGGTGAATGGTGCGGTCGCGAGCTTGCAGTTGGTACGGCGTATCGATTGTTTAAGTATTTCGCTTTCTCGCACCATTTTGTTATTGTCCCAGGTGAACAGCCCACATAGCGGGCTGTTTTTCTGATTCCCCAGCCCGAACGCACCAAATTAACGGCTTTCATTCGAACTCTTGGCATGTATGGATTCATTGTGTACATGCCCTTTATGTTAGCAGGGTGTTTCCAAGCTATTGAAACAGAACGAGACACTTGAAATATTATCATTATCATGTTAAAATTACATTGTCTGGGGGTGTATCAGCATCGACAGAAGGACTTTAAAAATATATTGCAAGTAGGTAGGATAATCGCCTTAAAGAGTTATCAAAATTTCAAATGCAAAAACATTTGTTAGCAAGATAAAGACCGCTTTTGCGGGATTTGCTCTTGCGCCAGTCGCAGCCTAATCGCGGCGACCGTTCATCCCTTTGCTTTTCGACGAAGGGGCTATGAATGTCATATTTCGAAATGCTGATTTAATGATTCTCTAGCGTTAAATCAAAAGATTTACTCGAGGTAGAGGATCTGTTTGTTCGTCACGGCATGTAGCAGGTCTTCAAATAAATATAGCTGTGGCTAAACTTGTAGAATGTATATTTTTAACCTTTTGGACAGGGGTGCAACTCCCCTCACCTCCACCAAACTTCGCCACAATAAATTGTGGCTTCGCTTGGCGAGCCACTTTAGATAGCAAAAAGAAGTTTGTCCAGCGAAGCCTGTAAGAGCGGAGTTGGACACAAGTTAGTTGGCTTTAACAGCCAATTTTTTTGTATAATAGAAATATGTTTTATACACATTTATTGGAACTCTCAAATAACGAGTATTACGCTGGCTCGACAAAAGATCTCAGCGAAAGAGTAAGAAAGCATCAATCTGGTGAAGTACCTCATACCTCAAAATTCAGGCCGGTAAAATTAGTTTGGTATTCAGCTTTTGACACCATGGAGCTTGCTAGAAAATTTGAAAAATATCTAAAATCTTCACCAGGCAAAGCTTTCCGCAATAAACACTTGATCTAGCCCTAGGGTTTTCAAACCATCCCCCCTCACCCAGTGATTTTTTCTATTGGATAAAATAGAAAAAAGAAATTTCGAGTTTAAAAGAGAACCGTCCCCTAATATTATCTAATATGATGCTCTGTTCTATTTAGATCAGCATCTGCTTTACTTTTTCCACCACTTCGTTCGGCATCAGTTCGGATTTAACAACATATCCGTCGGCGCCAAGTTCTTTGGCCTTTTCATATTTATCGGCCTCGACCAAAGCGGTCAAAACCAGAATCGGCATTTCCTTTGTCGAGTCGTCGCCCTTGAGGGCTTTTAACACTTCAAAACCGTTGACCTCCGGCATCATCAGATCAAGCAAAATTACATGGGGACGGTTCTCCTCGGCCAGCTTAATCGCCTCTCTGCCGTCATGGGCAATTTCCACAACCGCTCCCTCCGCCTTAAATCTTTCCGCGTACATCTCCGACAAATCAAGATCGTCATCAACAACCAAAATCACTTTTCCTTCAAGCATCTTGCCTCCCGACTAATTTTTCTATAATATATTATAATTAAATCATCTTTGATAAAAAAATGCACATCCCGGTTTTAAAAAATGAAGTCAAAAAACAGTTTAACTATCTTTCAAAAATAAAGAATGGTTGTTTTGTCGATGGCACGTTGGGCACGGGAGGACACAGCCTCGCAATCGCAACAAAGTTAGAGGATAAAAGAAAAAAGATAAAAGTAATTGGAATAGACAAAGATCAACAAGCGCTGGAATTGGCCAAGAATAATATCAAAAAAGCCGGATTGTCGGATAATTTCATACTTATTCATAACGATTTTAAAAATATTAAACCCATCCTTGCTGAATTGAATATCAAGAATATCGACGGAGCTCTTCTGGACCTAGGCGTTTCCTCAATGCAGTTAAACCAAAGTAATCGGGGCTTTACATTTCAAGATCCGGATGCTCCTCTCGATATGCGGATGGACCAGAGTCAGAAACTCTCCGCCAATGAAGTTGTTAACAATTTTCCACAAGAGGATCTGGAAAATATTTTGAGAAACATCGGCGAGGAAAAGTATTATAAATCAATTGCCAGAAATATCGCCCGTTTTAGAAAAAATAAAAAAATTAAAACTGTCGGGGAATTGCTTACCATTATCAAACTGGCAATGCCGCCAAAATATATTCATACTCATTCAAAACATTTTGCTACCAACACTTTCCGGGCACTCAGAATCGTGGTCAACGACGAATTAAATCCGCTCGGGAAGACAATTCATGATTATATTGATGTTCTAAAGAGCGGTGGAAGATTGGCTGTTATTACTTTTCATTCTTCGGAAGACAGAATTGTGAAAAATACCTTTCGCTCGCTTGAAAATCCCTGCCTCTGCCCTCCAAAATCCCCTATTTGCGCCTGCGGAAAAACATCCATGGCGAAAATAGTTACTAAAAAAGCGGTTGATCCAAACGAGGAGGAAATCCAAGAAAATCCCCGCTCGCGATCGGCTAAATTAAGAGTTGTTGAGAAACTATAATACTGCTCGAATCCCGCCATCGGTGGGGTTGAGAACTATCAGGAACTTCTCGATTCGGTCGCCGTGGCGATCTCCCTCGAAGAATAATTAGTTGTTAGGAAATTAGTCGTTTATTTGTGGTCAAAAATGCTTCAGTTTCTTTTCTATCTCTCGCTGTTGTTCTCTTTTCTTTATCGTATCGCGTTTTTCATATTCTTTTTTTCCCCGTCCCAAACCAAGTTCAATCTTGGCCTTGCCGCGGGTTAAATACAATTTTATCGGAATTAAAGCGTAGCCTTGCTCGGCTGTTTTTCCGATCAATCTCTTAATCTCTTCCTTATGAAGCAGCAATTTCCTGGTTCTCTGCCGGTCTCCGCCATCCATATTGAAATTACCGCCCAGCCAGTAAACCTCGCCCTTTATGATCTTGGCGTATGAACTTGTCATATCAACCCGACCGGCCCGAATTACTTTTATCTCATCGCCGGTTAAAGCAACACCGGCTTCAAAAGTATCGCCGATATCATAATCAAAACGGGCCCTCTTGTTGAAAAATTCTTTTTTGCTCTGCCCTTTCGTCATCGGGAAAGCGTTCTTTTAATTGTCGGCCATTCGGTCAAGACAACGGAGAGTGTCGCTGCCATCGGTACCGCCAAAATCGCTCCCACCACTCCCAATAATTTTGCGCCGATTAAAATCGCAAAGATTATGATGACGGGAGAAAGCCCGACCGCTTTTTGCATCAGTTTCGGAACGATAATATTGTTCTCCAACTGCTGAACCGCGACATATAAAATCAGGACGAGTAATCCTTTCCAAGGATCAATCACTAGGGCGATTATTGTGGCAATAACACCGGCGATAATGGGACCGATTGTCGGAACGAATTCCAATAGTCCGGAGATCAAAGCCAGAACCAAAGCGTACGGAACGCCGATAATCAAGAGCCCGATTAAATCCAAGACTCCGACAATAACACCAAGAATAACCTGACCTGACAGCCAACTGCTTAGCTTGTTGCTGATTTTCTTTAATATAACGATAAAATTGTCTCTTTCGTCATCCGGTAAGACGGCAGATATGATCTGTACAAAGCCATGACGGTCAATCAGGGAATAGGCGCTGATAACTATAATAGTGAAAAATGAAAATATTCCGCCGAATATTCCGGCCGTAACTGACAGAAATCCGCCGGTCAAACTGGAGATATCGGATGTGACTGAAGACAAGTTTTTCTCAATGTCCGGAATATGGCTTTTAACCCAGGTAAACCGGCCAAAATAATCCGGCACATTAGCGATCAGATTGGTCATCTGCTCGATAACCGGAGGCACGATAATGTAAATAACTGCCGAGAAAATAACGAGTAAAAGCGAAAATAGCAAAACGACCGAAGCGGTTCGGCCGACACTTTTCTCCCATTTTGAAACGATCGGATCAAAGGCGGCTACCAAAATCAGAACGATAAAGAAAACCGCCAGGATGTCTTTTATAACAAACAAGAAATATATCAGCAACAAAGCCAATATCACTTTCAAAATCACCCACATCGGTATATCAATTCTGACTTTTTGTTCCATCTTTCTCCTTTTTTTAATTTGCCGATTTAATTAACGACTTTTGAAAATCTAAAGGTAACCGGATTGGCAGACGGCACCGAAATTTTATCATTTTCGGCCACATTGATTGAAATTTTTTTATCTGTAATCTGCTCAATTATTCCTCCCCTTCTTTCAAGCGCCGATTTAAGGAGTTGGCTGTTGCCCAAGACCTTAATTTCATAATTGTTATGATAAGCGAATTGTCCAAGCTCTGTGTTGATGATTAAACGCTGGCCATTGATAGAAATGATTTCGGCTCCGATATTTTTCAAAGCGTTGACCAGATCAACCACTTGAGCCGTTTCCAGGACTCCGTCGATTGCAATAGTGATGCCCTGTCCCGTTTTTTCCGTCTCGCCGTTGATAATGTTCAATCGCCCAATCTCTTTTTGATAGTTGTCATAGGCCTCTTTGGTTGAAAGCTCGGAATTATTGTAAGTATTCAGAGTGTCCGTTAGATCGGCCACTTCTCTTCTCAAATTCGAGTTTGTCTTGGTCATCTTTGCCACCTCCAAGGCGATGACAGCATTATTTTCCGGCTGAATTGTTCTAATATACTCTTTACCCGAGACATATTGGCTGACTAAAAATATGCCCAAGAAGAAACAAATTATCGTTATGATAATGTAATCAGTTCTCTTTAACATCACTGCCCCTTTGCCTGAAGCTCAAAGCTTCCGTTATAAACCGGCACTGTAATATCGTTGTTTTTTTCTATGTTAAACACCAGCCCTTGATTGATTTTTCTGTCATATAAGGAAACCAAATTTGTTCGATCGGAAAGTTTGGCAAACATGACTGTTTCATCACCGATCGCTTCAATCCGGAAGGGATTGCCGATTTTTGTGCCGTTAATCAAAATTGTGTTTACAATACAATCGATCGCGGTGTTCAAAACTATCCGTTGATTATTAATTGTGATCCCCTCTGCTCCGGAACCCCAGAGCAAGTTGATTGTGTCACGCAAATCGGCAGCATGAACGATTGATGCTTCACCGAGTTCCCCGAATTTGCTATCGTCATAAGTTATAATAATACCGGGTCCGTTTAATTTTGTCAGACCCGCTCTTGCTTTTTCGTTCTGCAAAACCAATAACTCGGTTTTTGAAAGAGCGATATCTTCGGCTGCCTTCTGCGATTTTTCAATCTCCTGCTGTAAAGTAGTGATTTCATTTCTTAACTGATCATTTTCTAAAGAGAGCGAATCTTTGGTTTGGGTTAATGATAAGTAGGGAGAAATCGGATTGGTAACACGCTCCGGAATGGAGCGCCACTGGGCGGATATCAAAATGCCGATCGCGACGCTGATCGCCGCCACCATCATTCGAATCGCTAGAATTTTTGCTTTTTGCGCTTTAGTCATATATTGAGTGAATAAAATAAAATGGATGGTACCCCCAGTAGGATTTGCACCTACGACCTCTTCCTTAGGACGGAATCGCTCTATCTACTGAGCTATGGGGGCATTAACCAAAACAAAAGTATCCCCCTCTCCTTTGCCTTATACTACCAGATATGGTATTATTTTGCGAGAGCAAACGGGGTGTAGCGCAGAGTGAATGTCGGGGAATGGCCCAATTGGTAGGGCACACGATTCGGGTTCGTGAGATTCCGGGTTCGAGTCCCGGTTCCCCGACCAAGTGTGACAGTTTTAGAATTTATATCTTTCATGAGCGTGTAGCAAGCGCTGACTTGCGTGTTCAAATAGCCCGGGTAGTTCCAGACCAGGCCGGAGGGAAAGATTGAACACAAGAGCATTCTCTTCTGTGGGAGATCGGAATTCTCGTAGGTTTTCGGCAGATCCTTGAACTTTTCCTTGATAAATTTAGTAACGTCTTCAATATTATACTTAGTAATCAGGTCGTCATTTTTAGTCATTTGAATCGTAGTAATTTTTTCTTCTATAATCCTATTTTGTTCTTTAAAGATATCGTCGGAGTAAATACCGGCCAGATTCTTTTCGATTAAAGCCTGGCGTGTCTCGTAGAGCTTCTTAAGCTCATCGTCTGCTTGTTCTCTTCTTTTTTGTAAATTAATTGGTTACTCACTATGGTAGTCGCAAATAAAGACCGGCAAAAAGACAGTTCGTCGACAGAAACAGTAAGGGTTCTCTTTTCTGATTTCTTTGGGGTCACACCCGAAAACTTAGAAAAATTCGGCGCATACAACGTCTCGCTTGTCACGGACTTACCCCTTTTCATAGATCCTTTTCTTCTCTTTGGAAGCAATAAAGACGAATACCAAGCATTGCATGAAGAGGTGATTAAATATTTGCGTTTTCTTCGAGATAGGTCGCACCCGGATCTTCGCCCGGGTTTGCTCAAATCATGGTATCAGTTTAAAGAAGTGCATCAAAATTGGTTTGGATTTACATCCAAAGGAAATCGTGGCAGCGGATTGGGATCAAAATTCGCCTTATCCCTAAACTCTAATCTTTTAACACTTCTTACCAATTTTGGCAATGAAAAACTAACCCTAAGTTCTCACCTTGAAAAATTATGTTTAGTTGAAGAAGGCGTCGGCAAAGACGCGATAAGTGATTTTACAACCAATATGATCAAAGGGTATCTGGCTGAGTACACAGAGACTTTTGCTAAGAAATATCTGCGAGAAGACCAGGTATCCCTCTTTCCGGTTGAACACGCGGAATTTGATTACAAGTTGGGGCGCTGGAAAACTAAACGATTTCTTCTTCCCAAGCATCAAGACGATTACGTATTACTTACTCCCGCCGATCTTCTGACCAGAGAGGATACGTGGATAAATAGAACCGACTTGATCAAATCGTACGATATATTGCCGTCATCATTGCCAAACGAAGCACTGCGAGCTCAGGTAAATGAGTACTTCCAGCGCATTCTGAATGAAAAGGAAGAACCAACCAAGAAAGATGAAGAAGCGGCGGCCATAAAAACAATTCTGCGCTATCCCGTATTGGTCGACGCATATATCAGAATTAAAGAGGACAGCGCCGATGAAGCGCGTACTGTCAGTGAAGAAAAAGTGCACGTTTCAGAGGAAATCTACCTACAAAACTTTCCGGCTTTGATTTCGAAGCTGCGGGAGGCCACATCGTTTTACGAGGTTGTCGGAGTGACAAAGGAAGAAGCAATGCAGAGAGTACGGTACCTGAAACATGTTATTGAGAACTGTGATGGATACCGAACGTTTTACATCGATGACAAACCCCTAAAGACCGAGGAGCATCTTCAGGTATTATATAAAATGGCTTGGTATGCTTCTCCGTTAGCGGCAGATAGAGAGGTTAACAACGGCCGCGGTCCGGTTGATTTCAAAATCAGTTTAGGAGCTGCTGCGACTCTGGTAGAGTTTAAACTAGCAAGAAACTCTCAACTAAGAAGCAATCTCCTTAAACAGGTTGAGATTTATCAAAGCGCCAATCCCGGATCAGCAAAGATCAAGGTAATTTTGTTCTTCAATGAACAAGAAGAGCAAAAGGTTGAGACGATATTGAAAGAACTCGGCTTAATGGATGACCAAGACATAGTATTAATAGATGCTCGCAATGATAATAAGCCATCGGCGTCAAAGGCATAATCGGTGGTTTGTTCAAAACGGCGATGATGATGAAGAAGAAGACTATCTCAGCTGTAAAGGAATAAAAAATGAATCAAGAAGAAAAAAAAGACGCCAAAACAAGCCGAGAGTATTCTAACTGCCCGGTTGGCTAGAATATTTGTTGATCAGATTCTGGACGAAGAAGCGATGGACAACAAAAGGGACAAATCGAATCAATCTCGACCTCTTCCATTAGTTCATCCAGCTAGAACTCGTCTTCTTTAAGTTTTTCGTATTCTAATTTTGAAAAGTATTTACCGCACTTTTTATTATTGCATTTGGCAAAACGGCCGGTCGTTTTATCAATTATAGAGGTAATCGATACAAATCCGGTCTTAACTACAAACTCTCCACACTTATCGCAAACCCGATATTTCATTGTTTGATAGTACCATATTAAACCTTAAATCTAACGAAGTTTTTTCTTCCGATTTATGATCATAAATATGTAATAACCGAAATTCCAATACCATTATTCAGCAAACAACTTGATCCAGCCTGATTCTTGCCAAAGCTTCAATTCATCAGAATATGGTAAAGCCCCTTCGGGAACCGAGTTTAAATAATAGACCTCGATGTTTTTATTCAAAACAATGTTTAGTCCGATAGCAAAAGCCATCTCCGCGAATACCCCTGGTCCGATATACCCGGGTATTCCTCTTTTTTCAAGGTTGAGTGCTAAGAGTACATCAGCTTTCGAGATTGCTTCGTAGTGCTCGGAAAATTCCTTATTGTATGATGCGGTATTACCGGTGGTTTTAAGAGGAAATTTAATGACTTCAAATCCGGATTTTCTTAGTTTCTCTTTCCATTCCAAAATTTCATTTCCGAACGAAGAACTGGCACAGATAACCAATCTTTTTTTCATATTTTATTTCTCAAAAAGTAGAGGTTAAGTGCGGCTATGGTTATTCCACACTCGATCTTACCCACCGTTATTAGCTCTTTTATTTCACTTGTGGAGAGTTTTATTGTTTTTAATATTAGCTCATCACCGCTTAAAGCTGGTTTATTAAGTTGCGACAAATCAAGACTTGTGGCTAAATACACATTAGCGTAAATACTTTCGTGTCCCGGACCGATAAAAAATTTTCCGAGTTTGACCCAGTTGTTGGCCTTAATACCCGTTTCTTCGAATAATTCTCTCTTTGCAGAATCCAAACTGTTCTCATTTTTTTCCATTGTCCCGGCAGGCAGTTGTAGTATTGTTTTGTTAATCGGATACCGGTATTCCTCAATGAAGTATATGCGTGAGTCCTGATCTTCTGCAATTATAAAATTAACAGGCGGTCTTTCAACAATACTATACTTGCTCTCCGTGCCGTCAGGACGGATCACGAGATCTTCTCGCACTTGAAGCGACTGGTTCTCGTATGCAATTTTCGTTTTTAGTGTCTTCCATTTCATTGGACTATTATACAATAATTTACACCAGAAAATGCAAATCAATTCTTCTGCCGTTAGTACTACATCAAACGATCAAAGCGACAAGACATTTTTACTCTCCAAACTCTTCGACTTCGCTGCTAGTAGTGATCTTCGCCACCTTAGCTAGTATGCGGATCGCCTGATCATGGTCGTCCTGATTGGCGGCAACGCAGAGATCTTCCAATACAACCATTTCAAAGTCCAGGTCGTGCCCGTCGAATGCGGTTGATTGGACAGCGAGATCAGTGGAAATACCGCCGACCATAATTCTAGTAATTCCCTTATTTCTAAATAACTCTTCAAGCGAAGTGTTACAGAACACGCTGACGCGATTTTTCTTAATAACTATATCCTCTTTGGCAATGGGGATTTCCGGGTGTATTTCCGTGCTCCAGGTGCCGTCTTGAAGTATGTCTAGTTTTTTGGCGCTGCCAAAAAGCGGCGAATTAACCGGCCAATCTGAATAGTCGGGATTGAATGCTAGGCGCACAAACACAACAAGTATGTCGTTCTTATGTGCCACTTCGATTGCTTTCCGAGCCTTATCGAACAGATCGTGCTCTTTGGCAAAACTAGCATAGCCTTTGTTGGCAAGCTTGCCTTTTTCATCCAAAATCTCGTTAATAAAATCGATCAAAACTAATGTGCTTTTCATCCAAATACTTTCATGTATCAATATTTTAATATAAATCCAGTAAGGGGGTGAAGGTGTCGCTCAGGACACCTCCATGGTTATGGACTCACCCGACACTGCCCAGTCGATGAAATGGATGCTATTTCTAGATCACGCATCCCATGTAATAGACAGTGTCACCTCTCATACGGTCTAGTCCTATGCTTATAAGCACCTCCTCAATCCGACGTATCTCGGAATTGTCCGTATCGACGCGGTAGTCGCCCAACTTACCCATCGGGTAGGCCGATTTCTGCAACCCTGTCGTAAGGTCCACATTCCCGGCGAAGCCACGTGCTTCGACCAAGTCGATGAGCACCTTCTGCATCTCGGTTGAGTCGCCGTAGAGTCGGTCTACCGGCATCACCTGCTCAAGCATCCCTGAGCGAATCGTTGCCAGTATAGAGGCAGGATTCTGTGCTCGCGCCGCGAGCACATCCGGCCCAAGAGTCTGACAAGCGATTCTGGCGAAGAGGCGACCAAGTCCGGCGCGCTGAGCTTTTGGGTCAATACCTCTCGATTGATATGCAACCGTTGTCTGGTTGCACTCAATCAATTGATACGATGCAAAGCCCATAACCCCATTCTGAGCTTCAGCCAGGATGAGCATATCGGTCGATTGAAGTCGTTGTTCTGTCTCGCTGGCTGGGGTGGTGCGACTAAAGCCGAATGCTCTCGAGTTGATCTCCGAGACGAGCGGTATGATCTCCATCATGTTCCCGCGGATCATTTCGGAAGATAGTGCGTGGACTGCCATTCCGTGGTGCTCGACAGATTGGAACGAAAGCTTGCTTAAGTCAAGCATGGATGCGCTCCTGTTCTGTCGTGCCTCCTGTTAGCATGATATCCAGCAAACGAAGCATGTCGGCCTGGACTTCCGCCAAAGCCTTCTCAGTAAGCAGCACACGGAACGGCGTCCCATACTCTGCATGGACTTGACGCAGAGAAGAAAGCTCGGCCAACCTCTCCTGTGCGATTACAGAAAGAGATAGGCCTCGATGTGGTTTTGGGTCGCAGCTTCTCCTTTCCAGGATGATCGAGTCTCGTGCATCAAGCAAGATTATACCCGCCATCGCCTTAATAAGGTTCGACGGTTGGATAACCTTGCTTTCTCCTTCTCTGATATCGGTCAGGTGCATATCCAAAAGATACAGACTTCGCTGATGCCTAGCCCTTTCGATGATTGATTGGCCAAGCTCATATCGCAGCCTATCTCTCTCGGCAAGCCCATGATCAAAGAAGTAGGTGCCGGTCTGAGACTTGCTCAGATCCTTCAGCTCGTTTCCTACGCGGATGATGCAGATATCGCTACGCATCGTCCCCATTCCATCCAGTGTCGTCGTCTTACCAACGCCATGAAGACCAGTGACGCCGATAATTGCTGTGCGAGACAATTTTCGCACCCCCTTCCCGTTGTTACGATAGAAACTGGTGGTCGGATGAATTATAGAGCATTGTTTGAAGTGCTGCAAATGCGCTAGCATTCATATTTTTTTCGTTTAGTTCGTTGACAGGAAACCATCTGGCTCCAACCAGGTTTCCGCTTGTTTTGAGCAGTTGTCCACTGATCTTTTTAACCTTAAAAAAATGCTGAAATGTATGATACGTTCTATTACTAGGTGAAACATAGAAATTTTCTTTTTCTAATAAGAGTTTGCCAGGAGAGACAATGAGCCCCGTTTCTTCTTCGAACTCTCGAATCAATGTTCCATGAATCGTCTCTTTAGGCGAATTACCTCCTCCAGGGAACTCCCAAATCGGCAAATGTGCCTGAATTACCAGGACATTATCATCTGTGGTTAATATCCCATACGCGCTCACTCTGGTTATTATCTTATCAGCTTCAACTTCAACCTTTTGGCCATCCTGCGAAATGCAGGTAACGGTTTTCTTGTCGGCATTTTTCATTTCAACCCCTTTCCGTAATGATTAAAATATTTCTCAATTCTATCGAAAGCCTTATTGATTAATTCTTCATTTGATACGAAACTGATTCTTATGTGTTTTTCTCCGCCTAAACCAAAACCAATTCCTGGCCTGACCACAATACCTGCCTCTAGCAAAAGTTTAAAAAAATCAACGGAGTTCATGGTCAAACTGTACTTTGGAAACACAAAAAAACCGCCTTGGGGTTTTACGTATTGAAATAACTTCGGCAATTTATCCAACCTCGAACAGACTAATTGTCTGAGTTTTGTGTAGCGGTTTGAATAGTTCGACACAATCTTCTCTTTATCCCGGTATAGCAATTTGCCAAGTTCTTCGGATAACGTCGAGGGGAAGAGATTAATCGAAGTGTGTATTCTTGAAAGTTTAGCAATATTTTCCTTGCTTGAGTAAATATAACCCAGTCTTAAACCACTCATCGAAAAATCTTTCGAGAAGCTTCTTATTATCATCATTGCATCAATGTCTTCTGACAATTTTCCCAGACTCTGATAATCAGACCCGGAGTCAATTATATGCCTATATGTCTCATCCACTATAAGATTGATATTTTTCTCATGCGATACTTTTATCAGCATTTTCTTGGAGGCAGTTGAAAATATCGTCCCCGTGGGATTATTAGGATCCGCTATTATTAGTGCTCGTGTTTTATCGCTGACCTTTTCCAGAAGCTTACTTTTATCGAAGTCCCATCCATTTTCTTCAGACAAGGGTATCTCTAATATTTTGTCACCACATAGTGCGCACTGGTCTTGATAGAGCGACCAATGAGGAGAAAATAGAGCGATTTCATCTCCGGGGTCAGTAAATGCCTGAATAGCACTAAACAGGCTTGATGTGGAACCAGCCGTAATCAGAATCTCTTCAGGTACCACTTTTCTAGCGAACTCCAATGAAAGATCTTCTGCAATGAGGTTTCTCAACTCCGGATCGCCCTGGGCGTATGCGGAATATCTTACAATATTTGGATTTGATTTTAACGCTTCACAAATCGTCTGTAAGCTGGTCTGCGGCAATCCGAATTGAGGTGTTCCCCCGGCAAGTGATATCGCTTGTGGAAATTTCTCGGCAAACTTAAAAGCGCTATCAACAGGATTGTTTTTTAGATTTTTAACTCTTTTTGATAGAGGCATAGTAGGTGGTTAAGGCAATATATTTTTAAACCCGATGGCATGGATAAGCAACCTATGTTCCTGGTAGTTAATTTTCTCTTTAATTGTGAAATTTTTCCCGTCTTGAATTATTGTTAGAGCGTCAAGCCCGATTTCTTTTAAGGTTTCCCTGAACATTTCAATCAGGGATTTTCCGCCAGATTTTTCAATGCTTTCCTGAATATCACTCGGAACATTGAGAATAACTGAATTGTTCTCTGTACGATACCTATAGAGGTTAAAATCTGGAATCTCCAGTATATGTGCGAGCATTTGTGAGGATCGTGTAAAAAGCGGTACATCATAATGAGTTTTAGCCATAATCTTTCCAACTTTTTTCGCGAAGCCATCCGGTAAATCTTTTTGCGGCATTTTTCCTTTTTCGGTATCAACAAACCGGGGCAGTAATGTTGGATCAAGCTTATTAATATGTTTCCACAGCAATACGATCCCGGGATCAACTCTTAGGCCACCCACGCATATACATTCTGCCAATCCAGACGACTTTTTAAGGGATTTCGTTATTGACTCTTCGGAATCGTTTATTCCACGGATAATCGGACGCAAATGATGAGTTATATGGACGCCGAGCTGTTTTATCTCCGTCAAATTCTTAAATCGGTTACCTCGGTACGGTTCAAGCCATGCAGGAGCATTAGACTCTGTTACCGAGATGATAACTTTTGACCCGTGAACAAGCACATATCTCAATCTTTCTTTCCATGTTTTCAGCAGTTTATCGCTAATCCCATATTTAATGACTAACCAGTAAGGATTCTTGTAACCGTTATCGGCAAGGAAGCGCATTGCAGCCCAAGTTTCCTGCTCCACTCCTTCGAGAAATGCTTCTGAAGAGCCAACTGCGATGCTGACAATCGATTTATCCTTTATGAACCCCGGATGTTCCGCCATCGCCTTAGCCAATACATCACCTTTAAAGAGAACCTCTGGTTTTCTCGGAATAATTGTTGTTGAGTCGAAGTCATGAATATTGTTATGGTAGGATTCTTCTTGGACACATAAATTGCGACAGTCGTTTCCCGCAACACAGTAGGAACACCTTAAGGGGCATCCGCGAACAGGTTCAAGAGAGAAGCACGAGTTCGCAACACATACTCTGCTCAAGGGGTTTCTTGGATCCTGCGAGAGAGATCCTATCTTCTCTTTCAGCAGGTCGACCCCTGTTTGCAGAAAATCGTGAACGACTATGGGTTCCGGGGTTGGCCATACAATTTTGGGTTCTTTCATCTTTCATTCTCCTTAAACATTTTCTTAATACAAATAAGCTTTTCTTCGGATGATCCGTTTTCTAAAATCTGGACAAATTTCTCAAGGCGCTGATGCGATATCTTCGATTGTCTGCTCATCAAGTGTGTCCTGATGTGTTTGATTGATGGTATATATACTTCATTTTTGGCAAATAGATATCTTGATAACGCTATAACCAGGTCGGCAATTCCGACATCAGCAGCTAAATAATTCTTCTCCAGACATAGTTTTTCACTAATATCCAGTTTAAGAGAGATTTCTTCTCCGAGCATTTTCAGGAGTGTATCGCGGAGTTTTTTCGGATATTTAGACTGGAGTTCCGCCTTCAATTCTGTTAATTTCTTGTCTTTATCAAAAAGGATTATCGACTCAGCAATGTCACCTATAATAACCTCTGGAATATTGCCACCAATCGCCCAAAGCGGTTTTGAAATTTCTAACGGAAACCTCTTTCCTGCCGTTATGTCCTCTATTTCACCAAGAAACTTATTCTCTAAGCGATAGACTATTCCATATTCAATAGACTGGCATCTATATCTGTAACTGTCATCTGACATACCTACGAAATCAAATCCTGACTGGCTGGAAATGACTTGCCGAACACTCAATGGATTGGGTATACGTTCAACTAAAACGATACAATCGACATCTCGGGGTACTTTTAATCTATTTCTTGCATAGGAGCCAAATACGGAAAAAGAACTACAGTTCTCATCTGGTTGGTGAATCTTTGCTAAAAGACTTAGCGCATTATCTATGTTTTCCAGTGAAATCTCATTCATGATCTATTGACTACATATAGTTTATTACTATATTTCCATGACTAAAAATTATTTGTCGCCCATTAGCGGATTTTTTATTCGTTATCACCATAGCTCAAACCTAATCAGAAATAAAGGGTATTTATATGTAATGGGCACATTGTTTTATGATAATATGATATGTATCGCACCTTACGGAAATCAGCCTAAGCACCATCTTATTACTATGACGAAAAAACTCATCAATTTTTTAATCAATGCAAAAAAGTCGACTTATGCCAGTGCGCAAGGCGACAGCAAAAAGGTTCTGGCTGATAGCAGTAAAGAATTCATCTATTCCGAAGGTGACTTAACGTATCGAGACCGATATTTCGGTTCCGATTCTTTTGCCGGAGAAGAGGTTGTTTTTTCTAACAATGAGGCTATCTGGGTAATGAATTACCAAGGCTCTATTTTAGACAAAACAATCAGTGAAAAAGAAGTCTACGGCTTCCTAAAGAAAGCACTCTTGAATGTAACCGAAGAAATGCCCTTCAGGGGACCGTCCGAATTCACTCAAAATGATTACTCGTATAAATGTGAATTCGAGGGCTATCTTGAGTTGTTTAGGGGCACCGAGACCATCCTCTACAAAAGTATGAAAATATATGAACTCTCGTTCCATGGTGGAATTATTGTATAATTAGCCGTTTTCTAATCCGTTCTCTTCTCACAGATTGACAAAACATGTATCAATTGCAGCAATTAGGGTTACCTTTCGGGTTCAGAACCAAGCTGGTATGGTATGAGCAATTTACTCGTAAGTTGCTAG
This sequence comes from uncultured Candidatus Saccharibacteria bacterium, assembly GCA_964364265.1. Taxonomy (GTDB): domain Bacteria; phylum Patescibacteriota; class UBA1384; order XYA2-FULL-43-10; family 1-14-0-10-43-13; genus CAYILA01. The sequence goes on along the minus strand of CAYILA010000001.1, from coordinate 70,931 downwards.
GAAGCCATGACAAGAAACACCCAAGGAGAACTGATTGCTATGAAGCAAAACATCATTGAGAGTACCTTAAGCAAAGAGATGAAGTGCAAAGATGCGGCTAAGGCTCTGGGGATACACAAGAAGGCCTTCAGCCGGTTGCGTAGCCGGTACAAAGAGTCCGGCATCCAAGCCCTGATTCCGGTTAAGCCAGGTTCCAAAGTAGGTTCACCGCCAAGGAACCGAACACCGGAGTGGATCGAGGAGATCGTCTGCGATACGGCCATGTTTAATCCCTTCATGGGACCAATCGAGCTGGCCGACAAACTCTTCGATGATCATTCCATCGCCCTTGATCCGACTACCATCTGGCGCATCCTGAAACGGAAACATATCAGATACAACCTGGATTACACCCCGATCCCAAAGAAAGAACCGACACTCTACTGTCTTGACTACCCCGGCCAGGAGCTTCAGCTTGATGCTTCTTACCCCTTTGGCCGAAGCAGAGACATTGTCTGTTTCTCCGCTATCGATGACTGTTCCAGATATGTATTCGGTATGATGTGCGACAAAGACAATGCCAAGAATGCCATCAAACTAATTAACTACATCTTGGAACGATCGCCCTTCCCAATCAGACGGATCAGAGTAGACAACAGATACGGAAAGTTACTCAAGTGGTATTGTGAGAACCGTGGGTTAGAACTAATTGAGAATGATCCGTATGCTCCGACCCAGAACGGCAAGATCGAGCGGTATCACCGGACACTCAAGACCAGGTTCTTCTACGGCCAGTGCTCCTTCCAAGATGATATGGAGACATTAGAGTACAAACTACAGCTTTGGCTTCAATACTACAACAACAAGAGAAGGCATACCGGATACGGCATGAACAAATTAACACCGAGAGAGAAAATCATTAAGATCATGTTTCAACAGCTTGGCAACACCCAGACAAAAAAGGTAACATTAACCCTGCAATCGTACATAGCTTGATTTAAGATTCAAAAAATGTTACTATAACAAAGCGCGGGGGCGTAGTTCAGTTGGTTAGAACGGTCGCCGCGGCGACAGGTCGCCATGCATTATGTATATGTCTTACAAAGCGAGGTCAATCAAAGGTTTTACACTGGCTCAACCGGTAATCTTGACAAGCGTATCTGTGAACATAATTTCGGTCAAAGTAAATACACACGACTTACAAAACCATTCAAGTTAGTATATTCAGAGAGATTTGAAACTCGACCGGAGGCCGTACGGCGAGAAATGTATTTCAAAACAGGTAAGGGAAGAGAGGAATTGAAACGAATCCTCGGCAATCCGACTGATTCAGAACGGGGGCGTAGTTCAGTTGGTTAGAACGCCACACTGTCACTGTGGAGGTCGCCGGTTCGAGTCCGGTCGCTCCCGCCAGTCAGTCGGATTGTTTGTCCTTGCCTGTTTTTATGTTTGGTTAGAACGGTCGCCACGGCGAATCGCTTCCGCTATAAAAAACCGTTTGTCCGTTAAATATGGACAGACGGTTTTTTGAATTGGATATTTTACGGCAATATTGTAATTCCGGTATTATTGTCTTTATTTTTTTCTTAATCAGTCCGAGCTTTTTAGTTCATTGTAAGTAAGCGTGTAAACCGTTGAAATATAAGCATTGAGCATGCCCATCAGAGTGCAAAATAATACCACAAGCGCCAAAATGGCGATTGTGGCGTATATGAAAGTCAGACCAGAGCTGATTAGGTAGAATAAGGCGCCGATTCCGGTTAGAAACAGAATTGGAACGATAATGGCGATGATTACAACCATGGCCGCGATTAATGATATTGCCATCACAATCAAATAGACGACCGCAATAGTCTTCCAACTCTTGTTGAAAAATTTGATTCCCAATTTTATCGATTCAATCGCTCTCTTATTTTCCAAAATCAATATCCTCTCGGCATAGGTCGAAACAAGCGAAAGGTAAATAAGATAGACCAGGAAGACCAAGAAAAATATAATTCCAAAAATAATCGCCGCGAGAGTTTGTTCGAATATGGCCAGAAGAACAATTGGGGTGGCCGCAATTAATAATCCCAAGAGTATGATTCCGGCCATAACCAACGAAAAAATAAATACCCGCCAGAAATACTGTCGCCCGAAAGCCCAAGCATTTTTCAGACCCAGGCTTTTTCCAGCATCTAACTGTTCGGCTGATTTGATAATCGCGCCCCTAGCCGTAAAGTGAAGATAAATGAAAATTATTATTATGATAATAAGGAAAAACAAAATCACCCAAAAGGCGGTACTGCTCATCGCCGACGAAACCGAATCGCCCAACACTTTCTCGGCGCTTTTGACCGACGCCTCCGCCACATTGTTGGAATCGGGCAAATTTTTCCAATCTTTTAATTTTTCAAAATCAGAGTCATTAAATGAATAATTGCCGCCCTGATAAAATGATCCTCCGGCCAAAAAACCCAGCAGCCACATAAAGCGGTTTTTCCAAATGATACTGAAAGATTTCTTTAATATATTTTGATAGTTCATTCTACCTGATTTCTTCTGTCTGGCGATTAGGAATTGAATTATTTGATTTTTGAGCCAGCCAGATACCGTAAATGGCAAAACCGATCGAAACTAATGCCGCTAAGGTAATAATTAACTTTTTGTTTTGGATCATTTTATTAATTTCCAAATCAATCCGTTTTTCTTTAAACTATCCAGCCAGTCCGTAAATGTCATCTCAATCTTACCGGTTCTTGATTCGACTTTAATGATATGCCAACCGAAATCAGTTCTAACAGGGTCGGAAATTTGTCCGGCCGATGTCGAAAAAGCGACTTCAGAGAAAGGTTCAACCATCTCGCCCTTGGCAAACGGTTCCAGTTCCCCGCCCTGTTCGGCACTGCCGATATCTTCGGATTTTGATTTTGCCGTCTCGGTAAAATCGGCGCCTCCCCTAACCTCGGCCAAAATGGCATCAATTTTTGTTTTAGCCGCATCGACTTGATCTTGAGGAGCGCTTTTGTCGACTCTTGCCAAGATGTGTTTTGCCGTAACTCTGGCAATCAATTCGTTGTTAATCTTATCCCGAAGGAGTTGCTCCTTGACTAACTTTTTGAATGATTTGATATTGAGACCGTATAGGTCTTCAAGTACTTTCCCGACCTTTTCGTCGCCGCCATTTTGATCCGAAATCGCAGAAAAGGTTTGATTGACCTCGTCTTTTTTAACCTTTACTCCATATCGGAACGCTTCGTAAGAGATAAGGCGGTTTTCGATCAATTGATCCAGGATTTGCTTATCGATTTCTTCGTATGCAACATCTTTCTGCTGGGTTGAATCGTAGAAATGATGGATGTAGGCCTTTTCCGATAAATAATCGCCGTAAGAGACAAAACCGAAGGAAGTGACGGCGGTCGGATAAGGAACCACATCTGCAACCGCCTTTGTCGCCTTGTCTTCTCGCTGGAATCCATAGATCATTACTGCGATGACGGTCTCAATCAAACCGACCAGCAATATGAGATAAAAAAGACCGGTAAAGATTCTTTTCGATATCGGTACTTTATTCGGATCGATTATAATATCGATCTCCCCGCCTCTTTTTTTCAAAATCCTTACCCTGATATGAAAAAATATTCTGCTCAAGAAATCGCCGACTGTTTTTATGCTCGCCCTGACCTTTTCCTTCATTTTAATTCCTTAATAAGTTATTGATTGCCAATTATATATTACTATACACTCCAACTGGAAGAAAGCAAGATTACAAAGATCGTCGAAAAACCGATACCGAGATATGTCCGAATATCCGAATCATCTTGTTTTGCCAAAACGGAGAAACAAAAACCGGAAAATATATAGCAGACTGCGGCTATGACTAAACTCTGGTTAAGGGGATTGATTAGAAAATAGCTCAAGGCCAAGAAAACTTCCAGAACAATTATTGAAAATAGCAGAAGATAAATAAGGCGCCGATTTCCTAAAATCCCGGTTCTCTGCTCCATATAGGTAAAAATATAACCGAAAATTACCAGAATTGAAATCATTATCAGAATCGTCGGTAAATTGTACTGGAAAAATAAGCCATAAAATGCGTAAGCTGAAGTGAAGGACAAAAAAATCAAAAGATAAATTGGGGCGATTTCATACCAGATAAAAAAAATACCAAGAACGCCTGCAATAGTAACCATAAGACAAGAAATTAAATATGGAGTTAAAAGCCAAAATGAAACAACGCCTAAAGCAAGGATAAGAGAGAGCAGCGCTTTGCGGGTAAACTTATGGTATAAAAATGCCATATAATTTCAAAATATTAATTTGAGTAATTCTGGCCGATCACTACTACAATATCAGAATTTTGAAATTCTGTGGACTTTTTATCAGCGACACTAGAGCTAAATTCCTTTTTCAAATATTCAAGAGTTTGGGGATATTTATTGCTTGAATAGTCATAAATCGCACTTGCTTTCTGGACTGTTTTTAGATTGGACGCGGCAACAACATTATATCCCAAAGATTTCAACGAAGAAGATACTTCTGTCAATTTAGATGATTTGCCACTGGCATTTTGAATCTCAATTTTTACATTTTCTATTTCACTATTTGCTTCAAAAATATTTTTTGCGATCGATTGAATTGCATTGTAATTCCCGCCTTTTGGCACTAAATGGTAGGTTCCGGAGCTTGAATCAGAATACAAAACTCCGCCGGCTTCATCAGATAAAACCTTTGAATGAATCTTGGCTCTGTCAATGTTTTTAAATAAACCGGCAAATACTTTTATCTCGACTGGCGAAACATCGGTACGCAAATGATCACCTATCGTTGTTGCTAGTTCCGCAATTTTAATCGGGTTTGCCCATAATCCATTTTTTAATAATTTGTCTCTGACAGCCACAACTATCTGTTGTTGCCTGGCTGCGCGGTCAAAATCTCCGCCAGCCGACCCATGTCTTGACCTTGCATATTTCAAAGCCGTCTTCCCGTCTAAGCGTTGGTTTCCGGCCTTGATAGAAAATGGATCGTACCCCTGCATATTCACATCCGGATATGAAGAATCATTGATTGCTTTTTCAACAACCACATCGACTCCCCCGATCTGATCGATAAATTTTTCGAATCCGGCAAAATCAAGGGTTACATAATAATTAATATCTAAACCAAGTACTTCTTTGAGCGTCTTTTTTACCAATTCGGGTCCCCCGCCCTTTTTATCTTTTTCCCCGATCGAATAAACCTCGTTGATCTTGGTTTTCGTTTTGTGATCTGGTACAAAAACATATAAATCCCGAGGAATCGAAATCATTGCCAATGACCCGTCGCTCGGTCGGATGCTTAAAACCATCATCGAATCGGTCAATTGACCGCCGGGATGGTTGGTTCCGCCGATTCCCATCAGGGCTATATTTATCCGATCATTCTCCTGACCTTTAAGAGTGGCGGTCGAATTAAAAAGAAAATTACCGTCAAATACCCTTACCCCTTGAGCGTAGATATAGGCGATGAAGGAAATTACCACTATCAGAATAAAAAATAAAAGTGAAAAGGCGATTTTGACAGGCCTTTTCTTAAAAAAGGAAAACTTATCTCGTTTTGTAGGATTGTAGATTAGATTCATTTTTGTTTTTGCATTTTTATTATATCAAATAAATGTTTGATCCGTCCATAATCATAACTTTTTTTTGGGTTTGGTAATATTTGGCAATCTTTCGTAATAGGGCATTACCGGATCTAAAAAACAATCAGAATTGTCCCCGGAAATTATCTTTCCGATATCCACAATAGAGCTCTTTTTCAAACCCAATACCGGAATATTCAGACCCAATCCGATAAAATTCGCAGTCGTCACTCCTATCCTGACACCGGTATAGGAACCGGGACCGGTTATAACGACAATTTTTCCAAGATCATCTTTTTTGATTCTGTTCTTTTGTAATAAGTCCTCAATTTTAGAGATAAGTTCTTCCGATTGATTAAATCGACTGGTCCACTCAATCTGATCAATAAAATTTCCGGTTTCATTCAACAGACCGATTTTTGTCTCGAGTGAGGTTGTATCGATAAATAAAATCATTAGAAATCCGCCCTTATTTTTCTGGAATTTTCCTCCAAATACTCAAAATTAATATATTTTGTCGTCCGAGGGAGAATACTTTCGATTTTTTCAGGCCATTCAATCAGAACCAATGTCCCTTTTTGCTTGAAATATTCAGGTAAACCGATACCCTCGGCATCGCTTTTGTCTTCCATGCGGTAACAATCCAGATGTACCAAATGCCTGATGCCGCCTCTACCGTTAGTTTTGTAACTTTTTAAAATCACAAAAGTCGGGCTGGTAATGTTTTTCGTAATCCCAAGCCCTTTGGCCAATCCTTTTACAAATGTTGTCTTGCCTGCCCCCAAATCCCCGGACAACGCCAAAATCCCGCCTTCTAATCTGGCGACAAGTTTTGAGGCAAATTCTTCAGTTTCGAGCGAACTGTTTGAAATAAATTCCATAAGGAATAAATAAGCGCTGTAATAATTAAATAAATCATCTGGTCCAATCCGGATTTCGGAAGTGAACCGGAATTTGACTGGATAATTTTAACATCATCTTGCAAAAACGGCAAGAGTTTATAACCGTTTTTATACTGGATTAATATGCCGGCAACCTCAAAAAGATCGCCTTTACGCATTTTCGGTTTTTTTATACCTGTTCCGGATTTAATTTCAACCTGAATCTCCCTACTTCCCTCTGTCATCCTAAAGACCGAACCGGAAGTATAACTGATTTTGCCTTTGGTTTTTATATATTGGCTCTCATACTGTTCGCCTATTTCAGGAATTTTCGCTACGATTGGCGGCGGCATGGCGTTAGGACTTATTATTTCGATATCGGAAATGGAATTTATTTTAATCCTTCTTGTTCCATAGTAGTCGGACAACTGGCCGGTTACTTTTATCTTATCGCCGCGATTCAGGTTCGGAAAAGTTTTGTAATATGAATAAACCTCAATTCCGCCGGTCTCGTCTTGGATAAAGAAATACTGGCTTGAAATTTCGCCCGGTAGTGTAGTTACAATACCGACTAATGCGACCTCGTCGCCATTCTGATATTGTTTTGCCTCGTTTATGCTCCCCAAAATCCCGCCGCCCGTCTCCTCTTCCCTCGAAACAACCGACTGAACCAGTCGGTTTTCCGAACCGGGTGTCTGCTTTTCACTCCATTGCCAGCTACTCCCAAATTTTGAAAAGCTCTCCCCTCTGATTGCGCTGTCATAAGAAATTTCATCCCTGTAATCGCCGTTCGGATCGATCAAAAACACACCGTCGCCGTCATCATTCAAAGAAATCCCTGTCTCGGTTCGATAGAAAACAAGATAACTTTTCGCTGGGATTATTGTTGATGCCGGTATAGTAAAAGTTTTCGTCGCCCCCTTCATATCGGCTAATTGCCAACCGGAAATATCGAGGACTAAATCGCTTGAATTATATAGTTCGATAAATTCAAAACCGACTCCCTCGCTCGGCTCGGGCGCAATTTCATTCAAAACAATTTCATCCGAATAAATTAACGGAATAAATTCCTCTCCGGGAGTGGGGGAGGGGCGATTTGTAAAATCGCTTCCTAAATCATTATCTATTCCCAAATTTTTTCGGTCGAGCGAACTGCCCTCTTCCGCCGCCGCAATATCATAATAAGTTTCATCCGTTCCGAAGCTTACCTCGTCGACCGCTTCCCCGCTGTCGTTTTTCAAAAGCAGGCGATCCCCGCCTTTGGCCAGATTGTAAATATTAGTTCCGGTTAGTTCAATAAAGGTAATTTCCGACGATGTTAGAGGATTAATTCCCCACTTTGCCCAGATAGTATTGCTTCTCGAAATTAGGACGAATGACTTGGCCGCGATAGTTAAATCCGTTGTTGATAATATTTTATCGTTTCCAGAGTTGTCAGCTAAAGTCCAATTTCTGATATTAATCTCATCATCGCCACTATTATAAAGCTCAACCCACTCGGCCGCCGGGTCGTCACCCATCTCGGTTGCCACATTGTAATAAATCTCGTTAATGACAATACTTTCGCTCTTAGCGAATGCAGTATGAGGTCGTAATATGAGCGAGATTAGAAATCCAAGAAACGCTAATGTAATGAGCTTAAATATATTCTTCAATCCCCTCCTTGTTTTATTTCATCATAAATCAAAATACCTTTTATGGCAAACAAAAAAGAGCCATCCGGCTCAATGGTACCCCAGGTTGGAATCGAACCAACGACCCACTGCTTAGAAGGCAGTTGCTCTATCCACTGAGCTACTGGGGCATATTTTAAATAGCATCAATATTACACAGGAATTATGGTACGCCCTGAGGGATTCGAACCCCCGACCTCCACGTCCGAAGCGTGGCGCTCTATCCAACTGAGCTAAGGGCGCACATATAATTCCAATGGGGCGGCCAATGGGAATTGAACCCATCATTGCAGTGCCACAGACTGCCGTGATAACCACTTCACCATGGCCGCCATAAATTTTGGAGCGGGTAGCGGGAGTCGAACCCGCATATCCTGCTTGGAAGGCAGGCACACGAACCGTTGTGTTATACCCGCACTTCACTTCGTTCAGTGTAAACTCATTTCTATTAAGTTTACATCGAGCAAAGCGAGATGGTCGGGGTGCCCAGACTCGAACTGGGGACCTCCGCGTCCCAAACGCGGCGCTCTAGCCAACTGAGCCACACCCCGATGTACCCACAAAACAATCATATCAGCAAATCGTGTACAGTTTAATATTGTAATAGAAAATGGGCTTAAAGTCAATGCAGGAGAAACAAAAAAACGACGACCAATCGTATTTAGAACAAAATTAGAAAATTAAAACAACCCTCAAGAAAAAGCCCTCGTCCGCCAACTGGCGTAGGGGCTTTTTCGTATAACCATTATTTAACATCCGAACGCAAGCCACGGCTTGGTTTGAACCTAGGCATCTTTGTCGCCGAGATCTTGATCGGAGAACCTGTCCTTGGATTGACGCCGGTCCTGGCTTTTCTCCGTCCGACATCAAATGTCCCAAATCCGGTTAGCGTGACTTTCTTGTCTTTTGCCAGCTCATTTGAAATCACATCGAGGGCTGTTTGGACTCCGACTTCCGATTCTCTTCTAGAAAGTCCTGTCTTTCTGGCCACTTCGTTGATTAATTCGCTCTTGTTCATAGTATTCACCTCCTTCGGGTGGATTATTGTTTATAAATTTCTGAAATTCGTTTTATGCAGGTCGCTTTTTTTGTCTCGGCATCAATCTCAATAATGACGCCTTGGAAAATACTATCTCCACTTGCCACTTTATGCGCTTTAGGCAGGCCTGTCAAGAATTTTTCAATTATTATCTCCTTCTCAACACCGAGCACCGAATCTGTCGGTCCGCACATCCCCGTATCAGTTATATACGCAGTACCAGCCGATAAAATTTTATCATCGGCTGTCTGAATATGTGTGTGGGTACCGATAACTGCCCCGACTCTACCGTCTAAATATAGTCCCAATGCCACTTTTTCGCTTGTGGCTTCGGCATGAAAATCAATTATAATAATGCTGTTTTTGTTTTTTTTGATAATCTCATCGGCTGCTAAAAAGGGGTTTTTGACCTCATCGGCCATAAAGACCTGACCGGCAAGATTTATAAGCAGTATTTTTTGATCTTGATATTCAATCTCGACACTGCCTCGGCCGTTCGAAGAAGGAGGATAGTTGGCTGGTCGTAAAACTTTTATATTCTTGTCATCAAGCCGGAGGGCAAATTCCTCTCTCGCCCAAATATGGTTACCGGAGGTAAAATAATCGACACCGGCTTGTATGACCTCGTCATACTTTTCGTACGACATTCCGGAGCCGTGTGTTAAGTTTTCGCCATTGGCAAAACAAAGATCAATCTTTTCTTGATCTTTTAAAATAGGCAGGAAATGCTTGACCGCCCCCCGTCCCGGCTTCCCGACAATATCCCCCAGGAATAATATCTTGATTATGTTCTTAGTCATTAAATAATCTTATTAAATTTTATTTGTTATAAAGTGAGTAAATACGAATATCTAAATCCTAAATCCTAAACAAATTTTAATTTTCAAAATATCCAAATACAAAATATTTTTAGATTTCCTATTTGAATTTTTATATTGTTTCGGATTTAGATATTAGGATTTAGAAATTATTGGGCGATTACCGTGCCACTTCGACTGCCCGGGTTTCTCGGATAACTGTTACCTTGACCTGACCCGGGTATTGCACTTCCTCTTCAATTTTCTTAGCGATATCTTTGGCCATCTTGGCCGCTACCAAATCGTCAATCTCCGTCGGGATAACAATGACACGAACTTCTCGACCGGCTTGAACGGCGTAAGATTTTTCTACGCCCGAGAATGAATTGGCAACCCGTTCCAACTCTTCTAATCTTTTGATATATAGTTCAAATGATTCTCGGCGAGAACCGGGGCGCGAAGCCGAAATGGCGTCGGCCACTTGAACTAAAATCGCTTCAACTGTTTCCGGCTCAACATCGGTGTGATGGGCTTCAATGGCGTGGATGAGATCAGCCGAAAGTTTGAACTTTCTGGCGATATCAGCCGAGATTATGGCATGTGATCCCGGAACCTCATGGTCAATCGCCTTGCCCAAATCGTGAAGCAGACAAGCTTTTTTGGTCAGAAAAACATCGGCGCCCAATTCATCGGCCAAAAGTCCGCCGATTCTGGCAACTTCAATGGAGTGGTCAAGTTGATTTTGGCCGAAGGAAGTCCGAAATTTTAGACGGCCTAATATTTGCATAATTTCCTGCGGCAAACCGGTGACACCGACTTCGTAACAGGCCTCTTCGCCTGACTTTTTAATATCGGCAGAAACGATTTTTTTGGCCTTTTCAAAAGCGGCTTCAATCGATGTCGGATGGATTCTGCCGTCGGAGATTAATTCAGCTAATGTTACCCGCGCCACCTGTCGGCGGATCGGGTCAAAGGTCGAGAGAACAACCGCCTCCGGCGTGTCGTCAATGATTACATCGACTCCTGTCGTCTTTTCAAAGGCCTGAATATTGCGGCCTTCCTTGCCGATAATTCGTCCCTTCATTTCTTCGTTTGGAAGTTGAATTGTGGCAATTGTTGTCTCCGAAGCTGTCTCTGATGCCAACCTTTGCATGGCTGTGACCATAATTCTTTTTACCTTATCGTCAACATTGTCTTTGACATAAGTATCGACTTCTTTTAACTTCTTAACCAAATCCTCCTTACCCTCGCGTTCTGCCAATTCCAAAAGAACTTTCTTGGCATCATCTTTATTCATTTTGGCGATCCGCTCCAAACTCTCTTCCTGTTTTTTTCGCAAATCGCGAAGCGCCTGTTTGATATCTTCAATCTGCTTTTCTTTTCCGGTCAACTCTTTTTGTGATTTATCAAGTTCATCAAAACGGGTGTCAATCGAGAGCTCTCTCTTTCGAAGATCCATCTCTGTTTTTTCGAGATATTTTTCTTTCTCCTGATAAGTCTTTTTGGCTTCTTCCTTCTCTTTCAAGGCCTCATCCTTAGCTACGAGAAGAATTTCTTTCTCCTCTGTCTTCGCTCTCTCGATAATTTTATCCGCCTCCAACTTTGCCTTTGAAACTTTCTTGGAAGATAAAATTTTAAATAGGACAAATCCCAAAATTCCGCCGACAAGCACGCCGGCGATGGCTGTAAGAACAATATTTAGCATGGAATCCTTTCAATTCCCAAAACCAATGAAAAACTAGACGGAAATTCCGGTCTCTGCAATCATACTATAAGATTTATTAGTATCGAACTTAAAATTTTTGTATTTCATTAGCTTTAACTGGGGAAATTTGTTAATTATTTTAATACGAACTAATTGGAACTATACTCTTTATTTAGATATTTTTCAACATAGTCAGCTGTTTTATTCTTGCTCCAGCTGTGCTAAATTATTTCTGATGCGATCTCATTAATAATGATAGCTGAAATGATATGAATAGAGATGAAGCTTACAAACTATTGACGGAATATACGAGCAAAGAAGGTTTGATTAAGCATAGCTTGGCAGTTGAAGCGGCAATGCGGGCATACGCAAAAATATTCGGTGAAGATGAGGAGAGCTGGGGTATTGTTGGGCTATTACATGATTTTGATTATGAAAAATATCCCCAAGAAGATGGTCATCCCTACAAGGGTTGCGAGATATTAAAAGAAAAGAATGTCCCAAGCGAATGGGTTGATGCAATAATGGGGCATGGTGATTACACCGGAGTAAAAAGAGAAACCAAAATGGCCAAAACTCTATTTGCCGTCGATGAATTAACCGGTTTGATTACTGCCACCGCCCTGATTAGACCAACTAAGAAAATATCTGAAGTTGAGGTGAAATCCGTCAGAAAAAGAATGAAACAAAAAGGTTTTTCGGCCGCTATTAGCCGTGAGGATATAATCAAAGGAGCCGAAGAACTGGGCATCGATCTCGATGAGCATATTGCCACCGTTTTAAAAGCGATGCAGGGCATCTCCGACCGGTTGGGACTATAATAATATGATTAAATTTATTCTCCATGGCGGGATTAGGGGACGGTTCTCTTTTAGGCTCGTATTTTGCTATTTCTTTATTTGGGAATGAAAAAAGCACCACCGAAGTGATGCGTTTTTCATGGCCTGCCGGCCGCAATCTTGATGAAGGTTGGTAGCATCAATGAACTTCGTTTTGAACATCTTTTAGCTTGGTCGTAACAATCGATGCTTACCTTTAATGAATCTGGCAAAGAGGCACGGGGTATTGAATGGCTGCTGGAAAACTGCTAGCGCTTATGGTATTGTCAAAGCATGAAAACGATTACGGCAAACAATCCAATCTCCAATCATGAACTGGCCGAAATGGCAGAAAAGATGTTTGGTAATCTGGTCAAGGCGGTAGTCGATGTCGAAAAAGAAATATTGGTTGTTGATGCTGAAATGCATGCGGACGAGGAAGCAGCCATGATCGAATCCGAATCAGCTCAACAAAATCTTTGGGGTATTAATCTTTATCCCGAGCTTTTTGGTACCGATGACTTTATCGAGTTTGATTCAATGATTAATCTTCGACCTTCGCAAAATAATCGCTCTCGAAGTGTTGATGACGAGAAACTGCAAGAAAAAATCCGTTCAATCGTCGCGAAACTGATAACAATATGAACTTGTATTACCACAAAAATTTGAGATTAGACCATTGGTTTGCTCAAACTGTGTCTTATCAAATGGCAAATATTGGCAGTGAAATTTCTCGTACTATTAACTGGCGCAATAAAGGCCGATTCGACTATATGGAAGTTTCTTTTGAGAGGGCACTTGAATTACTTGATCTTACCGTAACTGATCCTAAAAATCGCAAACGCCTCAAAGAATTACTGCGCAGCCGGGAATTATTAGCTAAATGGTATTTGGATCGCGACACTCGTTCCGATAATCACTGGATGCGCTATTTTAATACATTTACCCATTTTGCCAACAGACGATAAATTACTAGTTCGTAATGAGGGGACGGTTCTATTTTAGGCTCGTGTTTTGCTATTTTTGCATTTAGGAATGAAAAAAGCACCACCTAAGTGATGCGTTTTGATTTATAGGTTAATCGATATTATTGTGCCTGTAACCTTGTCTAAACGGGCAGTTTATGCTATTTTATCGAGGTAGGGATTGCTAGCTCAATGGTAGAGCAGTGGCCTCTTAAGCCATTGGTTCTGGGTTCGAGTCCCAGGCAGTCCACCATTCGACTCGCTTCGCTCGCTCATGGTAAACCATGGTTTGTGAAGCGAGTCGAATGACCCTGAGCAAGTCGAAGGGCCAATCCCTTCAATTAGTTTAGTTATGGCCTCATCGTCTATCGGTTAGGACACCACGCTTTCAATGTGGTAAGAAGGGTTCGACTCCCTTTGAGGCTACCAAAAAGGACTTTACCTTTCAGTACAGTCCTTTTTGGTTTTATATATATTAATTAATATTGGCGGCGGCGTAGGCCGCTTCAACTATCTCGTGGAAAATCGGGATCCGGCCGTCAATCGTGTAATCCTTGTACTGCGCATCTGTAAATATTGAAATAGCGTATTTGTGTGTCCCATCGTCAATGATTCCGACATCATGGACATAGGCCTCATATTTTCCGGTCTTGTGGTAGTAATTCGCCTTTACTGCCGAACCGGGGAGGTAGCGGTCGTCGTGGGTAACACGCATCAGCGATAATAGAAGATCGGTATTTTCTTTATTTAATAACTCCCCGCGATAAAGTTTTCCCAAAAATGCGTTAATGTCATTCGGTTTGATCGAATTATTGGAACTGACATATGTGATACCAATCTTTTTGGCGTATTGCTCCTCGCCGGCGAAAGAAAGCAAATTATTAAACAGCGCCCACGAATCGTTGTTGCTCTGCGACACCATCTGCTCCAGATGATAATTGGCGTCATGGTTACCCATTTTCATATTCATACCATATTTCCCATCCTGCATCTGTTCCAGAAAATCAGTTGCCACAATAATTTTCACCGTGCTGGCGGCAATGAATAATTTATCGCCAAGAATATTGGTGCTATCGCCGTTGTCGATATCTTCAAAACTGACTGCGATGTCGATGTTGTCGTATTTTACGATTACCTTTTTGATTGCCAAATTAATATTTTCTTCTCTGGCTTCTGATTTTCTTTTTGCCTCGGCATCTTTATCACTTTGATCCGATTGTTTGGTGTTGCTCGAAGAATTATTGGCATTATTTTTTTTAAAATATATAAAAGAAGCGGAAAGAATCAGAATCAGAACAACCGCGATGATAATTATTAATTTTAGATATCGTTTAACCACAATGGTGAAGATAATTCCATTTATCATCTTATAGAGATTCCCCCTTGGTACCATTATACTACTAAAAAGATAAGGAGCGCCCGCGGGGGCGCTCCAGTTTTTCTGCCTCACGGCGGCTAGCTTGATTTGTACCCATGAGGTAAAGGACGACCAGCCAATCGGCTAGGACCTGCCAAGATGGGACACTCGCCCTTTCACACTCACGGTTTTCGCACTACTGCCGCTAGAGACAGAATGAAAGCATTTTAGCAGATAAATTATCCAATATCAATACCCACTTTTCTGGGATTGACAAATTGAGCTTTTTATTATAGAATTTCAAGGCCTTAAGAAGGGCGGAACGGAGAAAGTCTTGCGAATTTTCACCCTTGCAGCCGTTGGGCTACTCCTTGTCTGCTGGCATACCGCAGGCCAAAGAGCCGAAAGCACTCGAAAGAGTCAATCGATTCAAAGGCCGGCCAAGTCCGTAAGGATTAAGCAGACGAGTCCGACGACAAGAAGGCAGGCGGCTTTTCGACCCAAACCGCAAAAGCTGTCCGTCAAAACCCTCAAGGAATTTTCCCGCCTCCGGCGGGGAGATCTCCTTGCCTCAAGAGGCGGTTATCACCGGGTTCTCCGGCGAATGACCGTCGATGCTACCGCATACGATCCCAATTGTTCAGTCTGTGACACAGGCGGCCGGACATCGCAAGGTGTTAACGCTCACCTGCCGGGAATTGCAGCTGACCCTCGGGTCCTGACTCCCGGCACACTCGTCACTCTAGAGTACTTGGGTCATATCCGCACTTTGAGAGTCGATGACCGTGGTGGCGCGATTAAGGGAAACCGGGTTGATATACGGGTTCCCAATCACAAAATCGCTCGCGATTTTGGCCGCCAGCGTCGTTTCCACATAGTTGTCGTCTCTTCCCCTTAGCCGGCTCACCGCCGGCTCCCCAAAGGTCACCCGTACTTCACGGATGGCCTTTTCTTTTTAGTTCAGCTTAGCACTCAATATTTTCGCGCGCCTTGGTGTAATTGCAGTACTCGCAATCCGGACTTTGCTCCGGAATACTCTCTTCATCAAGAGTTTTTTTAATTTCTAATATTTTCGGCTCGACCCAAGAATCATCGCCTTCGTAGGGGATTAGTTTGATGTCAAATTCGATTCTGCCGTCAAAAGCTGCTTTGTCCCGTCTGCCGTTACAATAGACGAAATATCCTGTTTCAGAAACATTAAATCCGTTTCTTCGCATCAGCCATTGGTAAATTTCCATCTGTCTTTTATAACCGTCTTGCCATTCGGCATCAATATTCACTTCCGAATCTTTGGCCGTCGCTTTGTAATCGACAACGATCACCTCGCCGTTCGGACGCGCCCAAAGATCATCAACCGCGCCGGTTATCAGTAAATTAGAGGGCTCGTGCAAGTATTGGACACCGACAAAATTCTCCCGCCATTTATCAATGTTTTCATGGGCGAAGGGAATCGCGTTAACCTTGTATTCCTGCATCAAGGGATGGGCCGTGCCCTTGGCGCGATGGATATCGAATTCCTTTTTCAAAAGAAAATCGACCGCAGAGTTGATGTTGAAGGGATATCCGGGCGGGATTTTCACACCCAGTCGCTGATCCAAGTAAAAACAGCGGGGGCATTTTACAAACAGATCAATTTTACTCCGGCTAATCTTGTGCGCTCCCTGCGACGCCGGATCGTACAGATAATTCCTTCTCATATTTTCCAATCATGTTATTTATAGATAATAATCTTTTCGTTTCTTAGCCAATAACTTTTATCTCTTGTCTTATATCCATTATCCCCCACCATTTAGTTATACCAAATAATAAAGAACTCATCCATTCCTACCTTGCACAAATATGAAACGGCCGTCTCATATTTGTGCAAGGTATTTTTTAATTTTAAATTGAGTGGGTTAATTCAAAAAGATGTGGTAAAATTTAAACAATCAAAGTGGAATTAAAGGAGGGAAATGGCAAATATTCAAAAGAGTTCTGATGGTTCCAAGGGCAACATCTACGGCATCGTAGCTTGGGTGTTTTTGATTTTGTGGGCAGTATTTTACTTCATAGTAACCAATAGTTCTAGCGTAAACTTAATTGGTATAATTTTAACTATCTTACCATTTGTTACGCTGATCTGTTCGCTGGCGGCTATTAAAGAGAGAAAAACACCTGCCAACATTATTTTGCTACTATTATCTTTGCTAATTTTTCTGAAATTAGCTACTGATTTAATATTCGGTCTTGTTTTGTTTTAAATGTTAGTTAAATAATTTAAAGAATTAATTAATATCTCTTCTGCAAAATCACTCAGATGGCCAACACTGTTTTGAATTGCGATGAATTTAATCAATAGCTGTAGCAGTGAATCGCTCAAGCTTTCTTTGCCCGATGCGTCCGCAGACTCTGCGGTTTTTAGTTGAGAAAGGGTAGCAATGTAAATCCCATTGTTTGAAAAATCACCTTCCTGGTAAAACATCGTGATCAGATTTCGAACATCGAAAAAATTAGTATAAACTTCAAATTCTTTTTGCGCCAATATTCTAGCTTTATACTCCAAAATGTAGGTGTGTTTGCCAAGTCCTATTTCATAACCAAATTTATGAATACCATTCTCAATAATATTCCCGTCCAATTCAGCCACAACATTTTCATTGTTCGAGTTGTACGAAAACTCAATTTGATCAGATTCTAAATATTGCTCTTTATCCGGCGAGATTATTTCGACTCTTGGAACATCGCTAATATTTACAGTCCTCGCAGTTTCGGCTATATTTCCTTCTTCATCAACCAAAACCACTTTTAATTCATGTTCCCCTTCCCTGTAATCCTGCCAATTTATCTCCTTGGAGAAATTACCGCCGGAAATCTCCGCCTCGGCAACAACATATCCGTCAAGTAAAATCGAAATATCGGAAACCGGTAAATTCGAGTTAAAACCGCCAGACACATCGGATAGTTCCCAAAGCTCGGAGTTCTCGAGTGGCTCGAACAGTAGAATAGTAGGTTGCAAAAAAGTGGAAGAAGTGACGGTGAACAGATACTCCGCCTCGCCGACATTGCCGCTTAAATCCTCGGCTGTAACAATGATCTTGTGCTCGCCGTTTTTTAAGCTGTTGACATCCAACGCTCCACTCCAACCGTCAGTCGGATCCGTGTCTTCGCCGATCAATCTGTCATCGGCGTAAAAACCGGTTTTTATGACGGCGTTGTTGTCGGCCGCGCTTGCTTCAAGAGTAATGCTTCCGGATAAATCATTCATATCTATTGGTGATGTCAAATTGATTGTCGGTTTTTCCAAATCCTCCGGTTCTTCGGCGCTCAAAGTGTAGAGTGAGAAATGGGAGAGAAATGCCGAGACCGTTTTTTTCGTCTTATCAATGATACTTGGGACTTTTTCCCATGCCGAATTTCCGGAATTGTAATTATAGATAGATAAGTTGTTCTCATTCGTCAGTATCGTTCTACCGTCGTAGCTCAATGTCAATTTGGTCCCATCACTTGGCTGGCTTTGCGAAAGGAGCGAATAAATTTGGCTCAAGTACCCAAGTTGAGGAGAATTGCTCGGATATTGGTTTTGGGATAAAGTCGAAATTTCAACGGGACTGGTATTTTTACTGGTCAAAGTTCCTCCGGCGAATGAAATTTTGTAACCGCCGGGGAACGGCGTTTTGGCTACCTGTTTTAAGTTGACAAAGATCGGCTGACTCCAAGATCTTTTGCCGCCGCTTTCCACCTCGGCGCGAATATAAATTTCACTCCCGTTCGCCGTATATGTTGCCGAGGCGGTGTTCCTGTTTTCTTGAATTGTTTTTCCCCGGCTAATAAAGCGAATGTTGCTTTGTCGGTCAGAACTTATAGTAATTTTGTTACCGGATGTTTGAATATTAATTTTAGGGGCGCTTGAACCCTGAAGGGCATAAAAATTACCGTCTTTTAAATTTTGCAAAATATCACTCTGGGAATTGGTTTTTGAAAAGACAACAACAGACGCATTGTCAAAACCTGCATCGCCAGGAGTATAATCGTCTCCGGCTGTCCCCAAAATTTTTCTTGAACTACCAAGTAAATTATCCCATTTATCAGTTGATAGGCTAGATCCCAGATAATGCAAATAATCTAATCTTTGAGTGACCCCGTTTTTTATTTCTAGTATATTGTAATTATTTAAGGAAAATAATGTTTTTTGTGACCACGGATATATCGCTGAGTTCGGATGGGCTAGAATCGGCACACCGCCTTGATTCGCCACCGCATTAATTCTATCCTGTTCGCTCATGGCCTCATCGATCGGTGAATTAACCCCAATCGCCAAAATATGGTTTCCGCCAGGATCTTGGGTATCTTCTTCACTATTCACAATATGCAAAATCCCGCCGACCCCCGGATCCGGTATAATCATATTGTGTTCCGTCAGAGCGACAAAATCGTACCCGGCATCTTTGTATTTCTGTTCCGTAAAGGCCGGGGTCGGATCGCCGTTGAATATTTTTGACCAAAGCGCAACATCGGGAATGTAGTGGGAATGCAGCTGACCAAGATAACTTCCATACACTCCATCTGTTTTATAAGGAGAATCGAGTTCCACCACCGAACTGGCATCAATCGGCTCAGCGCCACTCCCCAAGACATACATCTTGGTTTTGTAATAATCCATCGCCACAAACATTCCCTCAAAATACAAGAGGTACTGCAAATTGGTCCGGGTCGGATCAACCGAATACGAATCCCCCATCCCGCCGGCCACATTATACCGCTTTAGTTTGCCGGTATTAGTCAAATAATAATAATCGTTCCCGATCATCAACGGTTCAATACCGGTCAAATAATTTTGGCGGGTATCGATTTGTTTCTGACTACAAACCTTATCAATCAAACCGCAACTATTAAAATATGTTTGGCTTGAAATTATCGACAGCCAATGGGCCGTTCTATTTTTAATAACCGAGGTCGTGTTATACGTCCCCATCGCCGGGTACTCATACCTTTTCAGACCGGTATTTAGATCAATCGCCGTGGTGATATTTACGATAGAAGATAAAAATCCGATCCCATTTACTTCGTCGACAATCACCGGCCCGTTTGGATTGAAACCCCTTACATACGTCCAATTTTTCGCACCAGTTTCTGAACTAAAGCTACTAACTTCTGTTTCGTTGTAAGAAGTCGAAACAGTGGCCAAGATGTTTCCGTTATAAACTGAAAGAATTCTACCATTTGAAAATATCAATGGGACTGTTCTCCAGAGTTCAACACCATTAGACAGATTATAACCAATGATTGACCCGCCGCCATATTTCCCGCGATATATCGCTATTAATTTGTCGCCGACGATCATTGGTTCGACAAAATAATAGCCAGCGGTTGATGCCGATTTCTCCCAGATTGTGGTGCCGGTTGCGCCATCGAGACATTTCAAAGTTTCCCCGGGCACGATAACCTTTCCGTCTCCAGCGTAAATATCGGATTTTAGATATTCAGGAAAAGTTTTTCGCCAAATTTCGCGGCCGGAGGATTTTTCCACGGCATAAACATAAGAAAGTTTCGGGCCGGAAATATAGTGGCCTTCTTCAGAAAAATAAATAATGCCGTTTGAATAGACCGGCAGTTGAAAATTATTTAGTTCAGCGTTTTTTGTCCATTGGACCGAGAGGTCAGAGGAAACCGGAAAATCGCCGAGGTAGGCGTTGCGAGTCGTGTTACTTTGCTCAACCGGCCAGTCGTTGGCTAAAACCGAAATCGAAGACATTAACAACGAAAATAGCAACAAAAAAACCGCAGCAATTTTTTTCATCTCTTTCCCTTACTATTTTTATAATGTCATAGCCATTATAACAAATTATTAATACCTCATAAACCTTTCAATGTAAGTCGCAAGGGGCGCCCCGAAACATCGGGGCGCCCGAATTGTGCGCTTCAATCATCCCCTCTATTCCGGCTTCAGACCCTTGATGGCGTTATCGACGACCTCGCAAACGATGTTACTAATGGAGTGGTACATCAGCCTGCGGCCGGCTTGAAACCCAAGTCGCAAAGAGGAAGTGATCCATTCAGCGGCACTAAAGTCGCTGACGAAAATAAACGGGAAGCTCCACTGCGGCTTGTCAACTTGATAGACGACCAGGCCGCTTTTTGAACGGTGCTCCACCATCCGAACCGGCCTACTTCCATGTTTCAACTCCCGAAGATAGAACTCGCTCCAGTTCGGAGCGACAATCTTCGGATTATTACGCGGTCGGACGCACCGCCAAAACCCCGGCGTGTCGGACGAGGTAATAAACCTGAGCCGAACATACCAGTATTCGCCCGGTATGTTCTGGATGCAATAAACATCCATCTCTATGTCCCCCTTCCAATGAAATACGTGGCTGCACCATACAACTAAAATTGATAAATGTACAGCACTGCACCAAAAAAACCGCTCTTCTGGATTTATAAGAACGGTTTGATTCAGTCGGTTTCGTTCTCCAATTAAGCGGTCTGTTGAACTTTTTTCGGCGGCGCAATTTCGATTTTTTCCTGTTTAAAAGTTGAGCCGATTATGATAAGTAAGATTCCTAAAACCAGACTGGCAATCGTCTCAACAATCAACGGAATTTTTTGGGTGGCGGTTAAATTGGTCACAAACTTGGTCGCTCCGGCAATGAAACGAGGATCGCGAAGCTCAAACCGGTTGACAATATTCCCAAATTGGCCGGGCAGAAGGTAAATATTCGCGTATGCCAGACCCAGCATTGCAATACCTAAAACGAGGAATGTACCGCCGAGCCACTTAAATCTTGCTCCCATTGAACCGGACGAGACAAGAAAGATGATTAAAAGCAGAACGATTGTCGATATGCCGGAAATCAGGAGGCCTTGAGTAAATCGGACCAGCGCGCCGGCAACCGGAAATTGATTGATTGAATAAACCTGATCGCCGCCAAAAGGAGTGCTTCCCAAGGTCGAAGTAACCTCGCCGCTTTCATTGAGAAGTTTAATATCGGAGCCGTAGTCCTTCTCTTTAATCACCTCTCTGATTCTCTCCTCAAGCTGACTCGTTGTTATGGTAATTTTCGGTTCTGCGTTGGGATTTTTAGCCAAGGCAAAAATCTGATCGACTGAATCTTCGGTTACTTTTCGCAGTGTTTCCGTATCGAGCGATTCATTTAATATCTCCATGAACTGGCCGTTTTCCACGCCGGTGTTCGCTTCCGAAACAATCGTTTCCCGAAGCCCGGCGCCCATAAATTCATAAACATTGCTGTCAAAAAGCAATGTTTTAACTTTATCGGCCGACAATATTGTCATTCTCATATTGGTCAACATCAACAGCGGCACTGCGGCGAGCAGGAAACCGATTATGAAGATTATCGCGAAGAACTGTCTCATTTTCTCCTAGATGTTTTAACCATCATGCTTAGGCCAATCAAAATCAATAGAACCGGCCAGAAGTAACTCCAAATATCTCCGGTAATGTAGCCGAGATTCTGAAGCAGAAGAAGCGCTCCAATCAGTAATAATAGTACTCCAATCAACATTTTCCTCCTTTTTTATCTTTTGTTTCATTTTATCATAATGCTCTGCAAAAGAGTACCCGCGCGACTTATAGTCCGGCCGCGCGGGTGTACACCCCCTTTCATACAACTGCTCCCGAAGGAACAGTCTTTGGAAATGTGACCCGGATTATTCCGACCGGGCACAGTTTAACATCTCCCAGCTTCCCGACAATTCGCATACCCTGGTGCAGGAATTCGAACTCCGATCGAGCCGCGATCTCAACGGTGCCTAAAGGTGTCGCGTTTTTGATGTGATCCTTGATACATTGGTAGTATCGCCGATAACACACTCCCGCGATTACCAGCTCATATAATTGCGCCTCGATTACAACTCCGCGGCTTGTTCCTTGATTGTAATCTTTGACATCGTTGAGCAGCTCGGCTGCCACCAGTTTCATATCTCCGGAAACTTCGGGAGAAGCGCAGTTTGCAATCACATGCCGTAGCTCGACTACGGTCTGATACGAATCAACTACTGCCTTGATTCGCATTTTACCTCTCCTTTCACCAAGCACTCACCATCGTTCGCTACATGTCATAGTCGAAGTGATTTAGAGATAAATCATTTCTGATCAAGACATCGGAATAACTTTGACAAAACGAAAAAAGCCAACATTTTTGGCTGAAAAAAGATTGCGTTAAATTGTATATTTCATCATTTTGTTTCCGCAAATATGACGGTTTGGACTTTGCCCATTTTTTTGGCGCATTTTGGGCAAATCGCGTACCAAAACCACAACTTAGCCACTTCTTTTTGTTTGCCATGGACATAGTTGGTCATCTCTTTAGCCCAATCCCCGGCATCTTTGTACTGACCCTCGAAAAGTTTGGTCATAAAACTTCCAGACATAGTCTCGGTCGGCAGTTTATCACTTTTGGTTTTTAACGGAATCATCAAAGATGACGAAAAGACATTTTCCTCGCCCGAAAGAGTAAAACCGTCGGTTTCGATTTTATTCTTTTCGATTTCTTTAAATGCTTTCGTTATAACTTTGCCGAAGTTCAGTGGTATATGCATAAACTCTTTATATTTGGTCTTATAAAAGACCTTGTTCTTCCAAATAAATTCTTTCTCGTCCCAATCGGATTTTTTCAATTCCTTGCAATTGCATTTTTTTGCCATGCTACCTCTTTCCCGACCGTTTAATAGACCGCAAACCAAAACCATCGCATCGCGATACTGATCAGCCCCATTCTATCAACAAAAGAAAAATACGCAATGTTTACAAGTTTAATATTTTTCAAATAATGACTTTTACATTCGTATTATTCGGGTGTAAAATGAAGTTAATAATTTATAGGGAGGAATTATGGCAGAAGAGACACCAACGCCGGAAAAAGCTCCGGCAGTAGCGGCGGCCCCGGCTTCGGGAACCAGAAAACTGAACTGGACATTGACTTTGATCTTGTCCATCTTCTTTGGTCAATTGGGAGTGGATAGATTTATGATGGGTCAGGTCGGACTTGGAATACTAAAGTTAGTAACGGGCGGCGGCTGCGGTATCTGGTGGCTGGTTGATGTTATTTTAATCGCCATGAAAAAGCCGTTCCCCGGCATTGAATGGGAATAAGAAAAGAATTATTTTCTTTTACGAGAGATGCGATCACCCTGGGCTCATCCCGGGCCAGGGTGGTTGTTTTTTCTTTCTTTCTAATTATTCTTACGATATTGCCGACTGAAAAATTGGGGCCGGTTGGCGGTATTTGTATCTTTAAAAATTTTATTTTCCCCCTTCTTTTCGGCCAGCGCTACAACTGTCCCGGCTGCGGCATCACCCACGCCGTTTCGGCAGTAATGCACGGAAATATGGTTGACGCCTACAATTATAATAAATTAATTATTGTTGTTTTCCCTTTGATTGTTTTAATAATATCCTTCGATTTAATTAACTGGATTAAAACAAGAAAGACCGGCTGACCGGTCATTTATTTAAATATGGAGCCAATGGCGGGATTCGAACCCACGACCTTCACTTTACGAAAGTGCCGCTCTACCAACTGAGCTACATTGGCATGGAGCAGGTAACGGGAATCGAACCCGCGACTCATCCTTGCCCGTCCTCCGCAGTAGCAATTCTGGAGCGAGTGAGGAGAATCGAACTCCCGCCTCAACCTTGGGAAGGTCGCATTCTGCCACTAAACTACACTCGCCCTTGGAACCGCTACGGAGGGTGAAAGAAGGACGCATTTTACCGCTAAACCACACCTGCGTATGACCTTAAATACTATATCATTTTGAGCTCGATAATTCAATTTTTCCCCTCTTCCGATTGATAAACGAGCTTAAATATAGTAGAGTAATATAAGTATTCCGAGGTCGTCTAATGGCAGGACAGCGGCCTTTGAAGCCGTGAATCATGGTTCGAGTCCATGCCTCGGAACCACAAAATATGAAATCATTATTAAATTTATTGAAAAACGCCTTGGTTTTCGATCATATCGATCTCTATTTGCTGGTCGCCTCAATCGCGGTTTTTGGTCTTGATTATCTGATTTGGATTATGAAAATAAGATGGATGGAAACCCAAAGTAATTGGATTATTCCGGTTTCACCGATTAAATTCCTATTAATCGTCTATGTCGTCAATTTTATCCTCGGTGTTTCCTCTTTCGACAAAGAGAAGAAAATCAGCTACCTCTTTTTCTCGGCCAACATTTTCTTGGCGTTTCTGATCCTCATTCTGGAAATTATGTATATATCCCGGCTATAATAGAGGCATACTATGAAACAGTGGCGATATAAAAGATTATTTGAAGTACTCCCGGGAGCGCTATCTTGGCTGGTTATAGTTATGCCGATTATTTTGTCTATTGTCGCCGCAAAATTCTTTGCCGTCTACATGATATTTTTTTTAAGCTACTGGGTCGTTAAGGCCTTTTTTATGTCCTTCCGGTTGATTGTCGGCTACCGCAATTACAAAAGAGATATGAAAATTGATTGGTTTGCCCAGTTGGATGAGTTGGCGCCTAAAAAATCCTGGCATGATATTTATCATTTGGTGATTGTTCCGACCTACAAAGAGGAGTTGCCGATTCTGGAATCATCCATCCAATCGGTGATTAATTCCGATTATCCTAAGGATAAAATAATATATGTCTTGGCCACCGAGGAAAGGGACAGGGAACAGGGCCGGGCACACGCCAATTTTTTAATCAAAAAATATAAAAATAAACTTGGCGATGTTCTAACTTTCATGCACCCGAAAGATCTTCCTAACGAAATCATTGGTAAAGGCCCCAATATCACTTTCACCGGCGAGCATATGGTCCCCTATTTCAAAGATAAAAATATCCCATTTGAAAATGTAATTGTCACCAATATGGACGCCGACAATTTGGTCGACAAAAAATATCTCGCCTGTTTGACTTTTAAATATCTTATGGACGACGACCCCGTCCATAAGAGTTTCCAACCCCTGCCGATGTATTTTAACAATATTTGGGATGTGCCGATGCCGATGCGCTTGACTGCAATGGGTTCTTCTTTCTGGCAGTTGATTGTGGCGACGCGGCCTTCTCGGTTAAAAAATTTCTCCGCCCACGCCCAAAGTCTGGAGGCCCTGGTTCAGGTAAATTTTTGGGCCAAAAACACTATAGTCGAAGACGGACATCAGTACTGGCGGTCATATTATAAATTTAACGGCCAATATGATGTCGTGCCTCTCTATGTTCCGATCTATCAAGACGCGATTTTGGCCGGAGATTTTCGAACTACCTTACGCGAACAGTATATCCAGAAAAAACGCTGGGCTTGGGGCGTCTCCGACATCCCCTATGTTATGCAACACACTTTTGGCAACAAAAAAATTCCTTTCATCGACCGCTGGGCAAACGCCCTGATTCTTTGGGAGGCCCACATTACTTGGGCAACCACTTCGGTAATTTTAGCAACATCGGCCTGGTTTCCGCTGCTTCTAAATCCCGATTTCCGCGACACCGTCTTGGCCTACAATTTTCCGCTTGTCTACTCCCGTCTTCTGGGAGTAGCTTGGATCGGTATGGTAACGACTTTGATTATTTCAACCTTACTGGTGCCGCCGCATAAAGGCAAAAAACCAATCCTCCGTATTATCTTGGATTGGATTCTGACGCCGATCGTCCTCCCAATCACCAACATTGTCTTTTCCTCAATCCCAGCCATCGAATCCCAGACCCGACTGATGCTTGGAAAATATCTGGAATGGAAAGTAACCGTCAAATCAACAAAACGGTCTTTTGCCGAGAGCAATACGAAATAATGAAGAAAGATAATGAACAATAAAAATATCTCAAATACCATTCTTGCTTGGATAATCGCCGGAATAATCTTATTGTCGATGTTTTTAATCGCTTTTTTTTCCTCCAGCGGGGCATTCGGCGACCCGGGCGACTCCGGAACGGTTGACGAAATTGCCCATATTCCCTCCGGCTACTCGTATGATAAATATCAAGATTTTCGCCTCAATCCGGAACATCCGCCTTTGGCCAAAGCGCTCGCCGGCATTCCTCTGACTCTCAATAACGAAATAAAAGGGATAAAGGACGATTGGAGTTGGAACGGAATCAACCAATGGGAAGCCGGTTGGTATATGCTTTACGAAGCCGGTAATAATCCAAAACAGGTATTACTGATGAGTCGGATTCCAATTATGATTTTGATGTTGATTTTAGGATTAATACTCTATCTCGTTGCCAGCCGCTGGTATGGTAAGAAAGTCGGTTTGATAGTCCTCGCCTTTTATGCTTTTTATCCCGATGTCATCGCTCACGGCCGGTTGGTAACGACCGACATTGCGGCGGCGTTTGGTTATCTGATAACAATCTTGAGTTTTAATAACGCCATTGAAAAACCGAGTCTAAGAAATATCATTATTGCCGGTTTATCCTTTGGTGTCGCCCAGCTCTTAAAATTTTCCGCCTTTCTGTTATACGGGGTCCTTTTGCTTCTGATATTTGTTCGGGCTTGGATTAATAGTCGGAAGGAATACCGGAATAATATATTGTCATATTTAAAAATATATTTCTGGGTTTGTTTTATTTCCCTGATTCTAGTCTGGTTGGTCTATATTCCTTTTGTCTGGAACACTCCGGTTTCGATTGAGCACGAAGTGATTGAGAGTAACTTAACCGACGATTCCAGAACCCTGATCTTGCGTAATTTTCTGCACCTTTTTGAGGGTAATCCGATAACCCGGGCTGTCGGCCATTACCTTCTTGGTATTTTCTTGGTAATTGGTCGTGTCGGGGGCGGCAACGCCACTTTCTTGATGGGACAGGTCGCCGAGAAATCAATCCCTTGGTTTTTCCCGGTCGCCTGGTTGATAAAAACCCCGATTCCGATTATTGTTCTGACCCTCGCTTCGGTTGTCTCCCTATTCTTTATTAAAAAAACCAAAGAAGAATCTTGGAAAATTTGGTTGGTCTCGATACCGATAATAATTTACTGGGCGTTTACTCTGAAGGGATCGCTAAATATCGGAATCCGCCACCTAATGCCAACTGTTCCATTCGTACTTTTGTTAATCGGTTGGTTGGTAAGTAAAATAAAAGATAAGAAATATTTATTTGGCATCGTCTTAGTTTTGGTCGCTTTCCAAATGTATCACACTATTTCATACTATCCCCAATATATTGCTTATTTTAATAATTTCGTACCGAAAGACCAACGCTACAAATATATGGTCGATTCTTCTCTTGATTGGGGTCAGGATATGCTTAGGTTAAAAAAATATATAGACGATAACGGTATTTCCGATATTAAAGTGGACTATTTTGGAGGTTCGGTGCCAAGTTACTATATTCCGGAAGCTCGGGAGTGGCACAGTTCTTACGGTCCGGCGGCCGGTTGGTTGGCGGTTTCGTCAACCTTTTACCAATCCTCAAAACTTTATGGCGAAAAGGAGGGAAAGTGGTCGTACGGCTGGTTGGATCAATATAAACCGACAACCGAAATAGGGGGATCGATTCTGGTATTTAATATCAGCGACGAACAACTGCGTGACAATCCGCCGACCAGCCCTTATCCGATCACCAAAATCGACACCGCGATATCGAATACCGCAAACCCTCTTTTTAATCAGCAAAAATAAAGGGGAATAATGGAGAATAAACCGCATCTTTCAATCGTCATTCCAGCATACAAAGAAGAGGAAAGAATCCATGTTGTTTTAGAGGCGGTTGAACGCTTCGAAAGACATGTCGAGTTTTCTATCGAGACGATAGTTCTAATTGACGGCTCTCCGGATCGAACCGACAAATCGGCTCAGCGATTTTCAGACCGAATTTCCGATTTAAAAATAATCAGTCGGGAAGAAAATCGGGGCAAGGGATATACCGTCAGGGAGGGTATTTTGCAAGCAAAAGGCGATTATATATTATTTGCCGACGCCGATAACTCAACCCCGATTGAACAGGTAAAAAAACTTCTAGACGTGGCCGAGAGCCATGAAGTGGTTGTCGGTTCGAGATACTCGTGGGATGGGAAATTAGCTCGACCTCAACCTTTTTATCGAATATGGGGAAGCCGTTTTTTGAATTTGATAATCAGGATTTTAGCTGTTCCGGGTATTTACGACACCCAGTGCGGATTTAAACTCTTTCAACATGATGCCGCCATAGAAATATTCAAAAGAACTAAATTCGATCGTTTCTCCTTTGACATCGAAGTATTAGCGATCGCTAAAAAATTGGGTTATAAAATCAAAGAGGTCGGAATAATTTGGTACGACAATCCCCATTCAACCGTCAACCCGATCAAAGACGGTTTTCAAATGATCAAAGACTCCTGGCAAGTACGCAAAAACATCATCGCTGGGAAATACCGATAATTATTCGAGAAACCTTAACGCATTGTTTGCGACCGCATAAAAACAGTGGACAATTTCATCGAACCGAATTTTTTTCATTTAATATCAACGCTTTCACCCTCCCTAACTTCCGTACCCTTATCAATCTTTGAATAATCAAAATAGCTGACGGTTCTACTTCTGCCTTCTCTGCTTTTATCTCTTTCAATGCCGCTTAATATTTCCCGGGCTTTTTCCTGATCCGGAGCGATAATAATTTCGACATCCTCTCCGGAGGGATTAATCAATTTGCCGGTGCCGGCTTTTCTCAACCGTCTTTCCCTTTGATCATGCAAATCCATAATCTCTTTTGAAACCTGATACGGATGAGGAACGGAAAAGAAAGTAAAGTTCGGCAAAGTTCCGGCTGTTTGAATTAGAACATCGCCGTAGTGCATCGTGGTTGCAAAGGGACCGTTGACCGCCGCTGAAACATCCTGAACTTCATCCAAACTCAATTCCGATATTGTCCGATGGAAAAAACCGTCCTGTCTGATATCGACGATTCTTCTGTCAGTAACAATATTAATATCAAGATAATAATCGACAAAAATAAACAACATCAGAGCCAGAATAAACAGGGCGTATGATGTCCCTCCGATTATCATGATTGCTCCATATAAAGAATCAATCTGCTGATAAACAACATAATAGTAGTTGACAAGAATAATCAACGGCGCAAGCATCAATGCCGCAATTAACATTATCGGGACATAGCGAAACCAATGCTTGCGAAGAAGTAGCCTGACCTCTTCGCTTGGTTCTTGGGTTGGAAATAATCTCTTTTCTCTTC
The DNA here is from genome assembly GCA_964364265.1 of uncultured Candidatus Saccharibacteria bacterium. Lineage (GTDB taxonomy): Bacteria > Patescibacteriota > UBA1384 > XYA2-FULL-43-10 > 1-14-0-10-43-13 > CAYILA01. Next base: position 40,981 of record CAYILA010000001.1, on the reverse strand, counting down.
TCATTTAATAAACCTGAATTATTAATAGAATAAATGAAAATATCGATACGGTAGCAGCCACAATTAAATAAATTACCACGAACGGTTTTGTCATATCGCCGACATATCCAAAACGCCACAAATGGTAAATTCCGACAAAACTATAAAGAGCGAAAAACAGAAGGATCGCGAAGAATAAAAGAATTAGGTATGTCATATTACTCCAAATAATCCGAACAGTAGGAAGGAATCGCCAAGTTGGAATTTCTGGCAATGTTTCTTCCCATCCAGTAACCTTTGCGAAAATCCTGATAATAAAACTCTAATTTGTGATCTTTTGAAATCTTTGATCCCATATCCCAAATTGTGTTGTGATCACGATACGGCGAACAAAGCATTGAAGTCGTGACTACTTTGATTTTAAACTCTTTCGCTTTCTCCGCCAACTTTGTCAGAACAAGATCCATTGCTAATTCCCTCTTTGTTCGGTTTAATCGCTCCTCGTCACTGATGAATTTGATTGATTTTTTATCCTGAAATGGATTTATGATTGAAAAATATTCATCCTGATTGTAATTTGGAACGATTAGCTCCAGATCTTTTGTTGCCGACATTTTTTCCAATCCCTGGAACCGATAGTGGTATTCTAAATGGTTGAAGTGAGGATTAAAATAAAATAATACTGAATGATAATTGTTTTTTTCCATTTCTAAAGAGACAAAACTGGCGCAGGCGGCGCAACAGACATGAAGTAAGACATTATCCTTTTTGCCGGATGTCATTTTATTCTACCTTTTATTTTGCCTTAAAATAATTTTTGGTCCTCTTTTTTTCCGCCAGCCGGCAGATTTATTTTCAAATGTTCATAACAAATTGGAGTGACAACCCTGCCCTTTTTGGTTCGGTTGATAAAACCTAATTGAAGAAGGAACGGCTCAACAACATCCTCGATCGTATCCTTGTCCTCTCCGATCGCCGCTGAAATTGTTTCCAGCCCGACCGGCCCGCCGCCGAATTTTTCAATCAACATTGAAAGATAAAGCTTATCCACTTTATCCAAACCGACACCGTCTATATCCAATTTTGATAATGCCTGATGGGCTATCTCTCTGTCAATCGATCCTTTGTGCATCACTTCGGAAAAATCCCTGACTCGGCGCAGTAATCGGTTGGCAATTCTGGGCGTCCGGCGGGACCGTTGAGCAATTTCAAAAATTCCGGCGTCATCGATTTTTAAATTCAATATTTTTGAAGACCTCCCTAAAATTCTCGCCAATTCGTCATTGTTGTAAAAATCCAATCGATAAACCGCTCCAAACCGATCCCGAAGCGGCGAAGATAACAAGCCGACTCGAGTGGTGGCTCCGATGATTGTGAATTTAGGTAGATCGATTCTCATTGTCCGCGCCGCCGGTCCTTTGCCGATAATTAGATCAATCGCATAATCCTCCATCGCCGGATACAATACTTCTTCAACATGGCGGTTGATTCGATGGATTTCATCGATAAAAAGAATCTCTCCCTCATTCATATTGGTTAATATCGAAGCCAAATCTCCGGCTCTCTCGATTGCCGGTCCGGAGGTAACTCTGATCGGGGCATTCATCTCATTAGCAATGACATGAGCCAATGTTGTTTTTCCAAGTCCGGGAGGCCCATAAAGCATCAGGTGTTCGATCGGTTCTTTCCGTTTTTGAGCAGCCCGAAGCAATATTAAGAGATTTTCTTTAATATGGCTCTGGCCGATGTATTCATCAATAACCCTAGGTCTTAAATTATTTTCAAAAACTTCGTCTTCGGCTAAAGGATCGGTTATGTTCTTGTCTTCAATATCCATTGTTACTCATTATTTAGATAAGTTTTTTAAATACCATTTAACTCTCGCTTCGGTTGTTTTTATATCTTTTGGTATCTTATGCGTGATTTTTTCTATCTCATGTTTCTTGTAACCAAGGGTGGATAATGTGTCAAAAACCTCATCGTCCTCCGAAAATGTCATGGTCATATCCTTATTTTCGAGTATCCCGATTTTTGATTTTAATTCCAGAATAATCTTACCGGCAACCTTTTTGCCGATACCTGGAATCATCGTGAAAAAAACGGCGTCGCCGGAAAATATCGAGTTTTTTATTTTGTCTATTTCAGAAGAAGATATTATTTGCATCGCCGCTTTGGGGCCGACTCCGTTTACCAAAAGCAATAACTCAAATAATTCAAGCTCTTCGGTGCTAGAAAATCCATACAACTCTTCTAGATTTTCCCTCACATTGTGATATGTGAATAATTTACAATTTTCATTCTTTCTAAATTCTAATTTTGGAGAGACAATAACACCATAGCCAAGAAATCCGGTATTAATTATTACCTTGCTGTTTTTTCGGTATATTACTTTTCCCTCAATATATGAGATCATGATTAGACCAATTATAACACCCGGTCATCGCCGGAGAAAGAAAGGTAAGCGAGCAAATATATTGCGATTGATTCGGCTCCCTGATTTAAGTTCGGCCCTGTCCGCCCCAGCCCATCCAAAATACCGTGTGTGATGTTATCATACATTATTGTTTCGTTGATATTATTTCCGAAAAACCAACCCATCCACTCCAGCGCTTTTTGCCTATATTTCTCTTCATCTGTGGCATAATAAAGTTCATTAAACAACAAAACCATATCGGCCGCCTCGATTGGCTGCTGATCGTAGAGGGCTTTGGTATGATCTTTCCGATACCATTCTTCCTGACCGACCGGAACCGGAACGTTTTTCTTTCGGGTTACTTTCTCCAGGAAGTTCGTCGATTCGATCGCAATATCCAAATATCTTTTTTCTTTTGTTAAACGGTATGCCCTAACCAGAGCGTAAGGAATAATGCCGTTGCCCCAAGTCATCTCCTCTTCAAACCACCTCCAATTGTTTTCGGTATTATCCAAGAAACGTTCGACCAAATTATCCGCCAAACGTTTAGCGCTATTTTTATCGCCAAGAAATGAATACCCGATTAAATTAAAGGCGATTGGGCGCAGGTAGGTATTGAAAATCCTCGCTTCATAGACCGCGATCAGTTTTTTTGCCTTATTCCGATTCGCCCTTGAAACGCTTTTTGAACTGACCAAATATGCCAGCGACCAGAAAGCGCGGCTAACCGAATCAGCCGAAGCGTATTGGTCGATTATTTTTCCTTTGCTATTAATGAAATTATGAATGATCCCCGTTTCATCAATAGCGATTTTCAGATAGTCCAGATAGTAATTTGTCAATTCTTCTATTCGGGCATTTTTTCCAAATAATTTTATTTGTTTGAGACAGGCGATTAATGCTCTGGCCTGATCATCTAAACTGTACCCAAACCTAAAGTCCGGTTTTGATTTGACAGCATGCTGGACGATACCTATTTTTGTTGTCATATCGATTAAATGATCATTTTCGGGCGCTTCGGTGAATTTTGGAAGTCTCTGACGCCATTTCTCATTCTGCAAATAAATCTGCCTCTCCATCAACCCTAATTTTTTTAATCCGACCTCGGGCCAAATCATGGCTCGAGCGTAATTGTAGCAACGCAGTTGTATTTTCCCTAGAGCGCCGTTTTCAAATAATTTTTTGACTTCCTTGCTAATGATTTTGGGCTCGGGTTTTATTATTATACCGCGATTGTTGGCGAGTACCTCAAGAGCATATGCTGTCGGAGACGATATAATTGCGCAACCGCAACCCATCGCATAAGAAATGGCGCCGGAGAAAGATTGATTAAAATCCTGCTGGGGCGAAAGATAAATATCGGTCGCCACCAGATAATCAACCAGTTGACTATAGTCTAAAAATTTGTTAATAAAATAAACATTCTTGTCCAGCCCGTATTTTCGAACCAAGTTTTCCAGCATCCGGCGATAATTTTCCCCCTCCATCCTTTTTACATTCGGATGAGTGGCGCCAATGATCAGATAAATCGAATCGGGGTGTTTTTTCGCTATTTCTCTCATCGCCTCGATGGCATATTCAATGCCTTTGCCTCGATTAATTAGTCCGAAAGTGCAGAAAACCTTTTTGCCGACAAGCTTTAGTTTTTTCTTGGCTTTTCCCTTGTCGTCATATCGGACATTGGGAACCCCGTGGCGAATCACTACTATCTTATTTGGAACGATTTTGAAAGTGTCAATTAATACCTTTTTGGCGCTCTCGGTCATTACCACAACCTTGTCCGAAAGATCTAAAATTTTTTGTGTCAGTTCTTGGCGATGGGGACTATGAATTTTCAAAACCGAGTGCAATGTTGTGATAACCGGCTTATTGACGCATTGCAAAAATTTTATTATATAGTTTCCGTCTTCACCGCCGAAAATACCGTATTCGTGCTGAATATTTACGACTTCGATTGGACTTTCATTTACATATTCCGCCGCCTTAATATAAGAGACTGGATTAAATTGATCTATCTCAAACAGCACCTCTTTGGGATACTTATAAATTCCTTTTTCATTGCTTACCGCCAAAACGGAAACCGGATCTTTAAGATAAAGCTGGCTTATAATCTCAACTAAAGATTTCGTATATGTAGCAATCCCGCATTGTCGAGGAGTGTAGGTCGATAAAAAACCAATTTTGATTTTTGACTTATTATTCATAATCTTACCCGTAAACCCTAAATTATATGGATTCTTGAGCGATAAACGCTATCTCGGAACCGGCGATAACTTTTCTCAACTTGTCAATCGATTTGTCATGATCCATTTTCGCTAGATCCTTCAAGTTTTTTGCCACCATCTTTTGATAAATATGTTCCCTCTCTCCCGTCTCGTTTATCTCTTTTTCACTTTTTTTTGTTTTTATCTTCATTGAAATCGGCACCCAGCCCAAAACCTCAACATTGGCTTTTTCAAAACAAAAATGGGCCTTGAAAGCTGCTCTTGAGTAATCTACGCCAAAATCATGGAAAATATTCGCCAGCGCGCCGCTCTCCGACTTCAAACCGGTAAATAGCGCGCCGGTTTTATTATCTTTTTTGAACTCATACGAGTTGACCACATTCCACTTCTCGTCTTTCAAAAACATCAATAAGTCGTAAAAATGGATATCTGCCGTTAAAAACCAACCCCCGCTTAAGGAATCTTCCCAATACCAGCCATTTTTGATTTTTGATTCGGTGGCCAAATTTTCAATCCGGACATATTTCAGGTTGCCGTATTTTTCTTTCCGCATAATATGTTGAAGCTTTTTGTAAAGAGTGCTGTGCGGAAGAAGGTAATTTACCAGCAAAACTCCCTTGGCTTCTCTCAACTTCTTTTCGACCGCTTGAATTTCCTGCCGATTAATACCAAGTGGTTTTTCACAAAGCACTCGTTTCCCCTTATCGAGCGCCTCGATAACAATCTGCGCATGGGTATGGTTCGGTGTGTTAATCATAACAAGATTAATCTCCGGATCTTCCAGCAATTCGTGATAATCTTTATAAACCGTAGAGCCGTAATTTTTTGCCAATTTATAAGCGGCCTGCTCGTTTGTGTCGGCTATTGCTGCAAGCTTAAAATTCGGCAATAAATTTATTACATCGGATGCAAAATTACCAAACTCTCCAGCACCGATAAGTCCTATCTTTTTATGCATTCTAGATCTCTTCCCGCCTTTTAATAAACTAATACTTTATGGCGGCATTATTGTAGCCGAAACCGCTCTTTTTTTCAATATCGGTCGTATTTTCTAATCCTTCCTGTACTATACTTATCCCAATCCTTGCTTTGTCCCGATATTACTTCGCTAAAAAGCTTTATAAAATTATCCGCTCCGTCTTTGGCGACTCCGGCTGGATATCTGTCAAGCTTGGCATTTTCTGAAGCTAAAATTAATCTCTTTAATTTATTGGCTCCCTGATATATTACCATCGGCAAAAAGCAAGATTTGAAACTTTTTTTGTGGATTTCAGACAAACTGCCTCTAAAGTGGTCATATAATCGAGCTTGTATTTCTGGAAATTGCCATAAAGAGGTCCAGACTTTGGCAAAATCTTCAGCAATATTGCCCCAGTGGATTCCCCAATCAACCACGCCCAATTTTCGGCCAAAAATAAGATTTCCAAAATGACAGTCGCCATGGGATAAAACCATATTCTCGCGCTCCGGAAAATCATAATTGGAAAATATTTGTGCAGCTCGGCTATCAAAATTAGGCAAAATCCGATTAATCACCTCGGCATTCACGCTGATCGCCTCTAAATAACCCTGTTTGCTTGAAAAAGAATTAATTTTACTAAAATATTGGTTTTTTAAATTAATTCCCGAAAGCTCAATTAAAAAAAGCAATGTGTCGTTCGCGTAGCGGTTGATGCCTTTAAAATAATGTTTATCGATAACAAAAGGATCGGCGATTATCTCCCCCTGACACACTTCTCTGATATACCAGCCGTTTCCCTCTCCGCCCTCGTTCAAGATTTTCGGCGCGTAGAACGAGCTAAAATTACGTTCAGAGAGTAACCTTATCGAAGCAATTTCACCAAAAAGAGTTTTTTTAAACTCATCCTCGGCGCGCATTGTCACTTTCAAAAAACACTCTTTTCCCTTTGAATCCCTGCAAAGCTCGGTAAAATAATTCTTCGTTTTCCGGAGCGCTTCTCTTACCAGCTTATCAACCGATACCTCGCAATTAAGATTGTTTTTCTCCAAAAGGCCGCCAATATATTTTTCAAGTCCGTCGAGATAAGCCATTATTACTCTAAATTAATTGTTAGACCCGGCCAAATACCTGGTCGCCTCCTCCGGCGACATCACATTGATGACTACCTCGCTGCCAAGTTCGAACCCGCCGTAATTAGAAACCCGAGGCACAATTTCCAAGTGCCAGTGGTAAGAGGCGGAATCTTCCAATATGGTGGGTAATGTATGAATATAGAAGTTTAGGGGCGGATTGTCAATCGTTTTGTTGATTTTTTTGAGCACATTCGTCAAAATCGAAGCCAGCTCATCCATACTGGTTTTGCCGGTCAACTCGAATTGGCTCTCATGTTTTTTAGGCATTATCCAAGTTTCAAATGGAAATCTTGAAGCATAAAAATTGATGGCTATAAAGTTTTCATTTTCATCGACTAATCTGGCCTTTTGTTTTATTTCGTGTTTTACAATATCACAGTAGACACAAGCCCCATTGATTCCGTAATATTTGTCAGCTCCATCCATCTCCTCGCCGACCGTGTTAGCCACGATTCCGGAAGCAAATATCTGGGCGTGAGGGTGCTCGATCGAGGCGCCCGCTTCGGCGCCGTGGTTATATATCGGCATAATCGAGACCACTTTTTCATTTTTTTGCATCCAAAGATACCGTTCCCTGATTACCTCAAACATCTCGCTCATCAGATCTTTGGAAAATTCCGGTAAAGAGGTGTCGTGATCTTTAATTATGACTACCTCATGATCGCCTATCGAGGCGCGAGCGCGGTAAAAACCCTCTTCCGGATAAAAACTTCTGGCGCCGGCCTCCGATTCTTTTTGAATAAAGGCCGGATACCGGTTCTCAATTACATAAATATTCGGGGTGGAGTGCATATGGACTTTTTGGTTCTCTTTGGCTCCTGCCAATCCAAGACAAAAGGGACATTTATCTTTTTCGGTAACTTTTACGCCCTTGGGGATAATAAAATCTTGCGGTCTTTTGGATCGTTCTGGCGCGATCACCACCCAGTCCCCGGTTATAATATTTTGTCTAAGTTGCGGCACTCTTGCCTCCGTTTTTAGAGATAGAAGATAGAAGATAGAAGATATGAGATTTAAGATGAAAATCCGCTCATCGTTTATCTTTTCAACTTTTATCTCTTATCTCTTATCTCTTATCTTATTTTCTGATTTGTGCTGGCGTGACAGACCGCCACCGCCAAGGCATCGGCGACATCATCCGGCTTGGGAGATTCTTTCAGGCCAAAGGTTAATTTAATCATCTCCTGGATTTGTTTCTTATCGGCCCGACCATAACCGGATACCGCTTGTTTAATCTGAAGCGGTGTGTATTCAAAAACCGGAATTTTATTCTTTTTAGCGGATAGGATTACCACCCCCCTTGCTTCAGCCACGCTCATTACCGTTTTTTGGTTCCGAAAAAAAAACAACCGCTCAATAGCCATTTCAGAAGGCTTTTCCTTCTTAATTATATCAGAAATCGCCTCGTATATAAGCAAAAGACCGTCCCCCGGATCGGTCTTGCTTTTTACATTTACGCAACCAAATTTAAGAGCGATAAATTTACTTCCCTCTTTTTTAACTACTCCCCAACCGATAATATTGGTCCCGGGGTCAATACCTAAAATTATTTTTGACTCAATTTCTGTCATTTAATTCTTTATGCCAGAGTAATATAAACATTTGTAATGTCTTCCTGTTCCTCAATTTTCTCAATCAGTTCTTCGATTTTTTCATGCTCTGATTTTTCAAGCGAAACCGGATTATTCGGAATCAAGACGGCCTCCGAAGAATCGATGACCAGGCCGGTCGATTCCAATTTCTCCTTAACTTGATGCAGATCGGAAAATTTCGTCCTTATCACAAAAAACCCTTCCTCCTCGTCATAATCGTCCGCCCCGGAATTTAAAATTGCCGATTCAATGGTATCCTCATCAACTGAATTCTTACTGGTATCAATCGAGATTTCGCCGATTTTGGAAAACTGATAAGCGACATTGCCGCTTCCGGCCAGAGTTCCCCCGTATTTATTTAGGACATTTTTAATCTCCGAGACGGTCCTGTTTCTATTATCGGTTAAACCTTCGATAATCATTCCGATTCCATAAGGCCCGTAGGCCTCGTAACTAATCTCCTCCAAATTGTTGCTTGTGCCGTCGCCCAAGCCCCGCTTGATCGCTTTTTCAATATTCTCTTTTGGCATGCTGATTGCCCTGGCATTATCAACCGCCATTCGAAGGGAGGGATTAAAGTTTACATCTCCGCTTTTTCCGTTTTTTGCCGCAATAGTAATAAGATGAGCAATTTTTGTAAAAATTTTCGCTCTTTTGGCATCAATAGCTGCCTTTTTCCGTTTAGTAGTCGCCCACTTGCTGTGTCCGGACATAATTAATTCCAGTTAATACCCAAAACTTAGTCTAGGCGAAAACGGCTTCATTTTCAATACGATCAGGGGTTTTGCACTACTCCCTCTTGTGTCAAAATAAATCTTACGGTTCCCTCCGTATCGGTTCTAAGAATCTGGCTATTAAAATTCTTAGCAAGCTCTAAACTGGAGGGATGGGGATGTCCGTAGGTGTTCCCCTCTCCGACCGAAATAATCGAGTACTTTGGTAATACTTTTTCATACAATTTTGGGTTGGCGGCATTGCTTGAACCGTGATGAGAGACTTTTAATAGTATCGAGTGAAAATTAAAATCGGGAAAATTTTTCTCATAATAGGAAAACATTTCATTCTGCCCCCTGACTTCGGCATCGCCCGGGGCAAACAGGCATTGTTTGAAATAACAAAATTGAGAAATTAAAGAGGTATCGTTCAAATTCTCCACCGTTTTTTGGCTGAATTGATCCCCCGGCCATAAGAATGTGATGCTTGAATTTGGCAGGAAATTTTTTTGTTCATTGATTGCCGGAACAGTCAATTTAATATTTTTATTTTTCACTTTTTCCAAAAATTCAAGATATTGATTAGAGGTATGTATCGCGCCCGTAAAGTAAATCTGACCGATCTCGTAATGATCGATTATTTTATTGATGCCGGCCAAATGGTCGGAGTGGGGATGGGTCAAAATTACGGTCTCAATCTTTCTATCGGTTGATTTTAAGATACCTCCTAAAATATTTGCGATTTCGCCGCTAGGTCCCCCGTCAATTAGAATCTCCTGATCGTTTTTCTGGATTAAAACCGCATCGCCCTGTCCGACATTAAGAAAATAGACACTTAGGGCATCCCCCTCCGGACTTTTGGCTATCTCGGTCCAAACAAATATCGTTATGATGATAATTAAGGGAAATATTATCCTATATAATTTTTTCATATTTCTTTTTTGCTCTGATAATTATGATGATTACGAAAGCCAGAATCAAATATGACAATCCCTTATAAACCGATTCGTTTTGAACAGAAAATGAAGCCAAAGGAATTCTCGAGAACAAATTGATAATAAAGATTATTGATTTCAAAACCGGCCAGATTACGATAATCGAAATCTTGCCAAGCGGAAGCCAGATTAATGACAAAGCGATTCCGATAAATACCAAAAACATCGCCCAGGGGATTATCCAAAGAACCGCTAAATTAGCAATTGGAGAAATCAGGGAAACAATTTTAAATGAAAAAACAATGATCGGCATCACCGCCAGTTGAGCCGAAAGAGTTTCGGAAAAAGTTTTGGTAATATAAGCCGGCCAATCAACCAGTTTGGTTTTCAAAACAAATCGATCTATTAGCGGTGAAATGATAATTATTCCAGAGAAAGCGGCGAAGGATAATTGAAAGCCGATGTCGTATAATAGCAAATTCGGATTAAAAATGACCATCGCAACCGCCGCCAACAGCATAAGATTGACCTGATTCGCTTTCCGGCCGATTGTCTTTCCGAATATCAATAGCAAAGAGAATATCGCCGCCCGCACCACCGAAGGCGATAATCCGGTCATAATAATAAAGAATAAAACCAAAAAACCACCCATGACCAAGAGCCATCTTTTATTTAAAAACGGTGAAAGCAATAAAACCAAAGCGTTGATAATAATTGTTACATTGTAACCGGAGAGGGCAATCAGGTGGGTTGTGCCGGTAATTTGCAAGTTTGCTAAAAGATATTTTGGTAAATTGGTTTTCTGGCCAAGCACCAATCCGGCCGCAAAAGAGGCCTCCGGTTCCGGCAAAATCGAGGATAATGATTTCTCAATCCGACCGGAAAAGGAATAAAGCGAACCAATCAAAAGAGTGGCGATGCTTGTGTTGCTTCCCGTTTTTTCAACCGAACTTGTTTCTTTGATATAAGCCCGAGCCGGATATTTCTTTAAATAATTTTCAAAATTAAAATCTTCAAATTTTTCAGGTTTGATAATTTTGCCGGAGACCTCGACCTGATCGCCATAGTTGTAGATTGGATATTTCGGCAGATAAACCAAAATCTTTGGTTTGTTGCCGGTTTGCCGGATCGATTGATCATCGATCTTGACGCTATCGGTTTCCAATATCATTTCCTGTCTTGTCTCTTTAATAATCGGGCGATTTATGATCTGTCCGGAAATTAGGCCCGAACGATCATACGGCCATTCATATTGATTTTTATTTTTGTGCAACTCGCTCGTTCCGTATCCTAAAAATAGGGAGAATAACACCGCTGCGACAAATGCGATCTTGCTGTTTTTTTGAACATGATTAATAAAGAGGACAAACAGAAATAGGCAGGTTATCAAGAAAAGGTCGTGCAAGATGTTTTGGTTGATCGAGGAGACGGCGGTTGAAAAAGCGATCCCTAACAAAAAAGAGATGGCCAAATATTTAAATTGGTCCGGCAGAATTATACTTTTAATTTTTTTATCCATTAAACCCTTGTCAAAATATTAAAAATATCATATCATATGTTCTGCTGATAATTTAAAACCAAATTATGAAAAAAGAAAAGCAAAACCTTGAACAAAATATTGAAGAGCTGGAAAAGAAAATTTCCGAGCTGACTTCCGGCTGGCAGAGAACACAGGCCGATTTTATCAATTTCAAAAATAAAACTGCATCCGACCGGATCGAGCTGATTAAATTCGCCAACACCGATCTAATTTCCCAAATCCTTTCGGTTTTAGATAATTTCCATCTGGCGACCCAACATATGCCGGGGGACCTTTCCCGAAACAATTGGGCGGTCGGTATCAAACATATCGAGAAACAGCTGGAATCGATTTTAAAAAAAGAGGGATTGGAGGTTATTAAAACCGAAGGGGAGCATTTTAATCCGGCGTTGCATGAATCAGTTGAAGAAATTAAGTCGAAAAAACCTGACGGATTGATTTTGGAAGAAGTGGCCCCAGGATATCTTTTCGGTGGTTCCGTCTTGCGAGCTGCTAAAGTCAAAATCTCCAAAAACAAGAAAAACGATTAAAACAAGATTTTTAATATAGTAGCCGTAATTTTAGATTTAAGTGTCCTAACCATTGACAAAATGTAAAGAAAACTTTACATTTTAATTTGTATCACAAGAATTAAGAAAGGATTATATGGGAAAAATAATTGGTATCGATCTTGGGACCACCTTTTCAGCCGTAGCCGTTATGGAGGGCGGCGAAGCAAAAATTATTCCAAACGCCGAGGGCAACAGAACTACCCCCTCCATTGTAACCGAGACAAAAAAAGGTGAGCGATTGACCGGTCTTTTGGCTAAGCGCCAAGCCGTAACTAATCCCGAAAACACTATTTCTTCGGTTAAAAGATTTATCGGCCGAAAATTTGAGGACAAAGAGGTAAAAGAAGATTTCAAAAAGGTTCCTTACAAAACCGGAAAGGCTTCTGACGGTTCGATAAGAGTTGAGATGACTGGTAAGGAATATTCTCCGCAGGAAGTTTCCGCTTTTGTGCTTCAAAAATTAAAAACTGACGCCGAAACTTATCTGGGAGAGAAAGTTACCGAAGCGGTTATCACCGTCCCGGCCTATTTTAATGACTCGCAGAGGCAGGCAACCAAAGACGCCGGCAAGATTGCCGGACTGGATGTCAAAAGAATCATCAACGAACCGACCGCCGCTTCCTTGGCCTACGGTTTGGACAAGAAAAAAGACGAAAAGATCGCCGTCTACGACCTTGGCGGCGGGACCTTTGATATCACAATTTTAGAATTGGGCGACGGCGTCTTTGAGGTAAAGGCGACCAACGGCGACACCCACCTTGGCGGTGATGACTTCGATCAAAAAATTATGGACTTTATTATTGATGAGTTTAAGAAAAATGAGGGTGTAGACCTGCACAACGACAATTCCGCCCTCCAGCGGGTTAAGGAGGCGGCCGAGAAAGCAAAGATTGAACTTTCTTCCGCCAATGAATCGGAGGTTAATCTACCTTTCATTACGGCTGACTCATCGGGACCAAAGCACTTGACTATGACTTTGACTAGAGCAAAATTGGAATCGATTGTCGCCGATCTGATTGAAAAAACCAAGAAACCCTGTGAAACCGTTTTGAAAGATGCCGGACTGAAAACCTCCGAGATCAATGAAGTGATCATGGTCGGCGGGCAGACCAGAATGCCGGCAGTCCGTGAAGCGGTCAAGAAATTCTTTAATAAGGAACCGAACCATTCCATCAATCCGGATGAAGCGGTCGCCATCGGCGCTGCCATTCAGGGCGGAATCCTGGGCGGCGAGGTCAAAGACCTTCTTTTACTCGATGTCACCCCCCTTTCCTTGGGTATCGAAACCCTTGGCGGTATTTCGACAAAATTGATTGAGAAAAATACCACCATTCCGACTAATAAATCCCAGATTTTCTCCACCGCCGCCGACAATCAGACCCAGGTCGATATCCATGTCTTGCAGGGCGAACGGGAGATGGCTTCCGACAACAAAACACTGGGCCGGTTTATCTTAGACGGCATTCCTCCGGCACCACGCGGTATTCCTCAAATCGAGGTTTCATTTGATATCGATGCCAACGGCATTGTCCATGTAAAAGCGACCGACAAAGCCACCGGCAAAGAGCAAAAAATCACCATTACCAGTTCCTCCGGTTTGTCTGACGACGAAATAAAAAGAATGCAGAAGGAAGCCGAAGAACATGCCGATGAGGACAAGAAGAAAAAAGAATCGGTTGAGGCAAACAACCAAGCCGAAACATTAATTTATACCGCCGAAAAAACCCTAAGAGACCTTGGCGATAAAGCCGATTCGAACCTCAAAAGCGATGTCGAGGAAAAGATTAAAAGCTTAAAGGAAATTACCGGTAGCGACAAGACCGAAGAGGTTAAGACCCAAACCGAGGCCTTGAGCCAGTCCCTGCAGGCGCTCGGCTCAAAAATGTACGAGCAATCTGCCAAAGATCAACCAACCGAGGAACCAAAGACAGAGGATGCTGAAAAATCTGAATAGCGGGCAGTTGGACAATATGGACAGTTTAAGATAAAATATCGGTAAGAATCTTAAAGATTCTTGGAGGGAATAATGAACGAATTTCTTAAACGTCCAATTGTAATTGGGATTTTCTTAGTTGCCATTTTGGCTTCGATTATTTGGTCTTATGTCGATAAACGACAGCAGGACAAGGCCAAACAAGCTCAAGATGCCGCCCAACAAACCGAGGCAACGCAGATTGTCAATCTAACCAATATTGACGCCACCGACTATGATTCGAAGATAAAAGACGAGTTGACTTTGGCCGCCGGCAAAGCCGGCTTGGTCAATTCAAAATATCAATTGGTGGCCATGGAGGTCACTCTGCCCGGCTCACTCCTGCCAAACTCCGGAAATGACCGTTTCGTCTATGCCACAGATTCCGATAAGGCCAATAACTGGACCATCACTATTTCGGAAATCTCGTCCAACTACATCAGAGCATTGATTCCAAAAGACGACTATCTTGGCACCTTAATCCCGATCAATATCACCCTTTGGAAATTCAACTATGTGACCGCCCTCCAGATCGCCGAAAAAAACGGCGGCAAGGATTGGCGGGAAGCAAACTCCCCCTCTTCCGTAACTTTATTGCTAAGACACAAAGCGCCAAAAAATTGGCTCACCTGGACAGTAGAATATAAAAACGACACAGCCGCCTTTTCAAAAGATATCGATGCAAATTCCGGACAAATAATCGAGGAAACCAGCGTTACTAAAAGTAATTAAAATGACTGACAACGATTTATATGAAATTCTTGGCGTCTCTAAAAATGCGGATCAAAACGAAATTAAAAAAGCATATCGCAAGCTTGCCTTAGAATATCACCCGGATCGCGGCGGAGGGAAAGAAGAAGAGAGAAAATTCAAAGAGATTAATCGCGCCTACGAAATTCTCTCTGATCCGCAAAAAAGAGCTCAATACGACCGTTTTGGAAGCGCTTCTTTTTCTAATGGCGCCGGTAACGCAGGTGGATACGGCGGGTTCGAGGGCTTCGATTTTGGCAATTTCGGTTTCGGCGGATTCGGTGATATATTCGAAGATTTTTTCGGACAGGCATTTTCCCAAGTCCAAGCCGAAGTCCGGATCTCCCCCGCCCAAGCCGTTCTTGGAGATAAAATTAAGTTATCTCTCGACGGCCAGGAAATTCAATTTGATATCCCGACCGGCGTCCAATCCGGAACCTCCTTTCGGTTCTCCGGCAAAGGCAAAAGTTACAAGGGTCAAAAACGGGGCGATCTGATTATTACTATTAAAGTCGAGATGCCAAATCACATCTCCAAAGAGCAAAAAGAACTCTGGCAGAAAATTAAAGAGAGCGAGAACAAGAAAAAACGGGGCTGGTTCTAACAAGGTTAATATAGTAAGCCAAGAGATTTCTGAATAACCACACATCTGTCATCCCGACCGATGCGATTATGAAAGTGGAGGGATCCCTCGATTCCAGAACTTCACCACTCGGGATGACATTCAGAAATTTGCGAACTCGTTGTGTTATAAACTTTACAAACTACCCCAAATCTACGATAATGGAGATGTCTTTTCTAGTTGGAGGGTTACGATGCCGCTTCCCACTTGGGATGTTTTTATTGGGCTTGCCTTTTTTGTTGGTATTGCCTATGGTTTTATTCTTAGGCGGGATAAGACAATCACCACTCTTTGTTCGGTATATATGGGTCTCGTTATCTCGGAAAGTTTATCGAAAACTGTTTTCGATTTTTTCAACGGCAATGCCACTATCGCCAACCAGCTCTGGATTCGCTCGAATGTCTCGGTTTCAACCATTACAATCGTACTGTTCGTTGGTTCAATTCTGGCCATTACCGCCGCCATTAACTCATCGAACAGACGCGAGGGTGACATCTCTCCCTTCGAGGTCATAATATATTCAGGATTGGCAATGGCTCTGATTATCGCTTCCATCGTCGGCTTTCTGCCCGAAGCCACGAGGACGCACATTCTGGAAGTTTCAAAGGTAGTTCGGATTATATTCCAATACAAAACACTTCTAATTATTATCCCTCCGATCTCTCTCGTTGTACTTAACCTCAAAAAAAGCCGCTAATCGATGATTGACTTTGGAGGTAAAAAATAGTACAATTGGCTTTGTCTTTTTGGATCGCTAGCCCCTAGGGGGCTAACAACATTAAAATATAAATATGGATCGCTAGCTTCGGCCCTAGGCCGATCAGCCTCGGGCTGACAATGGTTACTTAATACCGCTAGCGAGACTAATAATTAAATAATGGATCGCTAGCTCAATGGTAGAGCAGTGGCCTTTTAAGCCATTGGTTCTGGGTTCGAGTCCCAGGCGATCCACCAGAAAAAAGTCCAGCTTATTTCCAGCCGGACTTTTTTGTTCTAGGATCACACTAAACAACAACTTGTTTAAAGTTCCTTCTCTCGGGATATTGATTTACCCAAAATCTGAATGCAATCGCCTGTTTGTTGGCCTCATCAGATAAAACTGAATCAAACGTCTCCACTTCAAGTACGATTTCAACTAAAGTGCCCAAGACAACACGTTTTGCGTAAACATCGGGAATAAAGTCACCGATTTTGGAAGGTTGAGGATAGAAAACATTATGATCGGCCGTAACTGTATAACCCGCTGAATAATATTTATTTGCCTCGATTAATACTGCTTGGTCATGCTTGGTTTTTGTTGTTGATCTGAACATATTTTTCCTTTATTAAAGATAGCACAAGTAAATCGTTGAAATTGAAGCACTCTGCAATTGACACTACATCTTCGCTATCATAAGATGTAATTACAAAAGCAGAGAAGAAACCACCCGGGTTGGAAGCCTCGGAGTTTACGCTCTGCTTTTTATGTTGGATACATATCCACCTCCTGATTGTAATTAATTGTTTATTAATTTTGGATTGTCAAGTTCAATCACATAAAGCTTTCCCGCATTTTCCTGCTCGTATATTCTCCAATTATATCTGTTGTGGTATTTCTCTGTATCAATATTGTGAGCCTTAAAAAAGCTTCTTGATACAATATTGCCACCATATTTTTCAGATTTGACAATCGAAAAACCATTCTTCTCATTTTCATCGTTTGTGAAATTAATGCCTATTGCGTTTGTTTCTTTGTCATAATACAACACTGCATATTTATATCCTACAATATTGTTGTCAGTATAAAATTTTGTCGGTAGACCGATTGACTGCGACTTTGTGACAGTAATACGATCCTCCGTCTTAACATTTCTAGACTCGAATTTTACAAAATTGTAGTTCGACATTTTTCTCCGTTTTTTAAACTTATATACCACAATTATCACACCAATTTAGTTATGTCAATAGTTCATTATGTCTTATTATATTCATGTTATTCATATTTATTTTACTTCCTTATACTGTTAAAAAACAATTCGCAACTCGTACTGTTTTTACTAAAATTTAATTTTCTTATATAATTTAGTGCTTTTCAGTTATGGGAGTTAATAACTAGGTGTTCGTTTTTTGTACGAAGTTATCAACATGACACATAAAACTGAATGATATATTATGATACCAATTGATACAATTAGGAGAGGAAATGAACATCATTCATAATCAGATCTATACGACAGAAGAAATTGCAGATTTTCTAAAAGTCTCGCAAATCACCATAAAAAGATATGTGTCCGAGAATAAGATAGCATCTATCAAAATAAACGGTTTGCGCAGATTTAAAGGAGAATCAATCCTTAACTTACTAAATAATTCCCAATCAGAAGTAATGAGCACAGTTCCTGTTGTCACACGAACCCATACCGATATTACTCAATTTACTAATAAAGTCCTTGAGGGTGACTGTTTGGATGTAATGCCACGTCTACCTGACAAATCGATTGATATGATATTATGCGATTTGCCATACGGAACCACCCAAAACAGTTGGGACAGCGTAATCCCCCTAAACAAGCTCTGGAATCAATACGAAAGGATAATTAAGGATAGAGGAGTAATAGCTCTAACCGCTCATGGCGTTTTTACAGCAGCTCTAATTTTATCTGAACCAGACTTATTTAAGTACAAACTTGTTTGGGTTAAATCAAAATCTACAAATTTTTTAAATGCCAAAAAGCAACCATTGAGGAAGCACGAAGACATCTGTATATTTTATAAGAAACAGCCTTTATACAATCCTCAAATGTCCCCCGGGTTACCTTTCAATAAAGGTTTTAGGAAAAACCAATTAACCGGAAGCTACGGTACATTTAACCCAGTTGAAGTTAAAAGCAATGGCGACCGATATCCTAACGATGTTATTTACTTTAAGACAGCTGAAAGTGAAGGAAAGATATACCACCCAACACAAAAACCCGTTGAGCTTGGTAGGTATTTAATAAAAACACATACACGACCCGGCGACATAGTTTTAGATAACGCATGTGGAAGTGGTAGTTTTTTGGTCTCTGCGATTCTAGAAAATAGAAAGTTTATAGGTATTGAAAAGAATAAGGAAACTTACTTACACAAAAACACAAAAGTCGACTATTTGGATGTTTGTAATCAAAGAATAGAACAAGTGTTAAATAAAATGAGCAGTGAAGAACAGGTTCTTTTTTAGATATTTTAAATTCCCGTATAATCGATCTCAGGGAACAGTTTTTGCAGTTTCTTAACTTCTACTTCTGTTGCTTTCCCATTTTCTTTAAGCCATCCAAGAAGATGATAATACTGGTTAATGCTCAAGATCGGTTTAACATTTTTCTCAATCTTCACCCGAGATTTTACATAATCAAGAGCCTCTTTCTCAAGAACACCACGCCCCATCAAATCATAACAAGCCCTAATTGCATCGACAGAAGTCATATTAAGGTCTCCAACCTTGTTTCCATCATCAAGCACATCATTTTTATCTATTTTCAATATGTCTTTCAGATTCTGTAAACCATTAAGATTCCGATGATAGTATTCTATTTCCTGTCCACGATAACAAAACCACTCGTTACCTCTCTCCGTAATGGACTTCCTCGGCAAGTACACCCCTTCGCGAATTACCCTTTTTTTTGACACCCATCCACAAATATATAAAATCCACTTTTTTTGTCGTTTTGTGCCGGGCAATTCATCCTTTTTAGGGGTTTCAAGATGAGACATAAGATAAATATCTGTGTCCAGGCTATCATCATAAATTTGTCGAGCAAAAAAGTTGTGTTTGGCTTCTCGGTTAATACCGTCATCGCTTTCATACTCCTCCCTAAATGGCAACGACCCGCCTCGACATTTTATGTCAAGTTTAACACCGGTTGGCAGTAAGATATCATATGCTAACGGATGGTTCTCATTATTAATTTCTGGCATATTTATTAAACTTCTAATGACCATCTCTGCCAATAACCCAAATCCCTGTTGATTGACCTTTCCCCGCTCTGCTCCTTTTTTGTTTATATTGTTTTTTAAATGGATCGCAGCCCTCTCTCTGACTGAAAAGCCAAAATCATCGTTCAGCTTAACAACAATCGGGGTTGGTTTGTGGTATTTATACATAAAATTACCTTTGATTTTTATGATCTATTTTCAAAATTCTCTATTTAATTTAAACCATTTTCGGCGTTTAGTAAAACTAACATCCCAAAATCCAACCTCGTAGGCTGGATTTAAGGTTATTGTTTTATTCATTTCTAAGCACTTTTACAAAGACATCGGAGGGCATTTCCACTTTTCCGATTGATTTCATCTTCTTTTTACCCTTCTTCTGCTTCTCCAAGAGCTTATTTTTCCTGGTCACATCACCACCGTAGAGTTTGGCTGTGACGTCTTTTCGAAATGGTGAGATTCGCTCGGATGCAATAATCTGAGCTCCAATCATAGCTTGAATTTTAACCTCAAAATTTTGTCTAGGTATTAGCTCTTTTAGTCTCTCGGCGATTCTTTTTCCCTCCGAATATGCTTTTGATTTGTGAGTGATGAACGAGAGGGCATCAACTTTCTCCTCCGAAATGTAGATATCAACTTTTTCTAAATCCGCCAGACGGTAATTTAGGACCTCATAATTCATCGAGGCATAGCCCTTCGAAACGCTCTTGATTGAATCATATAGATCAATAATTACTTCCGCCAAAGGAATCTCATATTTCAAAATTACTCTCTCCTCGTCTAGATATTCCATATTGATAAATGTTGAGCGTTTGGCTTGGACCAAAGTCATTAGATCTCCGACATAATCCTTGGGCGAGAATATTTCCAACGAAACAAAGGGTTCCTCAATCTCTTTGAAACTTCCGGAAACCGGAAAATCGGAGGGGCGACTGATTTCCTGCCTCGTACCATCATTTTTGATAATTAAATACTTTACAGTCGGGCTCGAAACGACAAGCGACAAATTATACTCGCGCTCCAACCGCTCCCTGACAATATCCATATGCAAAAGGCCAAGGAATCCGCAGCGGAATCCAAAACCCAAAGCGTCGGAGTGCTCCGGATCGTAGGACAGGGAAGCGTCATTTAATTTTAATTTTTCAATCGCTTCTTTTAGTTCGGGGTAGTCAGCTCCGTCGGCACAAAAAATTGAAGCAAAAACCAAAGGCAAAACTTTTTTGTAACCGGGTAGGGGAGAATCAGCCGCTTTTTCGGTTAAAGTGATTGTGTCGCCGACATGCGCCTCGGCCACATTTTTAAATCCGGTTACGATATAGCCGATCTCTCCGGCCAAGAGGGGAGAGTGGGGCACAAATTTCGGTGAAAAATATCCTGATTCCAAAACTTCTCCCTCGCTCCCCGTCTGCATCAGCGAAAATTTATCATGATTCGAAATTGCGCCGGAAAAAATCCGGACAAAGGAAACCACTCCCCTGTATGGATCGTAAACCGAATCAAAAATTAGTGCTTTTAACTTATCTTCCTCTTCTCCTACTGGGGGAGTGACAATCTCAACAATCCGATTTAATATTTTTTCGACACCCTCTCCGGTCTTGCCGGAGGCGTAAAGAATTTCTTCCGGAGAACACCCTAAAACCGAAACGATTTCGGCCGCCACATCCTCGGTTCTGGCCGCCGGGAGATCGATTTTATTCACAACCGGAATTATTTTTAGATCATGCTCCATGGCGGCATACAGTGTCGATAATGTCTGGGCTTCGATTCCCTGTGTCGCATCAACTAATAAAATCGCCCCCTCAACCGCGGCTAAAGACCTTGAAACCTCATAGGCGAAATCAACATGGCCCGGAGTGTCAATCAGGTTCAGAAAATATTCTTTCCACTTCATTCGAACCGGCGCCAATTTGATGGTGATGCCCCGCTCCCGCTCAATATCCATCTGGTCTAAAAGCTGCTCTTTCATATCCCGTTTTTCAATCGTACTGGTCAACTCCAACATTCTATCGGCTAGGGTCGATTTTCCGTGGTTAATATGCGCAATAATGCAAAAATTTCTTATGTTTTTATTCATAAAACAATTCATTAGATTCTATCGGCCGATTCTAGCACCTTTTATCCATTTATTCCAGAACAAGTAATGACTTTAATAGCTTTTACTCCAAGCATGGTGTTTTAAGACAATATCAAGATTTAGAGCTCCGACATTCTTTCTGGTCGAGAAGAAATGCGGCCTGATTAATTCATACTCCGGTTTAGCCACCACAACTTTATAATCGCCTTTTTTCACGACCGCCGAAAACTTTCCGGATTGGTTTGAGATACTCGTTTGAACAAGTTTTTTGCTGTCTTTTTTATCCATAATTCTGACCAAAGCGAGCGATATCGGTTTAGCCGAGGTCTGCTCCGAAACGCTCCCCCAAGGCGATTTCCTTGTTGAAATATTCCAAACGAGAAGCCACATCAAAATGTATGTACCGGCGACAATAAATCCTTTGAAATCTTTTCCTTGAAATAAATCATCCAACGCCAAAATCGTACCGATAATGATAAACAGGATTGAAACCATTCGAAGGACTTTCTCTAAATAGTTGATGGTATTTATTATCCTCAATTTCTTCTTTAGCTTGTCTTCGCCCATCGCCATTACAATTTGCGGACTGACAAAACCCTCTTTTTCCGTCTTAATCTCAATTGTTCTGTTTGATTCCGGAGTCATGAGTTTATAATCTCCCTTTGTCACTTCGATAACATACTTGCCCGGTTCGGCGATAAAACCATACGATCCGGTCCGGTCGGTATAGGTAGTGGCATACAACTTTTTACCGCCCTCGGGAGCCAAAGTGAAAAGATCGATTTTGGCTTGCGGAATCGGCATATCGCTGTTCGACTCGGTAATCTTCCCCCAGCTCTTGCCTTTTTTCTTTTTCACCCCGAAGAGCGACAACAGTTGCAGCCAAATCATCTTCAGATACTCCGAAAAAGAAAACAGGGTAGAAGCATTGATCAGGGAGGCGGCCGGCAAAATCGCCGCGGTCGCCAATGTCGTTATCGCTAATGAAGTCGGACTCGATTGTTCTTTCTTAATACCGATATAAGTCAAAGCAGTCCGGAGCAGGCTGGGGGTTTCTTCGGGATTATTGGTAATTGTATTAATAATATCGGTAATACCGTTTATGATTTTTTCTATTGTCGGCTCATTCTCTTCGCTGGTCCCCCCCGGCGCCGGAACGGTTTCTTCAAGAGGCACAACTTCAACCGAGATAGTGACCTGCCGACTTGCGGATTGAGCGTAAGCTCTGATATTAAATGCGAGACAAGCTGTAAAAATCAACCCCGCAAAGACCAAAATTTTAATCTTCTTCATAATTTCCCTCTTCTTTATAAATCCGATGCCCAAACAGCGAAAAAACGGCTGGAGAGATCATCCACCATTTTATCTTCCCCAATGGTTTCTCTCCATTGAGTCGTATCAACTAAATTATCCCAAGAATTTTAACTTCGGTCAACTAAAAGTGGTTTATAATGAACGCAGTATCGTCAAATTATCAACTCCGCCTTTCCCCTTCATGCTCGGCGTCTCGATAATTCCAAATAAATCTTTTAATTTCGGATGATTTATCATCAATTTGAACGCTCCAATCCCCAACCCGCCTTCGCCGATGTCGGCGTGGCGGTCGCGATGGGAATTCTTAATCGAAGCCGAATCATTCAAGTGAAGTCCAACCAATTTTTCCAGTCCGATTTCTTTGTCGAATTTTTTAACAAAATCGTCAACCCCCACCCTTGACCGAATATCGTAACCGGAGGCGAAGGCATGGGCGGTGTCAATCAGGACTTTTACCCGCTCCGAATTGGTCGCTTTGACAATCTGGCCGATCTCTTCCAGCGTGTCACCGATAATATTGCCGGCGCCGGCCGAGTTTTCGATAATGAAATCCGGACCTTCCGGCACCACAGTTAAGATATTTTCAATCGCTTGGACAATTTGATCGATGCAATCCTTCAGGTCCCGCTCTTTTGTCGAACCAAGATGGGTATTCACACCCAATGCTCCGATCGCTTTAGCCTTTTTCATATCATCGATCAATGATTTCTGGGACGCCTGATAGAAAAATGGATTAGAGGAAGCCAAATTGATCAGATAAATACTGTGGATAATAATCGGTTCAATCTTTGCTTTCTTATTGTTCTCAATAAATTTTTCAATCTCTTTTTCCGGAATCTCAAGCGGGTTCCAACGTTGGGGCAGATTCACAAAAATCTGCATGCATTCGCATTTTTCTTTGACTGCCCTATTAATAGTTTCACTGAATGGCGCCGCACTCGATATATGTGCCCCAAATTTCATTCCAACCTCTCTCATTTGCCCAATGTACACCTTGGAAGTGTACATTGGTTTAATTATTAGCTTGCTATTTGATATTATCATCCGGATTGTCTTCCGGAGCTGGTGCATGCAACAAAGAATCAAGAAGCTTTCTGTCCGCTTCCTGGATTCGATCTATCGTTGAAATCAAGTCATCTTGTAATTTGCTATATATTTTGACTTCATTCCTCATTCCGGAAATATTCTGGTCCAATTCTTCAATCTCCTCCTTGGTCGCCATCGGTTTCAATTGATTATCCGCAGCGAAAGAGTTCCCATCAAGATACACAGCAAGTTGGTTTTCTGCTGCTTGCAAATCTTTCAAGGCTTCACTTAATCTTATATTGGTTTCTTTGAGATAAATATTACCCTGCTCGATATCCCGACCAAGTTCTTGAAAAATATTCTTTTCCCAATCACTATTTTCTGGTGGCAGTTCACCTTCTCGCATCTTACTCCTTTATGAATTCTTTATAATCTGCTTTTATCTCTTTAATACATCCCTCGGCTAACTCTTGCAAAACCGGATCGATACCGGAATATTTTAATGCATACTTTATCGCGAAATCAAGATGCTTTTTGAAGAAGTGTCCCCGGCAATTCTCCGCGGCGATGTTGAAGCCAATATTATTGTTCTCATAATTAACCTTTCCTAATTGTCGTCCCAGGCTTTTCTTTTTGTTATCCCGACATTTACCACTGTCATCCCGACCAACGCGGAGGGATCTTATGATAATTCTTCCCCAAGATCCTTCCATTCGGGATTCATTTTCTCGATTAAATCAATCTTTTTTTGCCTGTTCCATCGTTTCAATTGTTTTTCTCTTTCCAAAACCGCACTGACATCGTTTGAACTTTCGAAATACACTAAAATCTTGCATTTATACTTACTGGTAAAACCTTTGAGTAATCCTTGTTTGTGTTCAGAAACTCGACGCTCCAAATTGTCAGTCATTCCAATGTATAAAACTCTACTTGGACTGGTCATTATATAAACATAATACAATTTCAAAGATTCCTCCACTTCGGTCGGAATGACAACTAGAATCTCCGGAAATCTATTTCTAAATTATCTAGATCAAGTATACCATAATGCCCGGTTTCTGCGGAGGCAAGTTTAATTATTTTAGTCTCGCCGAGATAGGCGATGCCTTGTTGATAGTGGATATGCCCGCAAATATGGACAATAGGCGAATAAGTCAATTTCTTCGTAATTGACAATGACGAATTTCGAATTTCTAATTTCGAATTTTGAATTTGTTTTGATATTCGATATTCGATATTCGAATTTTCAAAGATGGGGGAGAGTCCTTCGGATTTTCCCGGCATCAGGTAATTGAAAATTCTTGGCGGCGGATAATGAGAGATAAAAATAGTGCCGGCGATTTTTTCCTGTGCCACCGATTTATTCCCGCCGTACGCCCCAGCCCAAGAAGCGGGGGATCCCCCGACACCGGTAAACCGCCGCACCGTTGGTGCGGCGTCTCGAGATCCCGATTTATCGGGACGAGAGACCTTAAATTCCTCCACTCTACCCTCCAGCGAAGGTATTTCCTGATTCAAAATATCGTAGGTAGCGCCAAAATCGTTGTTGCCCGGCACCCAAAAGAGCGGTATTCCGGCATTTTTAATAATTAAAATAAAATCATCAGCAAAAGAGACCGGCTCCCCCATATTGGTAAGGTCGCCGGAAAATATCAAAAGATCGTATTTAGAAATTTCTTTTTTTAAAAACGCTAGAGTAGAATTACTGGCATGAACATCGGAGAAAATTAATGCTTTCATCACTCCGCCAATTCTATTTCCATATATTTGGGGAAGAGCCGGACATCTTTGACCTTGCCGTCGGTAATCTTCGTATTTTCCAAGATTGTATTTATTTGCGGCGTGAAAATATCGATGATGCTTTTCGGAGCAACCACTCCGGCACTTTTAATCTCGGCGATTGATAGAATCAGTTTTTCATTTTCAACTTTAGGTAATATCTTGATCTCAATTTTTAAAGACAGGAAACTTTCGCCCGTCTTACCAATCAACAAAATCCCGGAATTCGATATCGTCAGGTTGGCTTTTTTGACCGGAAAAGAAGGGTCGTTGATTTTCAGATCGCGCCCAAGATCCTCTTCGTTAATCCGAACAACATTTCCCTCGCTTGCCGGCGGAGTATTCTTGCTGGTCTTGGTCCAAATGGAACTTAAATTCAAAGGTGATCCATCAATCACAAAAACGCCGCGGGCGTATACGACATATAAAATTCCAACGGCCAAGATGATAAAGAAGAGAAATAAAATCACCGAAAGAGAGATGGAGCTCCCGATTCGGGCTCTATCCATCTCCTTATAAAAGGCCTCGCTTTTATTTTCTTTTTTCTGCTCCAGATTTTGTTCTATCGGAACCTTCATCACCGCCGTTTATCCTTCTTTTAAAAGCCCACTTAATCTCTTCGCTGCCTATTAGAAAGTTTATACCAAGGTAAACTATTATCGCTGCAACACAAGAAACCAAAACCTGCGTGAGGACTCCCCAATATCGGGACATATCTACAATCCCAGCCATGCCGTGCATCGTTCCCCAGGTAGCTAAGGCCATTAGAAGGGAAATGACCAGAATTTTTAAGTAAGCGCCTACTAATTTTGGATTGAAAACACTCGGGTATTTGGTAAGCAGGGAATAAAACAGGATAAACATCTGGACAAAGCTTCCGATTGAAAATGCCAACGCCAAACCAACGATTGAATAATTGGACGCCAAGGGGTAGGCAAAAATTATACTGACAATAACCGAAATAATGGTCGAATACATCGGCAATCTGGTATTTTTCAGAGCAAAGAAAGCCCGCGCCAGCAGGGGAATTAACCCTTGGGAGATCAAGGAAACGGCAAAGAATCCCAAAGCGAGCGCCGTCATCTTGGTATCGTCCCAATCGACTTTGCCGGTTCCGATAATCAGACGGACAATTTGGGCCCGAAGCAATATCATCACCATCGAAGAAGGAATCATCAGGAAACCAATCGCACGGATTGCTCTATTTAGATAGAACGAGAATCCTTCATTGTCGCCCTCGGAAATCTTTTTTGCCAGCACTGGGAATACAGCTGTAGCAAATGAATTTCCAAGTATGACAACCGGCACGGTCTGGATATTATTGGCAAAGTTGAGGGCGGCAATTGCGCCGACCGAAATGGTTGAACCGATCGAAGTGAAAACGGTAAAAAGAATCTGGCTAGCGCCTAGACTGACGCTTCTTGGAATCATTAATCTGGTAATTCTTTTAATGGTTTCGTCTTTCGGCCTTAAGATGAAATAGTACTTAAAATCAATTTTTATAAGAGCCGGAATTAGGATTAGAAAATAAAGAAACGAACCGGCAATCACCGAGTAAACGACTCCGGTAATTCCGTATCTCGGAGCTAAAAAGACCGCTCCGACAATGATTGAAAGATTGTAAAGAAGAGGGGAGAGTGAATAGGCGAAAAATCTTTTATAGGAATTTAAAATGCCGCCGATGACATAGGCGACAGAAAAGAAAATCGGAGTAATCATTAGGAGACGCGAATAAGCAACCGTTTCGTTGAATCTTGCTGATTCGAAATTCGGGACGATAATGCCGACCACCGAAGGCATAATAAAATAAAAGATGACGGCCGTCAGCGACATGATAATTGCCGAGCTATTGATCATAATACTGGCAAGTTTAAAACCCTCTTCAGTTCTTCTTGAGGTCGTAAAATCGGTAAAAATCGGCAGAAAGGCCGAAACAAGAGCTCCTAAAATCAAAAAATTGAACAGGGTGTCGGAGACCCTAAAAGAGGCAAAATAAATATCAAGATCGGAGAACGAGAGGTTTTTTGCTAAAAATCTGTCCCGAAGCAATCCCAACATATTGCTGATTGCCAATGTTACAATCAACAGTAAAGAAGCGCCGCGGACTGAATTCTCCTGACTGAAATATTTTGTAATTCTTTTCATTTTATATTATCAAAAGATATTATGCCCTTATCCTAATCCTTTTTATTTTTTTTAGTAAAAAATTCTTCAAATTGATCCGATTCGATCACCTCTTTTTGAAGCAAGGTTTCGGCAATTTCATCAATAGTTTTTTTATTTTTTCTGATAACTTCATCCGCCCGGACCCTGCCGTCGTTGATTATTGAGGACACCTCATCGTCAATCAGATTGGCGATTTTTTCGCTGTAATTCCTATGTTCGGCGTATTCTTTGCCCAGAAACGGCATCTCCTCTTTACGCCCGTATGTCTGCGGTCCCAATCTGTCGCTCATACCGTATTCGGTGACCATTTTTCTGGCCAGTTCGGTCGCTCGTTTGAGGTCGTTCTGGGCTCCGGTTGTAATCTTCTTCGGTCCGAAAAAGACCTCTTCAGCCATCCGGCCACCCATTAGAGACGCGATTTCATCCAAAAACCGCTCCTTGCTCTCCAAACGCCGGTCTTCCGTCGGCATATTCCAAGTATAACCCAAAGCCATGCCGCGAGAGATTATTGAAATCTTTTGAACCGGATCCCCAAAGGGCAGGATATGGCTGACAACGGCGTGTCCCGCTTCGTGAATTGCGGTTATTTTCTTCTCTTCAGCTGAAAGCATTCGGGATTTCCGCTCCGGGCCCATCATAACTTTTTCAACCGAATCGCCCATGTCTTTCTGGGTGATGGTTTTTCGATTTAACCTGGCCGCCAAAATTGCCGCTTCATTGGTCAAATTCCGAAGATCGGCGCCGGAAAAACCGGGTGTTTGAGCCGCAATTTTTTGCAATTCAATATTCGAATCAAGCGGTTTATTTTTAGTATGAATTTTAAGAATTTCTTCGCGTTCGCGTCGGTCCGGCAGATCAATTACCACCTGCCGGTCAAAACGGCCGGGGCGCAGCAAGGCGGGATCCAAAACATCGGGGCGGTTGGTGGCCGCCACCACAATCACATTGTCGTTCGTATCAAAACCATCCATTTCAACCAGTATCTGGTTTAGGGTCTGCTCCCTTTCGTCGTGAGAACCGCCGAGACCGGCTCCGCGCTGACGACCAATGGCATCCAACTCGTCGATGAAGATAATCGCCGGAGCGTTTCGTTTCGCCCGCAAGAACAAGTCGCGGACCCGCGAGGCGCCGACACCGACAAACATCTCCACAAATTCAGAAGCGGAGATTGAAAAGAAAGGCACATTCGCCTCGCCGGCTACCGCTTTGGCCAACAAAGTTTTTCCGGTTCCCGGAGGTCCGACAAGTAAAACTCCCTTTGGAATTTCGGCGCCAAGATCGCGGAACTTTTTCGGACTTTTGAGAAAATCAACCACCTCGACAAGCTCCTGTTTCGGTTCCTCGAGGCCGGCGATATCCTTGAATGCAACCTTGGTATTGCCAATCGACAATCTGGCAGTAGATTTACCGAATCCAAAGGCCTTGTTGTTTGAACCCTGCGCCGAACGCATCATAAAGTAAATAAACCCGCCGATTAATAATATCGGTAAGAGCAATGATAGGACGGAATACCAGGTCGAAACACCGGAGGTGTCCTTGACTTCAATTTTTGTTTTATCGGGAGTAATTCCATATTCAACCAAACTAATGCCCGGCTCTTTGAAGGCAAGCAGTTTTATCCCGTCTTTTTTGACCGCAGTTACAGAATTGTCTTTGACGGTAACATCCTGAATCGAACCGTCGGCGACGCCCGCAGCCACCTCCGAGATCGGGACCTCTTTGATAGGCGATTTCTTAGCCGTAAAATAGCTGGAGGCGTAAGAAAAGACCAAAATTAATATAATAGTATAAACAATCGATTTGGTGACATTTATCTTCATACGAAAATCCTTGCCTGTTTAATTTCTAGCACAACTAATTTTACCATTTTGAAGCGTGACGCGCAACGAGTGGGGGAGAGATTTATATTTTTTTCCGATATTTCTCGAAATTAAGGAAAGGACTTCCTCGATTTGAACCGAGGTAATATCGGTTTTGGAGCTGATTTTTTCAATCGCCAGAATGATGGTATTGCGCTGAAGCGAGGGATCAAGTTTTAACCACTTTTTTTGATCCAGGACAATCTTGTTTTGATTTTCTAATATCGCGATTTTTTCAAAACTCTCCTCCGCCATCTTCCTCAAGTAAGTAATATCCTGGCTGATATTCTTTGATTCTTGGGCGATAGTGGAGACAACTGAAAGATTAATTTCTGCAAGCACAGGCAAAACTTTCAGCCGAATTAAATTTCTGGAATATTTGGTCTCAAAATTGGTTCTATCGGTTTTAAATCCTAAATCGTGATTTTTAAGGAATTTTTCAATTTCCATGCGTGGAATATAGAGTAGGGGACGGATAAAATTTTCCCGCGAGATAGGGATCCCCGAAAGTCCGAGCATTCCGCTTCCCCGAGCCAGGCGGAAGATGAGAGTTTCCGATAAATCATTAGAATTATGTCCCAGTGCGATTTTTACTCCCCTTTTCTCCCCTATCAATTTTTTAAAAAATCGGTAACGGGCATCTCTGGCTTTTTCTTCGCTTTTTAAATCTTCGCCTTTTTCGCCCTCTCCCAGAATTAACGCAATCCCCTTCTCTTTACACAAATCCTCGACGAATTTTTGATCCTTGTCGCTTTCTTTTCCGCGCAGTTTATGGTTGAAATGACAAGCCGAAAGAGTGATCTTTAATTCGTCTTTTAAATTATTTAATAAATGCAGAAGACAAACCGAGTCCGCTCCCCCGCTGACGGCGACAATGATATGATCCGTAGATTGAATTAATTGGTACGACAAAATACTCCCCAAAACCCTCGCTTCAAGCGATTTTTGCGGAAATCTTTTTTTCATCTATGTTCCTGCCGACCCTACCCCCGAGTTCGTTATCTTAATTTTTTGTAAAAGTTTGGTAGCAGGGGTGGGGCTCGAACCCACGACCTTAGGTTTATGAATCCTATGCTCTAACCACCTGAGCTACCCTGCCAAAAAAAGCTGTAAATTTGGTAGCGGGGGTCGGATTCGAACCGACGACCTCCGGGTTATGAGCCCGACGAGCTACCGGACTGCTCTACCCCGCAAAACATTAAAATAGTAACAGATTTGATGTTTATTATCAACACTATTTAAAAAAATACGACCGCCAGAGATGTTGATTGGGAATTTTAATCCGAGGATCGCTGTTACCTTCATCCGCAACCGACTCGGCCGGGGTATCGAGCGGCATCATCAGAACCTGTTCCCCGGGAGCTTTGTAAGCCAGTTTTTCCCTCGCCTCTTTTTCCTTGAACGAATTAGTTTTGTAATAAGAAATCTGATATCGAAGCAAAGTCAATTCTTGGGTCAGATCATCAATCTTCTGCCCCTCCGCGTCAATCGATTTGTTCGATTGATAATTGTTCCATGTCATGCGTGTGACCAGAGTTATGAAATAGAGAATCAGGAAAAAAACCACAAAATTTCCGAATGTCATCGGCATCACTTTTTCAATTTTCTCTTTGGCGGTTGAAAATAAATCCCTAATCTTCATATTTTTCTCTATTTACTTCTCCGATTATACACCAAAATCAATCTTCGCTAAATCAAAAATCCCCTGTCGTCCGCCAGACCCAAAGGGTTCACTTCGTGGTTGGCGGAGACCGAGGGATTTTTTATTAACGGAATATTTATTTTACCATCGCTTCGATCTTTTATCCGGTTTGATAACCGCTTTTACTTTTGGCTTTGTTTTTGGTTTTACAACTTCTTTTATCTCGCTTTTCGCTTGCTTCACCGTTGTTTCAACTTCGTCCTCGCCCGAAAACCAATAGAAATAACCGCCGGTGGCGGCGCCGGTCAGAAGAATCAAAACGAACAATATGATCCATGGCGTCCAGTTAATCTTTTCGTCGATCGGACTGGTTGATTCCTCCTCGCCCTTAATCTGCCCGTTCTGGTCGCCGGTCGGACTTTCTGCCACTGCGCTTGGAGTCGGCGCCTGCGCTTCGGCTTTGGCCGGCGCAACAAAAGCCGAAGGAACAGTCGGAGTCGTCGTTTGAGTCTTTACTGTTGTGGCAGCCGGCGAAGGCGCCGCAAATTCAACCGTGGCGGTATTGCTGTTAAGCGAACCGTCGCCCCTTATCGCTCTGACATAAACATCATACTTTCCGGCGGAAGCGATATTTATCGTTTTTTGGTAATCCGTGCCCGTATCATCGCCCGCCACATTTACACTATTGCTGTCGCTTCTAACCCCATTCACATAAATCTCATACTTTGTCGTATTTCCGATGCCCTTCCAACTTACTGTCAATGTCCTCATCCCGTCCGCCGCGATATTTTTCGCAACGCTAATTGTTAGAACCGCAATTTGCTCCGAATAATTAGCGAATGTTGTAAAATGGGTTGTCCACACTACTAAATCACTCCCGGTTGTCTTCTTGCATTCGCCGTTGGGCGGAATATTTGTCGGAGGATTAGCGTCGTCACACACCACGGTTATCTCAACAAAAGCGCCGTTTTTAATATATCCGATTCTTTTTCCGCCGGTGCCGTAAAAAACCAATTTAACCGGTTTGTCAAAACTCAAACTGCTCAATCCGGCGCCAAACTCAAACGCCACGGCTCCTGTCGCTTCCATTCCCGCACCGGCCGGCAATTCTATCTCACTGACAGATGCTGCTTGGGCCAGATTAATTTTGCGGTCCCAGCCAGTCGGCCCGGTTATCACCGTCACGGCCGGAATCGTTAACTGAATATTTCCGTTAACCGTTTCAATGTTAATCACCAGATCAGACCCAGCCGGGACTGTAACCTTATCGCCTGTTTCAAGCAAACCAGACAAGTTCAGTTGATTCAGGTCAACCGTAAAAACATAGGTTTCCGAATCACTAATGTCACTATTATCCGTAGCGTTTACCGTTAGCCGATAAGTTCCATCACTAAGATATTTTGAAATCGAGAAGTTCCCCAACTCATCTAATACTAACGAACCGGAGTAGATAATTTCGCCGCTGCTAACCAATTTAATCTCGTAATCAGCCGTTTTCACGCCCGAACCGGCATCGGTCACCCTGCCGGTTAGTTCGACCGGGTCCTGATTTGTCGGATTCGAGTCAAGCGGGTTAATCGTAATTACCGGTTTGGTCGTGTCGGGAATTACCGCTCCGGTTATGACGACATCGTCAAAGGCCAGATTACCGGTTACTTTAGTATAGGTAAATTTAATTTGAGTTATATTACTCGATAAGCTGTAATCTTTCGTCGTCGCCGAGTTCGATACGGGCACTATATTATCAAGTCCAGTCCAATTCGATCCATCATATTGCTCAACTAATAAGGCGGAATCTCCGCTGATGCCTTGTCCTTTTATCCAAAAGCTTAATTGATTGGGATTGCTAAAAGACGGGGTCGTAACAGAATCATCCGACGCATCAAATTTCAGCGCGGGTACGGCTTCGCCGGAACTACCTGATGAAGGATAGATTTCATCAATGCTATTAAATATCCAGCCCGATGGCGCCACTGTGCCATCGACAAACCCTTCATCGATAAGAG
Organism: uncultured Candidatus Saccharibacteria bacterium; assembly: GCA_964364265.1. Taxonomy (GTDB): domain Bacteria; phylum Patescibacteriota; class UBA1384; order XYA2-FULL-43-10; family 1-14-0-10-43-13; genus CAYILA01. The sequence continues at coordinate 7,778 of CAYILA010000001.1, read as the reverse complement.
TTGTCACGCCGTTTGCTTTGGCGCGCTCAATTTTTGTCATGCCGGTTGCAACCCAGGTCGGCACTAGCAACATAGCGATAATGAGATAAATTAAAATTTTTTGAAAAAACTTATTCATTTGTTCTCCTTAAATTAGTAAATTATTTCTCTTGCCCCGCTCCCTCCCAAAGGGCCAGACACTTTTTATTTAAAAATTCGCAGAAAATGATTTCTGCCCCTTTGGCAAGAATAGATAACACAAAACTTTCTAGAAATTCTAGAATACCCATCCGGTAGTTCACCCGGGCCGTTTGACCCTAAGCGCGATAAAGCTCTTCCCATAGTTGATTATCATACTTTTTCATACTTTTTATTCAACCATAAGAAGTTTTCTATTTACGTGTTCAAGATTATCATCTAATAAAAATTAATGTCAATAACAAAAAATTAGATAGGTCAGTCCTATCTTTTATTAGTTATCCACAGTTATCCCATTTTATCTTTTTCCATTGATTGATGAATTTCAAAATATATTATTTATTTCAATATAAAACAAAAACCTCTTTGATTTTTTCAATAATATTGATTATCGGGGTCTTTTTCTTACCAAACATATTGGTAACCACAGTTGTTTGGCGGGTAACTCCATCTTCCGTATAAACACCTTTGACAATACCTATACCGGTGTCAGAAAAGTTTGTATCCAAGATATTGTCGCGGTGGGTTGGCGAGTTCATCCATGCCCTAACCATTCCTTCGGAAGTGTTAAAGCTCATTGCCAGATTTTCACCGGCGAATTGATAATCATACCCGGAATTGCGGATAAAATCCCAAGGCGTAATTCCAAAGGCGTAATGTTCGAAATAATTTCTCTTAACCATATCCCTTGACTTCATGGAGGCGGCGCGATTTAATTCGTAATTTACCTGCAATTCATTCAGCCCGTTTGCTACCCTCTCCTTATTGATCAGACCTAGAATATTTTCAGGAGTTATCGGCGAGGCAAAAGCGGTCTGAACGGTGATAAGTAAAACAAGAAATGAGGCAATAACATATCCGATTACCTTTTTAATTTCTATTCTTTTTTTCTTTTTGATCGGTTTCATAGCTAATTTGTATGATTTCGTAATACTTTCAGACAAATTAGAGCATTGTATCATTTACAACATATTATGTCAAGTATATTTACAAATATTTTGTGTTTTAATATTTTTGATTTAAAAATCGGACATATTATTGAAATATGTCCGATTGACTGCTATATTGGTTCTGTTATTTATTTAAATAACATTTATGGGCTCGTAGCTCAGCGGTTAGAGCGGCCGGCTTCACTTAGCAATAAAGCTAAATCCAGGTGAGGATTTTTTCTTTATTATTCTCAATGGATACGCGTCATTGCAAGGGGCCACCTATCAAGAAATTGATAGTTGAATCCTGTCAAATTCGGGGAAACCTTTAATATGGCAATCCCGAGCCAAGCCCCATCATTTCGGGGAAGGTGTAGAGACTGGACGGCAGGTACCCTCGTTTAATCAGGGTAAAGGTACAGTCCAAACCATAAACTTGGAAAGAGGCAGCGAAAGCTGTAATGGAATGCATAACCGGTTGGTCGCAGGTTCGATCCCTGCCGAGCCCACCATTCGACTTCGTCTTAGCAAGCTAAGACTACGTTCATGGTAAACCAGCACATATCAAGACGAATGTTTTATCATTGGCCAGAAGGAGAATGACTCTGAGCGAACGAATGTGAGTCGAAGAGCCTTCTTGGGATAACACTTGTCAGCTACTCTCTTGCCCGATATGGCTTGTTGGAGTAAAATAATACTCAAAACACTAATAATGTGAGGTGGGGGTGGATGAAATAAAGAAGAAAAGATTGGGACTTACTTTAATGGTTTCGTCTGCCGTTTTAGGAGTTTTTACCGCTTTTTTCGGCGGTATTTTTATTTTCCAGCGGGCTTACGCCGATGAAATACTGCCCAACGTCTATTTTCAAGGCGTCAACCTCTCCGGTCTTTCTCAAAATCAGGCAAAGTATGTTATTAAGAAAAATCACGATCAGATTCTCTCCCGAGAAATCACTCTTCAGGCCGGAGAAAAAACTGTCACTGTAAAATTGGCCGATACTGGACTCTCCTATGATATAGATAAAATCGTTGAAAACTCCTATCAAACCGGAAGAACCGGCAATTTCGTCGGAAAAATGTCCGCATCTTTGAAAATTTTGTTCAAGAAACAAAATATCGGAGTTCAACCAATAATTGATCAAGCGAAATATGATAGTTTTTCAAACCTGATCATTCCTCAATTGAATTCCGAAATGAAAGATGCCAGCCTTTCGATTGTCAACGGCCAGATCTCCGAAACCAAGGAATCGGTCGGCCAGGAAGTGATTACCGAGGGTTTACCGACAAGGATTTTGTCTTTAGCCGATAATCCAAATACCAATGTCGTCGAGCTTAAGACCAAAATGATAAAACCGGCTCTCCAGACTATCGATTTTGGTCCGGCTAAATTATATGCCGAAAAGATAATGAATGAAAAAATTATACTCACCTACACCACATTCTCGTTCACTCCCTCGCGAGCCGAGCTTGGCGCTTGGATCGACTTTTCAATGCAAAATGGATCTTATACCGCTTACCTAGACGACACGGCCATCAAGGCGTATCTTTCAAAAATTGCGACCAACTTTGAAGTCCAAAAGATCAATCGTAAAATCAATGCCCTGACCGGTGCCGTAATACAGGAAGGAAAAGCGGGAACATATCTGGATAAGAACGATGCTCTAATCAAGATTAAGAGTCAGATTAACGCCATGCCGACTTTCGCTGTTGCCCTTATCACCTACATCGAACAACCAACTGAAGAAAAAATCCTTCCGGCCGAAGGATTGATCCCCGGCCGTTTTCCCGGAAAATATATTGATATCGATCTTGCACAGCAAAAACTCTGCCGAATTGAGGGCGCGAATATCTTGGCCTGCTACATCATCTCCTCCGGAAAAGCCTCTACCCCGACACCGACTGGGACTCGAACGATACAGGATAAAAATCCAAAGGCCTGGTCTGCTCCTTACGGACTCTGGATGCCATATTGGCAAGGTATGGGCGGGGGATATGGTATTCACGAATTGCCGGAATGGCCAAGCGGTTTCAAGGAAGGTGAAGCCCATCTTGGCACGCCCGTTTCCCACGGATGCGTCCGGCTTGGCGTCGGCTCCGCAGCCGAAGTTTATGCCTGGACCGAAATCGGCATGCCGGTTTATATACACAAGTAAATCAATAAAAAAATCTGCTCATCGGCAGATTTTTTTATTGATATGGTTAGTATTTTATTTTCAGACTTCCTGACGTTGCTGCCAATCTTCATAAGTTCCAATTTTAGTCGCATTATAGAAGACATATGTCCTATCATTTTTTCTTGTCAGGTCACCGTCTCCCCCTTCGACGAAAACAACACCATCCCAACCTTTTTCCCGACAAAAGTCCTTCCACACATCATCAATAACACTAAATGGGCTGCTACCGGTGTCTAGAATATCGACGCGCAAATCAATAAAATCTTTCGTAGGCAAATCATTCATCTTTCTCAATACGTCCAATAGTCTCTGCCTGACTTCCGGCTTTGATTCGGACGACCTTGCCCGTTCCATTATTACTGGTTGCGCAAAGTCAATCCACTCGAAAACGAGTTCTCGGGGGAAGGAGAGATTTTTAAGCTGATCCTTGGAGGTCAAGTTCAACATCCGGGCATTGTATGGCACTAACTTCCACATCGTCCCGCCAGGACGATTTTGAGCATACCTCTCGGCCAACTCATGGTCTGCGGTTGTATAAAGTCCGCTTCCCAGCGTAGAATCATCAACAATACTTTGATTATAATCAAAGTTTTCATGGACCTGAAAATTTGAATCGCGAGCACCGTGGAATAAGGTAGCATTGGTGCCAAATTCTTCCCTAGTCAGAACCTTGGGATTAACCTCTCCTATTATTTCAATCCGTGCTTGCTCATTCGGTTCTTTCTCGGCATCCAAACTTTCCATATTGTTTGAAGCTTGGCCATCCAACATTGGACTCCCTTTTCATTTAAATCATATCCGGAGTCACGGTATAGCTGTCGCCTTCTTTGATTTCACCGGAGAGTAATTTATCGGCAATCACATCCTCAACTTTTTCTTGGATAGTTCTGGCCATCGGTCTGGCCCCCATCTCCGGATCGTAGCCGATTTGGGCCAGTTTAGTAACCGCCTCCGGCACAACTTCCAGTTTTACTTTGCGGTTTGCATAAATTACTTTTTTGAGTCTCTCGATCATCAGACCGGCAACTTGGCCGATCTCTTCTTGGGTTAGGGGCGCAAAGAGGACAATTTGGGTAAATCGGTTTAGAAACTCCGGACGGTAGATATTTTCTTTCTGCAATGAATCGAGCAATGTTTTCTTGGTTAATTCATAGTCGGTATTATTCCTGACCGCTTCGCGGATTAGGTTAGCACCGGCGTTAGATGTGCAGATGATTATTGAATTGGTAAAAGAAACCTTTCTGCCCAGTCCATCAGTCAAAAATCCTTCATCTAAAACCTGTAAAAAAAGATCGAGGATTTTCGGATTGGCCTTTTCAACCTCGTCGAATAAAACCAAGGAGAACGGGTGCTCCCGCATAGCCGTCGCCAGGTTCCCCTGCTCCCCTGTCTCGGCCGAACCGATGAAGCGGTAAATATCTGCTTCATTTTGATACTCGGACATATCGAAACGCAAAATCTTATTTTCGTTGCCAAAATAAGCTTCAGTCAAGGCCTTGGCGGTTTCCGTCTTGCCGACCCCGGTCGGACCAAGGAACAGAAATGATCCGATCGGCTTTTTGGAATCGGTGACTCCGGCTCTGGCCCGTTTCAGGGCGCCGCCGATTGCCTTGACCGCTTCGTTTTGGCCGATCACCCGTTTGTGCATAATCTCTTCAATACTCAAAAGACGCGTCCTTTCCTCCTCGCCGACTTCAGTCGGAGGCACTTCAAATTTGTCCGAAACATAGTCCATCACATCTTTAGGCATAATAATCGTCTCGCCGCGACTAGAAGTAGCATGAGCCGTGGCGCCGTCCAAAAGGTTGATCGATTTTTCCGGATTAGGAACATCCAAAACATATTTTTCAGAGGCGGACACGGTCGCCTTGATTGCCTCAAAGGAAATCAGGGATTTCGTCTTTCCTTCGATTGTCGGCACCACATCCTCTAATATTCTGATCGTTTCTGATTTATCCGACTCGGTCACAGTCACTCTGGTCAATCTTTCGGCAAGAGCCGAACTAGTGCGGATAAACTGGTTGTAACTGGCGGTATCGGTGGTCGCAATCAGGTGCATACCCGACGCCTCCAAAAACGGCATGATTATCTGCTCCGCGTCAACCAAACCTTGGCCGCCGACAATCTTTTCAATATCTTCAATAAAGACAATTATATTGCCGGCGTAGATCACCTCGTTGAACAGCGAGCTTAATCTCTCAATCAGATCGCCTGAATTTTTGAAACCGGCCAGAAGCGCCTCGATATTAATCTCCACCAGGTGTTTATAGGCCAACTGTTCGTCGCTCTCGCCTGAAGCCATTTTATTGGCCAAACCCAAAACGGTTGTTCTTTTCCCGACCCCCGGCTCCCCGACCAAAACGACACTGCCTCCGTTTTCGCGAAGCATCGATTCCTGAATTTCCGTAATCTCCTTTTCCCGACCGATAACATCCAAACCCAGTCCGTAGCTGCGGATTGCATCGGTCAGGTCACGGCTGAATTGTTTCAAAAGCGGAGTGTAGCCATATGCCCAATCCCGGCCGAATCCGCCTGTCAGGCGGAATCTTCTGGGATCCAAAAATCTCCTGCCTTCGAGCTGTTTTCTGATAACTCCGGTCTGCCAGTAAACGACATGGGCAATATCGGCCGCCTCCAGTTTCATATCGGTGATTAAGACATTGAAAAATTTGTCCTTCTCGCATAAGACGACAAAGACATCGCCAACCTCAATTTGGTGATGATTTTCGATAATGGCAACATCGAGCGCTGCTTGGAGTATTTCAAAAACATTGTCCGATCCCTTGTAATCCCGAAGAGCGGAAGTTAATTCTTTTTTGCTGATTCCCAGTCGAACCAGAATGAAATTCATATCCGGTGAATCGGCGATTGCGAGCGCCAGATCCCTGGTTGTTGATTTTGAACCGAGACTCTTTGCGGTTGCCTTAGCCAATTGGAATGAAAAAAGCGAAAATAAATTTATCGATTCGTTTTTCTCCAATTTTTCCTTGGCCGTTTTTAATTCCATAGTGTGCGGATAGCTGACCTTCTCTTTGTAAAACGAGCGAAGCGGCCAATAGATCAAAAATACCGCTAGTAGAATGTAATAAATGCCGGAGCTGGCGTTGCTGACCGTGATCGCTCCAGGGTCATAGCCCAGTCCGGTCGTCGCCTCCGGAGCCGAATCGACGAATATTGTTTTTATAATGAAAAACACCGAGACAATGCCCATTATCCAGATTAAAAGGAATATCAAGCGGGCCACCGTGTTATTGAAAAAGCGATCCAGCTTTACGGCTCGGTTGATCAGCGTCCCCTCTGGTTTTATCCGTGTATTTTCCATTAGATACCCAAAATAGTTCTAATTCCAAAGTAAATTAAGAATCCGACCAAGGCCGGCCAACCCAGCCAGCAAATTAGAATTGTAGTTTCGATGATGATTGTGAATCCGGCTACGACTAGAAAGAGACCGATTGTTAATAACTTTACAATTGCTCCAACCAAGCGCGAAGTTAGGTTGAGAACCGTTACTTGAAATTTCTCTTGAATACTCAAGTTATCGGTATTTTCCTGATCCCGTTTCCATGGGGCGAGAAGGGTTTTCAGAGATCCTTTAACCGAGAAAAAATCGGCAAGGTAGATGACGAATCGCTCCAAGAATACGAAAAGCTTGGCGAAGGCCTCGCCATACCACCACGAAAAAAAGGTTAGGACTAAGTTTGTATTTCCCTCCATATGCTTACAACTATTATATCAGAGCAAGCCGATTGTACAACCGTATATTAATCTCTCATTTTGTCATTGCGAGCGGTGTTCTCGAGAGCGTGGCAATCCGACCCCACCTTTGTCATTTCGAGTGATCCGCCAGCCGGCGGAGAACCGAGAAATCTCTTTATGCACTCACCATGGACTGATGCAGTCATCCCGAACCTGCCTACCGCCTGCCTGTCGGCAGACAGGGCAGGCAGGCTGATTAACTTGACATAAATGTTGTAATTAGCTTCATTTTTGCAACATTTTGTATTTTGGACTTGACAAAGTGTGTTGTAAATGATACAATGGCGTAATTTCAGAAAATTAATTCTGGAATTAATCTAGGAGGAAATTGTGAAAAAGAATTATGTTCACCCGCTTCATAAAGATGTCGCCCGCGTCGGAACCGAACAGTTCGACCACGGCAACATCCAAACATACGAAGCTATTGCCATGAGTATCGTTGCCATACTCTCTCTAACCGCCGGCACGCTCTACGGTTCAATGCTCTTCTAAGTCAAAACCTCGATCTTTAATTTAATAATCAATATTAAATTATAAAATCGAATCAACCCAAAACAAAAAATCCCCAACTTCACAAAAGGGATTTTTTGTTACCCGCGTTTGATGGCGCGCAGAAGGGCTTTGATTTTGATATCGTCCAGCTTCAAATCTCCTTCAGCCGGCTTTTCCAGCATCTCTTCTATTAGAGTACTAATCGTTGAGGCCAGAGATGATCGAGCAGCTTCTAGTTGAATAAGCAGAT